>CAKZHZ010000052.1 GCA_936928855.1 uncultured Polycyclovorans sp.
AAACGGGACCTGCTCACTACCGGCGAGATGGCGCTGGAGGATCTCTACGAGTTCATGGAGGGGCGCCCCTGCGCCCTGCTGCTCACCGCTTTCAGTCCCCTCGCCCTCGCCCATCAGTTCCTGCTGCGCCCTGATGCCGATGACCGTGTCTCGGTGCTGATGACCGAGGAACTGTTCGTCGGCGAACGTTTGCTGCCGGTCGAAGCGGTGACGGTCGAACGCGTGGATGCCGCCGGCCGGACCCGCCTGTCGCTGCAGGCCGACGAGCCGGCGCTCCGCCTGCTCGCCGATACCGCGCCGCAGACGCCCCAGGGCTATGTGGTGGCGGCGCAGTACACCCGCCTTCAGACACCCGGCAAAGCACACGTGGACGTGCCCACGCGCAATGACGGCTTCAGCAAGGCCCTGTTCCGCTTGGAGGAAGTAGACGCCCGCTATGGGCAGTATGGGCAGGTGGTCGGGCATCGGTTGGAACTGGTGCCCCTGTCCCATCCGGCCGTCACGCCGCTGAGGGTTCGGGTGCTGTTCGATGGTCAGCCGTTGGCGACCCGCATTACCGCCACCCACGAAGGATTCGTGCGCCAAGCCGATGGCCCGCGCGCACCGGTAACGGTCAACAGCGATGCCGAAGGTGTGGCCGAACTGCCGCTGGAGCGCGGCGGACTGTGGTTGCTGCGGGTCCGGCATGCCGAAGTCGCGGCTGAGGCCGATGCGCTGGCGTACACCGCGAACGCCAATCTGGTGTTTCGCCGGCCGTAAAACGGTCTCTGCATCAGGCCGCTCAAAAAAAGGCGCCGACCCGAAGGCCGGCGCCTCTTTCACCGATTAGCGGTGATGCGCTGCTTGCGCCGCTGGGCTTCAGCCCTGCTTGGCGATCAGGCGGTTGTTGACGTCTTTCACGCCATCAAGATCGGTCACCACACGCTCGGCCAACTCGATCTGGGCGTCCGACTCAACCGCGCCGGTCAGGGTCACGACACCCTGGTGGGTCTCGACGCTGATGTCCAGCGCGCTCAGGTCATCCTCTGCCAGTAGCGCAGTCTTGACCTTGGTCGTCAGTGCGGAATCAGCCACATAGTCACCCGCACGCTCCATCGTGCTCTTCTCGGACATGTCCTGGGGTTCGGCAGCCATCGCCGCCATCGGCATGCCGACGCCCAACGCGGCGGCCAGCAGGATCGGGCTGAGAGTGTTGCGGGTTTTGACGTTCATCTTGCTCATGGTTCGCTCTCCTTGGTCGTGATCGACCTGATTGAATGAAACGGACGTCATTGACGTCGGCCTCATCCTCGCGCCGTGTGCCTGAACTCGTCGTTAACGCTGCTGCCGCAGTCGATACACCTCGTACAGCGCCGCCAGCATCGACGCCGCCACTGTCGGTGCGAGCAGGGCCCAGAAACCGTATCGGAGAAAGCCCCAGGCGCCGGCCACGCCCCCCAGAACGAAGCCGGCAATCAACAAGCCATAGAGCGCGAAACGTCGACGATCGAGTGCGTGACCGCGCAGACGGGCACCCAGCATGGTCCCGAGGTCGGTGAACAGTCCCGAGACATGGGTTGTCCGCACGATAGCCCCGCTGTAGGTGCTGACCATGCCGTTCTGCAATCCACAGGCAGCGGACGCCAGAAAGTGCCCCATGTTCGAACCCATCAGCAGGCTCAACATGGCGGTCAGCAACAGTCCCGCCTCCAACAGCAACGCGGCGCTGTACCGCCGCCCCAGTCGCAGCACCGCGTTGTTGATGATCATTCCACTGAGCGCAGCACCGACCACAAAGGCCATCAGGATGCCCAAAAGGTGGGCGCTGTCCCGCCACTGCAGTCCGACCATGGCGACCCCCAGCAGCGTCGAGGTACCGGTCAGGTGTGAGACTGCCTGATGCTGGAAGCCCAGCAGCCCGATGGCATTGACGAAGCCGGCAATGCCGGCCAGCCAGAAGCCGCCAACCTCCACCCACCGGGGCAGTCGGCGGATCACCAGCCGCCCCGCTCAGCGGCCGTCTCGGGCGCAGCGATGGTGCATCCCCTCATGCATCAAGCAGCGCGGCCACTTCCGGCGAATCGTAGAAGTCCTGCAGCTGCCGTGTGATCACTGGATCCAGCAGCTTCTTCTTCGACAAAGCCTTGATCACCGGCGGTGCAAACCGCATCCCCTCGGCAATCATCATGTCATCAGTGATGCCCAGATCGTCCAACAGGGCCGTCAGCGTCTCGTCGCCATACTGCTTGAAGAAACTGTCGATGCCGGCATCGAGCAGGGCGATGAAGTACGGCGTTTTCCGCAGCGCGCCCCAGTAGGCGTAGCCAAGCACGAAGCCTTCTTCCATGTCGAGCTGGCGGATTTCCCGTTTGAAGTGCCCAATCGGCGTTGTCTTCAGTCCCTGCCAGATCTCCAGCGCCATCCCTCGCAGGGTGCGGCTGTCGAGCCGCTTGATCAGCAGCTCGGCACTCTGATGCGCGGTCGCCTCCACGGTGCGGCTGATGTACTTGCGCAGGCCCTGCTCCACGGTGTTCTCCAGGTCCGGACGAGCCCGGTTCAGCACACTCTTGCCGAGCTTCATCATCGAGCTCGCACCGGGGATGCGCTGGGCCACCTCGCTCTGGGAGGTCACGTAGTCGCGAATGCCGTTGTAGAGCAGGTCGGACGCGAACGCGGTGAAGATCGGAGTGCCGGCAATACCCCGCACCAGGTCGGCTCTCAATGCCTCCAGCTCCAGGGCCTTGTCCAGCATGTCCAGGAAATGCGGCTCGGGCAGCACGTCGACGATGCGCGTCTTGTCGTGCGCCGGTGAGTTGTACAGCGCGCGGGCCACGTTGCTGACCAGCTCCGGAATGCCGCCCTTGAGATCCAGCTCAACGGCATAGCGTTTCGCCACCGCCTTGATCTGGGCGGCACTCACCACCTCCTTGAGCTTGAGTTGCGCTGCATCGGCGAGGATGCGGTCCAGCTCGAGTCGCATCCAGGCCTCCAGCATCGCGTCATCGGTCAGTCGCGTTCGCCACCAGGCGACATGCGCTTCCAGCAGGGCGGTCGCCTTGGGCGAACGCGTGGCCTTGGGTGCAGAGGCCTTGGGGACCTTGGGTTTGGCGGGTGCGCGGCTGGCAGGTTTCTTGGCGGTAGGCATGGTGGACCTCAGTTGACGGCCTTGGGCTTGAAGGCGCGATGGAAACCGGTGAATGGTTTGGCGTTGTCGTGATCCAGCATCGGGAAGGTCTTGGCGCTCAATCCGGAGCCACCGTCGATCTTGATGCAGGTCCCGGTGATGAAGGCTGCCCCGGGGCTCAACAGAAACACAATGGCCGCGCTGACTTCGGCCTCCTCCGCCATGCGCTTGAGGGGCGCCATCGATTTGAGCTTGGGGATGACCTCCCGCGCGAACCGGGGGTCATAGTGATCCATGCCGCTACTGGCAATGTAGCCGGGCGCCACCGCGTTGACGCGCACGCCGGCCACCCCCCACTCAGTGGCCGCAGTTTCGGTGAAATTCATCATGCCGGCACGCGCGGCGCCTGAGTGCCCCATGTTGGGCATGCCGCCCCACATGTCTGCCAGCATGTTGACGATGGCGCCACCGTGATGCTTGAAATGCTGCGTATAGCATTCCCGCGCCACCAGAAAGCCGCCGGTGAGGTTGTTGGCGACCACCGCCTCCCAACCCTTCTTGCCAATGTATTCCAGGGGCATCGGATACTGCCCGCCGGCATTGTTGACCAGACCATGCAGGGCACCATGGTCCTTGAGCATCTGCCGCACGGTGGCCTTGACCGCGTCCTCGTCGCGAATATCGAAGGTATAACCCGCCGCCTGGCCGCCATCCGCTTCGATCTCGGCCAGGGTGGCGTCGAGCTTGCGCTGCTTGCGACCCGTGATGATCACCTTGGCGCCCAAGGCTGCAAGCTCGTGGGCGGTGCAGCGCCCGATCCCGGAGCCGCCGCCGGTGATCAGGATCACCTGATCCTTGAACAGATCGGGCGCGAACACGGACTGATACGGCATGAAAACTCCTCCACCAAAGAAAAAGGGGCCGGTATCCCGGCCCCTCTAGCGTACCGCTTGCGCTCCCCCGGAGGGGGTAGCTCAGAGCTTGCCCTGCAGCTCCGGCAATACGGTGAACAGGTCGCCCACCAGCCCGATGTCGGCCACTTCGAAGATCGGTGCTTCCGCATCCTTGTTGATGGCGACGATGGTCTTGGCATCCTTGATGCCGGCGAGGTGCTGGATGGCCCCGGAGATCCCGGCCGCGATATACAGCTCCGGCGCGATGATCTTGCCGGTCTGGCCGACCTGCATGTCGTTCGGCACATAGCCCGAGTCGACAGCGGCGCGGGACGCCCCGACGCCAGCACCGATCTTGTCGGCAAAATCGAAGATCACCTTGAAGTTCTCGGACGATCCGAGCGCACGGCCACCGGACACCACACGAGCGGCACTCTGCAGGTCAGGGCGCTCCGACTTCTGCGCCGCCAGTCCCTTGTAGCGGGTATGCCCCGGCAGCGCGGCACTCAGGCTCTTCGACTCCACCGCGGCGCTGTTATCGGCAGCCACCGCGTTGAAGGAAGCCAGCCGTACCGTGGCTACGATGGTGCCCGCGGGCGCTTCCACCGTGGTGATCGCGTTGCCCGCATAGATCGGGCGGTCAAAGCTCGTGGCGCTGTGCACCGCCATGATGTCGGACACCTGTGGCACGCCCAGCAGCGCGGCAACGCGCGGCGCCAGATCCTTGCCGAAGGTGTTGCCGGACACCAACACATGGGTATACCCACCCTTGGCCACTTCCACGATCTGTGGCGCCAGCACCACCGCCATCGGTTCGGCATTCGCGGCATTGTCCACCACCAGCACCTGGCTCACCCCGGCCAGCTTGGCAGCCTGATCACCCACCGCCTTGCCATCAGCCGCCAGTACCAGCACATGCACATCACCGCCAATCTGCTGGGCGGCGGACATCGTCTTGGCCACACCGGCGTTCAGCTTGCCTTCGGCGTGGTCTGCGACAACCAGAATCTTGCTCATCTCGATACTCCTTCAAGCGTGCGGACCCCGCAGGCATCCGCCACGCACAAAACGGTTTTAGACCAGGCCCTTTTCCTTGAGCATGGCGGCCAGTTCGTCAACGGTCTTGACCATGACGCCCTTGGAGCGGCTCGGCGGCGGTGCGGTCTTGGTGACCTTGACCGCAGCGGCAGCTTCCACGCCCAGATCGGCGAAGCTGGTGGCCTCGATCTGCACCCGCTTGGCTTTCATGATGTCCGGCAGCTTGAGATAGCGCGGCTCATTGAGACGCAGGTCGGTGGTGATCACCGCCGGAAGATCGACTTCCAGCGTTTCCAGACCGGCATCAATCTCACGCGTGACGGTCGCCTTGCCGTCCGCGATTTCCACCTTGGAGGCAAAGGTGGCCTGCGGCGCGTCGAGCAGCGCCGCGGTCATCTGGCCGGTCTGGTTGGCGTCGTCGTCAATCGCCTGCTTGCCGCACAGCAGCAGCTGTGCCTCTTCCTTCTTGAACACCGCCGCCAGCGCCCGGGCTGCGGTCAGCGGCTGCACTTCACCATCTTCTTTGACGTGGATGGCGCGCGTCGCACCGAAGGCCAGCGCCGTGCGCAGGGTCTCTTCATTCTTCGCACCCCCAATGGTCACCGCCACGATTTCCGTGACCACGCCCTTTTCCTTCAGGCGGACCGCTTCTTCCATGGCGATTTCATCGAAGGGGTTCATCGAGTGCTTGACGCCATCGGTCACAACGCCCGAGCCATCGGGCTTGACCTGGATGCGGACGTTGTAGTCCACGGCGCGCTTGACGCTTACGAGTGCTTTCATGGGCCTCTCTACTGGATCAAAGGTGACTGTCGTGAATCCATCGGATTCGGTGATTGCCGGTTACATGCCGGCGTAGTTGGGCCCGCCGCCGCCTTCCGGCGCCACCCAGGTGATGTTCTGGGCCGGGTCCTTGATGTCGCAGGTCTTGCAGTGCACGCAGTTCTGCGCGTTGATCTGGAAGCGCTGCTCGCTACCCTCACCCACCACTTCGTAGACACCCGCCGGGCAATAACGCTGGGCTGGCTCGTCGTACATCGGCAGGTTTCTGGCGATGGGGATGCTGGCGTCGGCTAGCTTGAGGTGAACCGGCTGGTCCTCCTCATGGTTGGTTGATGACAGGAATACCGAAGACAGCTTGTCGAAGCTCAGCTGTCCATCGGGCTTGGGATACTCGATCCGCTGCGCCTCGGCGGCGGGCTTCAGCGTGGTGTGATCCGCCTTGAGGTCATGCAGGGTGAAGGGAAACTTGCCGCCGAACCAGTTCTGCTCAATGTAGTTCAGGGCGCCGCCGATCAAGGCGCCGAACTTGTGCAGGAACGGTCCAAAGTTGCGTGAACGGTACAGCTCGTCGTGCAACCAGCTCGCCTTGAACTTCTCAGGGTAGCTGGCAAGCGTATCGCCCCCTTCCCCACCCGCAAACAGCGCTTCGGCGATGGCTTCGGCTGCCAGCATGCCGGATTTCATGGCCGTGTGATTGCCCTTGATCTTGGCGTAGTTCATCGTGCCCAAATCGCATCCAACCAGCATCCCGCCCGGGAACACCGACTTTGGCAACGAGTGAATGCCGCCCTTGTTCAGCGCGCGCGCGCCGTAAGCGGTTCGCGTGCCTCCCTCCAGATACTGCCTGATCACGGGGTGATGCTTGAAACGCTGGAACTCGTCGAACGGCGACAGGTACGGGTTGGTATACGACAGGTCGACGATCAGACCCACCAGCACCTGATTGTTCTCGAAGTGGTACAGGAACGAGCCACCGAGCGCGCTGGTGCCCAGCAGGTCCAGCGGCCATCCGGCGCCATGCACAACCAACCCGGGTTTGTGCTGAGACTCCGGAATCGTCCAGATCTCCTTGATGCCGATGCCGAAATGTTGAGGATCCGCCTCCTCAGCAAGCTTGTACTGCGCAATCAGCTGCTTGCCGATATGCCCGCGACAGCCCTCGGCAAACACGGTGTACTTGGCGCGCAATTCCATGCCGGGGGTGAAGTCGGGCTTGTGGTCGCCGTCGCGACTCACGCCCATGTCACCCACGGTGATGCCCTTGACAACGCCGTCCTCGATGATCGCGGTCTGCGCGGCAAAACCGGGATAAATCTCGATACCCAGCGCCTCGGCCTGCTGGGCCATCCAGCGACAAAGGTTTGCCATCGAGACAATGTAGTTCCCCTCGTTGTGCATCGTCTTGGGCACAAAGAGGTTCGGCATCTTGAACGCAGCCTTCTCGCTGCGGAAGAAATAAATGTCGTCGCCTGTCACCGGCACGTTCAGCGGCGCACCACGCTCCTTCCAATCGGGGAAGAGCTCGTTCAACGAACGCGGCTCGAACACCGCCCCGGACAGGATGTGAGCGCCAACCTCCGAGCCCTTCTCGACCACGCAGACACTCAGTTCCTTGCCCGCGGAGTCGGCAAGCTGCTTGAGCCGGATCGCCGCGGCCAGGCCGGACGGACCGGCTCCAACCACCACGACGTCGTACTCCATCACATCACGTTCAATACTCATGGTTCTGGGGATAACCTCGAATCACGAAGAAGGGGCGGAAAATCCGCGCGGCAGCCCGCTATTGTAAGGGTTGAAGGGCATCGGCCTCAAAGTGTCACGCGCCAGCAGCACGTGTCTGACGGGTCGCCTGGCGCGCCGCGCGCGCTGCCAGAATGCGTTCGAGCGCCGTTTCCCGAAGGCCCTTCAGGGATTCGGGGCTGTCTGCCGACAACCCCAGCTGCCGCACCCGCCCGTCCGCCAGGCTGTACACCCAGCCGTGCACCGCCAGCTTCTGCCCGCGCGCCCAGGCATCCTGCACCACGGCGGAGAAGCAGACGTTGAGCGCCTGCTCCAGCACATTGAGCTCCACCAACAGGGTGGCCCGCTGGTAGGGATCCGCCTCGGCTTCCAACAGCGGCTTGTAGCGACCGGCGATATCGCGGACGTGGCCCAGCCAGTAGTCCACCACCCCCTGAATGCGACGCCCTTCCAAGGCCACCTGGACCCCGCCACAGCCATAGTGACCGACCACCATGATGTGCTTGACCTTCAGCGCGTCCACCGCAAACTGGATCACGGACTGACAGTTGACGTCGGAGTGCGGCACCACATTGGCCACATTGCGATGGACGAACAACTCGCCGGGCAGCAGGCCGACGATGTCATTGGCCGGAACCCGTGAATCCGAACAGCCGATCCACAGATAATCGGGGGCCTGCTGCCGCTGCAGGCGCTTGAAGAACTCGGGGTCACGGTCGACGGAGGCATCCGACCAGCGGGCATTGTTGTCGAGCAGTGGTTGCAGTTCGTTCATATCGGACCGTACGGGGGCGAGCGGAAACGGGAGACACAATTGTCCCCAGCACGATGCTGCGGAGCAACATCATTTCACCATCGACGCGGGCACCGGCACCGGAAATTCCAGCAACATCTGGGCAAAGGCCTTGCCCTGAGGGTCGGTTCGCAGCGAGGCGGCACCCCCGCTGCCGAGCGCATGCGGCAACAGGAAATTGAAGCTGTCAGAACCCGGCAGCGCCCAGCGCTGCACCGCCGCCTGCGCACCATCGCGCAACACATGGGCAAACCAGGCCGCCACCGCATTGGGCGTCAAGGCAGCTTCGATATACGGCAGGTAGGCCGGGTCACGCGCCATCACGCCGATATTGGCGTGGTCCCCCTTGTCACCGGAGCGGGCCACCGCAAGGCGGACCAGCGGCACCAGCGCATCGGTGGCGGGCGCGGTGGCGGCGGACAACGGGCGCTCCGAGGGCGGCACGTACCCACCTGAGTCGGGCACCGTGACCGACGCTCGTGTGGTCCCTACGACCACCTCGATCGGCACTGCGGCCTTCGGCACCAGGGTCGAGAACAGCTTGGGCACCATATGCGGCTCTGGCCGCCCGCCGCCGAAATACCCGGTGAATCCAGGGGCCATGGCCGTGGCCGCCTGCGCAATCTCGCGCGAAAACAGCTTGAGGGCCTTGGGATTGGGGTGCTGCACCGCAATCTTGACCACCACTTCGCGGGTGGCGCGGGCCGCCTCGCGCGCATGCGGGCCATAGCTCTCCTCGGCGCCGATGCAGTGAATATCGACACCGGAGAAGTCTCCCAGTCCTGCGGCCAGCAGTTGCCGCCGAACCTTGTCGACCACGGCGCTGGCGCTGGCGCGTCCCTTGCGCGCGGCATCGATGCCGCCAATCATGAACAATGCCGCGCAGCGCCAGCCGGCCGGATAGGTCGCACTCACCTTGTAGTGATCGGTCGGTGCCTGCCCCCGCGCCCCGGCCACGGCCACCCGGTCCTCACCCAGGTCGGTCAGCGTGACCCCGGTGAAGTCGCAGCTCACATCGGGGAGCAGGTAGGCCCGGGGATCACCGATTTCATACAGCATCTGCTCACCGACCGTATGGCGTGTCACACGGCCGCCGGTGCCTGCGGGTTTGGTCACCACGAAATCGCCGTCCGCCTGACACTCGACGATGGGAAATCCCATGTCGGCGTAGCCGTCCGCCACGGTTTCCCAGTCGGTGAAGTTACCGCCGGTGCACTGGGCCCCACACTCCACGATGTGGCCGGCCAGGCTGCCCATGGCCAGTCGGTCGTACTCGTCCAGCGACCACCCGAAATGCCCCATCAGCGGCCCCAGCACCACGGCAGAATCAACGCAACGGCCGGTGATGATCACATCGGCACCGGCCTGCCAGGCCGCCGCGATGGGGGCAGCCCCGAGATAGGCGTTCATCGACACGAGCGTGGCCGGCATCGGCAGCGCCGGATCATCGAGATGCCGGGCGTCGGCAAAGCGGTCGCGCTGCGGCAGCAGGTCATCACCCAGGACCACCGCCACGGTCAAGGCGATGCCCGCCTTCTCCGCCACCGCTTCCAGTGCCGCCTTGCAGGCCAGCGGGTTGACGCCGCCGGCATTGGCCACCACCCGGATACCGCGCCGGTGGATCTCGGGGAGCAATGGCGCCATGACGTGGTCGACAAAATCCACCGCATACCCGGCCTGCGGATCACGCATGCGCTTGGCGGCCAGAATCGACATGGTGATCTCGGCGAGATAGTCGAACACCAGCACGTCGATCTCGCCCTGATGGACCAGCTGCGATGCTGCGGTGGCGGTATCCCCCCAGAAGGCGGAGGCACAACCGATACGCAAGGCTTTCATCCTCGATCTCCCATCGTAATACTTGTTACCGACAATGTCCGGCGTGGCGCAAGGAAGGTTTCAGGGTGCAGCGACAGCGACTGATAATCAAGGATAGGCAAGATTACCCAGATAGAGGATTGCCGCCGCGAATACCCCCGCCAGCAGGTCATCGGCCATGATGCCGACACCGCCGTCCAGTCGCGCATCCAGCCAGCGGATCGGCCCCGGCTTGAGGATGTCGAAGAACCGGAACAGCCCGAAGGCCAGCAGCAGCCCCAGCGCCATCGGCTGCCCCTCGGGTCGCAGCGCCGGCATCAGCGGCAGGCAGGCCACCACATAGCCGACAATCTCGTCGAAGACGATGCCCCCGTGGTCATGCACCCCCAGCAAGCGGGCGCTCTCGCCACAGAGATAGATGCCCGCGCCGATCAGAAACGCCAGTGCCACCAGCATCTGCAGTGGCGGGAGCGGCAGCACGGCGAGCGCAAAGGGGATGCCGACGAGCGTGCCGACGGTCCCGGGCGCACGAGGCGACAAGCCGGTACCGAAACCGAAGGCCAGCAGATGCACCGGGGTCAGCAGGATCAGTTTGGGGGGAACAGGTGCAGTCTTCATGATGAGAAATGATCGTATCCGTCCGCGGGCAACACCACCGGCGTGCCATCCGCCTCCATCAGCTGTACCGCGCCCTTCCCTGCCCCCACACGCCCGATGACCGTCAGCGGCAGGTTCAGCGCTGCCAGTGCGATCACCGCCTCGCCGACCTGATCCGGTGCCAGGCAGCAGCACAGCTCGTAATCGTCACCACCGGCTGCCTGCAGGGCGCCCCGGTCCTGCGGGGGCGCGGCATCGGCAAAGGCCTTCGATGCCGGCAGCAGATCGGCCCGTACCGCCGCAGCCGTGCCACTGGCGCGCATGACGTGACCGAGGTCCGCCAGCAATCCATCGGACACATCCACGGCGGCGTGGGCCAGACCGCGCAGCGCCTGACCCGCCGCCAGCCGGGGCATCGGACGATGCAGCCTCGCTCGCAGGTCGGCATCCGCCCGGGCACCGAGCCGCAACGCCAGAGCGGCATCGCCGAGCGTGCCAGTGACCGCGATGATGTCTCCCTCCCGCGCGCCGTCACGTCGCAGACCGCTGCCCGCCGGCAGCGCACCCATGACGGTGACACTGATACTGCGGGGGCCCCGGGTGGTATCACCGCCCGCCAGACAGACCCCGTGTTGCGCCGCCAGCGCGTCAAAACCGCGCGCAAACGCGCGCACCCAGGCCCCATCACCATCCGGCAGCGTCAGCGCCAGCAGCACCGCCACCGGGCGCGCGCCCATCGCGGCAAGATCCGACAGGTTGACCGCCAGCGATTTCCAGCCGATGTCTTCGGGCGCATCGGACACTGCGAAGTGCACGCCCTCGACCAGGGTGTCGATGCTCCAGCACCAGTGTTCACCGCTACCGGGCGCGAGAATGGCGGCATCGTCCCCCATTCCCAGCAGCACTTCCGGCCGGGATCGCGCCATCGGCGCGAAAACGCCGTCGATGATCGCGAACTCGCGCACGGCGTCAACTCGCGGGAATTTCCGCAGCCCGCTGCGCGCGGGCCAGCTTGTCGAGCACCCCGTTGACAAACTTGTAGCCGTCTTCGGCGCCGAACATCTTGGCCAGATTGACGGCCTCGTTGACGCAGACCTTCCACGGCACATCCGGCTTGTGCAGCAGCTCGTAGGCACCCAGCAGCAGCACCGCGTGCTCCACCGGGTCAAGCTGTTGCAGCGGACGGTCCAGATGCGGCACCAGTGCCAGGGTGAGGTCCGACGCGGCATCCACCGTACCGGTCAACAGGGCTTCGAAATAGGCCGGGTCGGCCCGCCCGATCCCTTCTTCCTGTTCACGGAACTGCCGCATCAGGGTCGACGGCGACGTTTCGTTGAGCAGCCACTGATAGAGCGCCTGCATCGCCAGGCGCCGCGCCAGTCCGCGGCGGCTGTGGGACGGTGTCGCCTCGCTCACAGCAGCTCCCGCGCCAGCCGCACCATCTCAAGCGCCGCGGCGGCCGCCTCGTAGCCCTTGTTGTCGGCACCCGGGCCGGCGCGTTCCTCGGCCTGCTCGACGGTGTTCACTGTGAGCACACCGAAGCCGACCGGCAGCTGATCGCGCAGCTGGACCTTCATCAGGCCGCGTGCGCACTCGCCCGCCACGAAATCGAAATGCGGGGTGTCGCCGCGGATGACGGCGCCAAGGGCCACCACGCCATCAACCTCGTCCTCTTCCCCCAGCATCGACACCGCCAGCGGGATTTCGTAGGCGCCTGGGACCCGGTACTCGAGAATGTTGTCCGGGTGCACCCCCCAGTCCAGCAGGCACTCGCGTGCACCATCGATCAGCGCTTCCACGATCTCGGTGTTCCAGCGCGTGGCGACGATGGCGATGACGGCATCGTCGAACTCGCCTGCGGCGGGCGCCGACGGCGCTTCGTATCCAGATTTCTGCATGGTGCTTCCCCGTAGGTGATACCGCTCAATCGCAGGCGACGTACCCGACCACTTCCAACCCGAATCCGGAAATGCCCTGCATCCGCTTCGGCGCCGACAGCACGCGCATCTTACGCACCCGCAGATCGGAAAGAATCTGCGCGCCGATACCGTAGGTGCGCAGCACCTGCCGTTCGTCGGTCGGATGGTCTTCGGGGTGTGGTTTGTGCAGGGAGATCACCTGCTGCACCAGCTCCCGCGCCGTCTCCGGCTTGCGCAGCACCACCACCACGCCTTCCCCTTCCTCGGCGACCCGCTTCAGGGCGCTGCGCAGCGGCCAGCTGAAATGCTCATGCTGCACGCCCAGCGTGTCGGACAGGGTGTTGCGGATATGGACCCGCACCAGGGTGGCGCGTTCCGGGTCGGGGGTGCCCCGCACCATGGCAAGGTGGATGGTGTTGTCGACGGTGTCCTGATAGGTCACCAGATGGAACGGCCCGAACTCCGTCTCGACCTGCGTTTCCGCCACCCGCTCCACCGTGTGCTCGTTGTCGAGCCGGTAGCGGATGAGGTCGGCGATGGTGCCCACCTTGATGTTGTGCTCACGCGCAAAGCGCTCAAGATCGGGCCGGCGCGCCATGGTGCCGTCCTCGTTGAGAATCTCGACGATGACGGCCGAGGGCGCACGGCCCGCCAGACGGGCCAGGTCACAGCCCGCCTCGGTGTGGCCGGCGCGGGTCAGCACGCCACCACGTTGCGCCATCAGCGGAAAGATATGCCCGGGCTGCACCAGGTCCTCCGGCCGCGCGTCGTCACGGACGGCAGTCCGGACAGTATGCGCGCGATCGTGAGCGGAAATACCGGTGGTGACCCCTTCCGCAGCCTCGATGGACACGGTGAAGTTGGTGGCGAACGGTGTGCCGTTGTCGCGCACCATCAGTGGCAGCCGCAGGTCCCGGCATTTTTCCTGCGTCAGCGTCAGGCAGATCAGCCCGCGCCCATAGCGGGCCATGAAATTGATGTCCTCGGCTCGGACACAATCGGCCGCCATGACCAGATCACCCTCGTTCTCCCGGTCCTCGTCGTCCATGAGAATGACCATCCGCCCCTGGCGGATGTCTTCGATCAGGCTTTCAGTGTTGTCCAGCACGGCCGGGGTCGTGGCGGGATTTGCAGGCGCGTTCATGAGCTCTCCCGGGCGGTCAGCAGCCGCTCCAGATAACGGGCGATCAGGTCCACTTCGAGGTTGACCTGGTCGCCGACAATGCGACGTCCCAGCGTGGTGTGCGACCACGTCTGGGGAATGATGTTAACGCCGAAGGTATGGTCCTCGACATCGTTGACCGTCAGGCTGATCCCATCGATGGTGATCGAGCCCTTGCGCGCGATGTACCGCGCCAGGCCGGCCGGTGCTTCCAGACGCAGACGCCAGGAGCGTGCGTCCTCGCGTACTTCGATGAGACGCCCGACGCCATCGACGTGGCCGGACACCAGATGCCCACCCAGGGGCTTGGCCGGCGTCAGGGCCCGTTCCAGGTTCACGGCATCGCCCACCCGCCACTGTCCTGCGGTGGTGGCGCTCAGGGTTTCCGACGAGAGGTCGGCGACGAAAGCGCCGTCCTCGAAGGCGATAGCGGTCAGGCAGACCCCGTTCACCGCAATGCTGTCGCCCACTTGCGAGCCGTCGAGATAGGCGCCGCCCACCACGGTCATGCGCACATCGCCGCCGATCGGCTCGATACACCGCAGACTGCCGAGTTGTTCAATGATGCCGGTAAACATCGGGGTCAGGCTCCTCAGGTGAATGCTGCGGTGAGGCGCAGGTCCGCGCCCACTTGGCGGACATCGGTCCAGCGCAGCCGGGGGGCTTGGTCGAGTTGCGCCAGGGCAGGCAGGGCAGCCAGCCCGCGCGCCGCATCCCCCAACAACTGCGGTGCCAGGTACACCACCAGTTCGTCCGCCAGCCGCTGCGACAGCAGCGTCCCGGCCAGCCGGGGGCCTGGCTCCGCCAGCACGTGATTGACACCCGCTGCGCCCAGGCGGGTCAGGACCGACGCGAGGTCGAGGCGTCCATCGGCCGCCCGCGGCAGCTCCCAGTGCTCGACCCCCGCAGGCGCGGCATGATCGCCGCTGGTGATCCAGATCCGCCGCGCACCGTCGTCGGACCAGACCCGGGCCCCAGCCGGCACCTCCCCCCGGGTATCGAGCACGATACGATCCGGAGGGCGCTGGGTCTGCGCCGGCGGCCGCACGTTCAACCGGGGGTTGTCCGCCAGGACGGTAGCGGCGCCCACCATCACGGCGCCGGCCTCGGCACGCTGGCGGTGCACATCGGCGCGTGCCGCTTCACCGGTGATCCATTGTGACGCGCCATTGGCGAGCGCGGTGCGACCGTCCAGGCTGGCGGCGAGCTTGACCGTCAGCCACGGTCGCCCTCGCTGCATGCGGCTGAGGAAGCCACGATTGAGTGCCCGCGCAGGCCCTTCGAGGCAGCCCAGGCGAACCTTCACGCCCGCCTCGGACAGGCGCCGCAGGCCACGGCCCGCGACCTCCGGGTTGGGATCCTCCAGCGCCACCACCACCTCGGCGACACCTGCGTCAATCAGTGCGTCAGCACAGGGCGGCGTACGGCCATGGTGACTGCAGGGTTCCAGAGTGACGTAGGCGGTGGTCCCACGCGCCCGCGCGCCTGCCATCCGCAGTGCATGCACCTCGGCATGCGGTTCCCCTGCACGCTGATGCCAGCCCTCGCCCACAACGATGTCGCCGTGCACCAGCACGCACCCGACACGGGGATTCGGGTGCGTGCCCGTCCGCCCCCGTTCAGCCAACTGCAGCGCACGCGCCATCCAGCGTGCATCGGCGGATGCCGAAGTCCCGCCGGTCACGTATTGGAGCCCGGATCGATCAGCGGCAACTGGCTGCGCCGCTGTTCCGCGCTGGGGAGGGTCTGCAGCCGCTCGATTTCCTCACGGAAGGCGTTGACGTCCTCAAACTTGCGATAGATCGAGGCAAAGCGCACGTAGGCAACGTGGTCGAGGTCGCGCAGCTCCTCCATCACCCACTCACCCAGCCGGCCGGAAGCCACTTCCCGCTCGTTGGCACCCCGCAATTTGCGCATGAGGTTTTCCAGCGCGTGGTCCACCTGTTCGGGCGTCACCGGCCGCTTGTACAGCGCGCTTTCGACACCCCGCCGAAGCTTGTCCTCGTTGAACGGTTCCGGCTCACCGCTACGCTTGACGATCAACGGCATCGACAGCTGGGCACGCTCAAACGTGGTGAACCGCGCCCCGCACTGCTCGCAGGAACGGCGGCGGCGCACCTGGGTGCCGTCCTCCGCCAGACGCGAATCGACCACCCGCGTGTCCGGCGCCTTGCAAAAGGGGCACTGCATCGAAAGTCGGCTCCGGCCGCGCCGGACCTTAGGCGGCCCGCGCCTGCGGCGCCGCGTAGACCGGGAACCGACCGCACAATGCACTGACCTCACCGCGCACGCGCTTGGTCACCGCCTCAACCTCGGCCTGGCTGGCCAGGGCGTCAACGATGTCGGCGATCCAGTGCGCCACCTGGGCCATCTCGGTTTCCTTGAACCCGCGTGTGGTCGCCGCCGGTGAACCAATGCGCAGCCCCGACGTTACGAAGGCCGACTTCGGATCATTGGGCACCGCGTTCTTGTTGACCGTGATGTGGGCCAGCCCCAGTGCCGCCTCCGCATCCTTGCCGGTAACGCCCTTGGCAATCAGATCCAGCAGGAACAGATGATTGTCAGTCCCACCGCTCACCACCTTGTAGCCCCGCTGGAGAAACACGGCCGCCATCGCGCGGGCATTGGCCACCACCTGCTCCTGGTACACCTTGAACTCGGGCTCCAGCGCCTCCTTGAAGGCGGCTGCCTTGGCCGCGATCACATGCATCAGCGGGCCTCCCTGAATCCCCGGAAACACCGCCGAGTTGAGCTTTTTGTTGAATTCCTCGCTCTGCCCCTTGCTGAGAATGATGCCGCCACGCGGCCCTCGCAGCGTCTTGTGCGTGGTCGAGGTCACCACATGAGCATGCGGCAGCGGGCTGGGATAGACCCCCGCAGCCACCAGGCCCGAGACGTGTGCCATGTCGACCCAGAACCAGGCGCCGACCTTGTCGGCGATCGCCCGCATGCGCGCCCAGTCCTTGATCCGCGAATAGGCGGAGAACCCGCCGATGATCAGCTTGGGCTTGTGCTCCAGCGCCAGCCGCTCCATCTCATCGTAGTTGATCAGACCGGTGTCCGGATCGAGCCCGTAGGGCACGATCTGATATTGCTTGCCGGAGAAATTGGCCGGGTGCCCATGAGTAAGGTGTCCGCCCTGAGCCAGATTCATCCCCATGACGGTGTCACCGGGGCTGACCAGCGACAGGAAGATGGCGGCATTGGCCTGCGCTCCGGAGTGTGGCTGCACATTGGCATAGTCGCAGTCGAACAGCGCCTTGAGCCGCTCGATGGCCAGCTCCTCCGCCACATCCACGTGCTCGCAGCCCCCGTAGTAACGACGCCCGGGATAGCCTTCCGCATATTTGTTGGTCAGCAGTGAACCCTGGGCCGTCATCACGGCCGGGCTGGCGTAGTTCTCGGAGGCGATCAGCTCGATATGCGCTTCCTGGCGGTGCGCCTCGGCATTGATGGCCGCGGCCAGTTCAGGATCAGCTTTGGCGAGAGTCGGCGCGTTGGTCCACATGGTGTACTCGTAATTGACGTTTGAGGTTCAGGAAACCTGGCAGGCCAGCCGGCACGGCGGAATGCCAGGCGCGGGATCAGTCGACCACTTCCAGCATGAGGTCGAGAGCCAGCCGGGCTGGCGTGGCCACCGCTTCCGGCACCCGGATCCGGTTGACGACCTGACCGCTGACCAGATTGTCGAGACACCAGGCCAGGTGCTGTGGATCGGTGCGGAACATGGTCGAGCACATGCACACGGTCGGGCTCATGAATTCCACAGTGACGCCCTGTGGCTTCATCTCTTCCGCCAACCGGTTCACCAGATTGAGCTCCGTGCCCACCAGCCAATGGCTACCGGCAGCCGAAGCCCGTACGGTGCGCAGGATGTATTCGGTGCTGCCGACAAAGTCGGACTGCTCGCAGACCTCGAAGGCGTTCTCCGGGTGGCTGATGACCTGGCCGTTCGGCACCCGGGCACGGTACTGCTCGATATGCTGGGGCTTGAACATCTGATGCACCGAGCAGAAGCCCTTCCAGAGAATCATCTTCGCCTTGCGAATCTGCTCCGGGGTGGTGCCGCCCAGCGGCTTGCTGAAATCCCAGACCACCATCTCGTCCAGCGGAATCCCCATGTTGAAGGCGGTATACCGCCCCAGGTGCTGATCGGGGAAGAACAACACCTTCTCGCGGCGCGCAAAACTCCACTCGAGCACGGCCCGCGCGTTGGAACTGGTGCAGACGATGCCGCCATGCTCACCACAGAAGCCCTTGAGGTCGGCGGCGGAGTTGATGTAGGTCACCGGCGTCACCATCTCGTCGGGGTCCAGTACCTCCGACAGCTCCGACCAGCAGCGGCGCACCTTGATCAGATTGGCCATATCCGCCATCGAACATCCTGCCGCGAGATCCGGCAGGATCACACTGCGACTGCCGCCGGTCACGATGTCGGCGACCTCGGCCATGAAGTGCACACCGCAGAACACGATGAATTCGGCATCGGTCTCCGCCGCCAGGCGCGACAGCTTCAGCGAATCGCCGGTGAAATCGGCATGGCGAAACACCTCATCCCGCTGGTAGTGATGCCCCAGCACACAGAGCCTTTTGCCCAGCTTGCGCTTTGCCGCAACGATGCGGGCATCGCATTCACCGTCATCCAGCAGGTTGAACTGATCGATCTTCAGTACGGCGGCCATGGGATCTCCTGCGGCATTCAGCCGCGTCAGCCTTCCTCGTCATCGGCAGGCGGTTCCACGCACTCGGCGGTGTCGTCGTTGGCGAACAAGCGGGTTCTGACCTCGATTTCCGGGTCTGCAACCGGCACGGCGGTGATGAACGTACAGCCGGGGTCCTCCGTGACGATCTGGGACAGGCCCGCCGTCGCCACGGCCGCACTGATCACCCCGACATCGGTATCACTGCTGGTCCAGCTGATATGCCGCGTGATGACCTGGGTCAGGGTGCTGACCTCGTCTTCCAGCAGGAAGGTGCCGGTCCCGGTGAACTGCTGGCGCTCACCGAACGCGACGATCGGATCCTCGGGCGTCACCTCAAGTGTCTGCAGCGCCCCATCGACGATTTCCACCGTCAGGGTATTGCTGGTCCGCAGGGGGGGTGGCGTGGGGTCGCCTTCCTCGGGCGGCTCATCGCTGCCGTAGAGGGCCGTGACTTCCAATGGCGCTTCGGTGACGTCAATCATCGACAGCAACCCTCGGATACCGAGAATGAAGCCTGCAAGCCCAGTGGGTTCGTCCTCTTCCGCCAGGCCCGGCTCGACCAGATCGAAACTGACGAAATTGGTGAGCTCCTGTGTACCATCCTCCGGATCGGCAAACTGCGCCGTCACCGAGAACTGCTCGCTGGTCCCCTTGACTCGGACGCCGTTGACAAGCGGGTCCCCGCTGTCCGGATCGGTTTCCTCGAACTCACGCGCCAGCGTCAGCGCATCAGGCACCTGAAACCCAACATCAGCGGTCAGATCTTCGGGGTCAACCGTCCCCGGCAACTGCTCGAAATCGGCACATGCGGTCAGTGTCGCCTTGGCGGTCAGCCCTTCAGCCTCCGCCAACGCCACCACTCGACCGGGCGTACCACCGCCATTGATACCCCCGACTTCGACGTCGACGGTCTCGCCCTGAGCATCCTCCAGTGTCCACAACACGCCTGAGGTGATATCGACTTCCTCGCCATCCTGGGTGGCAATGGCGCGAAAGTCGAAGCTGGTGCTGAGCGCCACAGTCTGCTGCTGTGGACGCACTTCGATGGCGTCCGGACCTCGCACTTCAACCGGAATCGTGTCGTTGAGATCGGAGTAGCGCACCGTCAGGGTCGCAGTCCCCGGCGCGATCGGCAGGAGGATCCCTTTGCGGTAAACGCTCTCGGGGCTGCCCGGAATTGCAAGCGTGCCGTCGCTCACCTTGAAAACCGACTCATCGCTGGACGAAAACTCGGTATCAAACCCAAGGAAAGCATCGTTCAGCAAATCGATCTGTGCATCATTGCTGAAGGTCAGCACGGCCTGCGGCCGCGCTTCGCTACATTGAAAGATCACCAACTCATCCGTCGAACCGGTCGACCCATTGCGCAACTCCAGCGTGATGGGTCGATTGCCCTCATCAATATTGCAGCCGGCGACGACCAGCGTCGCCATCAGGGCGGTGATGCAGCGGGGGATCAGACGCACAGCGTGGACTCCTTCCAGTTCAGGCGGCAGGCTCAGTCGTTGCCTGCGGGGTACGCGGGGCGGCCGGCCGAATGTGCAGTTCGCGCAGCTGGCGGCTGTCCACCACACCCGGCGCGCGGGTGAGCGGACAGTGGGCCGTCTGCGTCTTCGGAAACGCGATGACATCGCGGATCGAGCTACCACCGGCCATCAGCATCACCATGCGGTCGATACCAATCGCCAGCCCGCCATGCGGGGGGGCGCCGAACGACAGCGCCTCCAGCAAAAAGCCAAACTTCTCGGCCTGCTCCTCTGGGGTAATACCCAACAGGTCGAAGACAGCCTGCTGGATCTCGGGGCGATGGATACGCACCGACCCGCCACCCAGCTCGATCCCGTTGACGACGATGTCATACCCCTGCGACACCGCGCTGGCCGGGTCGTTCCGCAGGCCTTCGGCAGAATCGACACGCGGCGCGGTAAAGGGATGATGCGGGCTGATCCAGCGATTGTCCTGGTCATCCCACTCGAACATCGGCCAGTCCACCACCCACAGGGCTTTCCACCCCGGCTGCGTGATGCCGAGATCGTTGCCCACCTTCAACCGCAGTGCCCCGAGGGCATCGCACACCACCTGAAAACGGTCGGCCCCGAAGAACAGGATGTCGCCGTTGGCAGCGCCCGTGCGCTCGACGATGCCGGCCAGCGCAGCGTCAGAGAGGTTCTTGACAATGGGGGACTGCAAACCTTCGCGCCCGGCGGCCACATCATTGACCTTGATCCACGCCAGCCCGCGTGCGCCATACTGACCGACAAACGCGGTGTATTTGTCGATTTCGCCTCGGCTGAGCTTTTCACCACCTCCAGGCACACGCAGCACGGTCACCCGGCACTTGGGGTCCTTGGCGGGGTTGGCGAATACCTTGAAATCCGAATCCGCCACCAGGTCCTTGATCTCGATCAGCTCGAGCGGGTTGCGCAGGTCGGGCTTGTCAGAGCCGAACCGGGCCATCGCCTCGGCATAGGCCATCCTCGGAAGGGCGCCCAGCTCCACGTCCAGAACGGATTTCCAGAGATCGACAACCAACCCTTCGACCAGGGCCATGATGGCCTCCATGTCGAGGAAGGACGTCTCGATATCCAGCTGGGTGAACTCGGGCTGGCGGTCCGCCCGCAAATCTTCGTCACGGAAGCAGCGGGCGATCTGGTAATAGCGGTCCAGGCCGGACATCATGAGCAGCTGCTTGAACAGCTGGGGCGACTGCGGCAGGGCAAAGAACTGCCCCGGATGGGTGCGTGAGGGCACCAGATAGTCGCGCGCGCCTTCCGGCGTCGCCCGCGTCAGGATGGGCGTTTCAACATCGACGAAACCGTGATCGTCCATGAAGTCGCGAATCTGCTTGAGCACGCGGTGACGCAGCCGCAGGTTCTTCTGCATCTGCGGCCGGCGCAGATCGATGTACCGGAAGCGCAGCCGGGTATCCTCACCGACCGCATCGTCGTCGAGATGGAACGGCGGCGTCTCGGCACGGTTCAGCAGGGTGACGGACTTGCCCAGCAACTCCACCTGACCGCTGGCCAGATTGGCGTTCTCGGTCCCCTGCGGCCGCGGACGCACACGCCCGGTGATGCTGACCACGTATTCCGAGCGCAGCCGGTCGGCAGACGCGAAAGCGTCCACCGTATCGGGGTCGAACACACACTGCAGCAAGCCTTCGCGGTCACGCAGGTCTATGAAAATCACCCCGCCGTGGTCACGCCGACGGTGCACCCAGCCGGCAACCGTCACGGTTTCGCCGTCCAGGTCACGGGTGACCTGACCGCAATAATGAGTCCGCATCATGTGGAAAAACTGGCCCCAGATTCAGGAAGGCAGCTGCGCGTGGGCAGCCGCAAAGCATGCAAGTTTAGCTCGATTTGGTCGCGACGGCGCGTTGTGCGAGGCGGACACACACGGCTTCAGTCGCCGGCCGAGGCCACCTCGGGTGACGACGGGCGGGCAGCGGCATGCTCCGGCGTCACCACGCCCAGCGAAATGATCAAGCGCATGGCCTCCTCGACCGTCATATCCAGCCACAGCACCTCACTGCGCGGCACCATCACGATGTAGCCGGAGGTGGGGTTGGGCGTGGTCGGCACGAAACAGGTGAGCACGGTTTCGGCGGTCTTCTGCTGCACCTCGCCAATCGGCTCGCCCGTCACGAAGGCGATGCTCCAGATCCCTTTGCGCGGATACTCGATCATGATGGGCTGACGAAACGCCGTCGAAGTCTCGGAAAACACGGTCTCCGCCAGCTTCTTGATCCCGCCGTAGACCGAGCGGATCAGCGGGATGCGCCCCAGCAGGGATTCGCCCCAACCCAGCGCCCGCCGCCCCACGAAATTGGCGGCAAACGCACCGGTCCCGAGCACCAGCACCAGGGACAGGATCACCCCCAACCCGGGAATCTGCGGCCGCCAGGCGGCCGGAATCAGGATCAGACTGGCATCCAGCATCCCCATCAGGAAGCGGATCACCACCAGGGTGGCGCCCAATGGCAACCAGACCAGCAAGCCGGCGATGAACCACTTCCTCAACAGACTTTGCACGTGTGACTCCTGAGGCGCTCAGCTGGCGCTGGGTGTGGGTGTGGGACTGGGAGAGGGTGTTGATGCCGCGGCCGACTTCTCGGCCGGCTTCTCGGCGGGCTTGTCTGCTGGTTTGTCGGCCTTCTCGGGTGCCTTGTCTGAAACCAGATTGCGCTGGTTGTCCTTCTTGAAATCGGTTTCGTACCACCCCCCGCCCTTCAATCGGAAAGCGGCGGCGGATACCTGCCGCTCCAGCCGCTGGTCGGGGCAATCCGCACAATGCACCTCGGGTGTTTCGGACATCTTGTGGATCACTTCACGGCCCTGGCCGCAGCGGGGGCAACTGTATTCATAGATCGGCATGGTCGGCACTTCGATTGAGACAACGGCTGCAAAGCTGGGTTCACCTCCGGGCAATTCAAGAGGCATGCCTGTATCGCGCCCGGGGCGCACAGCATAGCGGCTTCACGCGTACACTCCGCAGCCCATCATGTCGCCCCCTACCACCCTTCGTCGCGGCGCCCTCTACGCCATCCAGGCTGCAGCGGGGTTTTCGCTCGCCGGCGCGCTCATCAAGGCGGCTTCAGCCGAACTGCCCAACGAAGTGATCGTGTTCGCCCGCTGCGCGGTGGGGCTGCTGGCCCTGCTTCCCTGGGTGCTGCGAACCGGGGTGCGCACCGCAGTCGCCACCCGCCGCTGGCGAGGACACCTGTTGCGTGCCGGCTTCGGCGTCTGCGCGATGTACTGCTTCTTCTACGCCATCGCGCACCTGAATCTGGCCGAAGCGATGCTGCTGACCTATTCCACACCTCTGTGGATCCCGTTTATCGCCTGGGCCTGGATCGGTGAGCGCCCTCCGTGGCTGATCTGGCCCGCCAGCCTCATCGGCATGCTCGGCATCGCGCTCATCGTGCAGCCCGGCGGCCATCCCGTGGATCCTCAGGCCGGCATGGTCGGAGCCGCGTCCGGCCTGTTGGCCGCCTGCGCCATGGTCGGCATCCGCCGCATCTCCGACACCGAACCAGCGGCCCGCATCGTCTTCTATTTCGGGCTGCTGTCGACCCTGATCACGGCGGTGCCCCTGCTCTGGGCCTGGCAGACCCCCAGCCCTCGGGGCGCGCTGCTGTTGATCGGCGCCGGCCTGTTCGCCACTCATGCGCAGCTGAACCTGACGCGCGCCTATGGTTGCGCGCCTGCCGCACTGATCGGCCCATTCACCTATCTGTCGGTGGTCTTCGCAGGAGGCATCGCCTGGCTGCTGTGGGACGAGACACTGGACCTGCTGTCGCTGGGAGGCGTGGTGCTGGTCATTCTCACCTGCGTGCTGGCCGGCATTGCCGGCCGCGCCCCACGTCGCGTCCCGCCGCCGGTCTGATCAGGGCGGCGGGGCCAGGGGTTCGTGCTGCAGCGCCGGAAAATCCCGCCGTACCGCAACCTCGAAGTCGTGATAGGCCGCCGCCGCGAGCGTGGGGGTGCCCCGGAACCCGAATTCGATATGACGGGGTCGCCCCGGCTCTCCACGGCTGGGCAGGCTGGACAGCTGCAGGCCCGGGTGGCGGGCCAGCAAGTCTTCCATCAGCGTCAGCAAGTCGCCTTCCGCCGCCGTGCCCACCACCCGCAAGCGATACTCGACGGGTGGTGCCGCATCGTGCAGGTGTCCGTAGCGCTGGTCCAGCACCCACTCGAGCATCGGCCAGGCCATTTCCGGGAAACCCGGCACGAAGTGCGCGTGCTCCATCGAGAACCCCGACACGCGATTCACCGGATTGGGGATCAGGGCCGCGCCCGCCGGAAAGTCGGCCATGAGCACCCGATGGGGCCGCGCGCGCTCCCCGTACTCCGCGATGATCAGCGCTTCAGCCTCCGGGTGCCGAAGCAACGGCTGTTCGTAGGCGGCGGCGGCAGCCTGTCGTGTGCGGTCGTCCGGAGTCGCTCCGATGCCGCCGCAGCTCAACACCAGTTGGCCGGCGGACCGGGCCACCTTCAGCGCCTCGGCGATCTGCGCCTCATCGTCGCCAAGGAAGCTGGCCTGGTGCAGAAACAGGCCGCGCTGCCGCAATACGGTGATGAGGTGCGGCAGGTGCTTGTCCTGCCGCTTGCCCCTCAGAATCTCGTCACCAATGACCAGCAGGGTGATGTCCATGGACAGCCCCGCCCACGATCAGTTGGCGTCAACCGCCCAGCCGAACTTGTCGACGGTATCGAAGATGTCCTGCTCGGTGACGATGCCGATGATGCGGTCGCCCTGGCTGACCGGCAGCCGCGAGTAATTCCGCTCGGTGATGATCCGGGCCGCCTCGCGGATCGAGGTCTCGGCCGACACCGATTCCACCGGGCGGGTGGCCACCTCTTCGATCCGGGTGGTGGCGGGATTGCGCGAGCCGCGAACGATCTTGGTGACGATGTCACGACGGGTGAGGATGCCCCACTCGCCCGCGGCATTTGGCTCCACCACCACCGAGCTGACGTCGTTCTCGGTCATCACGTGCATGGCCTGTTCCACCGTCTCGGCATCGGTCACCGTGATCAGGGCGCGGGTCATCAGATCGCCCACGGTGTGCGGCACGCGACCGGTATCGAGCATCTCTTCCATCGGCTGCAGCAGGCGGCGGATCTCGCGCTGCTTGCGCTCCTTGGCCAGCTGTTCCTGCTGGGCGCGGCGCTTGGCCTCGACGTCGACACCGCCCTCGATGCGCTCGATCAGGGCATCAGCAAACTGGCTGGTGCCGACCTCGGTGGCGCCGTCAATCTGACGCGCGAAGTCATAGGTGACAATGCCGTCGAGCACCACTTCCGGGTACACCAGGGTGATCAGGTCAGCGGCTTCCTTCCAGCCCATGTACTCCAGCATCATGACGCCGGAGAACAGCAGTGATCCGGGGTTGACCTTGTTCAGGTTGGCGTACTTCGGCGCCGTGCCGTGGGTTGCCTCGAAGACCGCCACATGGTCGGCGATGTTGGCGCCGGGCGCGATCCCCACCCCGCCCACTTCGGCGGCAATGGCGTCGGACAGATAGTCACCATTCAGGTTCATGGTGGCCAGCACATCGAACTCTTCGGGGCGCAGCAGCATCATCTGGAACATGATGTCGGCGATGCGGTCCTTGACCACGATCTTGCCTTCCGGCTGCTTGCCCTTGTACTCGTTGTAGAGCTGCTCTTCGGTAATGGTGACGCTGCCGAACTCATCACGCGCCACTTCGTAGCCCCAGTTCCGGAAGGCCCCTTCCGTGAACTTCATGATGTTGCCCTTGTGCACCAGCGTCACCGACTCACGACCGTTGTCGATGGCGTACTGGATGGCCTTGCGCACCAGACGCTTGGAGCCGAACTCGGAGATCGGCTTGATGCCCAGGCCGGCGCCGTCGAAGAACTTGGCCTTCATCTCTTCGCGAAGGAACTTGGCCACTTTCTCGTTTTCGGGCGTGCCGGTCTTGTACTCGATGCCGGCATAGACGTCCTCGGTGTTCTCACGAAAGATCACCACGTCCACCTTGCCCGGATTCTTCAGCGGACTGGGGACCCCGGCATAGTGGCGGACCGGCCGTACGCAGGCGTAGAGGTCGAGATCCTGCCGCAGGGCCACGTTGAGGCTGCGGAAACCGCCGCCCACCGGCGTCGTCAACGGCCCCTTGATCGATACCACCAGATCCTTGAGCGCCACCAGGGTTTCGTCTGGGCAGTAGTTACCGTCGTAGAGCTTGGCCGCCTTCTCGCCGAGGTAGGTCTCACACCACTGGATCTTGCGGCGCCCGCCGTAGGCCTTGGCCACCGCGGCATCCCAGATGCGAAGGCAGGCCTTGGTGATGTCGGGGCCGATGCCATCCCCCTCCACATACCCGACGATCGGCTGGTCCGGCACATGAAGACGACCCTCGCGGATCGTGATCTTTTCGCCTTGGGAGGGGATCTTGATGTGCCGATATTCAGTCATGGGGTGGCGGCTCCTGTCCGTCGCGTGGGAAGCATCATTGTTTGGCCGATCATAGCATCGGCAGGGCGCCGGACGATTGCACTTTGGGCGGACGAAAGCCTGACACCGGCCGGGACCAAAAAAAACGCCCGCAGAAAGCGGGCGTTTGGGCTCAGCGACTGCGTCTTCAGGCAGCCTTCTGTTCGGCCACCGCCTCGTTCAGCATGTTCTGCAGCTCGCCTGACTGATACAGGTCCAGCGTGATGTCGCAGCCGCCAATCAGCTCACCCTTCACGTACAGCTGCGGGAAGGTCGGCCAGTTGGCGAACTTCGGCAACGCGCGATAGATCTCTTCATCTTCATAGATGTTGACGTAGGCAAAGGGCACGGCACAGGCCTTCAGGGCCTGCACGGTGCGCGCCGAGAACCCGCACTGGGGAAAATCGGGCGAACCCTTCATGTAGAGGATCACCGGGTTGTCCGTGACCTGCTGCTTGATGCGTTCCAACGCGTCCATTGTCAATCTCCGTGGCGCGACCAATGTAGCCCCCTATTATACCGGGGCGCGTGACCGCTGGGTGGCAGCGGTGATTGTCTCTCCGAGGCCGTTTCGGTTGAAAAGTTCCCCCCGCCTCCCCTACCCTTGCGGCCGCTAGATCGGCCGCCACCTGGCGGACCACCAGCCCCAACAAGGAGAGTGTTCCCATGGCGTTATCGCACCCCGAGCTGCCGTACCCGCGCGAGGCCCTCGAGCCCCATATGTCCCGCGAAACGCTGGACTACCACTACGGCAAGCACCACAAGGCCTATGTCGACAATGGCAACAAGCTGATTGCCGGCACCGAATTCGAGAACATGAGCATCGAGGACATCGTCAAGAAGTCCTCGGGCAAGATCTTCAACAATGCCGCTCAGGTGTGGAACCACACCTTCTTCTGGCACTGCCTGACACCCAACGCCGGGGCGCCGGGCAAAAAGCTGACCGACGCCCTGGTGAAGGCCTTTGGCGGCGTTGACGATTTCAAGAAGCAGTTCACCGAGGTCGCCGCCGGCACCTTCGGCTCCGGCTGGGCCTGGCTGGTCCAGAATTCCGATGGCAGCCTGGAGATCGTCTCCACCATCGGCGCAGGCAACCCGATGACCGATGGCAAGAAACCGCTCCTCACCTGCGATGTCTGGGAGCACGCCTATTACATCGACTACCGCAACGCCCGTCCGACCTACCTGGAGCACTTCTGGGCTCTGGTAAACTGGGACTTCGTCGAGGCCAATCTCGGCTGATTCGACCAGCGAAACCGATGTTGTATGGGGCCGCGCCGGGTGCGCGGCCCTTTGCTTTTGGGAGAAGCGGAATGCCCCGCCACCTGCTGAAACTGTCCGACCTGTCGCCTGCTGAAGCGATGGCGATTGTCACCCGCGCCGAAGTGATGCGGCAGGCGCCGCCGCTGGCCGAACGTCCGTTCACCGGCCGAACACTGGCAATGATCTTCGCCAAGAGCTCCACCCGCACCCGGGTCAGTTTCGAAGCGGGCATGGCGAAGTTCGGCGGACATGCCCTGTTTCTGCAGACCGGCACCACCCAGATCGGACGCGACGAACCGCTCGCCGACACCGCCCGCGTGCTCTCGCGCATGGTGGACGCGGTGATGGTACGCAACGACTCCCAGGCCGATCAGGCTGAGCTGGCCAGGCACGCCGACATTCCGGTGATCAATGGACTCTCCGAGCGCCATCACCCCTGCCAGCTGCTCGCCGACCTCCAGACCTGGATCGCGCATCGTGGCAATCCGGCCGGCAAGACGGCTGCCTGGGTCGGCGACGGCAACAATGTCTGCAACTCATGGATCGAGGCTGCCACGCTATTCGACTTCCGCCTGCGCATCGCCACTCCGGCGGGCTACGCGCCGGATCCCGAGCTCCTGGCGATTGCCGGTGACCGCGTTCAGTGCGTGGATAGCGCCGATGCCGCCGTCACCGGCGCCGACCTGGTGGTCACGGACACCTGGACCAGCATGGGTCAGGAAGCCGAAACAGCACGCCGCCTGAAGGCTTTTGCCGACTATCAGGTCGACGCGCGCCGCATGGGCCTCGCGCATGCGGACGCACTGTTCATGCACTGCCTGCCCGCTCATCGCGGCGAGGAAGTCAGCGCAGAAGTGATTGACGGGCCGCAGTCCGTGGTGTGGGACGAGGCGGAGAATCGTCTGTGGGCACAGATGGCCCTGCTGGACTTCCTCTGGCAGACCACATGACCCCGGGCGACGCGCTCGACGACCCCGCCCACGTCCACGCGACTGTTGCCGCTGCGCTGGCCGAAGACATTGGCTCGCGCGACTGGACCGCGCTGCTGGTGCCGGACCGCCCTGCCAAGGCTCGCGTCATCAGCCGCGATGCGGCCGTGATCTGTGGGCGCCCCTGGGTTGACGAGGTATTCCGCCAACTCGACCCCGCCATCACCCTCGATTGGCATATCGCCGAAGGCGAGCCGGTGGCCCGGGACACCGTCCTGTTCACCCTGCAAGGCCCTGCGCGCGCGCTGCTGACCGGCGAGCGCAGCGCGCTGAACTTCCTTCAGACCCTATCCGGCACGGCCACTGCCGTGCGCCGCTACGTCGAGGCCGTGGCCGGCACCGGTTGCCACATCGTCGATACCCGCAAGACCCTGCCCGGCCTGCGCCGGGGACAGAAGTACGCGGTGCGCTGTGGCGGGGGGCACAACCACCGCATCGGCCTGTATGACGGCATCCTGATCAAGGAAAACCACATCGCAGCGGCGGGCGGCATCTCCGAGGCCATCGCCGCTGCGCGCGCGCTGGGCGCCGGTGTCCCGTTGATGACCGAGGCTGAAACCCTCGGGGAGGCGCGTGCCGCACTGGCGGCCAATGTGGACCTGCTGCTGGTCGACGACTTTCCACTCGACACCCTGCGCGAGGCAGTGGCACTGACCCGCGCGCATCGCGCTCAGGGCGGCCGGACAGTCATCGAATACTCCGGAGGCGCCACACTCGATACGGTGCGCGCCTACGCCGAATGCGGCGTTGACCGCATCTCCGTTGGCAGCATCACCAAGCACGTCCACGCAGTGGACCTGTCGATGCGACTGCTGCAGGCCTGACCACGCCATCACGGCGTGCCGCGATCACGCGCCGGACGTCGCCTCCCCATCAGCGGCCGCTTCCAGCCCGAGACGTTGGCGCATTTCACGCAGGCGGCGATCGTCACCGGTACCGAGCCACTGAATCCGCCCCTCTGCCGTGCGCGGATTGCGCAAGCCGGCTTCATTCAGGATCCGCTCGGTCTGTCGCGCCACGGCCGGACCGGTATCCAGCAAGGTCACCTTTGGCCCGGCCTCGGCCTCGATCAGGGGGCGCAACAGCGGAAAGTGCGTGCAGCCCAGCACCAGCACATCAGCGCCACGTGCCAGCACCGGCGTCAATGCCGCGGCCACCCGTTCACGCGTGGCCGCCGTCTCAAGCGCACCGGCCTCTACCGCCTCCACCCATCCCGGACAGGGCTGTCGCAACACTTCAACGCCCTGCGCGTGGGTGGCAACCAGCTGCTGAAACTTGTCGCCTGACAGGCTGCCCGGCGTCGCCAGCACCCCGATAACCCCACTGCGTGTCAGCGCCCGGGCGGGCTTGACCGCGGGCTCCATGCCCACGAACGGCAGCCGGTAGCGCGCGCGCAACATCGAAATGGCAGCGATGGTGGCGGTATTGCACGCCACCACGATCAGTTTCACATCGGCTTCCAACAGCGCATCGGTGATGGCCACCGCCCGGGCCTGAACGGCCGCAACTGATTGACCGCCGTACGGACAATGCGCCTGATCGGCGAAGTAGAGAAAGTCCTCCCCCGGCAGCTGCTGGCAAAGGGCCTTCAGCACCGTGAGCCCTCCAAGCCCGGAATCGAACACCCCGATCGGTCCGCTGCCCGGGCGCTTCACGTCAGGAAATCCAACAGCGCCCGGTTGAAGGCTGCGGGCCGCTCCATCGGCAGGCCATGGCGCGCACCTTCAAACCATTGCAGGCGAACATCGGACAGGGCTGCCGCATACTGCTCGGTGCGAGCACGCACGAAGTAGTCGTGCTCGGACGCCAACAACAGCACCGGCATCCGCAACTCGGAGAGACGCGGCAGGGCGTTCCAGCGGGTCAGCGCATTCAATGCCTGCAGATAGGTATCCGCACGGTTACGCAGTCCACGGGCAATGATGGCCGCCCGCAAGTCCTCCTGGTCCGGGAACGGAAACATCCGGAAAGCGCTGAGCCGCGCCAGCCGGGCCGGCCCGAGCACCCTCATCACCACCCGGCGGTACATCACCTCGAGCCGCTCACGCCATCGCTCGGGTTGAAAGGATGGCAGGCTGTTCGCCACCACCAGCCGGTGATAGCGGTGCGGCCGCCGCAACGCAGCCTGCACCACCACTGCACCACCCATGGAGTGCCCCACCAGGCTCACCGGCGCATCCGGTGACAGCGCATCGGCCAGCGCCTCGACGGCAGCTGCATAGTCATCAACTGCGGGCGCGTGCGCTGGCGGCGGGCTGTCCCCGAACCCCGGCAGATCGACCGTCGCCACCTGCAATCGCTCGGCCAGCGGCGCCACCTGAAAGCGCCAGTCACTCATGCTCGCACCCAGGCCATGAACCAGGATCACCAACGGCCCCTGCCCCTGGACGGTATACGCCAGCGGCCTGCCCGCGTGGTCGAGCCACTGCATCATGGTGCGGCGCGTGTACCGACCTCGGCGCCACAGGCACAGTGGGCATAACGTCCCTGCGGATCACTCAGCAGACGGATTGGCGCCAACGTCGGCTGGAGTGCCTGCAGCAGGACCTCCGGCACCATCGCCGCGCCGAAGTGGCGGATGAGCCCACCCGTCAGCTGCTGCAGAAAACGACTGGCGAAGTCGGTCTGTGGCATGAAATCCTGCAGATGCCATGCGTCCAGCCCCGCCAGCTCGGCGGCCAGTGCCACCGCATCCTCCTGGCTCCCCAGTTGGTCAATCAGGTTGTGAAGCTGCGCTGCCTCTCCGCTCCAGACCCGCCCCTGAGCCAGCGCCTCCAACTGATCCAGCGGCATCTGGCGGGCGGCGGCCGCGCGCGCCACAAACTCCTCGTAGCCGCGGTCAATCTCCGCCTGAATCAGGGCCTTCACCGCCGGGGACAGCGGGCGATCAAGGCGGAAGGCGCCCGCCAACGGGGTGGTGCCCACGCCATCGGTGTGGATGCCCGCCTTGCTGAGCGCCTTGTCGAGCGTCGGAAACAAACCGAAGATGCCAATCGATCCGGTAATGGTCTCCGGATGTGCCAGCACCCGGTCGGCATCCATGCCGATCCAGTACCCGCCGCTGGCGGCCACATTCCCCATCGACACCACGACCGGCTTTCCCTCGTCCCGCAGATGCACCACCGCGCGGCGGATCTGCTCGGACGCCCAGACACTGCCACCAGGTGAATCCACACGGAGCACCACCGCTTCCACCTCAGGCGTACGGCGGGCATCGTCCAGCAGCGCGGCAATGGTCTCTCCGCCGGCCACCCCGACCGTGCTCTGCCCGTCAACGATCTCCCCCTGCACCACGATGCGGGCGATCATCGGCGACATGTCGGCGTCGGCCTGCTGCTCACGATCACGCGCGGCCAGATAGTCGTAGAAATGCACCTGACGGAAGCTGCCGTGGTCCTCGTCGAAACCCACCTGCTCGCCCATGCGCGCGCGGAAGTCGCGCAGCGTCTCGATGTGCGTCACCAGCCCGTGCGCCAACGCCACATCAGCCCATGACGCGCCCGACTTCATCTCGCCCGGCAACGCCGTGACGTACTGATCCACCGCCTCCGGCGCCAAGGACCGCCCGACGCCGACTGTTGCGCCATAGCGCTGCCACAGGTCGCCCAACCATGCACGGTTGGCAGCCTTCGCTTCCGGAGACATGTCATCACGGATGAAAGGCTCGACGGCGGACTTGAACTCACCCACCCGGAACACATTGATAGTGACCCCCAGCTTGTCGGTCAGCTCACGGAAGTAATTCTGATAGGCCGACAGCCCCTCCAGCGCGACCATGCCCATGGGATCCACCACAATCTCATCGGCGTGGCTGGCTGCCAGATAGCCGAGCTGGTCATACCAGCCCGAATAGGCGACCACGCTCTTGCCACTGGCCTTGAACCGGTTGATCGCGTCCACGATCTCGCTGACCTGCGCCAGCCCTCCGCCCCAGAGCCCATCAAGCTTGAGCACGGCAAACCGCACCCGCTCATCGTCGACGGCCGCATCAAAGGCATCCACCACATCCTGCACTGCGGTTTGCGGTGGCGGCGTCCCATTGAGCTGATCGATCAGTGCCATGGCGGGATCGATCTCCAGCTGGTCCACCAACACCCCGGTCGGGGCCACGACCAGAGCGACATTGTCCTCCACGCGCGGCGTCGGCGGGCCCGACCAGATCAGCCACAGGCTGAACAGAAACACCACGAGGCTCAGCAGGATCAGCACCTTGTAGATGCCAACCACGATGCTCCAGAGCACGTTGAAGAAGCGACGAAACGGCGAGAGGGTCTGGGACATTGCGCAGGTTCTTATGGGCGCGACGCCACTCGGGTGTCGCCCCTGGCAGGAGGACGGGGCCATGGCGACAGCACCGTGGCCGGGAACGACACATGATAGTGGAGGTCTATCGCCGACATGGAAAGTTTTGTTTTGACCTCGCCACCCCGGCGCTCTAGCATCGCCGGGTTCCGTGCCCCCGGGGCACATCGCCGCGCGACGCGGCCTGCAGCAGGAGTGTCATGAGTTCCATCCCGCACCACCGCCTCATCATCCTCGGCTCCGGCCCCGCCGGGTACACCGCAGCGGTCTACGCCGCACGCGCCAACCTGCAGCCTGCGCTCATCACCGGACTCGAGCAGGGTGGCCAGCTGATGACCACCACCGAAGTCGACAACTGGCCCGGTGACGTCGAAGGCCTGATGGGGCCGGACCTGATGCAGCGCATGCAGCAGCATGCCGAACGGTTCGATACGCAGTTCATCTACGACCACATTCACGCCGTGAAGCTGGACCAGCGCCCGTTCCGTCTCACCGGGGACCAGGGCGAATACACCTGCGACGCCCTCATCATCGCCACCGGCGCCTCGGCCAAGTATCTCGGCCTGCCATCGGAAACCGCCTTCCGCGGCAAGGGCGTGTCGGCATGCGCCACCTGTGACGGATTCTTCTACAAGGGCGCGGACGTCGCGGTGGTCGGCGGCGGCAACACCGCGGTCGAGGAGGCGCTCTACCTGTCCAACATCGCCCGCAAGGTGACGGTGGTGCATCGGCGCGACAAGTTCCGCGGCGAGAAAATCCTGCACGACAAGCTGTTCAAGAAGGCCGAAGAGGGCAAGGTCGAAATCCTCTGGAACAGCGCATTGGACGAAGTGCTGGGCGACGACAGCGGCGTTACCGGCATGCGCATCCGGCCGGTCGACGGTGGCGCGCCCCGTGATGTTCCGCTCAAGGGCGTGTTCATCGCCATTGGGCACGCCCCCAATACCGGCATCTTCGAAGGGCAGCTGGACATGGAGGGAGGCTACATCAAGGTGCACTCCGGCAGCAGCGGCAACGCCACCGCCACCAGCGTGCCCGGCGTGTTCGCTGCCGGAGACGTCATGGACCATGTCTACCGACAGGCCATCACCAGTGCGGGAACTGGCTGCCAGGCAGCGCTGGATGCCGAACGTTATCTCGACAAGCTGGCTGACGCATGAAGCTGTACTGCAACCTGACCTCGCCGTTCGCCCGCAAGGTGCGGGTGGTACTGCGGGAGTTGGGTTGGGGTGACCGGGTCGAAGAAGTGGTGATCGACCCCTTCTCCTCCCAACTCCCCACGGAGTTTCTGGCAGCGAATCCATTGTCACGCATCCCTACCCTGGTGACCGATCATGGGGAGGCACTGCCCGACTCCAAGCTGATCGTCGACTATCTGCAAGCGCATGCCGATCAACCGCTGCCGACTCCGGACAGCCGCTGGGCCGCCGGTCGCCGCGCCGTGGTGGCGGAAGGGGTGCTGGAGGCCGCGCTGGCCAGCGTGCTGGAAAAGCGGCGGCCGGAGAGCATCGTGTATCCCGCCTTTCTGGACCGCCAGCAGGCCGTCATCGAACGCTCGATCGACATGCTGGAACTGGAAGCCAACGCCCTCTCCGACACCGAGCCCGGTGTCATCGACATCACTACCGGAGTCGCGCTCGCCTACCTCGACTTCCGCCTGCCCTATATTGACTGGCGCAGCCGTGCACCCGGCCTGACCCGCTGGTACGGGGCGTTCAATGAACGCCCCTCGATGGTCGCCACGCGCCCCACCGCCTGAGCGCCCCGGTGCTGACGCGCCAGCGGGGGGCCGCACTGCTGATCCTGATGCTGTCCGCGCTGGGCGGCTGTACGTCGTTCAGCGAATCCGGGCGGGAGTCGCCCGCGCCCATCGCGCTCGATGCCCTGCGCCGGGCACTGGTGTTCGACGCGCTGGGACAGATCGGACGTCCCTACCGCTATGGCGGCCAGGACCCTGAAGGCGGCTTCGACTGCAGTGGTCTGGTGCGTTATCTCTACGGCCTGCAGGGCGTTGCCCTGCCCCGCACCACCCGCGAGCAACAACACGCCGGATCCCGAATCCGGCTGGATCAGGCACTGCCGGGCGACCTGCTGTTCTACAGCTTCGGCCGGCGCGGCATCGACCATGTGGCGCTGTACCTGGGCGATGGTCAGGCCATTCATGCGCCCTCCACCGGGCGCCACGTGATCGTGGCGCCGGTGGGCAACCGCTGGTGGCAACAGCGCTACGTCGAGGCGCGCCGCGTCCTGCCTATACGATGATGCGACTGGCGTCCTCGCCCTGTCCTTGCAGCAGCAGTCGGTTGAGCCGTTTGACGAAACCCGAAGGGTCCTCCAGCACGGCGCCCTCCGCCAGGGTCGCCTGACCCAGCAGAATCTCGGCGAGGTCCGCGAAGGCATCGTCTCCCTCTGTTTGCTGAAGCCGCGCCACCACCGGGTGCTCCGGATTGAGTTCGAGAATGGGCTGCGTAGCCGGCACCGATTCCCCGGACTGCCGCAACATCGCTTCCAGGCGTCGCGAAAGACCATGCTCCGGCGCCACCAGACAGGCTGCCGACTCGGTCAGGCGTCCCGACAGGCGGACGGACGCCACCCGCCCCGACAGCACCTGCTCCAGCCGCGACAGGGTGTCCTTGTAGGCACCTTCGTGCCGTGCCTTGTCAGGCGCCTCCACCGCGCCCTCCACATCCGCTGCGGCGGCGGCCACCGAGACCAGCGGCTTGCCCTCGTACTCGGTGAGATGGCTCACCACCCACTCGTCAATGCGGTCGGTCAGCAGCAGCACTTCGTAGCCCTTGCGACGGAACCCTTCCAGATGTGGACTGTTGCGGGCAGCCACCAGGCTGTCAGCCGTCAGGTAGTAGATCGAGGTCTGCCCCTCCGGCATGCGGCCAAGGTAATCCGCCAGCGTCACCGTCGGCGTCTCGGCCTGTTGCGTGGAGGCAAAGCGCAGCAAGGCAGCCAGACGCGCCCGGTTGCCGGTGTCCTCCACGATGCCTTCCTTCAGCACCGCACCAAAGGTGCTCCAGAACGTGGCGTAGTCCTCGGCACGGTTGCGGGCCAGCTCATCAAGCATGTCGAGCACGCGCTTGGTCAGTGCGCCCTTGAGCTTGTCCACCGTGCGATTGCCCTGCAGGATCTCGCGCGACACGTTGAGCGGCAGGTCGGCGGTATCCACCAGGCCACGCACAAAGCGCAGGTAGGCCGGCAGCAGTTCGGCGGCACGGTCGAGAATGAACACGCGCTTCACGTACAGCTGCACGCCCCGCGCCTGCTCGCGGTCCCAGAGGTCAAACGGTGCGCGCTTCGGCAGGTACAGCAGCGAGGTGTACTCCAGCGTGCCTTCCACCTTGTGGTGGGCCCAGCTCAGCGGGGGCTCCCAATCGTGGGCAATGTGCTGGTAGAACTGCTGGTAGTCCTCGTCGCTCAGCTCACTCTTTGGCCGCGTCCACAGCGCCCGCGCCTGATTGACGGTCTTGCCATCCAGCTCGATCGGCAGGCCGATGTGATCGGAATACTTGCGGACAATGCCTTCCAGCCGTGCCGGCGTCAGAAATTCCGACTCGTCCTCGCGCAGATGCAGGGTGATGTCGGTGCCCGGTTCAGCCTTCTCGGCCGCCTCAACAGTGAACGCCCCCTGACCATCGGATACCCAGCGAGTCGCGTGTTCCTCACCGACGTGGCGGGTCACCACGCTGACCTTATCGGCCACGATGAAGGCCGCGTAGAACCCGACGCCGAACTGACCGATCAACTGCGCGTCCTGCTTCTGATCTCCGCTCAGCGCCTCCATGAACTTGCGGGTCCCGGAGCGGGCGATGGTTCCCAGATTGTCGATCACCTCCGTCTCGCTCATGCCGACGCCATTGTCGCTGACGGTAAGCGTGCGGCCGTCCGCATCGACTGACAGCGCAATCCGCAGCGTCGTGCCTTCCGGCATCAGGCGGGCGTCGGACAGTGCGAGAAACCGGCGCTTGTCGCAAGCGTCAGAGGCGTTGGAGATGAGTTCGCGGAGAAAGATCTCCTTGTTCGAATACAAGGAGTGGATCATCAGCTGCAGCAGCTGACGCGTTTCTGCCTGGAAGGCATGGGTGGTCGCGGTCATGGAGTCCCCTCGGATTTTCGGAATGCCCGAAAACTGGGGGCGCCGGCAGCCATTTCAAGCGGGGACGCGGACACAAAAAGGATCGGCAGGCGCAATGCGCCTGCCGATCTTCCAGCATCGAATCAGAGGATCCGGCAGCCTCGGCCGCCGGCAGCCGGTCAGGCCAGCTTTTCCTTGATACGCGCGGCCTTGCCGGCCAGGTTGCGCAGGTAGTACAGCTTGGCGCGGGCCACCAGGCCACGACGCTTGACGGTGATTTCCGCCACGTTGGGGCTGTAGGTCTGGAACACACGCTCCACGCCTTCCCCGTGGGAGATCTTGCGCACGGTGAACGCGGAGTTCATGCCGCGGTTGCGACGGGCGATGACGACGCCTTCGAAGGCCTGCAGACGCTCACGGTCGCCTTCCTTCACCTTCACCTTCACCTCAACCGTATCGCCTTCGCGAAAGTCGGGGATCTGCTTGTTCATCTGTTCCGCTTCGAGGGCGGCAATGATCTTGTTGCTCTGCATGTCACTCACCTTTCATCTCAACCACCTGCTGCGCAATCAGGGCTCGCAGCCACGCCTCGTCTTCACTCGTCAGGGGCAGACCCTCCAGCAGATCCGGCCGTTTCAGCCACGTCTGCATCAGCGCCTGCTGCCGGCGCCAGCGCCGGATCGCCGCATGGTCACCGGACAACAACACCTCCGGTACCCGCTGATCACGCCACTGCTCCGGCCGCGTGTAGTGCGGATGGTCCAGCGTTCCGTCGGTAAAGGAATCCTCCACCGCCGATGCAGCATCTCCGAGCACCCCCGGAAGCAGCCGCGCGCAGGCATCCACCACCATCATCGCGCCCAACTCACCGCCGGAGAGCACCACATCGCCCACCGACAGCTCCATATCCACCTCGGCGTCGAGCACCCGCTCGTCCACCCCTTCATAACGGCCGCAGACCAGGGTAAACCCCGACTCGCGACTGAGCCGCTCGGCCCAGGCCTGGGTGAAGCGCTCGCCCTGCGGCGACAGCATCAACACCGGCCCCGGACAGCGGCGCCGTCCTTCGGCAATGGCCGCCGCCATCGGCGCCGCCTCCATCACCATTCCGGGTCCACCGCCGAAACTCGGTCGATCAACCCGGCGCCAACGATTGTCGGCAAAATCACGCGGGTTGATGACGTTCAATGCCAGCTGTCCACGCTCGCAGGCCACTCTCGGCATGCCGAAACGCACCACCTGCTCCACCCATTCGGGGAACAGGCTGATCACTGCCACCTGCATCAGTAATCCCGCTGCCAGTCGCAGACGATGCGACGAGCATCCATCTCGACCGACTGGATGATCGCCCCTTTGACGAACGGAATCAGTCGCTCCGTCTCGCCCTCGTGCACGATCAGCACATCCTGTGCGCCGTTGCTGGTGACATCGGTCACCGTGCCCAACGGCTCGTCGCTCAGGTTGACCACGGCCAGGCCGATCAGGTCCACCCAGTAATACTGTCCGGCAGGCAAACGCGGCAAGTCGCTGCGCGCCACCGAAATCGACCGCCCCACATACCGCTGGGCCTGGTCGCGATCCACGACCACCTCGCCATCCGGCCCGGTGATCTGGGCAATCAATCCGTTGCCCTGGGGCCGGCTGGTAACCGCGCGGCTCTCGAAGCCGCCGTCCTCACCTATCCACCAGCGCCGGTATCGCAGGATGTTGTCCGCAGGCCGCGTCTCCGACGCGATGCGAACCCAGCCCTGGACGCCATAGACACCGGATACCCGGCCAAGCCGGACCCGGTCCATCGGAATCAGGCCTGCGCTTGAGCCTTGGCGCTCTTGATCAGGAAGGCCACACGGTCGCTGACCTGCGCGCCGTTGCCCGTCCAGTGATCAACGCGGGCGGTATCCAGCACCAGCTTCTGCTCGCCGCCGCGGGCGCTCGGGTTGTAGTAGCCCAGGCGCTCGATGAAACGGCCGTCACGGGGGCTGGACTTTTCAGTCGCCACAACGTGATAGAACGGGCGCTTCTTGGCACCGGCGCGGGCAAGACGAATCGTAACCATGGTGTTTAAGTCATCCAGTAACGCGAGCGGCCGCGAGGCCGCCAAAGGGCGCGTATTGTATCGATTTGTTCACAAAAAGCCAGCGATTTCACACGCCTGACTTCGACTTACAGGCGGCGCATCACCACGCTGCCGGCCGAGTAGCCGGCACCAAAGGCACACAACACGCCGACGTCGCCCTCAGCGAGGTCCGCGTTATGCAGGTGATAGGCAATGACCGACCCGGCCGAACTGGTGTTGGCGTAGCGGTCGAGAATGACCGGCGCCTCTTCCAGACTGGGCTCACGCCCCAGTACCCGCTTGGCGATCAGCTGATTCATGCCCAGATTGGCCTGATGCAGCCAGAACCGCTTGACCGCATCGGGCTGCAGCGCCAACGCCCCCAGGTGCTCCCCGATCAGTTCAGACACCAACGGCACCACTTCCTTGAACACCTTGCGGCCTTCCTGCACGAACAGGCGATCCGCCTCGGTACGCGGGGTCGACTCGGCGCGGTTGAGAAAACCGAAGTTGTTGCGGATGTTGTTCGAGAACTGGGTCTTCAACCGCGTCCCGAGCACTTCGTCCCGGCGTGCGCCCTGGGCGCGTTCCAGCGGCTCCACCACCAGGGCGGTGGCGGCGTCCCCGAAGATGAAGTGGCTGTCGCGATCCCGGAAATTGAGATGCCCGGTGCAGATCTCGGGGCTCACCACCAGCGCGCAGCGCGCATTGCCCTGGGCTACAGCCTCCACCGCAGCCTGGACCCCGAAGGCGGCCGAGGCGCAGGCCACGTTGATGTCATAGGCAAAGCCACCCGCCCCCAGGCACTGCTGCAATTCCACCGCCATCGCGGGATAGGGGCGCTGCATGTTGGAGCAGGCAATCAGCACGCAGTCCACTTCGGTACCGTCGCGGCCGGCCGCCTGCAGGGCCTGACGTGCCGCCGACAGCCCCATTTCCACCATCAGCGCCGGCTCGTCATTGCCCCGCGTGCGGATCTCCGGCCGCATCCGCGCCGGATCGAGAACCCCCTCCCGGTTGACGACGTGGCGGGAGCGGATTCCGGACGCCTTGAGGATGAATTCTGCAGACGACGGCGACAGCGGCTGCGCCGTGCCGGCCGCAATCGCCTCGGCATGCTCTGCGTTGTAGTTGGCCACATAGGTGTTGAAGCTTTCCACCAGATCTTCGTTGCTGATGGAGGCTTCCGGGGTAAACAGTCCCGAACCGGTGATGGCGACGCGCATGAGCAGATCCTGATAGAGGCATTGGGGCGTGAAGTGTAGCCGTTCGGTGACAGATGTCGGAACGCGTCGGGCTCAGACCGCAGACAGCGGCCAACCTGCCGCCACCATGGCCTGGATCACCGTGTCACGGGTGACGCGCTCGCGCCGAACCGAGAGGTGCGACCCCTGGTACCAATTGACATCGACGCCCCAATGCGCCGCCAGCGCCAACGGGTGCTCGGGCAGTACCACCCGATCGCAGTTGGCGGCAAAGATGAAACGCCGATCCTCCGGCACCCGCGGCGCGCGCGCCAGCGGCGACACCGGTGCCAGCAGGGTGCGGTAACGCTCAGGGGTCAGCCCACTGCCTTCGAAATATTGACGATGGCTGGGCGTCAGCAGACGCCAGAGCGCATCGCTGAAATCCAACACGGGAATCCCGGCAACCACAAAATCGAGGTCACTGGCGTAATTGGCCAGCAGCGCCGCGTTGTAACCGCCCAGCGAAATGCCATAGACCCCGATGCGGGCATCCGGATCCTGTTGACGGATCCAGGCCAGCGTCTGCCGCAGGTCACTGAGGGCCTGACTCTGGGCATAGAACAGGTCCAATGGATCACCATCAAGGTAGTGGTCACCGCTGCGAGCACCCACCCGTCGCGGGCCGTGCAGCGGCAGCACCGGCTGCACGAAGTTCACACCCAGGCGCTCGGTGACCCAGCGCGGAGAGAACAGCGACAGGTCCATCCACGGCACGCCCATCCGATATCCGTGAACGCACACCAGCCACGGCCGCCCCGGCTGGGGGTGCCGCACCACCCGCACCGCACACCGGCGGTTGCCGTCCAGGCGGTTCCACACCGCAGCGCCCGGGAGCTGCTCGTCCGCCAGGAAAGCGCTGTCGAACCGCAGGGTCTGGTACGCCGTGCCGTAGATACGGCCATCCCGCGTCGTGACCTCATCCGGCGCCGCCACCGGCACATGCAAGCGCTCCGGATGCTCGGCGTAGCCCAGCGCGTCGATGCCGGCGACCATGCGCTCGGCCTGCTCGACCACCTGTGCCGCCTGAGGGCCGCTGGGCAATCGCGCGCCCAGCACGAAGTACCCCAGCAACGCCTCGTCGATGCCGACCTTGGCGTCCAGCGCCAGCGAGGTCTCGGGCTCCGGCACCTCGGCCGGACGCGTTGCCCTCAGGACACCGAGGCGCCCCGCCACCAGTACCGTGCCGGCGGCACCCAGCGCCGACAGCACCCCGCCAAAGAAGCCATCGAAAATCATCCACAACAAGGCGGCCGGGATACCGAGAATGCCCCCCAGTGCGGTCACTGAATTGACCCGGGGATCGCCCTGCAGCACCCAATGCCCGATGCCGCCAGCGAGCATCAGCGCACCCGGCAGCAACCCCCAGATCCACCACCCCAGTCCGTCCGCCGACGCCAGACTGTGCAGCCCGGCCAGCACTGGCACCAGGGCCAACGGCTCCCATTGACGCGGCTGCTGCAGACGTACCGTTTGCGGCTGCACGCTCATGCCAGCTTCCCCGCCACCTCGGCCACCCGTGCCCCGATGCCCCTGGCCTTGTCGCGATCCCCCTCGGCCAGCCCCTGGACACCCTGCGCCAGGGCCTTGTCGGCGCGGCCCAGCGCAAACTGCTCCGGCAGCACCAGCGCCTGCAGGTTGGTCATGATCTCGCGAACATGCCGCAGACCCCGCAGCCCACCCAGCGCACCTGCCGACGCCGACAGCAGCCCCACCACCCGTCCACGCGTTGCGGCGTAGGGACGATCATCCGGCAGCGGTCGCGAGCACCAATCCAGGGTGTTCTTCAACAGGGGGGTGATCGAGCCGTTGTACTCGGGGCAGGCCAACAGCCAACCCTGGGCGGGCGCCAGGCGGGCCCGCAACGCACGGATCGCCTCGGGCACCCCGTCGCGCGCTTCCAGGTTGGCGTCGTACAGCGGCGCCGCAAAGGCCGCCAGATCGATCACCTCCACCGTCGCGCCTGCAGCCCGCGCGCCATCCACGGCCACGGTCAGCAACTGACTGTTGAACGATCCGTCCCGCAGGGACCCCGACACCGCCACCAGAGACACACTCATCCTGAAAGACCTCGCTGTATTGCCATCCCGATCAGCGCCACCACGCTCCACATCAGTCCCTGAAACACCGGCCACAGGGCCCAGCCCCGGCGCAGGCTGAACCAGGCCACGCCAGCCACCACCGTCGCCACCGCAAAGGCGCCGGCCGCGGCCAGCAGCATCGGCCACTCGCCACGAAGCCCCGGCGCAGCGTCAAGGTTGAACCCCATCATCAGACACACCACACCCAGTACCACGGCCATGGTGGCACTGAAGGCCAGCACCACCCCGGTGGGAATCGTCATGACCTTCATTTGCGCGGCCGCATGTATCGGGCCAACGGCAGCAGTTCCCGCATCACCGCGGGGCTTTTCATGCCGCCATGGATCATCAGCTGCACGAAACTGCGCAGAATGCGATCGCGGTTGGCAAACACGCTGTCGACCATGGGCACGCGCCGGTGATCCAGCATCCGCACCCGATCGTCCTGCGCCTCACCAAAGCGGAAATCCACCGTCACGCGGACCTCCAGTGGCGCCTTGGAACGCCGAGGCGTTGATTTCGGGGGTTTGGCTATCATCCGTTTCCTCTCCCTCTGGCTGATCCACCCCGATGTCCGCACCGACGACACCCCACCTGCTGGTCTGTTTCAACCACGGCAAGGAAAGCGGCCCCTGGGGCACCAAGATCACGCGGCTGGCCGAGGTCGCGCGTGACCTCGGCGCTACGGTGATATCGCCCGATTATAGTCACACGCCCGCCCCCGACGTGCGGCTGCGCCAATTACTGGCGACCCCGCTGCCGGCGCACGATCGCCTGGTCCTTGTGGGCTCCAGCATGGGCGGGTACGTGGCCGCCCAGGCCTGCGCCCAGCTGCAGCCGGCAGCGCTGATGCTGATGGCGCCGGCGCTGTACTTTCCGGGCTGGGCGCAGGAACCCGAAGGCATCCCCGCCGATGTCGAGGTGATGCATGGCTGGCACGACGACATCGTGCCCCTGGAACGGGTGCAGCGTTTCGCCGCCCGCCATGCAGCCGCCCTGCATGTGTTCGATGCTGATCACGGCCTCAGCGCAGCCCTGGATGCCATTGCCGCGCTGTTCCAGCGTCAACTGCAGCGCATCATGACGCGCTGAGGCTTCAGGCGCGCGGCGTGGCCGGCCGATAGCCCTCGACAAAGGCCGGGGGCATGCGCCGCGGCTTACCGCTTTTCATGTCCACACAGACCCAGTGGGTACGTGCGGTCAACACCGTGCGACGATCGCTCAGTCGGATGATCTGATACGCGCGCCACATGCTCAGTCGACCGTCGTTCTCCGCAACCCAGGTAGCCACGGCGAGCGCGTCACCTTCGAAGCAGGGGGCCAGATAGTCCAGCTCGTGCCGCCGCGCCACGCAGCCGCACCCCAGCGCCTCATAAGCGCTGAAGCCCAGCCCCAGTGCCTCCGAATGCGCCCAGGCCACCCGCTCCAGCCATTGCAGGTACACAACGTTGTTGACATGGCGGAAGTCGTCGAGGTCAGCCGCGGACACGGTCCAGCGCAGGACCTGCTGCGGCGCCACAACGGTCCAGGGCAGATCGGCGTCGGTTTGAGCTTGAGAAGTCATCGTCATAAAATAAGGACCAATTCAGTCCCGTTTGGGACAGCAACCCAGGACCGGTGGTTACCGTGCTCAGGCTGAACAAGTTGGCAGATTATGCAACCGTGGTGTTGTCGGCGATGGCCGGCGCCCCCGCGCGCGTGGTCAACGGCCCTCAGCTGGCGCAGGAAACCCACCTCCCCGCCCCCACCGTCGCCAAGGTGCTCAAGCGCCTGACGCGTGAGGGCCTGGTGGAGTCCACCCGCGGCCTGCATGGCGGCTACCGCCTCGCGCGGGACCCCGCCGGCATCAGCATCGCTGACATCGTGCGCGCCGTCGAAGGGCCGATCGCCCTGACCGACTGCGCCACTCACGGCAGCGGCTGCACCCTGTCACGTGGCTGCCGGCCACGGGCTTCCTTCCGGCTCATCGACAGCGCCATTCAGCGTGCGCTCGAAGCCGTCACCCTTGACCAGATGGCGACGCCCCCCTCCCCGGACATGCCGGCGCGGTTGGCAGAGGCCATCCGGCCCCAACCCCGGAGCTGATCGATGGCGACTCCCGCCCCCGACATCCAGGAACTGGTCCGCAAACGGACCTACAGCGCTGGCTTCATCACCGATGTTGAAGCCGATGTGGTCCCGCCCGGCCTGTCCGCCGACACCATCCGCTTCATCTCGGCCAAGAAAGAGGAGCCGGAATGGCTGCTGGAATGGCGCCTCAAGGCCTTCGAGAAATGGCAGACGATGACGCCGCCGGACTGGGCTCAGCTCAAGCTTGCACCCATCGACTACCAGGCCATCTCCTACTACGCCCAGCCCAAATCCATGGCTGACCGTCCGAAGTCGCTGGACGAGGTGGACCCCAAGCTGCTCGAGACCTACAACAAGCTCGGCATTCCGCTGAAGGAACAGGAAATGCTGGCCGGTGTGGCGATGGACGTGGTGTTCGACTCGGTATCGGTCGCCACCACCTTCAAGGCCAAACTCGCCGAAGCCGGCGTCATCTTCTGCCCGATCTCGGAGGCCGTGCGCGAGTATCCGGAGCTGGTGCAGCAGTATCTGGGCAGCGTGGTCCCCACCGGGGACAACTACTTTGCCGCGCTCAACTCGGCGGTGTTCACCGATGGCAGCTTCGTCTACATCCCCAAGGGCGTGCGCTGCCCGATGGAGCTGTCCACCTACTTCCGCATCAACGAACGCAATACCGGGCAGTTCGAGCGCACCCTGATCATCGCCGAGCCCGGCAGCCACGTCAGCTACCTGGAAGGCTGCACCGCTCCACAGCGCGACGAAAACCAGCTGCACGCCGCGGTGGTGGAGCTGGTGGCCCTTGAAGACGCCCAGATCAAGTACTCCACGGTGCAGAACTGGTACCCCGGTGACGAGGAAGGGCGTGGTGGCATCTACAACTTCGTCACCAAGCGCGGCGACTGCCGCGGCGATCGCTCCAAGATCAGCTGGACCCAGGTGGAGACCGGCTCTGCAATCACCTGGAAATACCCCAGCTGTGTGCTGCGCGGTGACGATACCGTGGGCGAGTTCTACTCGGTGGCCCTCACCCACCACCGCCAGCAGGCCGACACCGGCACCAAGATGATTCATGTCGGCAAGCGCAGCCGCTCCACCATCGTGTCCAAGGGCATCTCCGCCGGCCACGGCCAGCAGACCTATCGCGGACTGGTGCGCATGCTGGCCTCGGCGGAAGGCGCCCGCAATCACACGCAGTGCGACTCGCTGCTGATCGGCGATACCTGCGGCGCCCACACCTTCCCCTATACCGAGGTGCGCAACCCGAGCGCGGTGCTCGAGCACGAAGCCTCCACCTCCAAGATCAGCGAGGACCAGCTGTTCTACTGCCGTTCCCGCGGCATCTCCGAGGAGGACGCTGTCAGCATGATCGTCAACGGCTTCTGCAAGGACGTGTTCAAGGAACTGCCGATGGAGTTTGCCGTGGAGGCGCAGAAGCTGCTGCAGGTCTCGCTGGAAGGAGCGGTGGGATGAGCACCGACGACATCGCGGGCCTCGCCCGCAGGCTCACGCTTTCGCCAGGGACGACAACGCCAACCTCGCGAGGACTTGTGTAATGCCGATCATCACCGTCCAGATGTTCGAAGGCCGCAGCCTGGAGCAGAAGCGCGAACTGGTGAGCAGCCTCACCCGGGAGATGGCGCGCATCTGCAAGCTCGGCGAATCGACCATCCACGTCGTCATACAAGAAACAACCAAAGAAAACTGGGGAATGGGCGGCCAGCTCTTCTCCGACCGCACACCCGGAAAATCCTGATGCTTGAAATCACCAACCTCCATGTCACTGTCGACGACAAGCCCATCCTCAAGGGCATTGATCTCACGATAAAGGCGGGCGAAGTCCACGCCATCATGGGGCCCAACGGCTCCGGCAAGTCCACTCTGTCCAACGTGCTCGCAGGCCGCGAGGACTATGTCGTCACCGACGGCAGCGTACGCTTTCAGGGTGACGACCTGCTCACACTCGAACCCGAGCAGCGGGCCTGTGCCGGCATCTTCCTGGGTTTCCAGTACCCGGTGGAGATCCCCGGCGTCTCCAACCTCACCCTGCTCAAGGCCGCACTCAACGCCAAGCGCAAGTATCACGGTCAACCCGAGATCGAACCGGGTGACTTCCTTGCCTGGGTCCGTGATCGCGTCCAGAAGATGAGCATGAACACCGCCATGCTGCAGCGTGGGGTCAACGAAGGCTTCTCCGGCGGCGAAAAGAAGCGCAACGAGATCCTGCAGATGCTGGTGCTCGAGCCCACCCTGATGATCCTTGACGAAACCGACTCAGGCCTCGACATCGACGCCCTCAAAGTGGTCTCTGACGGCATCAACCTGCGCCGCGGCCCGGATACCGCCACGCTGCTGGTCACCCACTATCAGCGCCTGCTCGACCACGTGAAACCGGATGTGGTGCATGTGCTCTCAGGCGGTCGCATCATCAAGACCGGCGGCCCTGAACTGGCCCTGGAACTGGAAGCCCGCGGCTACGGCTGGCTGGAGCAGGCTGCCTGATGGGTGCCGCCAACCCCCTGCGCCCCGTGCTGCCCGCCAGTCATCCCGCACGGCAGGCCCTGGTCGAGCGCTTCGATGCGCTCGGCTGGCCCACCCGCAAACACCCTGCCTGGCAGTACACCGATCTGGCCCCGCTGGGCAGCCGCAGCTGGACATCGCTGCCCACCGCGGGCGGAGACGCCGCGCCTGCCGCCGCCGCTGAAGACGACCACTTCGCACTTCTCAACGCCGCCTTCGCGCCACCTGCCACCCGCCTTGGTGAGACCGGCGGTCCGGATGCAAGTGATCGTGATGTGACCGCAGATCACATGGTGCACCGTCAGTACACACTGAGCGTCGCCACCGATACCCGCCGTCAACTGGTGATCGACGGCCACACCACCATTGAGGGCCTGCGCACGCGGTGGATCAACGTGGCGCTGGCCGCCAACAGCGAGTTGGACCTGGTGTGGATCGGTCAGGAACAGGGGCGTGGGCACGACCTGGCCCGGCTGACCGCCAACGTCGGCCCCGGCGCCCGCCTGCGTCTGTGGGTGCTCAAGCTCGGCACCGTGCGCAGTCGCCTCGAAGCCCAGCTGCACCTGGACGACGAGGGCGCACAGGTAGAGGTGCATGCGCTGGCGCTGCCGCGCGGGGAAGGCACCCTCGATCTGCCGCTGGCCGTGCACCACCACGCGCCGCATTGCCTCAGCCGCATGAGCCTGCGGGCTATCGGCGTCGACCGTACCCGCAGCAGTTTCAACGGCCGCGTCATCGTCCACGAGGGCGCGGTCAAGACCGACTCGGAACAGCACATGGCCAGCATGCTGCTGTCGGCCAAGGCGGAGATCAACGCCAAACCGGACCTCGAGATCTACAACGATGACGTCAAGTGCGCTCACGGCGCCAGCTTCGGTCAACTTGATGACGATGCCCTGTTCTACCTGCGCGCCCGCGGTGTTGATCGCGACAGCGCCAAGGCACTGCTGACACGCGCCTTCGCGGCCGCCGTGCTGGACGCCCTGCCGGATGCCTTGCAGGCGGAGCTGGGCGATCGCGTGCTGCAGCAGCTGGCAGAGGTCGGCGCATGAGTCTCGATCTGAATGCCCTGCGCGCCCAGTTTCCCATCCTGCGCGAAACCGTCCGTGGCAAGCGCCTGGCCTACCTGGACAACGCCGCCACGACCCAGAAGCCCGAGGCGGTGCTGCAGGCGCTCGATCACTACTACCGGCACCAGAATGCCAACGTGCACCGCGCCGTCCACCTGCTGGCCGAGCGCGCCACCCAGGCCTACGAAGGAGCCCGCGACACCATTGCCCGCTTTGTTGGTGCCGACCGCGAAGAGGTGATCTTCACCCGCGGCACCACCGAGGGCATCAACCTGATCGCCCGCAGCTACCTGCAGCCACGCCTTCGACCAGGCGACGAGGTGCTGCTCACCGCCATGGAGCACCATTCCAACATCGTGCCCTGGCAGCTGGCAGGCGCCCGCACGGTAGCAGCACCCATCAACGACGATGGCAGTCTCGACATGGAAGGCTGGCGTGCCCGCCTCAATGACCGCACCCGACTGGTGGCCGTGGGGCACGTTTCCAACACGCTGGGGATCATCAACCCCATCCACGACATCATCCAAGAGGCACACGCCCGCGGGATCCCGGTGCTGGTCGATGGAGCGCAATCGCTGGCCCACCTGGAGGTGGACCTGCATGCCTGGGACGTCGATTTCTTCGTCTCCTCCGCTCACAAGACCTATGGCCCCACCGGCTTCGGCCTGCTCTACGGCAAACGGGCGCTGCTGGAGGACACCCCACCCTGGCATGGCGGCGGCGACATGATCGAAACCGTGGCCTTCGAGGGCAGCACCTGGAACACCCTGCCCTACAAGTTCGAAGCGGGTACGCCGGATATTGCCGGTGCCGTCGGTTTCGCCGCCGCGCTGGACTGGCTTGGCGCGATGCCGGCCGACGACCGCCAGCGCCATGAAGAGGCGTTGCTGGCCTACGGCAATGAGCGACTGGCGACGGTGCCCGGGCTCTCCATCATCGGCACGCATCCGCACAAGAGCGCAATCTTCTCACTGGTGATGGAGGGCGCCCATCCTCACGACCTGGGTGCGTTGCTCAACGAAGCCGGGGTGGCGGTACGCACCGGCCATCACTGCACCATGCCCCTGATGAAGCGTTTCGGCGTGCCCGCAACCGCGCGCGCGTCGCTGGCGCTCTACAGCGGGACGGACGATATCGACCAACTGGTGGACGCCCTGAACACCGCCCGTCGCCTCCTGACAGCCTAATCTCCACCCGAAGCCCCCAACGTGCTCGCATCGTCACAGCCTGTGACATGATCAGGCACCGATCAACACTATCCCGGCATGGCTCGACGCGAGGAGACCTATCACGCGGCACCCGCAGACCCTTCCGGTCTGCCGTGGTACCGACGGTTACAGTGGCAGTTCTGGCTGCTGGGCACGCTGCTGCTGATACTGCTGGCGGTGGCCGGATGGCAGCTCGGCCGCGCCATCGTGTACGAAACGCTGACGCGCGATGTCTTTCTCTATGAGACTGAAAGCGGCCGCCGCCTGCAAACCCGCATCGCCGCCCTGACTGATCGCGCGGAAGTACTCGCCGCCACCCTGGCCGAGTTGGCCGCCTCTGCGCCTCGCAACCCCGCTGAGCCCACACCGGCGGTCACCGACATCGTGGATGTGGCCGACCCCGAGGGTCGTTTTGCCAGCATCGGCATCTGGCCGCTGCCGGAGGGCGATGGCCCTCGCCGCAGCCGGGTCTGGCTGCGGGATGCCGTTGGCGAGCTGCAACCACGCGATGACTACAACGATGCCCGGGTCGTGAGTTACGCCAACACCGCCTGGTTTGCCGCTGCCCGGTACGTCACCCCCCACCGCTGCTACTGGTCGCCCGTCCGGGTGGAGCGCCTCAGTCAGGAATCCCTGGTGAGCTGCAGCACGCCGATCCTGCGGGACGGGCGCTTCGCCGGCACTGTTACCGTTGGCATTCGTGTTGACACCCTGGAAGCCGAGTTTGAGCGCAGTACCGCTGGCGATCCCGGCTACAGCGTGCTGCTGGATGGCGAGCATCGCGTGCTGGCGCTGTCTGGACTGCTGGCGGGCGCCGTAGGCAACCCCTCGCCTGCCACCTTGGCCGCACTGGCGCAGGCTTACCCGGCGCTCAATCCCTTATCGGTCAGCCTGTTCAACCAACGTCGAGACTTCCGCAGCGAGATCGCCCGATCGCCAGCCTACGATGTCCATCAGATCTCCGCCCTGGAAGCGGCCGCCCCCAGCATGACGCGTGCTGACGCCGAAGCCGCGCTGGTGCCGCTGTGGGCACGTCTGGCTGATGACGCCGACCGACCGCCGCCCCCGAAGGTGATGCCGATTGCCGACGACACGGTCCTTCAGGACGACGCCAACGCCACGGTACTGGACCTGCGCGGCACCGGCTGGACACTGGTCCGCGTGCGGGCGGCGCGAGAAGGCTTCTCCGGCGCGCGTGCGCTGTTCCAGAAAGTGCTCTGGTTCACCGTCGGCAGCCTGCTGATCGCCATGCTGGTGATGACCCTGGTGTTGCAACTGCAGGTCCTGCGTCCACTCCGCCGCATGAGCGTGACGCTGTCCCGCGCGGGACGCCTGGATGAATCCCTGGACATCGTGCTCGACGCCAGTCGCGACAACGAGCTGGGCGTGCTGGCGCACGTTTACAACGACCGCACCCGGCAACTCCGCGAGTTGATGGACAGTGCGCTCAACGCCAATGCCCAGCTCACTATCGAAGCCACCCAACGGCGTGAGCTGCAGCTCAATCTCGATGCCCTGCAACAGCGGCATCTGGTGTTGCTCGGGCACAGTAACGAAGGCCTGGTTCAAACAGACGCCCAGGGGCGCATCGAACACCTCAATCCCGCAGCGGAGCAGCTCAGCGGCTTCCGCTCCGCCGATGTCCGCGGCCGCCCCTTCGGCGAGGTCTTCAGCCTGCGGCTCGATGGCGAAGAAGAACCGCTGCCCGACCTGGTGGCCGCCGCGCTTGAACGCGGCCAGACCCTGACCTACCACGATGGCGCACGCCTCACCACCGCTACCGGTGAGGCGCTGACGATGGGGATTCAAGTGGTGCCGGTGAGGGCTGCTGGCGGCCGCAACACGGCTGCCGTGGCCATCCTGAGGCCCCTCCAGAGTGCCACCGCGACCTCCACGGTCGCTGAAACTGCCGCACCCAGCGAGGACCCGCTGACCGGCCTGCCCGGCCGCGCTGCCTGTGAACAGCACCTGCGCAGCCTGCTGCACGCCGCGCAACTGCAGCCACGCGAACATGCCCTGCTGATCATCGACCTCGATCACTTCGAGCGCGTGAACAGCCAGAGCGACACCATGGCCGGCAACGAATGCCTGCAGCGGGTGGCCGACACCCTGCGCCAATCCGTGGGCCGCCGCGGTCGCGTCTACCGCATGGTCAGTGATCAGTTCGCGGTGGTGCTGGAAGCCTTCGACCTCGATCGTGCGCGCATCTTCGCCGATGCCCTGCGCGAGGCCATCGGCCGCCAGCAACACAGCTGGTCCGGCCGTGAACTGCGCATCACCGCCAGCATCGGCCTGGCCCGGCTCCATGGCGACAGCGACGCCGCCACCACTGTGGTGCGCGAAGCCGACGATGCCTGCCGGGCCGCCAAGCGGGAAGGTCGCAATCGCGTGCGCGTATTCGATCCCACGGTCAGCCGTGGCCTGCCCACCGTGGATGATGCGCTGTGGGTACGCCGGATCCGGGCCGGCATCGACGAGGACCGCTTCCATCTCACCACGCAGTACATTCAACCCGCTGGCGCCAAGGCCGAGATCGCCTACTTCGAAGTGTTACTGGCCCTGGAAGACGAAGAAGGTTTCTGGGCCAGCCCCGACGCCTTTGCCGCCGTGGCGCACCGCCACGGTTTGACGGTGGAGATGGATCGCTGGGTGGTGTCGCGCACCCTCGGGTACCTGCAGCGCACCCCGGACGTACTGACCAATCTCGGCTTCGTCCTGCTCAACCTGAGCCCCGCCACCATGGCCGACCCGGACTGGCTGCACTGGCTGGTCGAACAGCTGGAATCGCACCCGGAAGTGCCGCCGCGCGTGCTCTGCTTCGAACTGCGGCAGACCACCCTGCTGGAGCACCCCAAACAGGCCGCCACCTTCTGCGACGCCATGCGCGCCCTTGGTTGCCGCGTGTCGGTGGACCATTTTGCCGGCGCCGACCGCAACGCCCTGCCGGAGATCCGCTCGCTGGCCGTGGACCTGCTCAAGATCAATGCGCAGCACTACCGGCAGCTCACTCTGGACCCGGTGGAACAGCTGCTGGCCGAAAGTGCCGTCAAAGTCGCCCGCACCCTGCAGAAGGACGTGGTGGTATTCAACGTCGAAGACAGCGCCCTGGTGGCCGCCTGGCAGCGGATCGGCGTTGACTTCCTGCAAGGCCACGCCGTCGCCAAGCCGACCCCGGTGATCTTTTCGGTCCCGAGGCGCTGACACGCCCGCAAAGCTGCAGTTGCCGTCGTGCCAACACGGCCTAGGGCTCCGGCGGCAGATGTCGACAGGTTGCGACATAAAACGCCACGACCTGATCAGCCGCACGCCGCATGGCCCTATGGTCCAAGTGCTGCACCCGCAGTCCCGATGGCCCCCCGTCCCGCACACGGACCGTGCCCGTCATGGCCGCAATGAAGGCGGCATACTCCGCCGCCAGAAATGTCGGCAGATCCCGTCGGGGGTCGATCTGCAAGAGCGGCCCCATCACGGCCTCCTCCAGCCGATCCCCCAATGCCCCATCAGCGCACAGCACCTGCAAGGCAAGCCCCAGCTTCTCCCCAGCCCGCAGAAACCGGTCGGCTGGCAGCCCCTGACCCGACATCTCCCCTGCTGGACCCGAACGGGAATCGAGCATCGACATAGGCCCTCCATGGCATTCCCGAAAACCGGCAAACAGTGGCGCCGCCCCCCTCTGCTGCAGGCAGGGTGATAACAGCGCGATGCACAGTATATTGTGAGGACGGACATCGCCTCAACCCCTACGGTCCGCAGATCAACGGGGGAAAACGGTGGAACCAGAACAAGCCTTTGGCGCGGTATTGCGTCGCCTGCGGCTACAGAAAGGCCTGTCACAGGAAGGACTCGCACTTGAAGCCGGGCTACAGCGCAACTACATCTCACTATTGGAGCGCGGTCTCAACTCCGCCAGCTTGAAGACGCTGTTCAAACTGAGCGCGGTGCTCGGCACGCGCGTCTCGGACATGCTGGTCGAGGTGGAGAGCATGATCCTCAAGGCCCCATCGCCCCCCTGACGCCGCCTCGACCGCAGACCAACTGTGACCTGCATCACAATTTAACGCAGTAGGAAGCGCCGGCATCAAGACAGGCTGGGATGCCACTCGAACGCCACACCAGCCCACGCGACTTCTCACTCGCCATAAACGACTGTGCAGCGGCCTCCGCAGCAATACAGGATAGTCATCGTGCGGTGATCCACCGTTGCCACGCGGGTCATGCCCGCCGCGCGCGTGACCGCCTCGATGGAGGCATCGCCAGAGGCGAACAGGCCGAGCACGCTGCCGGCACACGCCTCACCTGAACGGACCGACCGCACCTCGGGATTGCTGACACCGCCACCCCAGCGTGCCGTGTTGATCGCCCCGCTCACCATTGACACCGCGCAACCACTCAGCATCACCGCCGTCGCATGACGCTCGGAAATGTTGAAGCGCCCAACGCCCCCCGTTCAGCGCGAAAAGGCGGACCGGATCAAGCCCAAGCCCGCCACAGCGAACAGCGCCGCCACCGCCCCGTCTACCCAGCGCCGTCCACGCCGATACACCGTCATCATTCCCGGCACCGAGAACACCAGCGAGTACAGCGCATTGGTGGCGAAGCCCACCCCGATGCACACCGCCAGCGCCGCTCCCAGGGCCGCAACGTCGTCGCCCGCATCCACGCCGACGGACAGGGCCGCCATCCAGGCGATCACCGTTTTCGGGTTCAGGATGTTCAACAACAGCCCGCGCAGGAACCATCGCTTTTCCTCCGTCACCGCCAGCGGTCGTGCTGCCGGCGCACGCGCCGACCGGGCCGACTGCAGCGCCAGCCAGAGCAGGTAGGCGCCCCCGAGCAGCTTCAACGCCGACAGCAGATACCACGAGGTTTGCAGTACCGCCCCCATGCCACTGGCCGCCACCACTCCCCAGAAGACCAGGCCACACGACAGGCCCAAGGCGTACTTCAGGCTGGTATTGCGTCCATGCGTCATGGCCACTGCCGCATTCGAAATGTTGGCCGGCCCGGGCGATACGGCCACCACAAAAAAGGCCGCACCACACGACACCAGCGACACTGCATCCATCATTGAAGCGGCCTCCCACCCAGCCATTCGAATCCACGCGACGCCGTCGCCATCGTTCGAGCTTAGCCCGCATCCGACCACTGGGCGACCGGTGCTGCCGTTGCCCGCCATTCGATCACCGCAAGCGCCAGCACCACCATCACTTCCAGCGGGAAGTACAGCACACCCCACATCGTCAGCTGGCCCCACCACCGCATCCAGATCAGTGCCGAAACGATGCAAAACAACGCGTTCAATACCGCCAACAGGCGAAGCGTCCCGTTCTGTCGCGCGGGGCGCGTCAATCCGGTCAATCCCAGCAGACAGAGCACGGCCGCCGCAACGGCCATGCCCACCAGGATCGCGACCGGGAGACCGGTGGGCACACGGTCCGTCGCGAAGACAGCGCCGGTCATGAGGCAGGTGACCAAGGCCCCGGCAGCATCGATACGGAGCAGCAAGGCGGGGTCACTGCCGAGTGGCATCGGGAGATTGCAGACTCGGGATGGCGCGCTGGTGGGTACCGGCTGGAGACCGTCCGCGGATCGAAAGGTCAAGAAGAAGCCACTGCGGCAGGTCCAACCCGCTGCCCCTTCCGACCCGGTAGCGGAAACGCGGCACTGAGGCACACCCCCTGGCCGACCTCCCGCACATCGAAGCGGCCACCCAGACTGGCCATGCGGGCTCTCAGGTTGGCAAGGCCGTTGCCGGCAGGTGAGGTCTCGGGGCGCAGGCCACAACCGTTGTCTTCCACCTCCACCCACAGATGATGATCGTCCAAGCGGATGGCGACGCGTACGGTCGTGGCGCGGGCATGTTTGATCACGTTGCTGGCAGCTTCGCGCACCAGCGAACGCAGCGCGTGTATGGACGAGGCCGGCAGCGAAGCCGGCACCGTGTCAGGCAAATGCCACCGTAGGGCGATATCGGCGGCGGCCAGGTCTTCGTCCACTTCCTGGCGCAGGTCGGCCATGCTCTCCTCGAACGAGGTGTTCATGCCGGACACGTTGTTGACGATATCGCGCAGTTCGGCCAGCGCGGCGCGGATGCGGCCATCCTTACGGGTGGACTCGGGACTGGTGAGCGCGCTCATCAGCTGCAGGCCGATGTTGTCGTGCATGTCCCGGGCAATACGGGTACGTTCCTCCGCCACACCCTGCTCGTAGGCGTCGCGGCTGTCCTCGGCGTGTTTCAGCAGGGCCATCACGCCACTCAGGCGCAACAGGTCACGCGGCGCAAACAGGCGTCGACCGCCTTCGGCCATGGCCAGCCGCAACGGTGGCAGGCGACCCAGGCCGGGGACGCGAAGCACCAGGCCCTCCTCCTCAAGCAACGGCACATCCACTGGCCCTGCCTCCTCCATGGACAGCGGGCGATACATGGCCCGCAACAGCTCCCGCCAGCGTGCGGGCTGGTCTTCTCCGGGCGGCGCCAGCGCCAGGTCCAGCACTTGGCGGAAGTCATCCTGAGCGTGGCCGCCACGGTAGCCGAGAAACCAGCGCGACAGGGCGTCACGCAACGGCAGATACAGGGCCGCCACCAACAGCAGCGATACGCCCAACGCGGGCAATCGATCCACCGCAACGCCGTAGATCAACAAAGCATCCAGCCCCACCAGCATCAGTACGCCCACCAGGTAGAACAAGATACGAAAGGCCCAGTCATCCAGCTCGAACAGACGATAGCGCGCCACCCCCAGGGCCAGCCCTGCGTAGATCACCAGGAAGAACAGGAAAGCGTGCCCCTGGGTCATCACTGCCCCCAGCCCCAGCAGGGTGGGCACGATCACCGTCAGTACGAACCCGCCCGCGCCCAACACCACGCCCAGCCCCAGCCAACGCAGCGCAGCACGCGCACGCGGATCCCTTCGACTGCAGCGCCGCTGCGCCACCACCAACACGACGATGGCAGCCATACAGAGCACGATGGCGCCCTGGAACATCAGCGGGCTGAGCATCGGTGGCCGAACCGCATCAACCCCCCACAAGCCAGCCAGTGCCACCGCCGGCAGCGCCACCCACCGCGGGTGGCAGAGACGACGCGGATAATCCATGAACAGTCCGATCATGGCGGCGCCGAACAGCAACGTACCGAAGTGGTTGATCAGCGACAGACTCCGGAACAGCAGGGCGGGCAGCGCCAGTTCACGGGTGCTGTAGATGGCGGCAGCAAAGGCTGACAGCATCAGCCCCAGGCCGACCAGACCCAGATACCGGGTACTGACTTCGCCCGGCCGCAGCCCCCACACCCACACCCCCATCCAGAAGCCCGCCAGCCCGACGGACAATTGCATCCAGAACACGGCCGGCAAAGTCGGCAAGGGCCGATGGGCGGCAGGCATGACCGCCGTATCCATCACCACGCCGGCACCCGGCGACACCAGGGTAAGCGTGACCGGGCCGGCGCGCAGCAAGGTCGCCAGCTGATCCTGCCGCTGGAAGAACTGTCGGTTTTCGGCATAGCTGGGCAGCATGTCCGGCTCTTCGATGCGGTCGCTTGCCAGCAGAACGACGGTGCCCGAAGCCCCGTGGACGGCCTGCAGCACCTGCCCGGGGGCCAATTGCGCGGCAGGCCCTCCGTCACTGATAGCCACAATCCGCGGTGGCACATCCGGCGCCGTAGCCACCAGCTCCATGCCCAGCCACGGCTGACGAATTGCCGCCAGCACTGCCGCCAGCGCCAGCAACAGGCCAAACAACCCGGCACCGAACACCACGGCGATGGGCGGCAACTGCAGGCGCAAACGATTAGCGGAATCCAGGGTCAAGAATGTGACGTCGCGGCGACACGGGCAGTGTCTGGTTCGCCGTTTTGCGGGATTCACCGCGCTGGCGCAAGCCCCCATCTGCGGCGGGTGGCGATTTCAGGGCGTTTCTGGCGGCCGCCGCATGCGACAGGCGATATAGAAATGGATTGCCACGCCGGCTCATGAACGCCACCCAGCCGGGGAACATCCGGCGCCGGCACAGGGGGTTCCAGCAGGGGTAACGTGCATGTCGGCACCTCCGGGGGTTCCCCCACAGTCTGTCGTCGCGCACGAGGGCCGCAATAACCTCCCGGGTCATCCCTGCCCGGGGTCGGCGTGGACCACGATCAATTGCACGTTCACCCGTTGCTGCCAACGGTTCACGCCCAGCCGGTAGACGAAATGCCCCTGTTGCCCGACCGCCAGGGCCTGCTCACCGGCACCAAAGTGCACCGCCTGCACGGTGGCGCCTTCGGCATGCGAGAGCGTGTAGCGCACGTGCTGCTGGGCACTGCCCATCAGGTGCGCGGCCGCAACGGTAAACCGATCATCGAACTGGGGCTCGGGAAAGCCCTGCCCCCAAGGGCCGGCAGCCTCCAGCGCCAGGGCGGCTTCCAGAGCAAGCCAGGGCGCTGGCAGCGGGCCGTCGCTGTCAATCACGCGCTGCAGGCAATCGTCATCCAGATGCGCTGCGCAGACCCGATCAAAAGCCACGCAAAAGTCCGCCCAGTGGGCTTCCGGCAGGCTCAGCCCGGCAGCCATCGCATGGCCACCGAAGCGCTCGATGAGGCCAGGATGTCGGGCATCCACTTCCGCCAGCGCATCGCGCAGATGCAAACCGGGGATGGTGCGGCCGCTGGCCTTGAGCATGCCGGGCGCCTGGGCTCGTGCGGCAGCGATCACCGGCCGGTGATGCCGATCCTTCAGCCTTGAAGCCACCAGACCGACGATGCCTTCGTGCCAGTCGGGATGGAACAGGCACAGACCGGTGGCCCGGCTGTCGGCACTGATCTCCAACGCCTGATCGTGCATATCCGCTTCCAGGCTGCGCCGCTCACGGTTGATCTGGTCCAGAGCCTGCGCCAGTACCCGGGCATGGTCGGGATCGTCGGTGAGCAGGCACTCGATACCGGTGCGAATGTCCTGTAACCGCCCTGCGGCGTTGAGCCGCGGCCCCACGACGAAGCCGAGGTCCTGGGCCGTGAGATGGCCGGGCTCGCGCCCCGACACAGCCAGCAGTGCCGCCAGGCCGGGCTGCAGGTTTCCGGCACGCATGCGCCGCAGGCCGGCCGCAACCAGAATGCGATTGTTGGCGTCGAGCTTCACCACGTCGGCCACCGTGCCCACCGCCACGAGGTCCAGCAGCGGTGACAGGCTGGGCACCGTCACGCCGTCGTCGCGCAAGCGTGCGCGCAAGGCCGCCAGCAGATAGAACATCACCCCGACGCCAGCCAGGTGGGGAGAGGGAAACGAACACCCCGGCTGGTTGGGGTTGACGATCGCGGCCGCCGCCGGCAACTGTGCTCCGGGCAAGTGGTGATCGGTGATCACCACCGGTATGCCCAGCGCGTTGGCATGCGCCACACCACTCACACTGGCAATGCCGCTATCCACGGTCAGGATGAGTTGAGCCCCCTGCGCCGCAGCGGCATCCACCAGCGCGGGCGACAGGCCATAGCCCATACGGAATCGGTCCGGCACCACGAAATCCAGCGCGGTGCCCCCCAGCAGGCGCAGACCCCGCAGGGCCACGGCCACGCCGGTCGCGCCGTCACAATCGTAATCCCCCGCCACCACGACGCGATGACCCTGTCGCAGGGCGTCCCGCAGCAGGTCAACCGCCCGGTCCAACCCCCGCAGCGTCGGCGGCGCCAGGGTCGACAGGGACAGGGCGGACTCGGCATCGGATGCCACACCGCGCGCCGCATACAGGCGGCGCACCAGGGGATGCAGGGTGTCCGGTAGCGCCGACAGCGCCTCCGGGCTTGGGCTCGGCCGGCGGCGGATCACCCGCCCATGTGCGCCATCAACGCGCGCTCGACAGCATCGCGTTCGGCGGGGACCTGGATCAAGCCCTTGAGGCCATCCTTCATGATGATGTCGGGGTCCTTCAGGCCGTTGCCGGTGAGGGTGCATACCACCGTGCTGCCCTGCGCAATGCGCCCGGCGCGGATGTCGCGCAAAGCACCGCACAGCGAGGCCGCCGAGGCAGGCTCGCAGAACACGCCTTCCTTCACCGCCAGCAGCCGCTGGGTGGCGAGGATGTCCACATCCTCACACTCGTCGAACCAGCCCTGCGACTCGCGCTGCACCACCCAGGCACGGTCCCAGCTCTGCGGGTCGCCGATGCGGATGGCGGTGGCAACGGTTTCGGGATCCTTGACCGGACCACCGCGCATGAAGGGCGCACTGCCGGCGGCCTGGTAGCCCAGCATCCGCGGGCGCTGATCGATCACCGGCGCATGCTGCACCTTGCACTCACCCTCGCAGAAGGCGCAGCCGTCACTGCCCTTGCCTGCCAGTTCGCAGTACCCGATCCAGTGGGCCGTGATGTTGCCGGCATTGCCGACCGGCAGCGCGTGGTAGTCCGGCGCGCGCCCCAGGCTTTCGACAATCTCGAAGGCGGCCGTCTTCTGCCCCTGCAGCCGATAGGGGTTGATCGAGTTGACCACGGTCACCGGCGCCGTCTCGGCCACTTCCTTGACCAGCCGCATGCCGTCGTCGAAGTTGCCCTGAATCTGCACCACCACCGCCCCGTGCACCACGGCCTGGGCCAGCTTGCCCAGCGCGATCTTGCCTTCGGGAATGAGCACGAAGGCGGTGATGCCGGCGCGGGCGGCGTAGGCGGCGGCCGCGGCCGAGGTGTTGCCGGTGGAGGCGCAGATGATGGCGCGGGCGCCCTCATGCACGGCCTGGGTAACGGCGGCGGTCATGCCACGATCCTTGAACGATCCGGTGGGGTTCAGGCCTTCAAACTTGACGTAAATCTCCCCTTCGAACCCCACCTCACGCGGGATGTGGTGCAGCTGGATCAACGGCGTGCGGCCTTCGCCCAGCGAAATCGCCTTCACCTCCGGTCCAAACGGCAGGCGGTGACGGAAGTGTTCGATGAGGCCGGTGTAGTTCATGAAAGGAAGGCACGCAGATGAATGGGAAGGGTATCGCGCTCAGGCAAAGTGTTCGACACGGATGCGCGACAGCTGTTCGCGTACGAAGGGCAAGGCCTCGATGCGCTGAACCGCTTCGTGAATGAGGCGCTCGGGCGCCTCGGAGGTGATCAGCGCCACCGTGGCATCCTCGGACTCACGCGGTTCACGCTGCTGGATGGCCTCGATGCTGACGTCCAGCTCGGCAAAGATGGAGGTAATGCCCTTGAGCACGCCGGGCTCGTCCGCCACACGCAACCGCAGGTAGAACGCGCTTTCGGTGTCGGCCAGCGGCCGCACGGGCAGGCCGCGCAGGGCCTCCGGCAGGAATCCGAGATCGGGCACCGCAGCGCCCCCGCTCCGGCCCAGGCCGCGCGCCAGATCCACCAGATCCGCCACCACCGCCGAGGCCGTGGCATTGCCGCCGGCGCCAGCGCCGTAGAGGCCGATGGGGCCACTGCCATTGCCGTGGATCAGCACCGCATTGAGCACGCCGTCCACCTTGGCCAGCAGCTGCTGCTCCGGCACCAGTGTGGGGTGGACCCGCAGTTCCACCTGGCCCTCCGTGCGCTTGGCGATACCCAGGTGCTTGATGCGATAGCCGAGCGCCTCCGCAGTGCGGATATCCTCGGCGCTGACCGCCGTGATGCCCTGCACCGACACCTGAGCAAAGGCCAGCGGCATGCCGAAGGCGATGCTGGCCAGAATGGTGAGCTTGTGCGCTGCATCCACCCCTTCGATATCGAAGGTGGGATCGGCCTCGGCATAACCCAGGCGCTGTGCATCTGCCAGCGCGTCGGCAAAGCTCTGCCCCTGATCGCGCATCTGCGTGAGGATGTAGTTGCCAGTGCCGTTGATGATGCCGGCCACCTGCTCGATGCGATTCCCGGCCAAGCCCTCGCGGATCGCCTTGATCACCGGAATGCCGCCAGCCACCGCCGCTTCGAAACCAACCGCCACGCCCGCGGCGCGCGCGCGTTCGAACACGGTGTTGCCGTGCAGGGCCAGCAGCGCCTTGTTGGCGGTCACCACCGGACGTCCCCGCGCCAGTGCGGTGCTGACGAGGCTGAGGGCGGGCTCGCTGCCGCCGATCAGTTCACACACCAGATCGACGTCGTCCGCATTCACCACATCTTCGGCACGATCGGTGAGACGGATGCCGGCCAGATCGCAGTCGCGCGGGCGCGTGAGATCACGGGCCGACGCCACGGTGACCACCAGCGGTCGCCCCAGACGGGCGGCAATCGCCTCGGCGTTGTCCTTCAGCAGGCGCACCACGCCCTGACCGACAGTACCGAGGCCGATCAGGCCGACCTTGACGGGAGCAGCATTCATTGAAGCGTTACCTGGTTCTGAGCTGAGCGATGCGCTCAGACGGGAGGATTGATGCCGGCGCCCTGCAACATGCGACGGATGCCGCGCAACGCCTGGCGCGTGCGGTGTTCGTTTTCGATAAGGGCGAACCGCACGTGGGTGTCGCCATATTCGCCAAAACCGATCCCCGGCGACACCGCCACGTGGGCCTCGCTGAGCAGTTTCTTGGAGAACTCGATGGACCCCATGGCCTTGAACGGTTCGGGAATCTCGGCCCAGACAAACATCGTGGCCTTGGGCTTCTCGACCTTCCAGCCGATCTTGTTGAGGCCATCGCAGAGCACATCGCGGCGCACACGGTACATCTCGCAGATTTCCGCCACGCAGTCCTGCGGCCCCTCAAGCGCAGCGATGGCCGCCACCTGGATGGGCGTGAACATACCGTAGTCCAGGTAGCTCTTGATGCGCGCCAGCGCCGCCACCAGCGTCGGATTGCCGACCATGAAACCCACCCGCCAGCCGGGCATGTTGTAGCTCTTCGACAGGGTGAAGAACTCCACGGCCACGTCCTTGGCTCCGGGTACCTGCAACACGCTGGGTGCGGTGTAGCCATCAAACACGATGTCGCTGTAGGCGAGATCGTGGACCAGCCAGATTTCATGCTCGCGGCAGATCGCCACGGCTTTTTCGAAGAACGCCAGATCCACACACTGCGTGGTCGGGTTACCGGGAAAATTGAGCACCAGCATCTTCGGCGAAGGCCAGGTTTCCTTGATGGCGCGCTGCAGCTCCTCGAAGAAATCCACTTCCGGCGTCATCCGCACGTGGCGCACATCGGCGCCGGCCAGCACCACGCCATACGGATGGATCGGATAGGCGGGATTGGGCACCAGCACCACATCCCCCTGCGCCAGCGTCGCGAAGGCCAGATGCGCCAGCCCCTCTTTCGAGCCGATGGTGGCAATGACCTCGTTTTCGGGGTCAAGATCGATGTCGTAACGCCGCTTGTACCAGCGGGCCATGGCACGACGCAGTCGCGGAATGCCCTTCGACACCGAGTAACGGTGGGTATGGGTCCCGTCCTCGTCATGCACCTCAGGCTTGATGTAGTCGCTGTCGGTGCCGCGTACGCTGGCTTCCACCAGTTTGTCGACGATGTGCTTGGGCGTCGGCTGGTCGGGGTTGCCCATGCCGAAATCGATGATGTCTTCGCCCCGCGCCCGGGCGGCCTTCTTGAGATCCCCAACGATGTTGAACACGTAGGGTGGCAGGCGTTGAATGCGCGGGAAGTTGGTTTTCACGGACGGGCTCTAGAGACCGGAATGGGGCAAGGGAAAAGCGCGAAGTTGTAGCATTTCGCTGGGCATCGCGGCAAGGAGGCAGGGGCGTTTCAGCCTGTCTTGGCGGGCAGGAATTTCACCGGATTGACCGGCTTGCCACGCTCGCGGATCTCGAAATGCAGCATTGGCTTGCGTTCCGGCCCCTCGCCCATCTCGGCAATGGGCTGACCGGCCTGCACGACGTCGCCTTCCTTGACCAGCCGGGTGCGGTTGTAACCATAGGCGGACAGGAACACTTCGTCATGCTTGATGATGACGAGTTCGCCGTAGCCCTTCAGCGCATTGCCGCTATACACCACCTTGCCGGCCGAGGCCGCCACCACCGGCTGGCCGGTACGCCCGGAGAACTCCAGGCCCTTGCTGCCGTTGGCGGGGGCGTAGCCACGGGTCACCACCCCGTCCGTGGGCCAGGTCCAGCGCCCTGTGACCGGTGGCGCGGTGGGTCGGGGCGCGGCAGGCGTCGGCGTCGCCACCGGCGGCGTGGCGGTAGCGCCGCCCCCCAATGCCACCGGCGGCAGCGCCTGCGGCTTGAGCACCGGCGGCGGCAGATCCATGCCCGCGGTCGCGACGTCCCCGTTCTCGGGAGCCACCGGCTTGATGACGGTGGGCGGCACCAGCCGCAATACCTGGTCCGGATGAATCAGGTCCACATCGGGGATGCCGTTCCACTGAGCCAGCTCACGAAAGTCCACTTGATGTCGGAACGCAATGGAATAGAGCGTGTCGCCCTGGCGCACCCGGTACTCGTCGGCGCCCACCGGCGCCAGCGGCACTTCGGGCACCGCACCGACCTGTTCGCGTGCGGCCGGCGGCCCCCAGCTGGCCAGACCGGCGCAGCCTGCCAGCAGCGAGGCTGCCAGCGTCACCCCCCATGCCGATCCACGCTTCACCGCCGTCCTCATCGCATCCATATGATCACCACCACCAGCAGAAAAACCAGAAGCCATCCAATGGCATCGATGTAGCGGATTAGATGCCGCTCCACCGCAGGCCCCACCAATCGCACCAGGCCCGCCACCAAGAAGAACCGCAGCCCACGTCCGGCCATCGAGCCCAGCACGAACGGTAGCAAGCCCATGTGCACCACACCGGCCGAGATGGTGAACACCTTGTATGGAATCGGTGTCACCCCCGCCAGCAGCACGGCCCAGAACCCATAGGCCTCGAACCAGCCGACCGCTGTGTCGAAGGCCTCCCGCTGCCCCATACGATCCACCCACGGCATGACCCAGTCCTGAACGCTGTAACCCAGCGCGTAGCCCACCAGGCCACCGAGCACCGATGCCCCGGTGGTGATCAATGCCAACCGCCACCAGTCGGGGGGGCGCGCGAGCGTCATCGGCGCCAGCATCACATCCGGGGGGATCGGGAAGAAGATGGACTCCGAAGCGCTCAGCCCGGCCAGCCACCTCCGTGCATGCGGATGTGCCGACTTGGCCAGGGTCCAGGCATAGAGCCGACTGAACAGGCTGCCCATCAAACCTTCCCCGCCAGTAGCGGCACGAAACTCACCGTGGCAATGTCCTGCTGCTTGAAGCCGGCGAGTCCGCGGTCGATCACCTTGAGCACCTGCCCGCCCTGCGGGCCCACCGGGATCACCAGGCGACCACCAGGCGAGAGCTGCTCCAGCAGGCCCTGCGGCAGTTCAGCGGCGGCGGCGGTGACGATGATGCCGTCGTAGGGGGCGTACGGCAGCCAGCCCTGCATGCCATCGGCATAGCCGAAGTGCACGTTGCGGTAGCGCAAACCCGCCAACCGCTTGCGTGCCAGCTCGGTCAGCGCCTTGACGCGCTCGACGGTGAACACCACCTCGCAGAGCTCGGCCAGCACAGCGGTCTGGTAGCCGCTGCCGGTGCCCACTTCCAGCACCCGCTGACGCTTGCGGCCGCCTTCCAGCAGGGCCTGGGTCATCATGCCCACCACCAGCGGCTGCGAGATGGTCTGGGCAAAGCCGATCGGCAGCGCCGACTGGGTTTCGTAGGCGCGCGCCTTGAACGCTTCATCGACAAACTCGTGTCGGGGTACACGACTCATCGCACCGAGCACGGCGGCATCGCGCACTCCCCCGCGCGACAGCGCCTCGGCGAGACGCTCGGCCGGGGTCTTGATCGGCGCGGTACCGCGCTCCTGGGTACGGCGGATCGGACTCACAGTGCCGTCACCCATTCCCGCAGGCGATCAAGCGCGCCGTGCCGCGTCAGATCCACCGTAATCGGCGTCACCGACACCTGGTGGCGGCTGATGGCATGGAAATCGGTGCCCGGGCCGCAATCCGCTTCGGCGCCGGCGGCGCCCAGCCAGTAAATGCTGCGTCCGCGGGGGTCGGTGGTCCGCGTGACACTCTCGGCCCGGTGCCGCAGGCCCAGGCGCGTCACGGCGAAGCCCTGCAGCTCGTCGAACGGCACATCCGGCACATTGACATTGAGAATGGTGTCGGCGGGCAACGGATGGCTGGCCAGCCGCTTGACCAGGATGCAGGCCACCTGGGCCGCGGTGTCATAGTGCCGAGGCTCGTGGGCGACGCAGGACACGGCCAGTGCCGAACACCCCAGGTGGCGCCCTTCCATGGCGGCCGCCACGGTCCCCGAGTACAGGGTGTCATCGCCCAGGTTGGCGCCGGCGTTGATGCCGGACACCACCATATGTGGCATCTCCGTCAGCAGCGCATTGAGCGCCAGATGCACGCAGTCGGTGGGGGTGCCGTCAATGCACCAGACGCCATCAGGATGGCGCTGCGGCCGCAGCGGATTGAGCAGGGTCAGCGAGTTGGAGGCGCCGGACCGGTTACGGTCGGGTGCCACCACGGTGACCTCGTGTTCCGTCTGCAGCGCATCGCGCAGACACAGCAGTCCGGGGGCTGTACAGCCGTCGTCGTTGGATAAAAGGATACGCATGGTGGACAGCGGGCAAAAACGCCCGGTAGTTTAACGGGCTGACCGCCCCCGTGCCGGTTTCGACGGACTGCTTCCATGGATGACGCCGACGACGACTTCAGCCTGTTCCGGCAGACCTTTGCCGATGTCCGGCGTGCGCCGGAGGCGGGCCACGTCAGCCCACTGAAACGCCCACCGCCGCCGCGTGCGGTGCACCGCGAAGCCGATGACCTGGCGGTAATGGCCGAGTTGCTGGCGACCGCCGATCCGGATGACTTCGAGTGCGGCGACACCCTGCTCCACCGCACTGATGGCGTGCAGGATGCGGTGATCCGGCGACTGCGTCGCGGACAGTACCGTGTCGAGCGCGTGCTGGATCTTCACGGCCTCAACCGCCATCGGGCGCGCGTGGAGGTGGTGGCATTTCTCGCGGGTTGTCAGCGTGACGACCTTCGCTGCGTCCGCATCATCCACGGCAAGGGCAACGGCTCCCCCAATACCGGCCCCGTGCTGAAGGCCCATGTCGACAGCTGGTTGCGCAAGCGGCGCGATGTGCTGGCGTTCTGTTCGGCACGCCCGGCCGATGGCGGCACCGGCGCGATTTACGTCCTGCTGCGCGCGTCCTGAGGCGGACGCAGATCGAGCGCGAGCTGCTCGAGCACCTGGTGAAAGCGCAGCGCCCCGGCCATGCGTGCGATCTGCAGTCCGCCTTGCAGTGCCGCCCCCAGCGCCACCGCGCGACTGCGGGGGTCACCGGCAAAACACAGGCTGCCATCGTCGCGGCCGCACTGCAGGGTGTCCGACATCCATTCGTAGTGTTCCCGCATCAGCAGCCGGGCTTCATGCCGCATCGGTTCGGGAATGGCGCCAAACTCCGACCCCAGCACTCCTACCGGACAGATGCGCATATCGGCGACATCCAGATACTCGAGATAAGTGCCGAAGAAGGCTTGCAGCCGCGCCCAGGCGTCCGGCAAGGCGGCGACACTGTCGGTCCAGTCGCGGAAGCGCTGACGAAAGCGCCGCACCAGTGCCACGCCCAGATCCTCTTTACCGGGAAAGTGGTAGTGGATGGCCGCGTTGCGGATGCCGAGTTGCACGGCGATGTGTTGATAGCTGAACGCGTTGTAGCCACGCCGCTGCAGCAGATCCTCGGCGGCATTGAGGATTTCCTCGCGCGTGTCGCGGCGCGGGCGCAAGCGCAGACGGTCCTTGACGAGCGATTCAAGCATGGCCCGAGTCTACGTCCGCGAGGCGTCGCGCACAATCCATAACTGCATGATTCAGCAGGATTTCAGGCATCCGGCGCAGGGGCAATCAGGGCCACGGCATGGGCGGCGAGCCCCTCGCGGCGGCCCAGGTGTCCCATCCCCTCATTGGTCGTGGCCTTGATCCCGACCCGGTCCGGGGTGACCTGCAGGTCCTCCGCCAGCCGGCTTCGCATGGTGGCGGTGTGCGGCGCCACCTTGGGCACCTGCGCCACCAGGGTGAGGTCGACATTGACCACCCGCCGCCCGCTGCGGTGCAGGGCTGCCACCACCGCCCGCAACAGAACGCGCGAGTCCGCACCCTTGTACTGTGCGTCGGTGTCCGGGAACCACTGTCCGATATCCCCTCCACCCATCGCGCCCAGCAATGCATCACACAGCGCGTGAATGAGGGCGTCGCCGTCGGAGTGCGCCACCAGCGCGTAGGCACAGGGGATCCACACCCCCCCCAGCGTGACGCCGTCCCCTTCGGTCAGGCGGTGGGCATCAAATCCATGGCCGATACGCAGGTCGAACAGACTCATGCGGAGACACCCGGCTGAGGATGTTGCAACCAGAAGGCAGCCAGCGCCAGATCCTCCGGATAGGTCACCTTGAGATTGCTGGTGCGCCCCCACACCAGGCGTGGCTGCAGGCCGGCCGCCTCGATGGCAGAGGCCTCGTCGGTGACCGGCTGTTGCGCTGCGGCTGCCGCGGCCAGGGCGCGGCGCAAGGTGGTGAGAGGAAACATCTGGGGGGTCTGTGCGCCAGCCATGCCGGCACGGGGGTGCGTGGCGATGACCCGCTGCCCCTCATGCTGCTTCAGGGTGTCGGTCACCGGGCGCGCCAGCAGTCCGCCTTCCGGCACCGTGGCCTGCTCGCGCAACAGCCCAATCTCATCGGTCGAGACACAGGGGCGGGCCGCATCGTGCACCAATACCCAGGTGCGTTCGGGCCAGGTCGCCAAGCGGGACACGGCATCCAGCCCGGCCCTCACCGAGTCGGCACGCTCGGCGCCCCCCCGGACGAGCCGCAGTCGCGGATGCCCATGCAGCGCGCTGCGGCGCCACTGCTTTTCCCCTTCGGCACTCACCACCAGCATCACCCCGTCGATCCAGCCCAGCGCAAGCAGCGGCGCCAGCGACCACTCCAATACGCTGCGCCCGGCCAGTGGCAGCCACGGCTTGGCGATGGCGCCGCCCATGCGGGTGCCGGCACCCGCAGCGGCCACCACGGCCCAGTAGCGCGGAACCGCCTTCACGGTCCGTCGGTGGAGACCACCAGGTAGAAGGTTTCGCCCTGCTCGATCATGCCCAGCGAGGTGCGGGCCCGGGCCTCGACCGCCAGGCTGCCTACATTGAGGTCCTGCACTTCAGCAGCCAGTCGCCCGTTGCGCTGACGCAACTGCTCCAGCTCGGCCTGCAGGGCCGCCACCTGGGTACGCAGGGCATGGGCGTGGGTGACGCCGCCATCGGCCACCCACAGCCGCCACTGAAGGCCCAGCAGCATCAACACCAGCAGTCCGATGATGATGCGGCCGCGCATGGCGATCAGCCCAGTCGCACCGGGAAGGCGCCGGCGCCCGGGTAGCGCGCCTTGGCCCCGAGCTGCTGTTCGATGCGCAGCAGCTGGTTGTATTTGGCCATGCGATCGGATCGGCACAGCGAACCGGTCTTGATCTGTGTGGCGGAGGTGCCCACCGCGATATCGGCGATGGTGGCGTCCTCGGTTTCACCGGAGCGGTGGCTGACCACGCTGGCATAGCCGGCGTCGGTGGCCATCTGGATGGCCTCCAGGGTTTCGGTCAGCGTCCCGATCTGGTTGGGCTTGATCAGGATGGCATTGCCGACCCCCTTGGCAATGCCTTCGGCGAGGATCTTGGTGTTGGTCACGAACAGATCATCGCCCACCAGCTGCACCTTGTCACCCAGCGCCTCGGTCAGCAGTTTCCAGCCCTTCCAGTCGCCTTCGGCACAGCCGTCCTCGATGGAGATCACCGGATACTGGGCGCAGATGCCGGCGAGGTAGTCGACGAACTGCTGCGGGGAAAACGACTTGCCCTCGCCGTGGAGGTGGTACTGGCCCTTGCTGTAGAACTCCGAACTGGCGACGTCGAGGCCCAGGTAGATGTCCTTGCCCGGCTTGTAGCCGGCCTTCTCGATGGCTTCGAGCAGGCAGTCCAGCGCCGCGATGTTGGAGTCCAGATCGGGGGCGAAACCGCCCTCGTCGCCCACCGCGGTGTTGAGACCGCGATCCTTCAGCACCTTCTTCAGGGTGTGGAAGATCTCGGCGCCGTGGCGCAGCGACTCGGAGAATGACTTGGCGCCCACCGGCAGGATCATGAATTCCTGGATGTCGACATTGTTGTCGGCATGCGCACCGCCGTTGATGACGTTCATCATCGGCACCGGCAAGGTCACGCTGGAGATGCCACCGAGGTGACGGAACAGTTCCAGGCTGTTCTCCTCGGCGGCGGCCTTGGCGGCGGCCAGGCTGACCGCAAGGATGGCGTTGGCACCGAGGCGGGCCTTGTTGTCCGTGCCGTCCAGTTCGATCATGGCGGCATCGAGGCCGGCCTGATCCTGCGCATCCAGGCCCAGCACACGCTTGGCGATGTCGACATTGACGTGCTTGACCGCCTTGGTCACGCCCTTGCCAAGGTAGCGGCCCTTGCCGCGCTTGGGTACGCCATCGCGCAGTTCCACGGCTTCGCGAGTGCCGGTTGAGGCGCCGCTGGGCGCCGCAGCACGGCCCTTGAAACCGGTTTCGAGCACCACTTCGGCTTCCACCGTGGGGTTACCGCGGGAGTCGATGATTTCAAGGCCGGTGACAGAGACAATCTTGGACATGGGGTTTCGTTGAACTCAGGCGTTGAGGTGGGTTTCGAGCAGCGGCGCACGCTTGACGGTGGCATCGAGCGCCACCAGGGTTTCCAGCAGCGCCTCGACGTGCTGCAACGGCAGCGAGTTGGGGCCGTCGCACAGCGCGTTGTCGGGATCGGGATGGGTTTCCATGAACAGGCCGGACACCCCGGCGCCAACGGCCGCGCGGGCCAGCACCGGGATCATGCGGCGCATGCCGCCGGAGGCATTGCCCTGCCCGCCCGGCAGCTGCACGGTGTGGGTGGCATCGAACACCACCGGCGCGTACTCGCGCATCAGGGCCAGGCCGCGCATGTCGGCGATGAGGTTGTTGTAGCCGAAGCTGAAGCCACGTTCGCAGAGCATGAACAGGCCGTCCGGCGCCACCGCCTTCATCTTGGCGATGACGTTGCCCATTTCCCAGGGGCTCATGAACTGCCCCTTCTTGACGTTCACCGGCCGCCCGGCCAGCGCCCACTTCTGCATGAAGTTGGTCTGGCGGCAGAGGAAGGCCGGGGTCTGGATGACGTCGATGACGGCCGCCACCGGGTCCACCGGGGTGTCCTCATGGACATCGGTGAGCACCGGCACACCGATCTGGCGCTTGACGTTCTCCATGATCCTGAGGCCGTCGTCGAGCCCGGGCCCGCGGTAGCTGGTGTGGGAGCTGCGGTTGGCCTTGTCGAAACTGCCCTTGAAGATGAACAGCACGCCCAGCCGGTCCGCGATGGCCTTGATATGGCCAGCCACGTCCAGCGCCAGCTGCTCGGATTCCAGGGTGTCGGGGCCGGCGATCAGGAACAACGGCTGATCCACGCCGATGGGGCGTCCGAGCAGGTTCATGCGGCAGGCGCCTCGCTGCGCTGGTGGGCCAGGTGGTGCTCGCGGGCGGCGCGGATGAAGCCTTCGAACAAGGGGTGCCCGTCGCGCGGCGTGGAGGTGAATTCGGGGTGGAACTGGCAGCCCACGAAAAATGGGTGGGCGGGAATCTCCACCATCTCCACCAGCTCGTTCTCGACCGACTCCGCCACCAGATCCAGGCCGCCCGACTGCAGGGCATCCTTGTAGTTGTTGTTGAACTCGTAGCGATGGCGATGACGCTCGGCAATGACTTCGGCGTTGTACAGGGAGCGGCTCTTCGACCCGGCCTTGAGCCGGCAGGACTGCACGCCGAGACGCATGGTGCCACCCTTGCCGGTATCCACATTGCGCTGGTGGATCTGACCGGTGTGATCGCGCCACTCGGTGATCAGGCCGATCACCGGATGCGGGGTCTTGGCGTCGAACTCGGTGGAATGCGCGCCGTCGAGGCCACAGACGTTGCGCGCGTACTCGATCACCGCGACCTGCATGCCCAGGCAGATGCCGAGGTAGGGAATGCGGTTCTCGCGCGCATAGCGGGCCGCGGCGATCTTGCCTTCGACACCGCGCTCCCCGAAGCCGCCGGGCACCAGAATGGCATCCATGCCCTGCAGCAGCCGCAGACCCTGGGTCTCCAGCGATTCCGACTCGATGTAGCGGATCCGCACCCGGGTCCGGGTATGCAGACCGGCGTGCACCAGCGCTTCGTTGAGGCTCTTGTAGGCGTCGGCAAGGTCGACATACTTGCCGACCATCGCCACCTGCACTTCGGTGTCCTGCTCGGCACGGGCATCGACTACACGTTGCCAGGCCGACAGGTCAGCGCGGCGGGCCTCGATGCCGAAATGTTCGAGCACCAGGTCATCCAGCCCCTGCTGATGCAGCCAGGCAGGAATCTTGTAGATATCGTCGAGGTCGATAGCCGAAATCACGCTGCGCTGCTGCACATTGGTGAACAGCGCGATCTTGCGACGCTCATCGTCCGGCAGGGCACGCTCACTGCGGCAGATCAGCACGTCCGGCTGGATGCCGATGGACCGCAGTTCCTTGACCGAGTGCTGGGTGGGCTTGGTCTTGAGCTCGCCCGAAGCCCGCACGAAGGGGACCAGCGTGAGGTGCATGTACAGGCTGTTGCCCCGCCCCAGCTCGACACCCATCTGGCGGATGGCCTCCAGGAACGGCAGGGACTCGATGTCGCCCACAGTGCCGCCGATCTCCACCATGCAGATATCGGCGCCCTCGGCGCCCCGACGGATCATCTCGCGGATTTCGTCGGTGATATGCGGGATCACCTGCACCGTCTTGCCGAGATAGTCCCCGCGGCGCTCCTTGTCGAGCACATTGCGATAGATCTGACCGGTGGTGACATTGGAGTAGCGGCTGGTCTTGCCGCGCAGGAAGCGCTCGTAGTGTCCGAGGTCGAGATCGGTCTCGGCCCCGTCCTCGGTGACGAACACCTCACCGTGCTGGAACGGGCTCATGGTTCCGGCATCGACGTTGATGTAGGGGTCCAGCTTGATCATGTGGACCTTGAGTCCACGCGATTCGAGGATGGCGCCGAGACTGCCGGCGGCGATCCCCTTGCCGAGCGAGGAGACAACGCCCCCGGTTACGAAGATAAAACGCGTCTGCGGCGGCGCATCAGGCATGGGTCGGGGCGCGGTGGGGACAAGGACGGCAGGATTTTACCATCCTTGCCCCGACTTCCACGCAGCCCCCCGCCGCCGCCCGAAGGAAGCGGCGGGGGCCGGGCTCAGGCGGTCGGCAGGCGATAGTCCTTGAACTGCTCGCGCAGCTTGAGCTTGCTGATCTTGCCGGTGGCCGTGTGCGGCAGCTCATCAACGAACTGCACGTCATCCGGCAGCATCCACTTGGCGATCTTGCCCTCGTAAAGCGCCAGCAGCTCCTCGCGCGTGGCCGTCTGGCCTTCCTTGAGCACCACCACCAGCAACGGACGCTCATCCCACTTCGGATGGTAGATGCCGATCACCCCGGCCTCGGCCACCGCCGGATGCCCGACGGCGATGTTCTCGAGATCGATCGAGCTGATCCATTCACCGCCCGACTTGATGACGTCCTTGGAACGATCGGTGATCTGGATGAAACCATCGGGATCCACCGTGGCGACGTCGCCGGTGGGGAACCAGCCCTCCACCAGCGGCGACTTGTCGAGCCCGTAATACTGGCCCACCACCCACGGCCCCTTGACCAGCAGGTCGCCGAAGGCCTCGCCGTCCCAGGGCAGTTCCTTGCCACTGTCGTCGACGATCTTGATGTCGACCCCGAATACCGGGCGTCCGGCGCGGATATGGATGTTGAACTGCTGAGCGTCGTCCAGCGCCAGATGCTTGTTCTTCAGCGCATTGAAGGTTCCCAGCGGTGACAGCTCGGTCATGCCCCAGGCATGGTGGATGTGAATGCCGAACTCGTCCTTGAACGCCTTCATCAACGCCGGCGGGCAGGCTGAGCCCCCCACCACCATGCGGTTGACCGTGCTCAGCTTCTGGCCACTCTTCTGCAGGTACTGCAGCAGGCCCAGCCACACCGTCGGCACGCCGGCGGTGAAGGTGACCTTCTCCTGCTCGAACAGCTCGGTCAGGCTGGCGCCGTCCAGTGCGCCGCCCGGGAACACGATCTTGGCACCGACGATGGGGCAGGAATAGGGCGTTCCCCAGGCGTTGACGTGGAACATCGGCACCACCGGCAGCACCACATCCCGCGCCGACAGATTCATCACGTCCGGCATGCAGGACGCCATCGCGTGCAGCACGGTCGAGCGGTGCGAATAGAGCACCCCCTTGGGATTGCCGGTGGTGCCCGAGGTGTAGCACAGGCAGGCGGCAGCGGACTCATCCAGCGTCGGCCAGGTGTACTGCCCGTCGGCCTCGGCGATCAGCGTCTCATAGGCCACCGGCTTGACGGTTTTCAGCTCCGGCAGGCTGGCCTCGTCGCACAGGGCCACCCAATGCCGCACGGTGGGGCAATGCGCCGAAACGGCATCGATCAGCGGCGCGAAACTGAGGTCGAAGAACAGCACCTCGTCCTGCGCATCGTTGGCGATCCAGGCGATCTGCTCCGGGTGCAGGCGCGGATTGATGGTGTGCATCACGCGGCCGGAGCCGGAAATCCCGTAGTACAGCTCGAAATGGCGATAACCGTTCCAGGCCAGCGTGGCGACACGACTGCCCGCCTTGACCCCCAGCTTGTTCTCCAGCACCTGCGCCACCTGGCGGCTGCGCAGGTGGGCGTCACGGTAGGTATAGCGATGAATGTCCCCTTCGACACGGCGGGAAACAATTTCGGTATCGCCATGAAACCGGTCCGCATGTGCCAGCAGTGAACTGATCAGCAGAGGCTGATCCATCATGAGTCCGTGCATTGGGCTCCTCTCGTAGTGATGGTTTGTGTTGTCGGGAAGCCGCGATATTCGCCGAGCGCAGTGCAACAACTCAACCCATACGATCGTTCAGGTGCCCCATCGCCACCGTAATCCCGGCGGCGCCTCCGCCGATACCGCCAGCCCGGCCACCGCCACAATCGCCTCGCCGTCCCGCAGTACCGGGACACGGGGACGCCACCATGGCGGCACTCCGTGCCGTTGAAACAGATCCGAAAGACGCCGTGAAACCGACTGCCCCGATGACACCATGCGCGCGCCGGGCGTCGGGAAACCCGCCTGCAGCGGGGTTGCAGGTGCCGATTGCGCCTCCCAGGTCCCCAACCCCTGGAGCCTGTAGGCCGGACCTTCCGCCCAGACGCCCGGTGGCGGCAGGGACAGCGGCCTATCGTGGTAGAGCGCCCCGCGGTAGCGCCTGAGGTGATGCCCACCGATCTGCAGCAGGGGCTGCCGATCGGGCGCGGCACCCCAGACCTCAGCAAACGCGCGCGCCACCGCACCGGCGTCCAGCACCGGCCCGCCCTGCTGCTGCCACCAGGCGCGCAGCACCGCGTCTCTCAGGCCCGGCGCCAGGGCACTCAGACGGTGACCCTCCAGTGCAACGCCCCAGGGGGTCGACCGTTGCAGAATCGCCAGAGAGGACCTCACGGCGCCGACAGTGGCGTCAGCCCGCGAGGCGGACTGCGATGCCAGTCGTCCGAGGGCGGCGTCGACGCCCGGCCGTCGCTGACGCATCAGGGGCAGGACCCGCTGCCTCAGCCACACCCGCTCGTAGCGTTCATCGTGGTTATGCGGGTCCTCCACCCAGTGCAGTCCGTGCGCCTCGGCATAGGCCGCGAGGGTCGTCGGCATCACCCCCAACAGCGGCCGCCATCGCGGCAACGGCGGGCGGACATCGTACTGGCGCATCCCGGCCAATCCATCGGGCCCGGTACCGCGCATCATCCGCGCCAGCACCGTCTCCGCCTGATCCTGGGCATGGTGGGCGAGCACCAGCAGTTCGTCAGCGGACACCTGGCCGAGGAAGGCCTCATAGCGGGCCCGGCGTGCCGCCGCCTCGGGGCCGTCGCCGGCATCCCGGACCGTCACCCGCACCACCGTCAGCGCGACGCCGAGAGCCTGACAGACGTCACCACAGTGATCGGCAAATCCGTCAGCTGCGGCTTGCAGCCCGTGGTGCACGTGAACGGCCCGCAGCGGGTAACCCGCCCGCCGCAGCGCATGCAGCAGCACGGTGGAGTCGCGCCCCCCGGAATACCCCAACACCAGCCGGCCGGCGACCGGCGGCGGCGGCAGGGGGAGGTCCATGACCGATGCGCGCGCTCAGGCGAGCTGTTCGACCGCGCCGTAGGCCATCAGCCGCTGCTGGCGCCGTGCCGAAAGCTGGGTCAGCGGCATGCCGCGCAAACGCTCGAGGTTGGCCATCAGTCGCTGCCGCAGCGTGTTCATCATGGCAGCGCCATCGCGATGCGCGCCACCAAGGGGTTCCGGCACCACCTCATCAATCAGCTGATGGCCGAACAGGTCCTTGGCGGTGATGCGCATGGCCTCCGCCGCCTCCGCAGCACGGCTGGCGTCCTTGAACAGAATCGACGCACAGCCTTCGGGCGAGATGACCGAGTAGATGCTGTACTGCAACATCATGACGTGGTCCGCCACCCCGATGGCCAGGGCCCCACCGGAGCCGCCCTCGCCGATCACCGTGGCCAGCACCGGGGTGCGCAGCCGCGACAGCTCGAACAGGTTGCGCGCGATCGCTTCCGACTGGTTGCGCTCCTCGGCACCGATCCCCGGATAGGCACCGGGCGTATCGATGAAGGTCAGTACGGGCAGGTGGAACTTCTCCGCCAGTTTCATCACGCGTAAGGCTTTGCGGTACCCCTCCGGCTTGGGCATGCCGAAATTGCGGTGAATGCGCTCCTTGGCGTCGCGGCCCTTCTGCTGGCCGATCACCACGCAGGCGCGCCCATCGAGCCGTGCCACACCGCTGACGATACTGGGGTCGTCGTGGTGATGGCGGTCGCCATGCAGCTCTTCCCATTCGGTAAACAGCTCGCGGACATAGTCCAGCGCGTAGGGACGCAGCGGGTGGCGTGCAAGCTGCGCGACCTGCCAGGGCGTCAGCTGCGAAAAGATCTTCTCGGTCAGCTCCCGGCTCTTGACCTTGAGCCGGTTGATTTCCTCATTGAGGTTGACGCCGGAACCGTCCGTGGAAAAGCGCAGCTCCTCGATCTTCTGTTCGAGCTCGGCGATGGGTTGTTCGAATTCGAGGTAGTTCAGGTTCATGGGCAGTATCGGGATTATTCGTCGTCGCCGCCTGCGCTGGCGAATGCGCGCTCACTGCGACGCTCCACCACGGGCGGGACATATTTTCGAAACTGGACTTTAACGCAATCGGCCCCCAGCCAACCGCCAAGGGACTGCAACAGGGCGTCGCTGAGGCGAACCCGCCATTCAGCGTCGAACTCGACCTCGCAGGCACCACCGGCGGTCTCCAGGGCCAGCTGGATCGGCACCCCGTGGCGGTCGCGGGCCTCGCTGAGCAGGCGGCGCAACACCGGTACGTCGGCTGCCGGACGCTGCCAGGTGAGCCGCAGACGTAGCGGATACTCTCGCAGCACCTGCTCCAGCCCGAGGAACTCCGGGTTGTAGATGCGCGGTTCGGCGTCGCGGCCGTCGCGAGGCGTCGACCACCCCAGCTCCGCGATCACGAAGCAGAGCTGGTCCACCTTGACCTGGCTTTGCACCTTGAGCCAGCGATCGGCATCGATCCAGGTGCTGACCTGTGCGGTCTGATCATCAAGCGTAAGTTTGTAGCTGGCGCGACCCATGCGTCCTTCGGCGCCCTTGTCGCCCTTGAAGAAGCGCAGGTCGGTCACCCAGGCCGCGAACATGGCCTTGACGCGTGGTTGCCAGCCGCCCTTGCCGCGACTGCCGTCAGCTGCCACCGGCGGCGGGGCCGGCGCGGTGCCGATCAGGCTTCCGAGCGTGCCGCTGCAGAGTTGGCCGATCCAGTCGGCATAGGCATCGATGGGGTGTCCCGACAGGTAGAAGCCCAGCGTTTCGCGCTCCTTTTCCAGGGTCTGGCGCCGCGACCACTCCGGCACCCGCTCCGGCGCAATGTCCGGCGCCAGCGTCGGGCCGTCGCCACCGCCGAACAGATCCTCCTGGCCGCTGTCGGCGGCATGCGCCGCCTGCTCCGCCAGGCCCAGCGCCTTGGGCAGGGTGGCCATCAGCGAGGCGCGATCCAGTTTGAGACAGTCGAGGCTGCCACTTCCGATCAGCGCTTCCAGCACCCGCTTGTTGGCACGCTTGAGGTCAATCCGCCGACAGAAATCGAACAGATCCTGGAAGGGTCCATTGGCGCTGCGCTCGTCGATGATGCCCTGCAGCGCCCCCTCACCGACACCGCGGATGGCACCCAGGCCGTAACGGACCGCCCCCGGCCCGGGCACGGTGAAGCGGATATGGCTCTGGTTGATGTCCGGCGGCAGCACCGACAGTCCCATGCGCAGACATTCCTGTCGCATGACCACGATGGTTTCGGTGTGCGCCATTTCGCAGGACAGCACCGCCGCCATGAACTCGGCGGGATAGTGCCGCTTCAGCCACGCGGTGTGATAACTCACCAGGGCATAGGCTGCGGCGTGCGACTTGTTGAAGCCGTAGTTGGCGAACTTCTCCATCAGGTCGAACACACCACTGGCGACGGCGGCGTCGAACCCCCGCTCGGCGGCGCCGGCCTCGAAGATCTCGCGTTGCTTGGCCATTTCGTCGGCCTTCTTCTTGCCCATGGCGCGACGCAACAGGTCGGCGCCTCCCAGGGTGTAACCCGCCATGCGCTGGGACATCTGCATGACCTGTTCCTGATAGACGAAGATGCCATAGGTGGCCTTCAGCACCGGCTCCATGTCAGGGTGCAGATACTGGATCTTGCTGGCGTCCCGCTTGTTCTCGCAGAAGGTGGGAATGTTGTCCATCGGCCCCGGACGATAGAGCGAGACCAGTGCCACGATATCTTCGAAGCAGTCCGGCTTGAGGTCCCGGCTGGCCTTCTGCATGCCGGGCGATTCCATCTGGAACACGGCGGTGGTGTCGCCGCTGGCAAACAGTGCATAGGTCTCGGGATCGTCGATCGGCAGCTGCAGCATGTCCAGCTTGCGTCCATGGCCGCGTGCGATGTTCTGCACCGCCTCCTCGATAACGGTGAGCGTTTTCAACCCGAGGAAGTCGAACTTCACCAGGCCGATGGTTTCGAGGTCCTTCATGTCGAACTGGGTCCGCAGTCCGGCGCCACCAGGCTCGCAGAACAGCGGCGCATAGTCGGTGAGCGGCTGCGGCGCGATCACCACACCACCGGCATGCACACCGACCCCACGGGTGATGCCTTCAAGTGCCAACGCGAGGTCCAGCACGGCACGCGTCTCCTCGTCCTGCGCATAGCTGGCCTTGAGTTCCGGCACCTCTTCCAGAGCGTCAGCCAGGGTGGCGCCAGGGGTTCCGGGGATCAGCTTGGCGAGGCGGTCGCCGAAACCGTAGCCGTGTCCGAGCACACGACAGACATCGCGCACCACGCCGCGGGCGGCCATGGTGGCATAGGTGATGATCTGCCCCACCCGCTCGCGGCCGTAGCGTTCCGACACGTACTGGATCACCCGGTCCCGGTTGTCCATGCAGAAGTCGACGTCGAAGTCGGGCATGGAGACGCGTTCCGGATTGAGGAAACGTTCGAACAGCAGGTCGTAGGGCAGCGGATCGAGGTCAGTGATGCGCAGGGCATAGGCCACCAGCGATCCGGCACCGGAACCGCGGCCGGGTCCCACCGGGCAGCCATTGGCCTTCGCCCATTGGATGAAGTCGGCCACCACCAGGAAGTAGCCTGCAAAGCCCATTTTTTCGATGATGCCGAGCTCGTAAGCCAACCGCGCCTGGTAGGTCTCGCGAGTCCCCGTACGCGGCTGTTCGGTCAGCCGTGCTTCCAGGCCGCGCTCGGCCTCGGCCACCAGGAAGGCGTCCGTGGTCATGCCTTCGGGCACCGGGAAGTTGGGCAGGTGATAGGTGCCAAAGGACAGGCTGAGCGTACAGCGACGCGCAATCTCGACACTATTGGCCAACGCCTCCGGCAGATCCGCGAAAAGACCGGCCATCTCCTCCGGCGATTTCAGATACTGCTCGGGCGTGTAATCACGCGGCCGGCGATCATCCGACAGCACCCGCCCCTGCGCGATGCAGACCCGTGCCTCGTGGGCCTCAAAATCCTCACGCGACAGAAAGCGGACATCGTTGGTCGCCACCACCGGCACGCCGCGCACCCGCGACAGGGCGCAGGCCTGCTCCACCCAGGCCTCGTCGCCAGGCCGGTCGCAGCGGCTGATTTCCAGGTACAGCCGACCGGGGAACCATTGCTGCAGGTCGGACAGCGCCGCCATCGCTGCGTCCACCTGATCGGCGGCGGCAGCCCGGAACACGCCGCCATCACGACCACTCATGGCCAGCAGTCCTTCAGCAGCCTCGGCGACCCACTCACGCTGCAACTGCGGCGAACCGCGGGCCTGCCCTTCGGTGTAGCCCCGCGACAGCAGCTGCGTCAGGTTGCGATAGCCGGCATCGTTCATCACCAGCAGCGTCAACCGCTCGGGGCTGTCTCCCGCGCTCAGCGGTTCCAGCCATACGTCACAGCCGATCAGTGGTTTGATGCCGGCGCTCTCTGCCGCCTTGTAGAACTTCACCATCACGTACAGGTTGGACTGATCCGTGACGGCAACGGCGGGATAACCCATCTCCGCCGCTCGCGAGGTCAGTGTGGCGCCCTGCCCCCCACCCTTGCGCTTGGGAGGTTCGACGCGAACCACGCCGTCGGTCAACGAGTACTCGGTGTGCAGCCGGAGGTGGACGAACCCGGTCACGCACGCGCCCCCTCATCGACACGGTGCCGGGCGCAGGGCGCAAAGCTCATGCGATGCATGGGGCCAGCGCCATGCTGGCGCAGCGCCGCAATGTGCTCCGCCGTTCCATACCCTTTGTGACGTTCGAAGCCGTAGGCTGGCCACTCGGTGGCCATCGCGCAAAGCTGCGCATCACGACTCACCTTGGCGAGGATGCTGGCTGCCATGATTTCGGCATGGGCGCGGTCACCGCCGATCACGCAGGTGGTGGGCAGTCCTGCGTGCGGATCCTGGTTACCATCAACCCGCAGGTGCGTGGGTTGTGGCGACAGGGTGTCGATGGCCCGGCGCATGGCCAGCAAACTGGCCTGCAGAATGTTCAGCCGGTCAATCTCCTCCACCGACGCCTCCGCCACCGCCCAGGCCCGGGCCTCGGCACGAATACGCTGCGCCAGTCGTTCGCGTTGCGGCGCGCTGAGCTGCTTGGAATCGCGCAGCCCCGGAATCGGCGCATCGAGGATGACTGCGGCCGCCACCACGGGCCCGGCCAGACACCCCCGCCCCGCTTCGTCAACACCTGCGATCAACGCATCTCTCATACCGGCAGGCCGTCGAGGATGGCCTGAGCCGCGCGATCCCCCGCACCCCCGGCCAGCTGATCCCGCACCGACCGGAAGGCCTCCAGTTGCACCGCTCGGGCATCACCCGAGGTCAGCAGCGGCAGCAGATCGTCGGCCAGCCGGGCGCCGTTGCAGTCCGCCTGCAGTCGCTCCGGCACCGTGGGCCGGTCCGCCAACAGGTTGGGCAGGCTCACATGCTCGGTCTTCAACAGGCCCGCTTTCAGCAGTAACCAGGCGGTGAGCGCCGAGGTCCGGTAGCCGACCACCATCGCGCGCCCCACCAGCAAGGTCTCCAGTGTGGCGGTGCCCGAGGCCAACAGGACAGCGTTGGCGGCCCGCAGGACATCGCGCGTGCGGCCATCGAAACAACGCCAGTTCACGCCGGGCGCCTCACTGCGGATGACCGTTTCAATCGGTGCGCGCAACGACGGTTTGGCGATCGGCGTCAACACCTGCAGGTCTGGCATGATCGTCGTCAGGTGCCTGACGGCGCGGGCGAACGGCACCATCAGATGGCCCACCTCGCCGGCCCGCGAGCCCGGCAGCACGGCGAGGCTCAGGATGTCCGGCACTCGGAGTGCCCGACGCCCCTCCACCTGGGTCATGCGGTCGTCGAGCTGGTCGGCCAGGGGGTGGCCAATGAACTGCGCATCGATCCCGTGCGCCGCGTAGAAGGCGGGCTCGAACGGGAACAGGCAGAGCATCTGGTCCACCGCTCGGGCGATGGCCTTGACCCGACCCTGCCGCCAGGCCCAGATGGTGGGGCTGACCACATGCACGGTGCGCAGGCCGCGCTCGCGCAAGCGGCGCTCCAGCCCCAGGTTGAAATCGGGCGCGTCGATACCCACCACGACGTCGGGACGCTCCGCCAGCAGACGTTCGATCAGCCAGCCCCGCAGCCTGAACAGGCGCGGAAGGGCCGGCAGCACCTCTGCAATCCCCATCAGGGAGAGTTCATCGATGGATGCCCAGGGTTCGCAGCCCGCGGCGCGCATGCGTTCGCCACAGACACCGAAGCATTGCAGATCGGGCACCCGCGCACGGAGCCCTTCGATCAGGGCCGCGCCCAGCAGATCCCCGGAGAGTTCACCTGCGACAAGGGCGACCTTCATGCACCGGCCCTATCGCGCCAGCGGGCGTTTGCCGGAGGCGACGAAAGCATCCATGAGTGCCACTTCAGCCGACCCCTTGGCCATTTCGGAAAGCTCCTGCCGCACATCCACCATCAGCTTGCCAGAGCGGTAGATGAGTTTGTAGGCCGCTTCGATCGAGTCGATGGCCGATTTCTCGAAACCACGGCGAACCAGACCGGTCTTGTTGATGGCCCGTGCCTCGGCCGGATTGCCCTGCACCAACACGAAAGGCGGCACATCGCCGGCAATCCCGCTGGAAAACGCCGTAAAGGCATGCGCGCCAATCCGGCAGAACTGATACACGAGGGTATAACCGCCCAGTCCGGCGAAGTCGCCAATCTCAACATGGCCGGCCAGACTGGCATTGTTGGCCATGATCACATCATTGCCGATCACGCAGTCATGCGCGACATGGCAGTAATTCATGATCAGGTTGCGACTACCGATACGGGTCACCCCCTGCTTGCTGTCCCATTCCTTCAGGGTGCCGCGCTGGATCGACACGTATTCGCGAATGATGTTGTCATCCCCGATGACCGTGGAGGTCGGATCCTCCCGACGCGCCGACTTGTCCTGAGAGATGGCCCCCACGGAGGCGAACGGAAAGATTTCGTTGCGCGCACCCAGGGTCATCGGACCATCCAGCACGACGTGCCCATGCACGATGCAGTCCTCGCCAACAGTGACACCGGGGCCGATGATGCTGTAGGGGCCGACCGAGACCGAAGCGGCAAGCTCGGCGGCGGAATCCACCACCGCGGTGGGATGGATCTTCGCCATCAACCGCGGTCCTTCATGTTGGCAGGGTGCCGCAGCACACAGATCATCTTGGCCTCGCAGGCGAGCTCTTCACCCACCGTCGCGCGCGCGTCAAACTTCCAGATATCGCGCTTCTGCTTGATCAGGGTGCCCGTGAGAACGAGCTGATCACCAGGCACCACGGGGCGCTTGAATCGAGCCTCATCAATGCCGGCGAAGTACAGCAGCAGGCCGGAGTCCGCCCGCAATCCCGAACGCATCACTGCCAACAGGCCACAGGCCTGCGCCAGCGCCTCCAGCATGAGTACCCCCGGCATGGTCGGCACACCAGGAAAGTGGCCGGGGAAGAACGGCTCGTTGTAGGTCACGTTCTTGAGTGCGACCAGGCGCTCGTCGTCGTGCTCCAGCACCCGATCAACCAGCAGGAATGGTGATCGGTGCGGCAACAGCTCGAGAATCTTGCGAATGTCCATCAGTGATCTGCTCCCTCGGCATCTTCATCGGGCAGATCCATCTGCCGCTCCACGCGCTTGAGGCGCGCCTCCCAGCGGTCCAGCCGGCGAATATGAGCAACCTGTCGCCGCCAGCTACGGGCCTCGTCCACCGGCAGGCCGGACCCGTAAACCCCCTTTTCCGTCAGGGAGTGCGTGACCATGGCTCGCGCCAGCACCACCACTCCGTCGGCAATCTCGATATGACCGGCGATCCCCACCGCCCCCCCGATCAGGCAACGCGAGCCAATGCGGGTGGATCCCGCAATTCCGGTGTTGGCCGCCACCGCGGTGTGGGCTCCGATCCGCACGTTGTGCGCGATCTGGATCAGGTTGTCGAGTTTGACGCCATCACCGATCACCGTGTCTTCGATGGCCCCGCGGTCGATACAGGTGTTGGCGCCGACTTCGACATCATCGCCAATCTGTACGGCGCCGAGCTGCGGAACCTCCTCCCAACCCTGCGGGGTTGGCGCCAGACCAAAGCCGCGAGCGCCGATCACACAACCGGCATTGAGGCGGCCGCGGGCACCGATGCGACAGCGGGGGCCGATCCAGTTGCGGCCCTCAAGCCGGGTACCTGCGCCGATCTCGGCGTCGACGCCGATCAGGCTGTGCGGGCCGATACGCGCCCCGGGGCCGATGCGCGCGCCTGCCTCGATCACCACCAGCGCCCCGATCTCGGCACTGGGGTCGACGACCGCTTGCGGATCGACGACAGCACTCGGATGCACGCCCGGTTGCGGCACGGGTGCCGGGTCAAACACACCTGCAATACGGGCAAACGCCAGATAGGGGTCCTGCGCAACCAGCACCGGCACAGGCGCCGAGGCCGCATCCCGCTCGGACACCACCACGGCACTGGCCTGGGTCGCTCCCAGCGCCTTCCGATACTTCGGGTTGGCAAGAAAACTGAGGGCGCCGGCGCGTCCGGGGCTTAACGTACAGACCCCGTCGATGACGGGGTCTGTATCGCCCTGAAAGCGAAGCCCAAACCGCTCCGCAAGGGCTGACAGCGGCAGCGCTGCCACCGCGCTTATTTGGCGGTCTTCAGCTTCGCGATGACTTCATCCGTGATGTCGACCGCGTCGGAGGCGAAGGCGGGGTCCTGCACCACCAGGTCGTAACCACCGCCTTTGGCGACTTCTTCGATCACGTTGGCGATCTTGCCCCGCATTTCCTCGGTCAGTTCGCGATCACGGTTCTGCACGTCTTCCTGCAGCTGGCGCTGCTGGTAACCGAGATCGATCCGGCGTGTGTTGAGATCTTTCTCCTGCTTGGCGCGATCGGCGGCGGACAGCAGGTCAGCTTCCTTCTGGAACTTCTCGACATCCTCCTGGAATTTCTTGGCGGACGACTCGAGCTCGTTGCGACGGCGCTCGAATTCGGCCTTCATCTTTTCAGAAGCCGCCTTGAACTGCGGCGACTGCAGAACGACATCGGAGGTGCGGATGGCACCGACCTTGACGCCCTGCGCGGCGGCCAGCGCCGGCGCACTGATCAGGGCAAGTGCAAACAGGGAACCGAGGGTTGATTTAAGCATGCTCATGACAGGTCTCATCCAGGAGAAATGTAGGTTTAGGGAAACAGCGGATCCGGGCCTCAGAACCCGGGACCAAAGGTGATCTGGAAGCGGTCGGTCTCGTCGCCCGGCTTGTCGTTCAGCGGGAAAGCATAGGACAGGTCGAGCAGGCCGAGGAACGGCGTAAACCAGGAGAAAGCGATACCGGCCGACTGCCGCAACTCATTGGCTTCGAAATCGGACGGATCAGCGAACACATTGCCGATGTCATAGAACAGTGACAGGCGCGTTGAACGACCGTCGCTTTCCACAGGCAAGGGAATGATCAGCTTGTTCTGCAACGTGGTCCGCAACGAACCCCCATAGGGGTTGTTGTAGGGCGTATCGCGCGGGCCCAGCGTGCCGTCACGATAGCCCCGCACCGTGCGAGGTCCACCCGCAAAGAAGTTCTGGTACGGCGGCACCGAACGGGTATCACCGTAGGGCTCCACCACAGCAGCCGAGCCGTTCATTTCAAGGAAGAAGCCGCGCCAGATCGGCACGTACTGCTGCGCGCGATAGGACAGCGTATAGAACTGCAGGTCGCTACCGGGGACCGTGACATCGACGGTCAGCTGGTGGAGCGCGCCGCGGCTGGCGAAGAAGGTCCGGTTACGCGAGTCGAAGGTGATCCCGGTACGCAGTTCATAGTTGGTGAACAGCGTGCCATTCTCGATGGCGAAGATCAGCACTTCGTTGGACGAAGTACCCGCAAAGGTCTCGATCGCCGTGCGGTCAATGCCCCCACCGATACGGAAGGACGAATATTCCGACAGCGGGATGCCATACGTCAGGTTCAGGCCCACCACGTTGGTGTTGAACCCTGAACTGAACCGGATGACCGACTCGGAGCGACGATAGAACGCCGAGATGCTCTGGCTGATCCCGTCCTCGGTGAAGTAGGGGTCTGTCCAGGAGGCGCTGATGCTGCGCGACACCGTGTTGTTGTCAACCGCCAGGTCCACCCGGTTTCCGGTGCCGAGGAAGTTGGTGTGGGTGACCTGACCGGTCACGAGGAACCCGTAGGAGCCGGAAAAGCCCACGCCAAACTGCACCGATCCCGGCGGGCGCTCCTTGACGGTAAAGACGATGTCGACGAGGTCGTCGGTGCCGGGAACCGGCACGGTTTCCACTTCCACCTCTTCCAGGAACGGCAAACGCGCCAGACGCACACGCGAGCGTTCGACCGCGCTCTTGGAGAAGGGCGAGGCTTCGAGCTGGCGCATCTCGCGCCGCAGGGTCTCGTCGTTGGTCGACGTGTGGCCCGTGAAGGTGATGTGGCGAATGTAGGCTCGGCTGCCGGGCTCGATCACGTAGTTGAGCGTGACTTCGCGATTTTCCTCATCGACTTCAGGCAACGGCTCCACTTCGGCAAACGCATAGCCGATGTCGGAAAGCGCCACTTCGATACGGTCCGCGCTCTCGGTCGCCAGCCGGCGCGAGAAGGTATCGCCCGGACGGGTCGACAGCAACTGTTTGAGGAAGGCGGGATTGACGATGGTCTCGCCGGTCAGCTTGGTGTCCTTGACCGTGTACACCTCGCCTTCCTCGACGTTGATGGTGACGTAGATCGCGTCCCGTTCCGGGGTCATCGCCACCTGCACCGACGAAATGGTGGCCTTCAGGTAACCCCGGTCCTGATAGTAGGACTGCAAGGTTTCCAGATCGCCTCCCAACTGCTGGCGGGAGTACTTGTCTGACGACTGGAAGGGCATCCAGTTGGTGGCCTGCAGCTTGAACTGCTCCTGAAGCTCCTCGGTGGAAAAGGCCTTGTTCCCGAGAATGTTGATGCCCCTGACCCGGGTCTGGCGGCCTTCGGTGACGTCGATCTTCAGGCTGACGCGGTTGTTCGGCTCCTCGGTGACCTCGGATTTGATCTCGATGTCGTAGTAGCCGTTGGCAAAGTACTGCCGCTGCAGTTCCTGCTCGACCTGATCGAGCAACTCCCGCTTGAACAGCTCGCCTTCTGCGAGCCCGAGTTCCTTGAGTGACTCGTTGAGCTCGTCGCCGCCGATCTTCTCGTTGCCTTCGATCTCGAAGGTGCTGATGGCCGGGCGTTCCTCCACCCGAATCACCAGCGTATCGCCGTCGCGTTCGAGCTGTACGTCCTCAAACAGGCCGGTGCCGTACAACGCTCGAATGGCCTGGCGCGAAGTGAGCGTATTCAGCTCATCGCCTTCCGATAGCGGCAGGTAGGTCAGCAAGGTGCCGATCTCCAGACGCTCCAGGCCCTCGGCGCGGATCTCTCGCACCTGAAACGGGTCGAAGGCGCTCACGGAAGCGGCAAAAAACCAGCCGCCTACCGTCAACGCCACGGATGTGTATACCTTGGTCTTGAACCCCATCGATGGGTCTTCGCTTCTTTCTTTTAAGGAATCAGTCGCACGATGTCGTTATAGAAAGCGAGGCTCATGAGCGCGACGAGAAACAGCAACCCCACTCGCGTCCCTGCCTCAAGGACCCGCTCCGATACGGGCGAGCCCTTCACCGCTTCAACGCCGAAATACAACAGGTGACCACCATCCAGCATGGGCACTGGCAACAGATTGAGCACACCCAGGCTGACACTGACCACGGCCATGAAACTCAGGAAGGATACCAGCCCAACCTGTGCCGAGAACCCCGCGACCTGCGCGATCTGGATGGGCCCGCTGACATTCTTGAGGGAAACCTCCCCAAGCACCATGCGCCAAAGCATCTTCAGCGTCAGGGCGGACATCTGCCAAGTCTGTGCCACCGCAGCCGGAGCCGCCGCCAACACACTCAACCGATGTTCAGCCCGCAAATCCTGCCACAAGTCCGCCGGCATCGCCACGCTGGCGCCGAAGCGGCCCTGCCCTTCAATGTCCGCCAGGATCAATTCGCGCTGCTGCTCGACCCCATTCCGCTCGAACGCCACCGAAACCACCTCGCCGGGGCGCTCCCGCACCCAGGCCGCCCATTGCTGCCAGGAGCCGATCGTGTCGCCATTGGCCGACAACAGTCGGTCACCGGCACGGAAACCCGCCAGCGCAGCTGGCTGGCCCGGCACCACCTCGGCAATAAGCGCAGGCACCGGCGGGTCATAGGGGCGAAGGCCAAGATCCGTGAACAGCACTTCCGGGTCCACCCGAACCTTGCCAAGATCCAGCGCCACCTGGCGCTGTTCGCCCTGAGCACTCAGCACTTCTGCCTGTACCGTTTGCTGGTCAAGCGCGCGGTCAATCAGTTCGGTATGCAACACCTGCCAGGTCGGCGTGGCCTGCCCGGCGACCGACAACACGGTATCCCCTGCCTGCAAGCCCGCGTCTGCCGCCAAGGTCCCAGAAGGCGGCGTGGCGATCACCGATTTCATGCCCTGCACGCCAAGCACGAAAACGACCCAGTAGAAGGCGGCTGCCAACAGGAAATTGAACGCCGGCCCGGCCGCCACAATCAGGGCGCGCTTGCCCACCGGCTGATGGTTGAACGCCTCGTGGGCCTGCTCGGGCGGCACATCGGCTTCTCGTCCATCCAGCATCTTGACGTAGCCGCCCAGGGGTATCGCCGACACCGACCACTCGACGCCGTCGGCGGCGCGTCGGGTCCAGATCGGCTTGCCGAAGCCGATCGAAAACCGCAGAACCCGCACCCCACACCGACGCGCTACCCAATAGTGACCGAACTCATGAAAGGCCACGAGCACACCGATGGCCAGGATGAAGCCTCCCACCGACCAGAGAAAATCAATCATGCCGCGACCTCACGGTGGGCCCAGTCACGGGCCGTCTGCCGGACCTCACGGTCCAGGGCCTGAATCGCCTCAAGGTCAGCCGCGTGCGGCGAGGCGTGTGCCTCCAGGCAATGTTCGATCATGCGCGGCATGTCCATGAAACCCAACTGGCGATCAAGGAAACCTTGGACCGCCACTTCATTGGCTGCGTTCAATACCAGGGGCATCTGCCCTGCCGCCGCCATCGCCTCCCGCGCCAGCCGCAGGCAGGGGAAGCGCGCCGGATCCGGCGCCTCGAACCGCATCCGAGCCAGCGCCACCAGGTCCAACGGGGCCACCCCCGAGGTCCAGCGCTCCGGCCATGCCAGCGCGTGCGCGATCGGCACACGCATGTCGGGGCTACCGAGTTGCGCCAACTGCGAGCCGTCCACGTAGCTCACCAGGGAGTGGATGGCGCTCTCGGGATGAATGACCACGTCCAGCTGCGCAACCGGCAGGCCGTACAGCGTGGCGGCCTCGATCAGCTCCAGCCCCTTGTTCATCAGCGTCGCGGAATCCACCGAAATCTTGGGCCCCATCACCCAGTTGGGGTGTTTCACGGCCGCTTCCGGGGTAGCGGCGGCCAGCGCCTCGGCAGACCACTCGCGGAATGGCCCGCCCGACGCGGTCAGTACCAGACCCGCCACCCCTTGCGGCACCTGACCGCAGCGATAGCCCGCAGGCAGGCACTGGAAGATTGCGTTGTGCTCGGAATCAATGGGCAGAATCACCGCTTTGGACCGCCGCGCCGTCTCCATGATCAAGGGCCCGGCCATGACCAACGGCTCCTTGTTGGCAATCAACACGTGCTTGCCCGCCGCCACGGCCGCCAGCGTCGGCAGCAGACCGGCGGCGCCGACGATTGCCGACATCACATGGGTGGCCTCGGAGAGCGCCGCCACCGCGCGCAGTCCGTCGACGCCCGCGAGCACCTCAAGGCCCAGCCCCGCGCCCTGCGCAGCCCGCTGCAATCTCAGCGCGGCATCAGGGTCGCACATGGCCACCCAGCGAGGTTGATGCTGGCGGCAGAGCGTCATCATGCCGTCCACATCCCGATCGGCCGTCAAGGCGATGACCTGCACCCGGTCGGGGTGCCGTGCTGCCACATCCAGCGTGTTGCGACCCACCGTACCGGTAGCGCCGAGAACGACCAGTTGCTTCATGCCAGCCCCATCAGCATCAGGCCGAGTGTGAACAGCGGGATCGCGGCCACAACGCTGTCGATTCGGTCAAGCACACCACCATGCCCGGGCAGCAGCGTTCCACTGTCCTTCACGCCCGCCGCCCGCTTGTAGCCGGACTCCAGCAAATCGCCCGCCACCGATGCCACCGCCACCAACAGGCACAGCACCACGAGGCCGACCACCTGCAGGCCCTGCACCGGAAAAATCCACACGCCTGCGGTCAACGCCCACAGGCCGCAAAGCGCTACACCACCTACAGCGCCTTCGAGCGTTTTGCCTGGCGAAATGGCGGGTGCCAGCTTGCGCCGGCCCAGATTGCGGCCCGCCAGATACGCCCCGACATCCGCAGCGAATACCAAGAACAGCGCGAACAGCAGTCGCAGTGCGCCATCCGGCTGCGCATGCAAGGTGGCGGCGGACAACAGTGTCGATACGATCAGCAGCGCGCCCTGCGGCGCGCTCAGCGGGCTTGCCGCCAGCATTGCCAGCCGGGCCGGCCCGGCCCTCAGCCAGAAAAAGACGGCCAGCCAGTGCACCGCTGCGATCACCAGCAGCAGGGGCAGCCACTGCGATCGCGCAGGCGCCAGCCAAGCCAGCACCAGGATGACCACCACCACAGCCGCATAGCCCTGCGCGGCAACCGGGCGCCGCCCCCAGGCACACAGGGCGGCCCATTCGCGTGCCGCCAGCGCGCCCACCACCACGAACACGGCGTAGACCCAGACGGTGGGCGCAAACCACACCAGCCCCAACAGCAGGGGCAGCAGAACCAGGGCGGTGATCAGGCGGTGTAACAGCATGTCGTGATGAGGATGTCCGCGCAGGCGGGCGGTCGGCTCAGACCGCAGTATGCGCCGCCCACTGTCAGTTTTGGGATACGCCCTCGGCGAGTCCGCCGAAGCGGCGGTCCCGCGTGGCATACCAGCGGAGGGCTTCGTCAAAGGCCGCCCGGTCGAAATCCGGCCACAGGCAGTCCGTGAAGTACAGCTCGGCATAGGCCGCCTGCCACAGCAGGAAATTGCTGATCCGCGACTCGCCGCCACTGCGGATCATGAGGTCCACATCCGGCAAGCCGGCTGTCGCCAGCTCGGCCGCCAGGCGGTCCTCGGTAATCGCCCCGCCCGCCTGACGGCATCGCTCCGCCGCCTGGGCCAGATCCCACTGTCCGCTGTAGCCGACCGCGACCAGGATGGTGATCCCCGAATTATCGGCCGTGAGGGCCTCGGCCCGCGCCATCGCCCGGGTCAGCGCGCCTTCGAAACGGCTGCGGTCGCCGATGAAGCGCAGCCGGGCATTGTTGGCATGCAGTTCCGCTGTCTCGCGATCCAGAGCGCGCGCAAACAGCTGCATCAACAAGGTGACCTCGGGCCCCGGCCGCCGCCAGTTCTCCTGCGAAAAGGCGTAGACGGTGAGTACCTCGACGCCCGCTTCAGCGGCGGCGGTCATCAGGGTACGCGCGGCATCAACACCGGCGCGGTGCCCGAAACCACGCACCTCGCCACGACGCTGCGCCCAGCGCCCGTTGCCGTCCATGATGACGGCCACATGGCGCGGGACCCTGGAGGGGAGATCGGTCACGACGCTCAGATCGCCATCAACTCCTTTTCCTTCGCCGAAGCCACATCATCCACCTTGGCAACGTACTGGTCGGTAAGCTTCTGCACATCCGCTTCCGCACGTTTCTCGTCATCCGTGGTGATCAGCTTGTCCTTCACCATATCCTTGACGGTCTGGTTGGCATCGCGGCGGATGCTGCGGATCTGCACCTTGGACTGCTCCGCCTCTCCCTTGACCACCTTGACCAGCTCACGTCGACGCTCTTCGGTCAGCGGCGGCAGGTTGATCCGCATGGTGGTGCCGGCGGTATTGGGCGTCAGCCCCAGATCGGAGGTGAGGATGGCCTTCTCGATAGCTCCCACCATGGTTTTTTCCCAAGGGGTGATCGAGATCGTGCGGGCATCCTCCACCGTCACGTTCGCCACCTGTGAGACCGGCACTTCCGAGCCGTAGTAGTCGACCCGCACATGGTCGAGCAGGGCGGCGTTGGCACGGCCGGTGCGCAGCTTCATCAGCTGGGATGACAGGCTGTCGATGCACTTCTGCATCCGCTTTTCACTGTCGCGCTTGAGGGTGGTCAGGTCAGTCATGGGAAAGCTCCGAACAAACAGCAGGTAGCGGGATCAATCAGCTCAGGGTGGCGCGCGTCAGGCCGTGACGTAAGTGCCGATCCGGGTATCGCCCTCGAGGATGCGCATCAAGGCGCCCGGGCGCGCCATATCGTAGACACAGAGTTTCATGCGATGGTCGCGCGCCAGCACCAAAGCGGTCTGGTCCATCACGCCCAGTCGGCGATCAATGGCTTCGTCGTAGTTCAGGGTGTCATACCGGGTGGCGTCCGGGTCCTTCTTGGGGTCGGCGGTGTAGATGCCGTCCACCTGGGTGGCCTTGAGCAGCAGGTCGGCCCCCACCTCCACCGCCCGCAGCGCTGCTGCAGAGTCCGTGGTGAAGAACGGATTACCGGTACCGGACGCGAAGATCACCACCCGCCCCTTCTCGAGGTGGCGCACCGCGCGACGACGTATATAGTCCTCACACACCTGATTGATGCGCAGCGCGCTCATCACCCGCGCCTGCAATCCGGCACGCTCAATCGCATCCTGAAGGGCCAACGCATTGATCACCGTGGCCAACATGCCCATGTGATCGCCGGTAATGCGGTCGAGTCCGGCCCGGGCCAGCCCCTCTCCGCGGAAAATATTGCCTCCACCGACCACCAGGGCGACCTGAACACCGGCGTCGATCACCGCCTTCAGTTCGCCCGCCAGGAACTGGGTGACTGCCGGTTCGATTCCGAACTTGCCGCCGCCCATCAGCGCCTCACCGGAAAGCTTCAGGAGGATGCGGGAATAGACGGGCGATGACATGGCAGATTCCTCTCTGGAGCGCACAGAACGGGCCCAGCGCCACTCCCTGCGGCACCGGGGGACCCAGGAGTCTGGGCGGCAGCAACACAGGCGGCTGCGGCTTTGCCATCTCGGGCATCTTCCACGCTGCTTTTCGGCCAACAGAACCCGCTATTGGCCTCAAATCAACGCGAAACCTGCCTCGAAACGGCTTTGCCTCGCCTGCCAGGTTCCTGCCGCCCAGGCTCCTAGAAGAAGGCCCCGTTTCCGGGGCCTTTGAAACTCATGCAGATGGTAACCGAGAAAGCGCGCTCAGAGGCCGGCCTGTGCTGCCACCTCGGCGGCAAAGTCGGTTGCCTCTCGCTCGATCCCCTCGCCCACTGCAAAACGGACGAACGCAGCTACTTCCGCGTTGGACGCCTGCAGCAGCTGGCCAACGGTCTGGTCAGGATTCTTGACGAAGGGCTGGCCCACGAGGGTGATCTCGGAGACGAACTTGCGCACCTTCCCTTCCATCATCTTGGCGACGATCTCGGCCGGCTTGCCGGCGGCCTGCTCAGCGGACTGAGCTTCAATGATCTTGCGTTCGGCAGCCAACACGTCTTCCGGCACCGCATTGGCGTCGAGAAAGCGGGGACTGGAGGCTGCCACGTGCATGGCGATGTCGCGGGCCAGCTCAGCAACGCCCTGTTTCATCGCCACCACGACACCGATCTTGGAGCCGTGCACATAGTGGGCGATATCGCCATCGCTCTTCGGCACCACCACGAAACGGCGAATGGTGATGTTCTCACCGATCTTGGCCACCATCGCGCGACGCTGCTCGTCGAGCGCTCCCTGCCCACCGTCGAGCTTCAGCAGGGCCTCCATGTCGGCGGGACGCTGCGCCAGCGCAACCTCCGCCACCTTCTGGGCAAAAGCCTTGAAGTCATCGCCCTTGGAGACGAAATCGGTCTCCGAGTTGAGCTCGACCATGGCCACCGCGTCTGCGCCTTCAGCGAGCGCAATGACGCCCTCGGCGGCCACGCGGGAGCCCTTCTTGTCCGCCTTGGCCATCCCGTCCATGCGCAGCTTTTCGGCTGCCTTGTCGAGATCACCTCCGGTGGCTTCCAGGGCTTTCTTGCAGTCGGTCATCCCGGCACTGGTGCGGTCACGCAGTTCCTTGACGAGCGCGGCTGTAATGGCAGTCATTGCTTATTCCTCTGTGGTTTCGGCGTTGGCGGAGGGCGCAGCGGCCTCGGCGGCAGGCGCGGGAGCAGCGACCTCGGCAGCAGGCGCCGGGGCAGCAGCAGGGGCCGCCTCGGTGCGAGCGCCGCCACGGCCACCCCGCGGACGATCGCCGTCACGGCGCGGGCCGTTGCGACGCGGCCGCGCGGAGCGCTCTTCCGGCGCCGACTCTTCCGGATCCTCGCGGAACGGCACGCCGCTGGCGCCGCGCGCCTCGATGATGGCGTCTGCGATGCACTGGGTGTAGACCTTGATCGCGCGGGTCGCGTCATCGTTACCCGGAATGACGCAGTCAACCAGGCTGGGGTCATTGTTGGAGTCGACCACAGCGATCACCGGAATACCCAGTTTGCGGGCTTCGGCGACGGCATTCTTCTCGTAGCCGGTGTCGATGATGAACAGGCCGTCCGGCAGACTCGGCATGGCCTTGATGCCACCCAGGGACTTGCGCAGCTTTTCGAGCTCGCGCTGGAACATCAGCTGCTCCTTCTTGGTCAGGCGGTTGATGGAACCGTCCTCGACCTGCTTTTCCATGTCGATCAGGCGCTTGACGGAAGCCTTCACGGTCTTGAAGTTGGTCAGCATGCCACCCAGCCAGCGCTGGCTGACGTAGGGCATGCCGCAACGACGGGCTTCTTCCTCGATCGCGTCACGGGCGGCGCGCTTGGTGCCGACGAACAGCACGCGGCCGCCGCTGGCAGCGATCTTGCCGGCGTAGGAACAGGCATCCCGCAGCATCGGCAGGGTCTGTTCGAGGTTGATGATGTGGATACGGTTGCGATCCCCGAAGATGAACTGCTCCATCCGGGGGTTCCAGTAGCGGGTGCGGTGACCAAAATGGACACCGGCTTCCAGCAACTGACGCATGGTGATATCGGCCATGGCCATACTCCTAGGGTTTCAATAGTGGCAAATCGCACCAGTGGACCGTCATCCGGCCACCCTGGGGTGGTGCGAGTGGATTCTCCATCGGCATCATTGCCTTTGGAGGGCGCGCTTTATACCATTGCGCCCCCTTTGAAAACAACCACTTTTCGGCGCCACGGGCCCCGGAGGTGGGTCGAGTGACACCCCATGGGCATTACCCTGAAATCCCCCGAGGCCCAGGCCAGAATGCGGGCCGCCGGCCAGGCGGCGGCTTCGGTGCTGACCATGATCGAGGCACATGTCCGCCCCGGGATCAGCACCGCCGAGCTGGACCGCATCTGCCGTCAGTACATTGAAAACACGCTGGGCTGCGTTTCCGCCACCGTGGGCTATACCGCTGGCGGCAGCCGCCCCCCCTTCACCGGGGCCATCTGCACCTCGGTCAATCACGTCGTCTGCCACGGCATTCCGGGCCCGAAAGTGCTGAAGAAGGGCGACATCCTCAATATCGACGTCACCGTGATCAAGGACGGCTACCACGGCGATACCAGCAAGATGTATTTCGTTGGTGAGCCCTCGGTGCTCGGCCGCCGACTGGTCGAAACCTGCCATCAGGCCATGATCGAAGGCATTCAGCGGGTCAGGCCGGGCGCGCGCCTGGGCGACATCGGCCACGCCATCCAGGTCTATGCCGAAGCACGCGGCTTCAGCATCGTCAGGGAATACTGCGGACACGGGATCGGCGAGGTGTTTCACGAAGACCCGCAGGTGGTGCACTACGGACGGCCTGGCACGGGTCTTGAACTCGTGCCCGGCATGACGTTCACCATCGAACCCATGCTCAATGCCGGCCGCGCCGAGGTGAAGGAACTGCCGGACCAGTGGACCGTGGTCACCAAGGACCACGGGCTTTCCGCCCAATGGGAGCACACCATTCTGGTCACGGACACGGGCCATGAAGTGCTGACGCTGCGCGACGGGGCCATGTAAGTGAGTGTTCCCCTCGACGACGACGGCGACGAAGGCGCCAACGTCTTCTCGGCGCATCGCATCCGCGCCCGATTGGCCGCTGGACAGTACTCGGTGGCATCGTTCCGCGACACCCTGGCCTGGGGCCGGGAGCGGCTGTTCAGCCTGTTCCATGATGGCGCCTCGGCGGAAACCCTGGTGCATGCACGCTCCCACCTGGTGGACGAAGTGCTGCGGGCGGTGTGGACCCGCTTCCTGCCGGACGATCCGCCTGGTCTGGCCCTGGTCGCGGTGGGCGGCTACGGTCGCAGCGAGCTGCTGCCGCACTCGGACATCGACATTCTGCTGCTGCACCAGAATGATGCGTTGCAGCTACACCGCACCGCACTGGAGCAGTTCACCGCCTTTGGTTGGGATATTGGCCTGGAAGTGGGCCAGAGTGTCCGGACCATCGAGGACTGTGCGCAGGAGGCCGCCAAGGACATCACCGTCATCACCAATCTGCTGGAGGCACGCCAGCTGACCGGCGACCCCCGGCTGATTCAGGAGATGCAGGCAGCGCTGACGCCGGACAAGGTGTGGCCGGTCCGTGCCTTCTTCGAGGCCAAGAAGGCCGAACAAGCCGCCCGTTACCGTAAATATGACGACACCGGCTACAAACTCGAGCCCAACGTCAAGGAGAGCCCGGGTGGATTGCGCGACATCCACACCGTAGCGTGGGTGGCGCGACGCCAGTTCGGCAGCGGCACGCTCACCGACTTGCGGGAGCGCGGCTTTCTCACCAAACAGGAATGCGACGAGCTGTTCGCCGGGCAGGATTTTCTGTGGCGGGTGCGCTTCGCCCTGCACATGATCACCGGTCGCCGTGAGGACCGGTTGCTGTTTGACCACCAGATCAAGGTGGGCGAGCTGTTCGGCTACATCGACAACGACCGCAACCGCGCCGTCGAACAGTTCATGCAGCTGTACTACCGCACCATCAAGTCGCTGTCCTGTCTCAACGATCTGTTGCTGCAGCTGTTCGAGGAAGCCATTCTCGGCAGCGACGAGTTGCTGCAGGTCAGCCCACTGAACGCCCGCTTTCAGCGGCGCGGCCAGTACATCGAGGCGGTTGACGACGAGGTGTTCCGGCGCGCGCCCTGGGCACTGCTGGAAATTTTCCATCTCCTGCAGCTCCACCCCAAGCTGGAGGGCATCCGCGCCCAGACCCTGCGCATGATCCTGCGCGACAGTCGCCTGCTGGACGATGGCGTGCGCCGCGATGTCCGCGCCCGCAGCCTGTTCATCGAAATGTTCCGTGAAGGGCGCGGCCTTACTCGCAACCTGCGGCGAATGAATCGATACGGCGTGCTGGGGCGCTATCTCCCGGCCTTCGGCAAGATCGTCGGGCTCATGCAGTACGACCTGTTCCACACACTGACCGTGGACGAGCACGTGCTGTATGTGGTGCGCAACACCCGTCGCTTTATGATGCAGCGTTTCGCCGACGAACTGCCCTTTGCCCATGAGGTGGTGAAACGGCTACCCAAGCCGGAGCTGCTGTATCTGGGGGCCCTGTTCCACGACATGGCCAAGGGTCGCGGTGGCGACCACAGCGAACTTGGCGCCGATGAGGCCAAGACCTTCTGCCTCGACCACGGCCTTTCCCATGCCGATGCCGACTTGGTGGCTTGGCTGGTCCGTCAACACCTCATGATGTCACTGACCGCGCAGAAGCAGGATGTCTCCGACCCACAGGTGATTGCCACCTTCGCCGGCAAGGTGGGCGAACGCTCTGCTCACGCCTGGACTATCTGTTCCTGCTGACCTGTGCGGACATTCGCGCCACCAACCCCGCGCTGTGGAACTCATGGCGCGAGAGCCTGCTCACCGAGCTGTACAACACCACCGCTCGTGCACTGGACCGCGGGCTCAGCAACCCCCTGCGTGAAGACGAACTGGTCGCGGAGGTCAAGGCCGAAGCGCGTCAGCTGTTGGTGGACCTCGGCGAAACCGTGGACGGCATCGACGAGGTCTGGGCCCGCTTCGATGCGGACTACTTCCTGCGCCACACGCCTGACGAATTGGCCTGGCACTTCCCTGCCCTGCGCGCGGTGTCGCCAGCGTCGATGCCCCTGGTCCTGGTCAAGACCCTGCCGGAGCGCGGCACCTCGGTGTTCATCTACACCCTGGACCGAGATCACCTGTTCGGCCTCTCAACGGGCGTACTGGCCCGACTGGGACTCAACATCCTGGACGCCCGGCTGCACACCACTCACGACGGCCACGTGCTCGACACCTACGTGGTGGCAGAAACCGACAATCGTCCGATTGATCCCGGTGTCCGCTTCCCGGAAATCACCGAACAGCTGCGCAAGGTGCTTAGCGATCCCGAAACCTCCACGGTCTCGGTCAACCGCCGGGTACCGCACCGACTCAAGCACTTTGACACCCCCACCCGGGTACACTTCCGTCAGGACAACACCGGCCGCCGCACGCTGCTGGAACTGGTGGCGGCGGACCAGCCCGGTCTGCTCTCGATGATCGGTCGCATCTTCGCCAAACGCGGGATTCTGGTGGATGCCGCCAAGATCGCCACCATCGGCGAGCGCGCCGAGGACGTGTTCTACATCAAGGACCGTCTGGACCGACCGATCACCGAGGAACGCCAGCTCGACGAACTGCGCGAAGTGATCACGCGCACGCTGGACCGCCGCGACGCCGACGCCTGACGGCCGTCGCCCGACGATTCATCTCACTACAACAGGAAATCACCGCATGACGCTGCAAACCACGCTGGACGCGCTCTGGGACAACCGTGCCGACTTCGACGCCCGCGACCCCGCCATGCGCGGCCCGGTCGAAGAAGCCATCGGCCTGCTGGACTCCGGTGCCGCGCGCGTGGCCGAACCCGGAGCCGACGGCTGGCAGGTCAACCAGTGGCTGAAGAAGGCGGTGCTGCTGTCGTTCCGCCTGCAGGACAACGGACCGGTGACGATGGGCGCCCTGCAGGGCTACGACAAGGTGCCGCTGAAGTTCGACGGCTGGAGCGCAGAGGACTTCGCACGTCAGGGCGCCCGCGTGGTGCCGCCCGCCGCCGTTCGGCGAGGCGCCTTCATTGCCCGCAATGCGGTGCTGATGCCTAGCTACGTCAACATCGGCGCGCATGTCGGCGAAGGCACCATGGTCGACACCTGGGCCAGCATCGGCTCCTGCGCACAGATCGGCGCCCGCTGCCACATCTCTGCCGGGGCCGGCATCGGCGGCGTGCTGGAGCCGCTGCAGGCCAACCCGACAATCATTGAAGACGACTGCTTCATCGGCGCCCGCAGCGAGATCGTCGAGGGCGTAGTGGTCGGCAAGGGCAGTGTCATCTCGATGGGGGTCTTCATCACCCAGTCGACGCCGATCTACGATCGTGAAACCCGGGAAATCCGTTTCGGCAACATTCCGCCGGGCTCGGTGGTGGTCGCCGGCTCCCTGCCCCGCGATGGTGGCGCCTATCATCTGAGTTGCGCCGTGATCGTCAAGCGCGTGGACGAGAAGACGCGGGCCAAGACCGGCATCAACGAACTGCTGCGAGAGGCCCAGGCCAGCAGCTGATGTGACAGCCCAGCCGCCACACCCGCCCCAGGGCGGGGGTAGCGGTATGCTGGACGCCCCGAGGAACCGCCCGTGGATGCATCCGCCCTCCTGACGCTGCTGAAGGATCTGATTGCCCGCCGTTCGTTGACGCCGGACGACGCCGACTGCTGCGCGTTGCTGATGTCACACCTCGCGCCACTGGGGTTCGAAGCCGAGCACCTCAATGCCGGTGGCGTCACCAACCTGTGGGCGACGCTGCGCCGGGGTGATGGCCCCCTGCTGATCCTCGCCGGCCACACCGACGTGGTGCCCACCGGCCCGCTCGACCAATGGCGCAGCGACCCCTTCGTGCCCACTGAGCGTGACGGCCTGCTCTACGGGCGCGGCGCCGCCGACATGAAATCCGGCATTGCCGCCATGGTCGCCGCGGTCAGCCGCTTCGTGGCCGATGCCGACTGGCACGGCACCCTCGCCTTCCTCATCACCAGCGACGAGGAAGGCGTGGCGCGACACGGCACCCGCCACGTGGTGGACGTGCTCAAGGCACGCGGCATCATTCCCGACTACGCCATCGTCGGTGAAGCCTCCAGCAATGTCCGCCTGGGCGATCGCATCATGGTCGGTCGCCGTGGCTCGCTCAATGGCATCCTCAGGATCATCGGCAAGCAGGGTCACGTCGCCTATCCCCATCAGGTGGAGAATCCGGTGCTGCGCTTCGGCCCGGCACTCGCGGCGCTGGCAGCGGAACGCTGGGACGAGGGCAACGAGGCGTTCCCGCCCACCTCGTTCCAGATCTCCAACATCCACGCCGGCACCGGCGCCAACAACGTGGTGCCCGGCGAACTCGACGTGGTCTTCAATTTCCGCTTCTGCACCGCCTCCACAGCGGAGGCGCTGCAGCAGCGCGTGCACGCCATGCTCGATCGCGAAGGCCTCCGCTACACCCTGGACTGGCAGCTTTCCGGCCAGCCTTTCCTGACCCGGCCGGGGGCCCTCACCGACGCCGCCACCGCCGCCATCCGGGACGTCACCGGCGCATCGCCAGAGCATTTCACCGGCGGCGGCACCTCGGACGCCCGCTTCATCTCGCCCTGGGGCGCCCAGACCGTGGAGATCGGACCGATCAATGCCTCGATCCACAAGATCGATGAACATGTCCGCATCGACGACCTGATGCCGCTGTCGCGGATCTACGAGGGCGTGCTGCGGCGCCTGCTGGCGACATGAACGACGGACTGCGTCCGTTCCGGCCCGCGCCCGGTCTCGGCAGCGCCTTCGTACAGTCAGTGCTGGCCAGCAAACGCCCGGCCCCCCGACTATGGCGTCGTGCCGGCATCGACCTCGATCGCGATACCGTGACGGAAGTGCTCGATTGCCGGGACGAGGCCGGACAAGCGGTCCGACTGCAGGGCTACCGCAGTGATCACGACGGCGCCCGCGTTCAGGTCGTACTGCTGCACGGCTGGGAGGGATCGCACCAGTCCAACTACCTCTATGGTGTTGGCTGTGCGCTCTATGCGGATGGCCATCACGTCTATCGACTGAACCTTCGCGACCATGGCGGTACGCATCACCTCAACCGCGACATGTTCCACTCGGCACGTCTGCGTGAAGTGGTGGACGCGCTGTCACAGGTGGCGGCGCGGCATCCGACGCTGCCGCTGGTGGTCCTGGGCTTCTCCCAGGGTGGCAACTTCGCGCTGCGGATCGGACTGCAAGGACCGGGCATGGGCCTGCAACCCCGCCTCTGCGCCGCCATCTCGCCGGTGATGCGGCCGGCCGCCACGCTGGCGGCCATCGACGGCGGCCCCCGCCTGATCCACCGCTACTTCATCGACAAGTGGCACCAGACCCTGCGCCGAAAGGCCGATGCCTGGCCAGGACAATTCGATTTTTCCGGGCTGTACGCGCAACACCGCTTTCTCGCCATCACCGAGGCCTTCGTCGACGCCCATACCGACTACCCGTCGATGGGCGCCTATCTGGATGCCTACACGCTGCAGCCCGAACAGCTGATCGAGAGCCCGACACCGCTGGCCATTCTGACCGCGGAAGATGACTCGGTAATCCCGATTGACGATTTCGCGGGACTGCGCCAGCACGGCAGCGTGATCCGTTACGACCGCACATCCAAAGGCGGTCACTGCGGATTTGTCGACCGATACAGCCTGCACAGCTGGGCGGAGGATTGGGCCCGCGCCCAGGTCATCGCCGCCCTGGATTGATCACCCCGGCGGCAACGTGACCGGTCGGCACCACCTCCGCGGCGGAATCGCAGTGCCGGGTCTGATCGTCGAAGAAAAAATCCGGTTCAAAGGCGCGCAGGAAGTGCCCCTTGTCGAGCCCGCCGAGAAACATGGCCTCATCCACTTCCAGCCCCCAGGCCATCAGGGTGCGGATGGCGCGTTCGTGCGCCGGCGCACTGCGCGCCGTCACCAGCGCGGTGCGCAGGCGCACCGGCACCGAAGTACCGGCGGCGCGCTGCAGGGTATGTAGCGCCTGCAGCAAGGGCTTGAAGGGGCCGGGTGGCAGTGGCCGGGCCGCTGCTTCCTGCTCGTGGCGGGTGAAGGCATCCAGCCCTTCGGACTGGAACACCCGCTCGGCCTCGTCGGAGAACAGCACGGCATCGCCGTCGAAGGCAATGCGGATTTCATCCGCATGGGCCTCCGATGCCCGCGCGGAGTGGGCAAATACCCGTGCCGCCGGATAGCCGGCGGCGAGTGCGCCGCGTACATCGTCTTCGTTCATCGACAGAAACAAGTGCGCCCGCAAGGCATCCAGATACCGAAACGGCGGTCGTCCCCGGGTAAACATGCCACGCTCGATGCTCAGGCCATGATGGGTGGCGGAACGAAAGGCGCGCATACCGGATACGGGGTCATTGCGGGACAGCAGCACCACTTCCACCCGGAGCTGCTCCGGCGCGTTGAAGGCGAGCAATTTCTTCACCAGTGGGAAGGCCACTCCCGGCCGCGCCGCCTGCTCCATGCGATCAAGCTGCAGCTTCATGTAGGCGTGGTCGTCCTCCGTCTCGAACAGGCGGTTCTCTTCCTCGAAATCGAACAGCGCACGCGAGGACAGCGCCACCACCAGCTTGCCGTCGAGGGTCACACCCATGTCAGGACAGCCGACTGCCGTTGGGGACCGGCCGATCGGGGCTGATCAGCACCACCTCACCCACGGCATCATGAAAGCCGGTCACCAGCACCTCCGACATGAACGGACCGATCTGTTTCGGCGGGAAATTCACCACGGCCACCACCTGACGCCCGACCAGCGACTCCGGAGTGTAGTGATGGGTGATCTGGGCGCTGGACTTGCGCAGGCCCCATGGCCCGAAGTCGATCTCCAGCTGATAGGCCGGCTTGCGGGCCTCCGGGAAAGGGCGCGCCGTCACGACCGTGCCGACACACAGGCCTACCCGTTCGAAATCCGACCATTCGATCCTGTCCACCGCGGAACCCTCCACAAGAAAGCCCGCGCGCCGTAACCGGCGCGCGGGCTTCGAGTGTAACGGCTACGCGTCGGCGCAGCCGCGACGTCCTTGTGGGGATCAGGCTGCCTTTTCGCGCTGCGTCGTCCACTCGCCCTTGGAGGCCAGACCGTTCATGCTGGCACGGTGCAGATGGGCAGCACGCGCCGCCGCCAGATTGTCCGCCTTGCCTCCCCAGGCCTTCAACGCGGCCGCCTGCAGTGCACGGCCGTAGCTGAACGTCAGGCTCCACGGAAGGTTGCCGATGCGGTTCATGGCGTCGAGATGAGCCGTGGCATCGACATCGCTCTGCCCCCCGGACAGGAACGCGATGCCGGGCACGGCGGCCGGCACGCGGCGACGCAGCACCCGCACGGTGCGCTCGGCCACTTCATCCACGCTCGCCTGTTGCGGGCACTTCTTGCCGGACACCACCATGTTGGGCTTGAGCACCATGCCTTCGAGCAGGATGTTCTGGGCCGACAGCTCAGCAAACACGGCATCCAGCACCAGGTCGGTCACTTCCTCACAGACGTCGATGCTGTGGTCGCCATCCATCAGCACTTCGGGCTCAACGATGGGCACGATGTCCTGTTCCTGACACAGCGCCGCATACCGGGCCAGCGCATGGGCGTTGACATGAATGGCGTAATCGGTGGGGGCGTTTTCGGTGATGTTGATCACCGCGCGCCACTTGGCGAAGCGGGCGCCCGCCGCTTTGTACTTCTCAAGCCGGCCACGCAGACCGTCGAGGCCTTCAGTGACGGTCTCATCGGCGTGCGCATTGGCCAGCGGCTGCGCGCCCTTGTCGACCTTGATGCCCGGAATGACACCCTTGGACGCCAGCAGCTCGGGGAACGGCACACCCGCGAGTGACTTCTGGAACAGGGTCTCTTCGAACAGGATGACGCCCGAGGTGTGCTGCTCGAAGCCCTCGGTGGTGAACAGCATGTCGCGATAGGTCTGGCGGTTGGCCTCGGTGTTGTCGACACCGATGGAGTCGAAGCGCTTCTTGATCGTGCCGGTGGACTCGTCCGCCGCAAGGATGCCGCGACCGGTGGCCACCATGGCATTCGCGGTCTGGTTGAGGGTTTCGGGATTCATCAGGACAGGGCTCCGAATCAGGGATGACATGGAATGGATCGGACCGGACGATCCGGGCCGATGGCGATACGTTTGGCGGAGAAGGAGGGATTCGAACCCCCGGAACCTTGCGGTTCAACGGTTTTCAAGACCGCCGCAATCGACCACTCTGCCACTTCTCCGAGCCCGTGAGTTTAGCATCAGCCCCGGATGATCGGCCGCCTTCCCTCACCTGCCATGCTGTGTCGGCACCCCGTAGATGGGGGTCATTCGTTGACCCCGGGAAGCCCGCCACGGCAGCCTCGCGGCCATGCCACTACCCCTGCGTCCCGAGTGGGCCGAAACGCCCGACCAGTTGCGTGCCCGAATCGCCCGGGATCTCCACGAAGATCTGGGCGCGCGGCTGCTCAATCAGCTGCACGGTGCCACCGATGACCAAACGGCGGCGTCCTCCCGCAACATGCTTGATGACGTACGGGCCCTGCTCGACACGCTCGACACCCGAGCCTGCACCCTCGAAGAGTGTCTCAACGAGTGGCGGTCGGCACTGACCGAGCGGCTGCAGGACACCACGGTCCACCTGCGCTTTCCCGACGGTGGCGACTGGCCGGGCCTCTGGCTGACCACGCTGGAGCGCGCCAACCCACGGCGCATCCTCATGGAATTCGCCGACAACGCCCTGCGCCACGCACACCCGACCGAACTCCAGGTCTCATTCGCGTTGCAGTTGCCCTTGATCACCCTGCGTATCAGCCATGACGGCCACGACAGTGCCGTCTCGGGTTGGCATGCGGCGCGCGGCCTGCGCAACCAGGCACTGCGTGCGCAGGACCTGCAGGCGGAACTCAGCTATGACGAAACCGACGACCGACTGACGATGACGCTACGCTTCGCTCTCACGCACGCCTTTGGAGTCGCGCATGCGCCACGGACTGATCGTTGAGGACTTGCCAGCACCAGCGCAATGGCTGGGGCTGATGTTGTCTGAAGCCTTTCCCGACATCGAGGTGAGCATCTGCGGCTCGCTGGCGGAGGCCCGGCGTCAGCTGGATCAGCAGTTGCCGGACATCGCCCTGATCGACCTCGGCCTGCCGGATGGTTCGGGTGTGGACCTGATCCGCGATCTGCATCAGCAGCACCCCGCCTGTCACTGCGTCGTCACCACCATCTATGCCGACGACCGACACCTGTTTCCCGCCCTGCGCGCGGGGGCGTCCGGCTACCTGCTGAAGGACCAGCCCCGCGAACGGGTGCTCAAGGCGTTGCGCGGGATCGCCGCCGGGGAGCCCCCGCTGTCACCGGCCATCGCACAACGTCTGCTGCGCGTCTTCGGCGAGGAGGGAGGCAATGACGACATGGGCGCAAAATTGTCCCCGCGCGAGCGCGAGACCCTTACGCTGATTGCCAAGGGCTTCCGCCTGCCCGAAGTGGCAGCGCAGCTGGGGGTTACCCGCAACACCGCCGCCGGCTTCATCAAGACGGTTTACCGCAAGCTGAACGTGACCAGCCGCGCCGAAGCCACGCTCCAGGCGGCACGCATGGGCCTGGTCAACCCCAACAGCTGAAGCGCGAAGGCGCGTCGTCTCAGCGCGAGCGCACCACCCGCAGTTCGGCCTTGCGTGGCGCCTCGGGCGTTGAGGGGCGGGCCGGCAGGGTGCGGCCCTCCAGCGTGGCGAGACAGGCGGCCAGGGTCTGGCTGATCAGCGTCTGGTTACGGATCATCTCGATGCGCGGCCAGGTCGCACGCTCCCCTTCGCGCACGAAACGCTCGATCGACTCGAGGCTGGGATTCGAGGTGACGTTGGCGTAGCGCCACAGACTGACCTCGGGGAAGATGTTGATGTTGCCGCGGTATTCCTGATCCAGCACGCTGGAGGCGATATCCAGCGACTTTCGCACCCGCCCGGCGCTGGGCATGGTCTTGCGCGCCAGGTCCACCACACTCTTGACGCTGCCACGGGCGCTGGAACGGGCGAAGTCGCGGGCCGAGTTGGCAAGGCCGTCGCGCCCCGGCTCGCGCTTGCTGATGAACGGCAGCACGTGTGGGTTGGTCTGACTGACGATGAAGTGATTGACGTTGTGCAGGCGCCGCAGGCGCAACGTCGGCAGATCCGACTTGAGGCTGCCATCGTTCCAGCGCAATAGCGGCATGTAGGGCACGCGACTGTCGTGCTCGTCCTGGGTCATCAGCATCACCGGCGGAAACAGCACCGGCACTGCGCAGGACGCCAGAATGGCCTCATGGAGATAGAGATAGGGGAATGTCAGGTAGTTCAGCAGACGCGGCGGCTGATTGAGGCCGGCCGGTGATACGGTGATATTGACGATCCGTCCTGACCGCTGATGCGCCTCGCCGAAGGTCAGGTCGGGAATATTCTTCTCCAGCGCCCGTCGGAGCTGGGACTGGTCCATGATGGCACCGCGCCGCAACCACATGCGCCAGGGCAGCACGCGCCAGAAACGGTGATAGACGTTTTCCGGGTTGAGCAGCTTTTCGGCCTCGTCAGGCTCGTGGGCTGCCACAGTGGCCGCCACGATGGAACCGGCACTGGAACCGGACAGCACGCTGGGCAACAGCCCTTCGAGGTACAGCGCCTTGACCACGCCCACGTGAAACAGCCCCAGGGTGGCGCCCCCCGACAGCATCAGGGCAGAACGTCCGAAGGACTGCTCCAGCTCACCGAAAAACTTGAGCTTGTCGGCATGCGAGAACCCCGGCTGGTCGGCACTCGCCACTTCCAGCAGCGCCTCCGAGATCTCCTGAACGTAGTCATGCACCAGCGCCTTGGTGCCTACCCGTGCGCGACCGTAGAGCAGCGGATTGCCGAGATTGCCGAGATTCCAGTGCAGACCCTGCCGGAGATGATGCCGCAGCTTGGCCCACTGACCGTCGGCACGCATCTGACGCACCTGTCTCAGGCGGGAGCGAATCAGTCGCCAGTCGAAGTCGTCGGAGGTATCGTCCTCCTTCCACTCATCGCGGCCCTCGCGTTGATCCAGGGCACTGGCCACTTCCCGCCAGGTGACATAGTCCTGGGCGGCGTCGAGTTCCCGGTGCAGATCGCGCAGGGATCGATCCATGGGCATGGCCTCCGTAATTGCCATTGAATGACGGTATGGTGACCGATGCGGATGTCAGGGGCAATCGATCCCTGGCACGCTCGCCCCCGGGAATCATGCCGTCCAGCCCCCCGCCGGCCGCGGCCATTGCGTAGACTCGAACAAAACCTTCTGATAGCTATCATGAATCGCCAACTGATCGAGGCGCTGGAGCGTCTCAACGAGATCGTGCTGGGCAAGTCCCAGGTCCTGCGCCTTGCGCTCAGCGGCCTGCTGGCGCGCGGGCATCTGCTGATCGAGGATGTCCCGGGCGTCGGCAAGACCACTCTCGCCCTGAGTCTGGCACGGGTGCTGGGGCTGGACTTCCAGCGCATCCAGTTCACTGCGGATCTGCTGCCGGCCGACATCGTCGGCGTCTCGGTGTTCGAAAGCGCGAATGGCGGCTTCCGCTTCCACGCAGGCCCGATCTTCGCCCAGTTGATTCTCGCTGACGAGGTCAATCGCGCCAGCCCGAAGACACAATCGGCCCTGCTGGAGGCCATGGAGGAACGGCAGGTCACTGTGGAAGGACAGACCCGCCCCCTGCCCGACCCGTTCTTCGTCATCGCCACCCAGAACCCCAACAGCCAGATCGGCGTGTTTCCACTGCCGGAAAGCCAGCTCGACCGCTTCCTCATGCGGTTGTCGATGGGCTACCCACCCCAGGCTGCCGAACGTGCCCTGCTGACCGAACGGGACCGCCGCGACCTGCTTCATGACCTGCCCGCCATTCTGTCCCCGGACGCCATGCAGTCGCTGCAGCGCGAAGTGGCAGCGGTCCAAACCCGCCCGGCCTTGATCGACTACCTGCTCGCCCTGATCCGCCACACCCGCGAGCACCCGGGATTGCGCCAGGGCCTGTCGCCGCGCGCCGGCCTCGGACTCAAACGTGCCGCCCAGGCCTGGGCGTATCTGGACGGCCGCGCCGGCGTGCTGCCGGAAGACGTTCAGGCCGTGTTCGCGGCCGTGGTCGAACATCGGCTGCTGCCCGGCAGCGGACAGGGTACGACCCCACCGACCGCCGCGGACATCCTGCAGGCGGTTGCCGTGCCCTGACATGCGCACGTTCCTGCGCCGTCCGCGTCCGCTGCAGGCGATACAACAGCGCGTGGATGCCTGGGTACTGCGGCGAGTACGCCGCAGTACCGAGCCAGTCACGGTTCCCCGGCAACGGGTCTACATCCTGCCCACCCGCTTCGGCTACGGCTTCGGCCTGCTCAGCTTCGTCATGCTGCTGGGCTCGATGAATTACACCAACAGCATGGGTTTCGCGCTGACCTTTATGCTGGGCGCGCTGGGGTTGGTGGCCATGCACCACACCCACGCCAACCTCGCCGGGGTGGAAGTACGCGGCGGCGGCGATGCGCCGGTGTTCGCCGGCGACCCCGCGCGCTTTGAACTGCAGCTGCGCGCCAACGGGCGACAGCCGCACTTTTCGGTCGAAGCAGGCTGGCCGCGGCAGGTTCACAGCACTCCGACCGACGTCACGCCCGAAGCGGACGCACGCCTGAGTCTGACCTTGCCCACCCACCAGCGGGGCTGGCTGGAAGCCCCCCCCTTCAGCATCGCCAGCACCTTCCCGATGGGCCTGTTCCGGGCCTGGACCTACCTGGCACTCACACACCGCGTCCTGGTCTACCCCGCGCCCACCGCCGCCGGTGGCCCGCCGCCGCCCTTCACCGCCCCCGCGCACAGTGGCATGCAGGGGGACGGCCGCAGCGGTCAGGATCAATTCGCCGGTTTGCGCGGCTACCAACGCGGCGATGCGCTCAACACCATCCACTGGAAAAGCCTGCCCAAGCTGCCGCAACCCGTGGTGAAGCAGTTCGAGGATCCGCGCGCGCCCGAGTGCTGGTTGCGCCTTCAGGACACGCCTGGACAGGACCTGGAGCAGCGGCTGTCCCAGCTGACCCGCTGGGTTCTGGACCTTGAGGCCCAGGGCAGTCGCTACGGCCTGCAACTGCCGGACGTCGAGGTGCCGATGGGCGCCGGCGAACACCATTTGCATCGTTGTCTGGCCGCGCTGGCGCTGCACGGTCGGGATGGGCGCACCGCATGAAGCCCGTGGACGACATCCTGCCCCGCCCCACACTGCTGCGCATGCTGCTTGCCCTGTTGCTGGTGTTGGCGCCCCATGCCCTGCGCCTGCCCATCTGGGAAAGCCTGCTGATCATCCTGTGTCTGGGCTGGCGCTACGGCGCCCTGCAACGCGGGTGGCCACTGCCACCCACGCTGCTGAGAACGGTGATGACCTTCGCCGCGTTCGGCGCCATCTACCTGAGCTTCGGGCGCATCAACGGTCAGCACTCGGGCACTGCCCTGCTGGTATTGATGACCGGGCTCAAGCTGCTGGAGATGCGCAGCCGCCGCGATGTACTGGTAGTGGTAACCCTGATGTACTTCCTGCTGCTCACCCATTTCCTGTTCTCGCAGGAGATCTGGACGCTGCTGTGGATGCTCGGCAGCATTGTGCTGATCACCGCACTGCTGATCGAGATTCAGCATCGACAAGCGGTTCTGCCCTTTCGCATGACCCTGCGGATGAGCCTGCGCCTTACCGCTCAGGCATTGCCGGTGATGCTGCTGATCTTTCTGTTGTTCCCCCGTATCCCGGGCCCACTCTGGGGTCTGCCGGCTGACGCCGGCGCCAGTCGATCCGGCATCCCCGACAGCATGTCGCCCGGTGACATTGCCGACCTGATCCTGTCAGAGGCGGTCGCTTTTCGCGTCCATTTCGAAGATGCCACGCCATCGCAGCGCGATCTGTACTGGCGGGGCCCGGTCTTCGATTTCTTCGATGGACGAAAATGGGAAACCGGCTTCCGGCGCAATGATGCGCCGCCGCCGCCGATGCAGTTCAGCGGACCCGCCCTTCCCTATGAAATGGTGCTGGAGCCGACCCGTACACACTGGCTGTTCGGCCTGGAGATGAGCGATCCACAGGCGCTGCCGCCTGAGAGCCGCCTCAACAGTGATGCCCAACTGGTTGCCCGCAAACGGGTGACCGAGCGTCGGCTCTATCGGGCTGTCGCGCACCCCGAGTACCAGTTGCAGCCCGAAGCGTTGAACCGTTGGACCCGCACCGCCAACCTGCGGCTGCCGGAAGACAGCGCACCGCGTACCCGAAGCCTGATCGCGGCATGGCGCGGCGAAGGACTCGACGATGCCGCCATGGTGGAGCGCGCGTTGACCACATTCCGGACAGAGTCGTTCCGGTACACCCTTCGCCCGCCTCTGCTGGGCGATCAGCCGATCGATGAGTTCCTCTTCGACACCCGCGCAGGTTTTTGCGAGCACTACGCCAGCAGCTTTGTCGTGATGATGCGTCTGGCCGGCATCCCGGCGCGCGTTGTAGTGGGCTATCAGGGCGGCGAACCCAATGCGGTTGGCGACTACTGGGTGGTGCGGCAGTCGGACGCCCATGCCTGGACCGAAGTCTGGCTGGAGGACGCCGGCTGGAAGCGCGTCGACCCCACCGCTGCGGTATCACCAGATCGCATTGAGCGCAGCTTCGACAACGTGATGGCGGGCGCCGCCGAACAGCGCCCGCTATGGACCGGCGGCGAACGCCTGTGGGGCGCGGCCGTTGCCCGCTGGGACTGGGTCAATGCGCAGTGGAATCGCTGGGTGCTGGCCTACGGGCCAGAGGTGCAACGCGACGTGCTCGGGCGCCTCGGGATCCACGACTGGGGAGCGATGGTGCTGTGGCTCACGGGGGGCGTCAGCCTGCTGCTGGTTGCCCTGAGCGTGCAGCTGTTCCGCAGCCGCCGCCCGGCACCGCCACCGGAGCGCGCCGCGCGCGAGTGGCAGCGTCTTCGACGCATTCTGCACGCCGCCGGACTGCCGTCCAGCGACAGCGAGGGCCCCCGCGACCTCGTCGCGCGCGCCGCACGGCGCTGGCCAGGCGAAGCCGACCTGCTGCACGACATCGGTGAGCAGTACTGCGCGCTCCGCTATCTGGGCGAACCGTCCCCTGAACGCGAGTCCAACTTGCGACAGGCAGTCACCCATTGCAAAGTGCGACTGAAGCACGCTGCTGCGGCTGCCTGAATCCCTCGCCTCCATCACGCCCCATGCGCTCTGCGCCGGACCACCAAACACTGCTTGACTTGACCGGCGTCGGTCGCTGGGCCTGGTTCGTCAACGCCGCACGCATCGAGGTCTCTCCCGCCTGGGAGGCGCTGTATGGCTATGCTGCGGGCAGCTTCAGTGGTCGATACGAGGACTGGCTGCGCCACCTGGCTACCGACGATCAACGCGCGCTGGAGGACATCACCGCACGCCTGCTGGATGGTCGCTCCTCCAGTGAAACCCTTGAATACCGGATTCGCACCCTGCAGGGGGACTGGCGGTGGGTGCATTCCCGTGTGGCGGTGGTTCATGGCGACGATTCGCGCATCGAACAGATCGTCGGACTGGCAATGGATGTCAGCAGCCTGCATCGCGCCCGCCACGAATCCGATCTGCTGCGGCGGCGTCTCGACCGGCTGTTCGAAGCCTCCCCCATCGGCATCGCCTTTCTTGATCTTGAGGGGCGCTTTCTTGATGCCAATCCGGCCTTCTGTGAACTCACCGGCTGGCCGGTGGATGCCTTGCGACAACGTAGCTACCGCGACCTCACGCCCACTGACGAGCTAGCCGCGGCAGACCGCGAGTTCTCGCAGCTGCGAGTGGACCACACCGCCGCCTACCGGCTGCGTCAGGGCTGCCATACTGCGGACGGCGGCGTCGTACCGATCGAGGTGTTTGGCAACGCCGTGATCGATGCCGACGGCCGACCGGAAGTGTTGATCGCCCAGGTGGTGGATCGCAGTCTGGATGCCGCAGCCATCGCCCGCCTGGAGGAGATGGCCGACCGGGACTGGGTGACCGGCCTGCACAACGCGCGATATCTGAAGCGGTCCCTGCAGGCGCAGCTACAGGGCGATATCCCGGCGTCCCGGGCGGCGCTGATTCAGGTCGATCTCTCCGGATTTCGGCAGGTCATCACACTGGCCGGTCACCCGGCCGGCGACCGGGTGCTGCGCGAAGTCGCGTACCTGCTGCTGCGTCCTCTGGCGGATGGCGACGAACTGATTCGCCTGGGCGGGGACCGCTTCATCGCCCTGTGCCACTTCGACGACCCCGAGGTGCCGATGCAGCGCGCCACGCAGATGGTAGCGGAAGTGGCGGCGCATCGATTCATGGTTGAGGGTATCGAGATGCGGCTACTGGCGACCGCAGGGGTCCGCCTCATCACCCAGCGGGATCAGGATCCGGATACCGTGATCGCTGATGTCGACGCAACCGCCCGTGAAGCCAAATCGCGGGAACGGGGCGGGGTCCGGCTGTTCACGCCGGCGGATCGCGCCATCATCCATGAGGCACGGCAGGCCTTTCAGCTCAAGCGTCTCAACGAGGCCGTGCGCCACGGTCAACTGGTACAAGTGCTCGAACCGCTGGTACATGCGCGACGCGGCGGCGTGGCCGGCTACGAAGTCCTGACCCGCATACACGCGCGTGATGGCGACCTGCAGTCGATCGGCCCCTACATGGCCGCAGCGGAAAGGGCCTATGCCATCGCCGAGATCGATCTCGGCATCGTCGCCGAAACACTGCCACGCCTGGCACGGCACTGCCGCGGCGCCAGTACCCCGCCCATGTTTACCATCAATCTCTCAGCGTACTCGTTGCAGGGGGATCGCTTCATCGAGCGCCTGCGCCAACTGCTGACGGCGCATCGCATGCCGCGCGGCAGCCTGTGCTTCGAGATCACCGAGACCGCGGCGGTCAACCATCTCGATAACCTTCAACGCGCCGCGCAGATGATTCGTGCGGAAGGCGCCCAACTGATCGTCGATGATTTCGGTTCCGGCTTCAGCTCGTTGGGCGCCCTGATGGCACTGCGCCCCGGGGGCCTCAAGATCGACCGCGCGCTGGTACAACAGGTGGTACCCGACCCGATCCAGCGGCGCGTGGTGCGGTCACTGGTACAGCTGGCCCACAGTCTGGGCGCCTTCGTGGTCCTCGAGGGGGTGGAAACCGTGGAGCACCTGCGGGTGGCACAGGAACTTGAGGCGGACTATCTGCAGGGCTACGCTTTCGGCAAGGCGCTGCCGCTCGACACCCTGCTCAGCTGATCCGCACGGATCAGCAGAATCCCACCAGCGACGAAGAACACCAGCAAGCTGAGGATCGCCAGTCTAGGGTTGCCCGATACCTGAGCGGTCACTCCCACGACCAGCGGCCCCAGTACGGCCGCGAACTTGCCAAGCATGTTGTAAATGCCGAAAAAGGTGCCCGCCTGAGCCGCCGGAATCAATCGCGAATAGTAGGCGCGCGACAGCGACTGGATTCCACCCTGAACGCAGCCAATGGCGGCGGCCATGGCATAGAACTGGGCTTCGGTCTCCAGCGTATAGGCCCAGATCGTGACCCCGATATACACCGCCAGTGCCACCAGCAGGGCGTTTCGGGTGCCCAGTCGTTCCCCGACCCGGCCGAAGATGATCGCGGCCGGAAAGCCGATGAACTGCACCAACAGGAGCGCCTTGATCAGGCTGTCCGAGGGCAGCCCCAGCTTCATGCCGAAATCCACCGCCATCACGATGATAGTGTCGACGCCGTCGATGTAGAGCCAGTACGCCAGCAGAAACATCCAGACCGCAGGCATGCCACGCACCAGCCGCAGCGTTGCCTTCACGCCCGGCCATTCCGTGGCCGCGGCATCACCCTCGCCCAGACTGGGCAGGGTCAGGAACAGCGGCATCGAGAACACCGCCCACCACAAGGCCACCGAAAGGAAGGCGACACGCGTGCCCCAGGCGGCATCCGGGAGGCCAAACCATTCCGGCTTCAGCGCCATCAGCACATTCACCGCAAACAGCACGCCACCGCCGAGATACCCCAGGCCGTAGCCGAGCGCGGAGACGCGGTCCCGCTGCGCAGGCGCGGCCACGCGGGTCAGCAGGGCGTCATAGAACCCCAGACCGCCGAAGAAGCCGATCCGCCCGAGCACGGACAACACCATCGCCCAGCCCCACTGCCCGCGTCCGACCAGAAACAGCGCGGCAGTGGTCACCACACCGAGCACGGTGAACGCCGCTAGCCATCGCACGTGCGTGCCGCGCCGGTCCGCCAGGGCGCCGAACCAGGGCGCCGTCAGCATCACGAACAAGCTGGCCAGCGTGGTGGTGATGCCCTGATAGAGCGTCTGGGTCTCTGGCGCGACATCGACCGCCCAGTACTGGTTGAAAAACAGGGGAAAGAATCCGGCCATCACAGTCGTGGCGAATGCCGAATTGGCCCAGTCGTAGAACGCCCATGACCATTGTCCACGTCGCTGTGGTGTCATCGCCGCCCCCCGATGTAAAGACTCAGGACACGCGCATCCTCACGCCCCTGCTCCGCCGGGTAATAGCCGGGCCGCACTCCGACCTGCACAAACCCGTAGGCAGCGTAGAGCGCAAGGGCGGCCAGGTTGGAACCGCGCACCTCGAGAAACAGCTGCTCGGTGTCGGCGTGCCGTGCGATATCGACCAGATGGTCCAGCAGATGGCGCGCCAGCCCCTGCCGCTGCCGCGACGGGTCGACACAGAGGTTGAGCAGGTGCGCCTCCCCCACCGCCATCGTCATGACGCCGTAGCCCAGCCCGCGCCCCACCGTATCGGTGGCCAGCCAGCAGCTGTAGCCAACGCGCAGGCAGTCCTCGAAGATGCCGCGCGTCCACGGAAACGGGTAGCCACGGCGCTCGATGGCCATCACCTCGTCGAGGTGCGAGGGATGCATCGGGCAAAGCCGCCAGCGAGGATGCAGCTGGGCGCTCATGCCGCGTCGTGAACAAACCGATGAATCTGCTTGAGGTCTTCCCAGCTCTTGGCCTTTTCACGCGGGCTGCGCAACAGGTAGGCCGGATGGTAGGTGATCATCAAGGGAATCTGCTGCGGGCCATAGTGATGCAAGGGGCCCCGCAACCGCGCCAGCGGCGCATCGGTCGCCAGCAGACGCTGCGCAGCCACGCGCCCCAACGCCACGATCAGGCGCGGCTTGACCAGGGCGATCTGCTGTTCGAGATAGGGCCGACAGGCCTCTGCCTCCGCCGGAGCCGGATCGCGGTTGCCAGGCGGACGGCACTTCACCACATTCGCGATGAACACGTTGTCCTGCCGCGTGTGGCCGATGGCCGCCAGCATCTGGTCCAACAGCTTGCCGGCACGCCCGACGAAGGGTTCGCCCTGGGCATCCTCGTCGGCGCCGGGCCCCTCACCCACCACCATGAGTGGCGCACGACGATCACCAACACCGAACACCGTGCGGGTGCGGGTCTCGCAGAGGCCGCAACGCCGGCAGGCGGCGACGTCCGCCTCCAGGCCCGGCCAATCGGTGGCCACCGGGGGCGCCGGCACGTCAGACGCCACGGGCGGCGTGGCCGCGCTGGGCGGCGGGGCGTCCTCCTGCGGTGGCGCCGACATTGCCACTCGCGCGGCTGGCCGCACAGGCGCCGGCACCGGCTCGACAGGCGGGACAGCCGCCGCCTTGCGATGCACGGTGCGCAACGTCCAGGTCTCGACGCCCATGCGGCGCAGGGTTTCGCGGGTGGATCGACTCATGCCCTATTGTGGCTGCCGCGCACCGGCGCCGCCAGTTCACCCGGCAAGCCGGTTCAATGCCGATACGATGGCCTTCAGAGAGGCGGTAACGATGTTGCCGTCCAACCCGACGCCAAACAACGTGCGCCCATCGCCCGCCTTCAGCTCGATGTAGGTGACGGCGCGGGCATCGGCACCACCGGTCAGCGCATGTTCGTGATAGTCCACCACGGTCACCGGCTCGCCCACCACGGTTGCCATCGCCTTGACGAAGGCATCAATGGGCCCGTTCCCCTCGCCTTTGAGCTTGCGGGACGCCCCCTGAACTGCGATTTCGCACCCCAGCTGGACGGCATCCTGGGTCGAGTCTTCCACCAGGTGATGCGCGCGATAGGCGTAGGGACCCGCCGGCTGCAGGTAGGTTCGCTCGAATATCGACCAGATCTCGGAGGCGCTGACCTCCTTGCCAGTGACGTCGGTAACGCCCTGGACCACCTGCGAGAACTCGATCTGCAGACGCCGCGGCAGGTTCAAGCCGTACTCGTGCTCCAGCAGGTAGCTGATCCCGCCCTTGCCAGACTGCGAGTTGACCCGGATCACCGCCTCGTAGGAGCGGCCGATATCCATGGGATCGATCGGCAGATAGGGCACGTCCCACAGCTGGTCGTTGCGGGCGTCCTGCGCCGCGCGCCGGGCGCGGATGACGGCGGGCGGCTATGCCTTCATCCCGCGCAGCGCGGTGCGCTATCCGCCGGTGGCGCGCAACGACGGGGGGCCGGTCTATTACGCCCCCTGCGCCACGCTGCTCGACCTCAGCGTGGCCCGCGGCACGGGCGAGGTGCGGCTGCTGTCGCACAAGACCTGGCTCGAATGCGGCACGCAGATCGTCCCCGAGCTCGTCTCGGGCCAGCTACAGGGAGGCGTCGCCATGGGCATCGGCCATGCGCTTTACGAAGAGCTGCCGCTCGGCCCCGACGGCCCCGGCAACGGCACCTGGGGGTGGAGCCGCTACCGCGTGCCCCGCGCGGCCGAGGTCGCCGTCTGGACCCAGACCGGCCACGTCCTGCCGCCGCTCTCTGAGTTCGACCCGCCCAAGGGCATGGCCGAGGTCACGATGATCCCGGTCGTCGCGGCCTGCGCCAATGCCATCTGCCACGCGACGGGGCACCGCTTCTACCGCACGCCGGTCACCGCCGAGCGCATCCGGGCGGTGCTGTGATGGCCGAGCGCATCTCTTTCTCGGCGACGATCAACGGGCAGGCGGTCGGGCCGCTCGACATCCCCGCCGACCTCATGCTGACCGAGCTCCTGCACGAATACCTCAACCTGACCGGCACCCGCGCCGCC
>CAKZHZ010000053.1 GCA_936928855.1 uncultured Polycyclovorans sp.
CCGGGGGTGACAGGCAATGACCTCCAATGACACCAAAATCGGAGTATTTTGGTCCTGAATTTGGTCCTAAAAGGCAGGTAGGTTGCTGCACTTCACGGGAGTAAATCGCGCCTCAATCATCAGGTCGACTTCTGTTTGGCAATCGCCTTTTCGCTAGCCTGCGAAACGCCTGCCTGAGCTCAGCATCTGACATTGCTAAGAGCGCCTTTGCCACTGCAGCAGCGTCAGGCGACTGCATCCTCTCGACCAAATGATCGAACTCATATCGGAGCTCTTGGTCGGAGCTAGGGTGCGAACTGCTATTGCCCGAAGCCGTAGCGGCATTTGTGCCAGTGCCGACTGTAGATGCTGATGTGGACGGTTCAGATTGCTTGTTCATTGTAGCTACGACCTGCATCTAGTTTGCAGACTAATTGAAAACTAGAATGATGACTCTGGTTGGTCCCAGAAATCCTTGACCGATCGGCACTAATTAATCCCTCAATGTTGATTGTCGGGGGCGTGAATCATGTGCCGAGAAGGGGCCTGCGTGGAGTGCTTCGCCGAGTCGGGCGCCGTGATTACAACACCTCCGCCTGCGTTCGATCTTGGCCAAGGTGACACCTTAGGTACTCAAGGCCGCACTTTCACACGTCAACGAACCCGTAGCCACAGTCTAGTGATCACTGACCTGAGTAAGTTTTGTGGTCACCGAGCCCTCGATTTGACCCTCTCTATCAGGCTCTCCGCTGCTCGTGTCGCAACTTTGGCATTATGGCCGTAAAGATCATCCGTAGGGTCTTCACTTGCCGTATCCCAACTCCCAAAGCTTGCACTCATAGCTTCGGGGTCGGCGGAAAACCAAATCGTCCCAGAGGCGCCCAGGAAACATTGGTGTACTTGAAAGCTTGCGCTGCAGTATATAAAGCGGCCCTGCGCTGAGCATTCGCAGCTGCCACGGATCGCCTGCGTCGACTTATTGAGTAGCCCGTATTCGAAGAGACTTATCAGTTTGTCCTGATACTCATGGGTTAGTGCCCGCCCACAGTTTAAGGGCCCACTGACTTGGAAGTTGCCATCGCAGTCAGCGGCGTTTGCTGTGGTCAGAAGGCTCAAGGCGAAGATAAATGTCAGGCTAGTTCTGTAGATGTTCACGATATCTCCCATTGAAAATGCCATGCCCTCATCGAGCGTCTGGCTGGTGTTGTACATGTCGTGGCCCAGAGGATTTTTTTGCATGGGGCAGACCGTTAAGGTGGCCTTCCGATGCGCTGCGGCCGCGAAATTGTTCTTTGATGCTTACCGGTTGGCTCCGAAGAGGTCCATCTGATGTGGTGGCCTTGCTGCCTTGGACGCTCAGTGGCCCTATCGCGCGTTTGCGAGCACGATCTTTCTGATAGGAGCGCTAGCAATATCTGCTGGGCCGACGATCAGTGCATTACCGCGTACTCGCAGTCCCATTTTGTCGGCGGTGTCGCACGCGGACCCTCCACTGCGAGGCTTGAACGATTGTCCTTGGTGTGGAGGGGCGTCGTGAGCCGCAACGCCTCCTTTTCGGGCTGTACGTGATTCAGTCTGCATGGTCATCGTGCTCCCTTGAGCTGATCAGCGTAAGAGGGTGATATCCACTGTGCTTGCTCGGCACGTGCAGCAATAGCGCGCCCCTGAGCTTCGGTCTCAGGGGGATAGCTCTTGTTGAGCATTTGCATCAGCGAGACCCCAACTAGGTTCTGTGTATCCGCGTAGTCCTTCAGGACCTCGTAGCGCTGCTCATGGACTACACGCCCGGAACCGGACTCTGCCAACACCAGGCGTCCCCGGAGTTTGTCGCCCAAGCTGATGCGCTCGACAAGATTCCTTTGGTAGTCGTCTTCGATAAACTGGACCGTCAGCGCGCCAGGGCAGGGGTCTTCGGCCGGGCAAACCCGCATCGGCGCGCCGGTGACTGCCACCGCAGTGCGAAGCACATGATCAAAGTTGGCGGCAAAGGCTGCCCTGGTGCGCGCTTCGTCCTTGCGCGGTCCAATCTGGGTTTCACCCCGGATGGCCTGCACGCCGACGAAGGCGGCGGGCAGGTTGCCGAGATCCTTGATTGACTTTGAGGCGTTGTAGGCCGCAGCAGCACCACGCACCTGTCCTACCCGGTCAATCACCTGCATCGCTTGGCATCCGGACAGCAGGGCACATAGTCCGCCCAGTAAGGCCGCTTTCGGCCGCGAAACCAGTGACCCGCGCATCACTCGAACCTCACCAGCGTGTCGCGATCGGCACAGATGCTCGGAAAGCCCGCACAGGTCTGTACCCGAATTCGGTAGTTGCCCGGTAGCCCCACTGATTGACTGAAGAACTGGCTGACGCCTATCGCCGTTCCCCCATCGCTGCTACCCTGGCTGCCCGCAGGGCAGCGCATGACGCCGCCATTGCTGCTCGGATCAAAGTCACACGGCAAGCGGTTGATACCCTGCGCACAGCCGGTATTGATGCCGACATCGCAATTCCGGTTATTCAGAATGTCGATGCTCTGCCCGGCGTTGGTGCCACCGATGCTCACCAGAGAGAACTTGACCCGGTAGGTCGGCTCCCCACCGCCACCGGCTGAGCGGACATCCCACTCCACGTGAAAGCGACCGTTGTTGGCGCCCATGGTCCGCACTACCGGATTGCTGCGACTGCCGTTGCTGCCTTCCACTCCGACTTGGCGCAGGTCCATGAAAGCGTTACCACTCCCGTCGCCGATCTCGCTGAAATCGTCATCCGATCCACAGGCTGCAAGGCCCAAGGACACTGCTGCCACCAGAGCAACCCGTCGGGCCGACAATTGAATCGTCATTGAAGTAGTTCCCCGTATAGAGAGTTGGTCAAGAGGGACACGCATCCGACGACTGGGCGCCTGAGGTCAGCTCAATCACTTACGGCAGACAACCTCGGTGCCACGTCGCATCGTGACCCTCACACGTGTGCGGGGCACCTGAGGCCAACCCTGCAAGTCCTATAATGTCACTCATAGAGCGTGGACTCAAGAGGCATTGAGTCCTAGCTTGCCTGCATGGTCGAGCCACACCCGAAACTGCTGTTGTTAGGGGCACGAATCCGCGAGATTCGGAAGGCGAAGGGCTGGTCTCAGGAAGACTTCGCCCACCACATGGGCCTGGCCCGCAGCTACTATTCGGGCATTGAGCGCGGAAGGCGAAACCTCGCGGCGCTAAACCTCATCCGCATCGCGCAAGGACTAGAGGTGGAGGTCGGGGAGTTGTTTCCGCCGGTATGCGTGCTGACACAGAAATGAGGCGTTGGTAGGCGCCTGGCCTTACATGGAATCTGGCGCTATCGCAGCTTCATAGGACGTGGATCATGCGCGCTACAAACGCCCTCACCTGGTCTTCGTGCTCATCAATTTCAAGATGATCTGCATCGATTCGCATGCGGGCGCTGATGGCATCGTCAACCGAGACCGAAACATCAATGCCGGGGGCAGTGAGTCGAACACTGAAGGCCCGGTCAGCGTCGATCAGCATGGCCTCGGCGCTGAGAAATAGTTGCTCAAGGCTGGGAAAGCGATGTTCGCTCATGCGATTGGGGTCGCTCGCCGAACTGGCCACCAACTCATACTTCATGGCGCCACTCCGGCAGATGACGGAGCAACGACGTAGGCACGACACCAGGGCGACGGCTCCGAGCGCGACTTGATGCAGATGTGGTTGAGGCGACAGTGATCAATTGGCAGAACAAGACTTTTCCTCCCGGTTAGGGCTTGAAAAATTAAGGAAAAGACCCGGCCTGAGGCTATTTCTGGATGCTGTACCGATAACGAGTCTGTGCCGAGCATTGCAGCTTGGCGTACATGCGCGGTTGAACCGAATCATCCAGCGGTCACCGAGATTAGCCGACTGGGGCAGCTTCATCTAGCTTTGCAAAGGACTGCGTACGCCCTATCGGGCATTCGACTGCAACCCTCTGCACGCTCTCTTCGATAGCCGGCCAGCCCAACGATTTGGTCACTGCTTCCTGTCTGTTGTTGGGCCGGGCCCAACACCGGCCGAAGTATGAAGCTGGGGAGCGTCTACGGATCGGAAACAAGGCGCTTATTGGTGATCTTCAGCGCTGCCGCAGATCTATCCGACAGGATTGCCGCCAGCCCCAGTGCGATCGCTGCTTCACCCGTCGTCCCGCTGCCGGCAGTGGGGTCAACAACGAAATCCCCTGGGCGAGTTGTCATCTTCAATAGTGGCGTGATGACCGAGACCGGTTTCTGCCCGCCCCGAAATCCAGTTTGCTCTGATTTCTTGATGAATCCGGATAGCAGAGGCTCATCGATGATCACGTCTCGGTGCGTCATTAGGTAGGGCAGTTTCCCACGAGCATGCACCTCGCGTTGCGCCTCGGTGAGGAAGTTCTGATAGTGCACCGCTGCCCCCGGACGGCGCAGGTGAAGAGCAACTTGCTGAGCCCCTCGCCAACTTCGAGCCCGGTTCGCACTATTCTTGTAGATCCATGAAATCCACCCCTCGACGCTGAGATGCTTCGGCTGGTGATCAACGAGCCGTGCAACGGCCAACGGAAACCCCCAAACGAAGACGTGATCCGCGATCTCACCCGCCAAGCTGATCAGCGGCAGCATCTCTGATAGATAGTCCGCCCGTCCCCGTGCACCGGTCCGTCGGTAGTGAGGGTCAAGCATGACGACCGCTGCTCTAACACCCGCCTCTCGAAGTCGGGTCAACTGGTCGAGCGCATCAATCGGCCCGTCGATGCGGACCTCGCCAGGTGCAGGCAAATCGATTTTCGAAACCGGTTTTGTGGTCTTGTTAGCCCGAATCGGCGCCTTCTCAGCCGCATACTCGGCTAGAAGCTCCGACACCTTCGGCAGCAGACTCTCAGGAATCCGAACTGGCATCGCCCGCTCCCCGAATCGCCCGGACCCGACCGGCCGACCCGCACCCTTGCGGACTCCTCCTTTGGGCATTTCTTGTTCTCTCTTAGTTTCACGATCGTGATTCTTAAGAGACTGCCTTGTGCGGCTACGTCCGGCAAGTCGTTCCCTGCGGCGCCGCCTCGGCGGCGGCAGGGCTGGCACGGGTCGCCAGCCCGGAAACTCAGTTCGGATGGCTGGGCCTCCTAGTGCCATGGAAGCGGGCTCGCGGTGAGGCAAGGACCCCACACGCGAGCCCCCACGCCCTTACTGGCTGCCCTCCCGGCGGGCCTTCTCTTCCTGCTGACGGTGGCGGTCCAGCTCCCGCCGGGCCCGGGCCATCATGCGCATCAGCGCGTGCGCCAAGGCCTCTTCAAGCGCCGCAGAATGCCTGTTGGCCGCAGCATCCTTGACCAGCTGGTCATACTGCTTCCAGGCTTCCTTCGGCATCTTGATCATGACCTTGCGGCCCTCCAGATCGGGGATCTTCTTCAGCAACATCGTGTGTACCTCGGTATGGATGAGATCGGACGGTATCCGCCCGATTTAAGCCCCGGTTGTTCCGCTCGGTTCGTCCGGAAACCAGCTCTCAGCACCGGAATTGGCACGCCTCACGAGGCTTGACAGTGGGGCCTTCTTAAAGCGCTGATTGCGCACCCACGGGATCGTTTCCGGCAGCTCAGGGCAGGCCCGACCCTGATTCCTGGCCTGGCGCTGGATAAAGCCGTAAAGCCCATAAACATCGCCTCGAATGCCTCTGAATCCCGGCGCCCGGCGGATCGACAGCACGAGCTGTTCGAGCCGGTGATCTTGCTTGTAGAGATAGAACCGCAGGTCCTGTTTTAGCTCTTGAACGACCCTCGGCTTGATCCGCCAGGTCCACGTCACGGCGTTGATCCCCTGGCGGGGCTTCTTGCTTCCGACTGAGTCCTTTGCCCGTCCATCCGTGCCGTCCTTAAGCGTCCGGTTGTACTTTGCCCGGTGCGCCGGAGGCACCGGCAACTGCACCAGTTCGTACCACCAGACCCACTCCAGACGGTCTTTTTTGACGGACCTCCAGCGGCGGTCGTCGTCCTCATAGTGACCCGGGGTTCGGAGCAGCCACCAATGCAGTTCTGTGCTGTTCGGGGCGGGGTACATGACCAGCCGATAGACCGCCTTGCCCTTCCGCCGAGCGTGGCTGCGCTGGTCCTCGCTCATGCTCAGTTTGTGGCGAGATTCGAACCGTTCCAGCATTGCCATGGCTTGGTCGACGGGGACCACGCCATGGCGGTATTCAATATATCCGGCACACACGATCCGCTGGAGCTCGGTCATCGCGCCCGCGACATGGATATTGGTCTGAAGGTCAAACATGAAGGTGCTCCTCTGGGGTTGGAGCACCGTCGGTATCCACCGATTTCAAGGAACCGGACCAGCCTGGAGAGGCCGGTTAATCCGGCGCCGAGGTGACAGGGCTTCTGGAGGCCAGCCCCCGGGGCTGGCCGGGGTAGGTCCACGCCGGTTTGCGGACTTGCTATAGCAAGGCGCATTCGGCGTGGCTGCTTATAGAGATTCCGAACAGATCAATGCCGCGTAGCGGCATACGTTCGGAGGCCCCTGAAGCGGAGGGAGCGAATCGCGCAGCGGATTGAGCGACTCGCGCAGGGGGCCAACAAGGGCGGAATGCACCTCTTCGAAAGAGGTGGATACCGTCCACATGTCTCGCATGAAGCGAGGGCGGAATCACCAGCCGTTGCAGCGCCGAATTCGGCAAGCACCGTCGGGGGGTTAGCCGCCCTCGACGCATCCGAAACACCCAATGTCCCCGCTGGGGGGACAAGCAGGTCTACCAGCCTGTAATCGACCGACGTCGCCGGATGCTCTTAAACGAGCTCGTCCGGTGGCAACGGGAGCCGGGGGTGAAACTCCTCCGACGACCCAGTCTGAGCGGTATGTAATTGTTCTTTATGAGTTTGGGCGACAACGAAACGGGAACCGCAGCAATGCGGCCGATGCAATGGGGGCCAAAGCCCCCGGCGTGTCTCAGGCGGACAGGAGTCTGCTGAAACCCTGTGATGGTCGGTAAGAAGCGAAGCGATGAGACGTACTCATCGTGAATCCCGGCGTGCGGTGTATTCGCGCGTGATCCGGATGAAACCGGAAGAACTGGGTGAAGCCCTCAAGTAAAGCCGTGGCGTGAGCCAGTAGTAGCTTGAGAGGTGGAGCGACGTACACCTGGGTTCTTGCAGGTCGGGAAAGCGCGTTTGCGTATAACCGGTCTGACCTAGCGGTGATCCGAAGGGATTGCTGGCGACAGGAGGCACCGTAGCAATACGGGTCTGTGATAGCTCAAGGGTGTAAACGGCTGGGACGGTAACCAGTCTTTTCGTTGAAAACCTGTGATGGTGTTGGTCCCCGAAGAGGGGGTTGGCTTGTCTGTTGATGGGAGAAGTGGCGGGGTGAGGCTTGGGAATCTCGCGAGCCCCGAAATGTTACGGCGGAGGTGGAAACACCCTACGTAATCCCTGAGGACGTCATCTAAGCAGGAGTCATCACTAAGTTGTGAAAAGCCAGAAGTGCCCGGGTGGTACCGGGGTATAGCCTTCTGGCGGGAGCGGTTCTGATGAGTAGTGACGGGGGGCTCAGCCCCCAACGGAAACGGACGTCAGCGGTGTCATGTGAGGAGTCGAAGCATGGCGCTGTGTGAGGCGGTTGACAGGGATGTCAGCTGCTTCTGCGAGCAAAGGAACCATCGGTCGTATGGGTGTTTCGCCGCGTGTGGCACACGCGGAGGGATGTGAAGGGTAATGGTGGCAACGGGTGGTGCCGTTGACCATTGCTTGGGACCGGGCCGAAAGGCTCGGGATCGTCAACTTTTTATGCGGAAAGGACGCAATGCGGAACTGAGAGATCGGTTCCCGATTGAACGAGGGGCGCACCCTCTAACCAGCGACGGTGTCAGGACGTATCTGACTGGTTGGCCGACCACGGCTGGTGTCATCGATTCGATGATGCCGATTCAGCTGGGCCCCCTCTTCGGAGGGGGCCCAGCACCTTAACCCGCACAGAGAAGGATCAGCAGGATCCTGAGGGGCAGCGTGAGGACAGCCGCGAGATGAAGGCGCCCACCTCGACCACGTGGGCGGGGATCAGCAATTCGTGAGTGCGGATTCGAAGGTCGATCTGAAAACCAGTTTTGGTGGAGACCGCGAGTGAAATACCCTGGCCGCAAAGGGTCAGATCAACCCCTGGGTGGTCCACCAGCACAGCTTCGGCTTGGTGTAGCAGGTGGTGGAGATGCAGATCGGCCACGTGCAAGCGCTGCTCAGCATCTTGGACACGATGAATGTGGAGGTGGAATCCGATGGCGTCAGAATGCGCAAAAGGATCTTCAGTCCCTTGCGGGCCTTCGGACGAAAACCGGTTTTGAAATGCCGGCAGAACCGGCTCCTTGGGCGACTTTGTCTCGGACATGAGCAACTCCTGCAGTCGATCGCAGATTCGATCAAGTAATGGCAGGAGAGACTGTCGCGCCCAGGAAGGGCAGAGCCAAACGCAGGCAGGAAGATAGGAATACAGGATAGCCGAGATGAGATCCGGGGGTGACCAAGTCCCCGTTTCCCATGGAAAAACGAACAGTTACCGGCGTTGACTCCTGACGGCACGGTAGCTGCGGGCAGACTTCGACTCACAGAGACGGATCGTGGCGGTTGACGCCCACGCATTCGCGTCTGCGAAGGCTCGCCGAGACAGATCAAGACTCGCCGTTACGCGGTCTGCCCAAAGCAGGTGATGGACCTCGGGAACCGCGCAGAAGGTTTCCCGACGGCGAACGGGATCGATGAGATACAGGAGGAACTCACAGATGCTCTTCCGCCGCTGGCTCAGCGTGTTCCACGGGGGCCCGTCAATCAGGCCGATCAGGCGCATTTCATCGGAGACCTGAAGGTTGGCAAAGCCGCTGACCGTGGTGATCTTGCCGAGATCATGGAGGATCGCCGCAACGAGGAGCACCTCACGCGTGGTCGCCGACTGGAAGTCAGCTTCATTCAGCGATTGCAGGCGCTTGAGGATGTCGGCTGTGTGAACTGCCAGGCCACCTGGGAAGGCTTCATGCGCTTGCCGCGAGGCAGGCGCCGTCATGAACCGATCAATCGTGCCAGGCGTCATCAGCACCTGGGTCAGGAACTGCCGCAGATCATCAGACAGTGACATGACTGTCGAAACAATCGTCAGCATCGCATCAAGCGCGACCGGCGGGCAGCCGCTCAGCGAGATCATGCTCAGATTGATCTGATGAGCGGGCAGCTTGTAGCACTCGACAGCGACCCCGTCAGCACCTTCCAGGGCTTCCAGATAGCCGTAGACCTCGACCACATCGCCCTTCGAGGGCCAGTCCTTCGTGCCGCCATCCTCGTCCGGAATCGAGCGAAGACAGAGCGTCCGCGTCACGGACGAGATGACAAGATCCCGGTGACCAGTGTCGAAGTTGCAGTTGACATCAGTGATCGTCCCGGAGACGACCAAGACTTCGTCACGAGGGTCGACCTCGGGCTGATCTGAGGGCAGGGAGTGCCCCGGGCGACGGGGCAGGTTGTGGTTGCTCATGTTGATACCTCCAGCTAGTGACGAGCATGTGCTCGATGACGCCGACATGACGTCATAAAAGATATCAAAACACGAGAAGGCGATTTTGACTAGGGGTTTCGGCTAATTCGACTCATCGGGGTGCAGAAGTCGCCATGGATTGACTTGGAGACCAGCGGCGATTCGCTCCAGCAGATCGATAGTTGTGGAAGTGTTTCCCAGCTCAATGCCGGCAACCCGGGACTGCGTCGTGGAAGCGAGGGCAGCTAGATCCCGCTGACTCAAGCCACGCCGGGCGCGATACAGCTTGATGTTGCGGCCAAGAATCTGGCGGAGTTCGGGGGTTTCGGGGGGCTTACGCTTCATCCTAAGAATGATAGGCGATCATCTGGCCCTGGTCAGGGAAATTATCTCGATGGAGTTGTGATCACGCAGGCAACGCTACTTCGAGTCAGTGAGGAATTGATTTAGACTCGCATGGCACGTCTATGCACATGGGGTGACCGTCAGGGGCGCCCGCTTCATTCGTCGAGCGTCGAGCAGGCGAGGGGAGTGTTTCGAAGGAGACCGCATGCGTGCCAGCCTGGGGCTCAGCCAACAATGTCCATTCCACAGTTGGAGGCGCCATGCGACCGAAGCTTGACCGACATACGCTGCTTGTTAGTACCGTTTTCGATTTGATCATAGTGTTGTTCGTCGGAGTGATATACATCTTCGAATCTGGTAGCCACTTCTCGCTCGAGAGACATGAGTGGAGGTGCGCCAAAGTCGTAGTCAACCCTCCCGTAGGCGAGTATGTACTAGGTAGTGCACGCGCAGCTCCGCCAGAGGACAAACCTCTCTGTGTGAACTACCAGCGACGAAAGTTCTCTGAGTCGGATGCGCACGACCAATGGTCTTCAGCGAGGACTGCGGAATCGAGGGTCGTGGCGGTGATTCTATTCGTTCTCGGCGTGCCTCTGATCGTTTGGGTCATCTCGCTCATCCGGAGGGCTCCAGTCGAATCGGAACCGCGTGACGACTGATGGGCCCCGCCCGAGCAGCGGTGGAAGGCCGAAGCACCAGGCTGGCTGCACCTCGGCGGTATCAATCCTGGGGCCTTGGAGCAGGCCGTCCCGTGAGACAACGGAATTCCTGTTGTGCCTTGGGGGCAGTCCACATCCACCACGGCTCAATGGAACGATAGTTGCCTACGGGCATCTTCCAAGACGGAGTTGGCTGGCCATCGGCCTACAGGCGGCCCCAAAAGTTCTCTGACTGCATGCCAATGATCCTTCATTCAATTCCTTATATGTCAGCCTGTTACTGGTAGTAAATACAGGCTCCTCCGTGGCCTCTGCGCCACGGGTTGACATCAGATACGCGGCCCCGTTTAATCGGCGTCGAGGTTATTTTGATACAGCGATCGGCATCTGAGCGCTAGCCCAGCGGATCGCTGCGTGCGGCAGTAGGTGACTGAGACGATCGAGGTACTCGGATCAATGTCCGGCATTCCAGGAGGTATAAAGTGCAGATGGCTGAGCTGGACGGTGAAGAGTTGTTGGTTCTCGCGCGGCTGGATATCGAAAAGGGGGCGTTCGAGGGCGCTCTCTCGAAGTTAAAAGCTGCTGCATCGCTTTCAGGTGCACCGCCAGAGGCAGCTCTCGAGCTCGCGCGGCTATATGCTCAACTCAGGCTCTTCAGCAAGGCTGAGGCGCAATTTGTAAAAGTCCTTGACTCAAGCGGTCGTGACTATCCCGACGTGCGGTTCCAGCTGGGGATGGTGCGGTTCGAAAAAGGGGACATCGCTGGTGCGATAGCCTGCTGGGACAAGGTTCTTGAAGCAGACGCAGGCTATCCGCCAGCCCTCTACTACTACAGCGTTGCTCTCGGCCGTATCGGGCGGCGCGAAGAAGCGCGGACCCGGCTGGCGACATTGGTTCGACTCGTTCCTAGTGACAACCTCTATCATGGCAAGGCGAAGGAATTGTTGGGCACGCTTGCCTCGCTGTCGTCGGGCGACACCGATGCCGATACGGTGATGAAGCCGGAAGCCTCATCCGCCACTCAGCACTAGGTGGGGCCAATTCAGTGGATATCCCCCAGCATCAAAGTGAGAAGGCAGCGCGATTCCTCCGGCTCTTGGGCTTCTGGCGCCAGGATCGCGGGAATCGAGCGCTGATCCTCGACCTCGCGCGGGCGGGTATTGAGGCGCGTCAGACAATGCAGGTTGCTGAAGCGCTGAGCGACTATCTGAGCCATGAGCCGGCTGATCGGGAAGCACAGTTCATGCTGGGTACGATCTGGCTGATGGAAAAGCAGTATGAGCGGGCGGAAAGTCAATTCGATGCGCTTCTTCATACATGCGAAGGCGCACAGCCCCATCAGGCGATAATCTACAATCTCGCTTACGCAAGCAGCGGGCGTGGAAAATATTCAGAGGCGTGCGCGACATTAGGTCGTCTCACTGATTCGCAGTGGTCGGAGAACAATGAAGCCCATTTGCTCTATGCCCGAAGCGCTCATCATCTAGAGCGCTTTGATGAAGGAAAGAAGCATTATCTCGCTTATCTGGGGCGGAGTCCGGAGAATTCCGACGCTTGGGGCGAGCTTGCGCTTTTATATTTCGACAATGACGACACCGAACTATCCCGGGCTGCGGCGCAACGCGCACTGACTTTGAATGGCGACACCGTTTCAGCCTTGATTGCAGAGGGAAGTATTGCGTTGGAGCAGCAGGACGGTCCAGCCGCATGGTCGCAATTTTCTCGAGCGGTTCAGCTGCAGCCGATCAATGGGCGTGCGTGGTCAGGGTTGGGTTTCGCGTATTTTCTTTTGTTCGATTTCGGAAAAGCGAACGAATCATTCGCTAGAGCAGTTCAGCATATGCCTCAACATATCGGAACCTGGCATGGCCTGGGTTGGGTGCAGATACTTCAAAACGACTTGGATGGCGCGAAGCGCAGTTTTGAAGAAGCTTTGGCGTTAGACAGAACATTTGGCGAAACCCATGGTGGTCTCGCTGTAGTCGCAGTGATGAGCGGAAAAGGGGTGGCGGCACAGCCCATGGTGCGGCGTGGATTGGGATTGAATCCGCAGTCTTTCTCAGCTCAATTTGCACAAAGTCTTCTGCTGAAGGCAGAAGGGAATACAACGCAAGCGCAAAAACTCGTCAATTCCATTCTTGGTCAAGGAGATGGAGGTTTGGTCGGGTTCCAGAGGCTGATTGCCCAGGTTGTGCGCAAGGCTTCAGCGCACGAGCGCGGCAATAGCGCACCGGCGGACTAGGATCTGTTCATGACGCCGGATTTAGCATTTGGGCTGAGTCGCGAAATGTTGTGGGTTGCCGCGCGTGTTGCTGGGCCAATTATCGTCACGAGTATGGCAGTCGGTTTGGTAATCAGTATCTTCCAAGTGGTTACCCAAATCCAGGAGATGACACTTACCTTCATCCCGAAGCTGTTCGCAATATTTTTGCTGCTGTTGTTGGCCGGTCCATGGATGCTTGCGACGTTAGTCGAGTTCGGCGTTGCGATAATTTCGGGCATCCCCAACTACATAAACTAGCGCAAATGACGACAGCTCTCGAAATTAATTGGGTTTTCTTGGCTTTATTGTCGTCATTAAGAATCGCTGGCATTCTCATTTCTACCCCCGTACTTGGGTTTAGCTCCGTCCCGTTGCGAATAAAAGTATTCATGGTCGTTGGATTGGGCGCGATCGGAGCGCTGTTCTCACAATCGGCGGTTGAGCTCCCAGTCATCACAGAAGGAGTAGAGGTCCTCTTGGCTGCGGCGGCAGAATTGCTTTTGGGTGTAAGTATGGGTTTCGGGTTGCTTTCGGTGTTCGGCGCATACATGTTGGCAGGTCGATTACTTGACTACCAAATGGGTTTTGGCATCTCAGCCGTTTTTGACCCTGCGACACAAGAGCAAACTTCGTTAAACGGCACCCTATTGTCGATGATTGCGGCGGTTGCATTCTTGACGTTCGAAGCGCACCACACCCTGATTCAAGGAGTTGCGTATTCCTTTTCGGCAGTCCCGATTGGGAACGGTGGTATTCCTTCGATTGCGTTGCTCTCCAGTCAATTCGGCCTGATGTTTGTTTTTGGTTTCCTTTTAGCCGCTCCGGCAGTAGTTGGGCTCATGCTCGTAGATTTTGGCGTGGGAGTCGCGTCGAGATTAATGCCCCAAGTGAACGCTTACTTTGTAGCCCTTCCTGTTAAAGTTTATACAGGAATAGTCCTCCTCGCGATCTCGATGAACTATATGGAGCCGGTTGTAAGACGCAGTTTTGAGGTGGTTTTCTCATATTGGCAACGACTGCTTCCGGGAGTGGCCTGATTGTGGCGCAGCAAGGAGCGGAACAGGACAAATCTGAAAAAGCGACTCCTTTCAAGTTAGAGGAGGCGCGCCGTCAAGGACAGGTCGCGAAGAGCCACGAGCTGAACTCACTTGCGATACTCGGCGCGGGCCTTTTAACTGCTCTCGCATTTGCTCCTTGGGCGATTGAAAGAATGCTCGCGCTCTCAGCAAGTCTCCTGATCGAGTCTGGGAATGAGTTGCTCGCTGGGGGGTTCCCATTAGCGTTGCTTCGCGATGTGGCGACAGGTGGCATTGTTGTCATCGCGCCACTACTTGCGCTGACTGCTGTAGGGGGCGTGGCGGCGAATCTGCTGCAAACAGGTCCGGTCCTATCCTGGAAGCCGATAACCCCCAATTTCGGCAGATTGAATCCGGCTGAGGGGTTGAAGCGTATATTCTCGGCGCGCACACTTTATGAGGGTGGCAAGGCAGTAATAAAAATATCGATGCTGGCAGGTGTCTTGTATTTAATTATTCAGGCGCGACTTCCGGAAATATTTGGTCTCTATAAGGTAGGTCCTGAGCAATGGCAGTTGAGTTTGCTTGGGTTGTCAGCGAGCATCCTTTTCCTTCTTATTATTCCGTTCTTGGGACTTGCGCTATTGGATTTTGCTTACGTCCGTTGGGAATATCAAAAACAAATGAGGATGAGCAGGCGCGAGCTAAAGGAGGAGGCGAAGCGGAGGGAGGGGGACCCGCAGGTTCGCACCAAACGCAGAGAGCTTCAGCGGTCATTGCGTCAACGCGCCGCTAGTACCGGACGAGTCGGGGAGGCAGACGTACTTATTACCAACCCATCTCATTTGGCGGTAGCCTTGCGGTATCGGCGAAAGGACATGCCTGCGCCAAAGGTGGTTGCTAAAGGAGCTGGTGACAGTGCCAGAATTATGCGCAGAGAAGCCTTCAAGTTCGGTGTCCCGGTCGTTGAAAATAAGACTTTGGCCCGCGATTTGTTTGGAGCGGTTGATATCGATCAATACATTTCAGAGCGTCATTACCGCCCCGTTGCATTGATACTCAGAAAGTACAAGCGCGCCCGTCAGGAAGGCGGGGGTGTTCGGTGATAAAGCTGCTATTTGGGAGTAGGAGCGAGGTTGCTGTAATCGCCGCAGTGATCTTGATTCTGTTGGTTCTGTTCTCTCCAATTCCGAAGGGGCTTCTCGACTTTCTTCTCATTACGAATATAAGTTTCGCGCTGCTTATTTTGTTGCTGACTTTTTATGTTGATCGCCCATTGGCATTTTCAACATTCCCATCTTTGCTGTTAATTGCAACGCTATTTCGACTTGCGCTCAACGTTGCCGCCACCCGACTCATCCTTTCGGAGGCGCATGCGGGGTCTGTCATTCAAGCGATTGGCGAGCATGTGGTTGCCGGTAATTATGTGGTGGGGTTGGTTGTTTTCCTGATATTGATCATTGTTCAGTTCGTCGTGGTGACGAGCGGCGCGCAGCGTGTGGCGGAGGTGGCAGCCCGTTTTACCCTGGATGCAATGCCCGGGAAGCAAATGAGTATCGATGCCGATTTGAACATGGGGATGATCACTGAAGCCGACGCAAAGCAGAGGAGACGTGATATCGAGAGGGAAGCGAACTTCTACGGTGCGATGGATGGAGCGAGCAAGTTTGTAAAGGGCGATGCCGTTGCGGGGATTGTGATCGTGCTGATCAACATTATCGGCGGCCTGACAATCGGTTTAGTCCAGCTTGAGATGGGCTGGGCGGAGGCGCTTCAGACGTTCACATTGCTCACCGTTGGCGATGGGATCGTGACCCAGATTCCGGCCTTGGTAATTGCGACGGCTACCGGCATTATTGTGACCAGGGCAGCCACTGATGCGCAGCTCACTGACGAGATCGTGAACCAGGTACAGCGGTTTCCACGTTCATTGGTCATCGTTCTTATTGCTCTTATTTTGGCACTGTTTCTGCCAGGGATTCCAGCATTTCCGGTACTGCTTTTGGCGGCGATTGTCGGACTTCTGCTGATTGTGGCTGTCCGATCGGGTAAGACATCCGGTTCCAATGAGGGTTCGGATGATGTCGAAGGTCGGCAGGCCGAAGATATTGATTTATATGCGGGACTGTCAGTCGATCCATTGGAGATCGTTTTAGGATCAGCCCTTGTCCCGCTTGCCGGAGGGGAAGATGGCGCTCTTTTGCGACGAATAAAGGTGTTTCGTCAGCAATTTTCTCTCGAAATGGGTGTTGTTATTCCGACCGTTCGTGTGCATGAGGATAGGAAGCGGCAACCTGAGAGTTATTCGATCAAGTTTTTCGGGTCGACGGTGACCGATGGTGTCGTGCACCCAGAGATGCTTCTTGCCATCAACACAGGGCAGAAGGAGGCGGCTGATATTGATGGCGTGTCGACGAGAGACCCTACGTTCGGGTTGCCTGCCAAATGGATTTCTCCTTCCGACGGTCCTCGAGCGAGGCAGCAACGCCACACAGTCGTTGATGCTCTGAGTGTTCTGGTAACCCATTTTTCTGAGACGATGCGCAATCACGCGCACTTGATTCTGACGCGGCAGGAGACGCAGAAGCTGGTAGGGCGAGTCAGAGAGGTGCAGCCATCGCTGGTCGAAGAGCTAATCCCAACAGTCCTGGCTCTCAGTGACGTCCAGCGCGTTCTTCAAAGCTTGGTGAAGGAGCGCGTTCCGGTTCGGAACATGGACTTCATTCTGGAAGGCCTTCTTGACGCCGGCAGACAGGTCAAGGATGTTGAGCAATTGGCGGAGCAAGTGCGAGAGCGGCTGTCACTAGCAATCACGCAACGCTTTGTCAGTGCTGACGGGCAGCTGCACGTGCTGACACTGGATCCTTCTGTTGATCGTGTCATCCGTGAATGGAGCTGGAAGGCAGAGGGCGCCACGCCGACTCCACCGGATGGTGCGTGGCTTGACGCTTTCGTGAAGCGGCTGTCTGGCCATACCGAGGAGATGCTAAGCCGCAATCTCGTGCCGGTTCTGCTGTGCCCCCCGATGATTCGGCAGTTGGTTCGCCGTATAGTCCAGGCAGCTCTCCCGCACCTGAATGTTCTTTCGACGTCAGAAATTTCGCCTACTGCCAAGGTGCAGAGCTTTGGCCGAGTGGCAGTCCAGTAGTCACGATTTGATCCGGAAAACAAGGGATTAGAAATGTCGGGAACAGTATCCATCATCTCCGCAGCGATGGCTTTAAGTGCGGAAAGACTGCAAGCAGCCAGCGAGAATTTCGCCAATATCAGCACGCCAGGATACAAGGCAAGGGTAGCGCTTCCTGCGAGCGTTGGCTTCTCGGCGGCGCTCGATCGGGTAGATATGGAGCAGCAGCCGAGCATGTTGGATCGTTCTCACGGAGCGCCAGTACACACGGGCCGGACGTTGGATCTGTATATCGACGGCGAGTCGTACTTTCAGGTTCATACGGATCAGGGGGTCGCATACACCCGGCGCGGTGATTTCAGGCTTGATGCCACCGGAACACTGGTATCAGCGTCCGGACACCCGGTGGTCGGGAATGGGGGAGAAATTCGATTGCCAAGTGAGGACGTTACGGTTCTCGATGATGGTCGCATTCAATTTGAAGGCGAAACGATCAGTGTGTTGAGCATGGCTGATCTCGGAGATCAAGCCCAACTCGTTATGTCACCTGAAGGATTTATTCGAAGTTTGTCACCAGCTCGGCCGGCCGACTCTGGCTTTCGAGTGTTGCAGGGGCAGTTAGAAGCATCGAATGTTCGTGCTGCTCTTGAAATGGCCAATCTTATGGAGACCGCCCGACACTTCTCGTTATCGGCTCAGGCGCTCCGGGCTCACGACGAAATGCTGTCTATAGGCATCGATGGGCTGGGTCAATTTTAATTTGTCGTTGTCAATTAACTTGCGACGTTTAAGGAGGGGGAATGCTCGACTCAATGCTCATTGCCGTGAGTGGTTTGGCCGCGCACCAACAGCGGTTGGACGTCACTTCCAATAATCTTGCCAACGTGAACACTCCAGGGTTCAAGAAGGCCCGAGTGAACTTTGAAGACTTGATGTACCAGCAGTTGACGCAAGGACAATCACCGGAAATGGCGCGGCTTGCCCCCTACTCGATGTCGCTAGGGATGGGCACCGTTGCGGCAAGTGTAGAGCAGCTATTCAGCCAGGGAGACCTTCGCCAAACAGACAGGCCGTTGGATGTCGCCATTCAGGGACAGGGATTCTTTGAGGTAGAGCGTCCTGACGGCACAAGCGCCTACACACGGCTTGGCAGCTTCAGGGTGAACGATCTCGGCGAAATTGTGACTGGTGAAGGCTATCGACTGGCGGGATCCTTCCGAGTTCCCGTTGACGCCACTGAGATCAATATCGCACCTGACGGGGTTATTCTTGTCGATGTCCCCGGAGAGTCCACTGGTATTGATATTGGTGAGATCCAGTTGGTGAATTTCGTTAACCCGGGAGCTTTAGATCCGATCGGTGGGGGCTTGTATAGAGCCACCGAATCCGTCGGTTTACCGGCCGTGGCGCCGCCGGGGGAAGCTGGTCTTGGACTTTTGCGTCAGGGATTTCTTGAAGCGGCGAATGTCGACTTTGTCGAGGAGTTGGTTGAGCTTGTTGCTGCGCAGCGTGCGTATCAGCTTAATGCAAGAGTCTTGCAGGTCTCAGATGAGATTCTTGCCGAGATTAACGGGTTGAGGCGTTAGGGCGTACATGAACGATAGTCGGACCAATACTCTAAGCAGTGCGGCTCTGTCGGTTGTCACTCTTGCATCCGCGATGGTCTTTGCATCTGCGCCAGCCTTTGGGGAAGTGGAGGCCACGGTGGACAGGCAATTGGTGGTGGCTGCGCGCACGGCCTTGGCGGGCTACATGCCGGCAAATGTCGAGCATGTTGATCTTGAGCCGATTACAAATCCTCCAGGAGATCCCTGTGGCAATCGAGAAGTGACGACTATCGAAAGTCGTCCCCGTGTTATCCAGAAGGTGAAGCCACGGGAGTGGTTGGCACTTGACATCAAGTGTGGCGATGCGTTTATGGCAACCCACGTCCAGTGGTTTGAGGTGCGCGCATATGGACAGGCACCTGTGCCAATCCGGCATCTTTCTTCCGGGCAGGATGTCTTTACGCGCGACGTGGCTTGGAAGACCTTCGACCTTGCGTCGCTTCATGATGTGCCAGCTGTAATAGACGAACGTGCAGTATGTGCCAAAGGCAGCATCCCTGTCGGGGAGCCAATACTGGCTGCTTTTGTTGAGGCCTGCCCCGATGTGAGGCGAGGTCGGCCCGTTCAAGCCACGATTCGGAGTGGCTCAGTTGTATTGAATTTCAGCGCGATGGCGAAACAAAGTGCCAACAAGGGGCAAGAAGTGGAGATCGTTCGCGAGGGAGCTGAAGCCCCGCTGCTAGCGGAAGTCACGGGAAAATCCATGGTTGAGGTCGCGCCATGATCCTGCGTACGGCTTTGCTGGCTTCAACAACGCTTGCTCTGGTGGCTGGAGTCACCAGCGCCTGGTCAGCCAGCCTGTTCGATGTCAATCAGTTCACGGCAATTACCGCCGACCCGCGCGCGAGTAAGGTTGGGGATCAGGTTACGGTGCTTATCGTAGAGGCTGCCACTGCCGAGAGTCGATCGGATACCTCGTCCAATGCTGGGTTCGGTGTTGACGCCGGCCTTACCGATGGTTCCGGGTTGTCGCGTGTAGGTGCTTCTATCGAGACCGATAGCGCGGGCGCTGCGCGTACAGCGAGGGTGGGGCGAATTCAGGGGCAACTGTCCGCCTTTGTGGAGCGGGCGACGCCTTCGGGTGGGCTGCTCATTCGGGGCAGGCAGGAAATCGTCATTAATGGAGAGTTGCAGCAGATATCGGTGGAGGGGGTCATACGGCCAGAAGATGTGTCGGCCGAAAATACCGTGCTATCCACGCGGCTCGCAGATGCACTAATCCGATTTAATGGTGAGGGGTGGGTCAGCGATGGACAGCGCCCGGGATTGTTTCGTCGATTCTTTCACTTTCTTGGGTTTTAGGGCATGCGTAAACTTGCGGCTCTATTCGTTGGCATGCTGTTTGTCCAGATTCCGGCATTCGCTGCGAAACAAGATGGCGCTTTGTTCCAGGAAAGTTCACCAGTTCGGATTAAAGAGCTGGTTCGAATCCAAGGGGCACGCGAGAACCCGGTCGTTGGATATGGTTTGGTTGTGGGTTTGGCCGGGACGGGCGATGGGCCTCGGAGCCGTGCAACGATGCAGTCGCTGGGTAACGCGCTGCAGCGCTTCGGTGTTCATGTAGGCGACGCTCAGATCACGTCGAGGAATGTCGCGGCTGTCATGGTCACCGGAAGCCTGCCGCCACACGCTAATCCAGGGGATAAGCTCGACATCAGTGTCTCTTGTATCGGAGACGCCCGAAGCCTAGTGGGCGGTACGCTTCTCCTGACTCCGCTTCAGGGCGCCGATGATCAAACGTACGTGTTGGCCCAAGGGCCTGTGATGGTTGGCGGTTATCGGTACGACGCCTTCGGCAATCTTCTGCAAAAGAACCACCCAACCGTCGGTACAGTATCCGAAGGTGGCCTAGTCGAAGCTACATCGCCCTCAAGTGTCATGAGTGCGTCGGGCGCAATCCACTTACTACTGCACTCACCGGACTACACAACGGCGAGTCGAATTGCTCAGGCGTTGGCAGCGGAGTTCGGGCAGGCTCGGCTGGGTGCTGACATTATTGCCGAGGGCCCCAGTCGGGTCACCTTCCGTTTGAACGATGGGGAACGACAGCGTCTGGTGGATGTGCTCCGGCAGGTGGAATCTCTGAGCGTGACGCCCGATCTTCTCGCTCGCGTGGTGGTTAATGAGCGTACGGGAACAATCGTGAGTGGAGGGAATGTTCGACTCGGCGCAGTTTCGATAACGCAGGGGAATTTGAGCGTATCGATTGAAACTGACTTTCGTGTCTCGCAGCCTTCGTTGTTGGTCGATCCGGGCAATGCGATACGCAGCGTGGTGGTGCCAGACACCCGGATCGAGGCCTTGGAGGCGGAAGCAGCGACTGTCGTCTTGGCAAGTGGCGCAAATGTGTCCGAACTGGCCACCGCTCTTGGCGGGATAAAGGCGACGCCCAGAGAGGTTATCTCGATTCTACAGGCGATTCAGCGTGCCGGAGCGTTGCATGCCGAACTTATCGTTCAGTAAAAGTTTCATACGACTGGTAGGAGAAATCAGGTGATCGAAGCACTAACCAGCGTTACCAAAGAGATGGCAGTGCTCGCGTTGGATGCGAGAATCATGAACCATGGACTTATTGCCAATAACATTGCAAATCATGCGACCGAAGGTTATGTGGCGACCCGCTTGAACTTTGATGCCCTAATGTCGGACCTGGGCGCAGCATTAACTAGTGGCGCGAGGGCTGATCGTCTAGACGCGATGGTCTCTGACCTTCGGTTGGATGCTTGGCCCGTACAGAGCGACACAAACCCCGTACAGCTCGACAAGGAGGTTGAAGAGCTGACCAAGAACACCTTGCATTACCAAGCCATCATCACAGCGCTTGGCAACTTCGGTGCCCTGAACAAGATCGCGATCGGGAGTACCCAGAGATGAGTCAGTTGCTTGGTGTTCTTGAAATCAGCGGCAGCGGGCTTTCTGCGGAGCGCCTTCGTATGGAAGCCGCTGCACAGAATATTGCTAACGCGATGAACACAAGCTCCTCCCCGGACGCTGTCTATCGTCCTCTTCGAGTGATCACCGAACAGGTGAATTTCGCTGGATTGATGGGCGAGGAGGGCGTTGGTGCTAACGAACATGCGGCAATTCGTGGTGTTCAGTCTCGAGTAGCGCTCTCTAACTCCCCCGCCCGGTTGATTCATGACCCGGAGCATCCGCTCGCGAATGAGCAGGGAAACATTTATCGACCGGGTATTCAGGTGGCACTCGAGATGACTGAAATCATGATGGCCGTGAGGGCCTATGAGGCGAATGTGAAGGCAGTTGGTGCAGCCAGACAGATGTTCCAGAGTGCGTTGCGGATCGGGAGTGGAACATGAGTGGAGATGCGATTGCGGCGGTAGGGCAGGTATCAGGCGAGGTGACTGCGGTGAATCGGAACCTCGGGCTTGATAGGGCCGACAACGGACTGTACGCGTGGGCCGCAGCTCAGATCGATGAGGTCGATGGCGCGATCCGAAATGCCGAGGTATCGATGCAGAGTCTGATCGTGGGCAAGGCGGAGAATCTCCATGAGGTCATGTTGGATATCGAGAAGGCACGAATCTCGCTTGACCTCACGGTACAGATTAGGAATCGGTTGGTAGAAGCCTATCAAGAAGTCATGAGGATGCAGATCTGATGCCGCTTCTTGGAACTATCGGTACTGAGCTCAAGGAAGGATCATGCTAGTTGGCAGCTGGTGGTCTGAACGTACCGTCAATGAGCAGTGGGCTCTTGGGCTAGGTGGACTGGCGTTTCTCGTGGCTGTGGGTATTGCAGCAGTGTGGGTAACAATGGAGCGCTATGAACCGCTTTTTAATGGGTTGACGCCCCAAGAGGTAACTGAGGTCGCCAATCAGCTAACGCAGGATGGTATTGAGTATAGGCTCGACCAAGATGCCGGACGCGTCCTTGTAACAAAGTCCGATGTGCAGAAAGCGCGTGCCACGATCATCGAGCATGGCCTGCCGCTGGGGAAGTTGCCCGGGTTCGAGTTGTTTAATGATATCGAATTCGGCATGACCGACTTTACGCAGCGAATCAATTATCAGAGGGCACTCGAGGGAGAACTCGCGCGGACAATTGCTTCACTTCATCCTGTTCAGCACGCGCGAATCCACCTGGTTCTGCCTCAGACAGGACTGTTTGCCAAGGATGGCAGTGCTGCATCGGCATCAGTGGTGCTGGTGCTCAAGGAGGGGGCGCATCTCGCCCACCAGCAGGTGAGTGGCGTTCGCGGATTATTGGCTTCGGCAATTCCTGGGTTGAGGCCGGCAAACGTGACGCTTCATGATCAGGCTGGTGTCAGTCTCGTGAGGTCTTCCCCTTCGGACGCGGATGTCGAAGGGACTGATACTTGGCTAGGCACCAAGAAGGGCTACGAGCGTTACTATCAGGAGAAGGTCTCAGATATCGTTTCGTACTTTGTGGGTGCGCGTGCTCACGTGCAGGTAAATGTCGAACTCGACCACGGTGGATATCCCATTCGACATACCACATGGATGAGTGCGCCACGAAGCGAAACTGCCCTGCCCGTGCAGCCTGAATCTTTGCCAGGTGCGACGGAGATGGTGTCGCTGGAACTGTCTGAGTCACTGGACAGCGATGTGGGCCGTCAACCAGCCGTCGGCGGTGCAACGATGCCGTACCGGTACCGCGATGTCCGTACCATGCCGGGGCCCCCGACGGTAGGGCGACTTACCATCTCGGTAATGTTGCCGGGGGTTGTCGACGATACGTTCAAGGAAGCGCTTCGAATCTCCATTGACAATGCAGTGGGGCTGCGACACGAACGTGGGGATGCCATTTCAATTGTCGAGTCCAATGCCGTGCAGATCCTAGGCACAGATGCAGTTCCAGCGAGTGACAATCGAACGCATTTCTCAGGGTGGTTCTCAGGCTCGTCTCCGGGGATTGTTTTGGCGATTGGAATGGGAGTGTTCTTGCTCCTGGTGGGGGGTGTGGCTCTGGTTCTAAGGGCACTGTCCAGCTCTGCACGATTGGGGGGGGCTGATCGGGAAGCGCTACTGAACGAATTACAGACATGGATCAGCCAAGGTGAAGAGGTGACCAATGCTCGATCGTAACTACCGTTTGATTGCGGTAGCGCTCTGCACGTTGAGCGCCGAGGATCGGCGATGGATGCTTGCCCGCCTGGGAGCCTCACGTCGGCCCCACCTTGAGGCGGTGATACGGTCGTTGCCTCCAGGATCTGCATCGCTCAGCCTTGATGAGGTTCGTGCGTTGGTGCAAGAAGTGCTTCAGGCGGAGCCCAGCCGCCCTGATGGTGCTGATTCGGTCGCAGCCATGCACATGGAATATTTAAGCGGGATGGTGCCGGGATGGATGCGGACGACGCTGCTCGCGGATGAACGCCATCTGATTGATCAGGGGTTGAGAATTGATGCGATACGCGCCGCTCGCGAATGCGTCAGACATGCAGCCGAGAGGCAGCAGGCCGCCTGATGAAGGATTCATGCATTCCCATGCCTATCGATAGCCTGAAGGAGGGCATCTGGTGGGTGCTTTGATCAAGAGTGGGCGCGTGACGAACGGAATTGCTGTGGCGATACCGATGCCCGCGCCGGCAAAGGATCTGGATGTGTCAAGCACCACCAAGCCGCACGACGTAGAGCAGTGCTCCGAGGTCCGCGCACAGACGCTTGCCGACTCGGAGGCAAGTCGTTTGGCTCAGCTCAATGAACTGGCCGAACTGAGGGAGAAAGCGACAGCTGAAGGATATGCCGCAGGGATCGCGACAGCGATCAAGGATGGTGAGGAGGCTTGGTCTGAACGCCTCGCGGCGATTGAAGAGGTGCTCAAGGCGCTGCATCAGGAACGACGGGATGCAGAATCGCAGATCGTGGACGCCGCCGTCGAGATCGCCTTTGCCGCAGTCATCAAAGTTCTCGGAGACGCGCTTGGTCGCCGCAACGGAATCATTGATGTCGTTCGCGCAACGATGAATCAGGTTCCCGAGAGTAGATCAGTGACCAGCATCCGCCTTTCTCCCGACGATTGGGCGCATCTCGGGGAAGATGGCCGGCAAGTCCTTACGGCCGCAGTCAGCCCGCCTGTCGAAATTGTGCAGGATGCCCGGGTCAGGGTCGGTGGATGCATCCTCGGAATGGATCGGGGCTCGCTTGATGGTCGCCTTGAGGTTCAGTTGGGGCGTATGAAGCAGCACATCCTGGATGCCCGCGCGCGCATGGAGGCACCCGATGGCAGTTGATCTGATTGACGTCACCCCGATCACCGGAGCCCTGACAGGGGCACATCTGGTGCCGCAGGTCGGCGCCATAACCGGATGCCATGGGGCCACCATCGAAGCGGATGGCCCCGACGCGTCCATTGGAGAGATGTGCGAAATATTCGGCCTCAATACCCACCAGCCGATTAAGGCGGAGGTCGTCGGCTTCCGGGACAAGACGACCATTTTGATGCCCTATGGTGCCGTGCAGGGTATTCGCCCAGGATCAGAGGTCATGGCAACGGGTTTGTTCCCGCATGTTCCCGTCGGTCCGGCCCTCCTGGGCAGGGTGATTGACGCGATGGGCGGGCCCCTCGATGGCAAGGGCCCCATTCCGGCTGAATCGTTGCAGCCGCTCCAGGCACCGCCGCCGAATCCCGTTGAGCGTGAGCGGATCCGTGACGTTTTCGGCACCGGGGTGAGGGTCATCGACCTGTGTGCCACGGTTGGCGTTGGCCAGCGAATGGGGCTTTTTGCAGGCAGTGGCGTCGGGAAGAGCACCTTGATGGGGATGATCGCCGCCTCTTCGACATCAGAAGTGAGCGTCGTCGCACTGATTGGTGAGCGGGGTCGCGAGGTTCGAGACTTCATCGAAGAGCATTTGGGCGCCGCGCTAGAACGCTCAGTCGTTATCGTCGCGACGGCCGATCAGACTGCACTTGTGCGTCGCCAGGCAGCGTTGGCGGCGATGTCAATCTCGGAGTACTTCCGGGACCAGGGACGTACAGTACTGTTGTTGCTGGACTCCATCACCCGACTGGCGATGGCTCAACGGGAGATCGGTCTTGCGGCGGGCGAGCCGCCGACCTCGCGTGGATACACTCCATCCGTGTTTTCGTCGTTCCCGAGTCTGCTGGAGCGAGCGGGTCGAGGCAGAGTCGGTGTCGGCAGCATCACCGCGATCGTGACGGTACTCGTGGAGGGTGACGATCTCAACGAGCCCGTATCGGACCATGCCAGGGCCACATTGGATGGACATATCGTTCTATCCAGAGAGCTTGCAAATCAAGGGCGCTTTCCTGCAGTTGATCCGCTCAAGAGTTCGAGCCGACTGCTGCGTACACTGAGCTCAGATACTGAATACCGGGCTATTGAGCGGTGCCGGGAGATACTGTCGTTATACGATGAATCGAAGGACATGGTGAACTTCGGCTTCTACAAGAAGGGCGCCAATGCGGAGCTTGACGCTGCGATTCGTATTGCACCGAAGCTATGGAAGCATTTCCGGCAGGACGTGTCTCAGGCGGAGGATCGAAGCCGCCAGATGTCGCGTTTGCGATCGATATTGGAGCTCTCATGATGAGCAGCCATCGCGGCAATATGCTGTCGTCCCTGAAGCGACTCGTAACACTCGAGTTACACCAGGCGAAGGTCACGCGGGCTGAATGCGAAGCGGCCCTATCCCGCAGTGAGCACGTCCGCGATCGTGCAGATGTCGCCTTCACCGAGACCGGTGCCCGGATGGGCATTGCCGTTGCGGCAGGGCAGTCGATCGACATGCCGGGACTGTGTTGGAGCATGGACAGATCTGCTGAACAGCTTTCGTCCCTGCAGGCAGCGGAGGCGCGTGTTCGTGCAGATGCCGCCGCCGTGCAACAGGCTGAGATCGCGGTAAATGCCAAGCGCCGAAAGGAAGACTCGGTATCGGATTCACTGAGAGTTGAAGAGAATCGGCACCGACAGATGCTGGGCAATCGGTTGGACACAGAAGCTGAGGAGCTTTGGCTCATGAGGAGGGTGCGAAAATGAGTGTGGATACAACTCTGGGGTTGAATCGCCCCGCCTCCCCTACTGGTGAGCTATCGCTCAGAGAGCGCCGCATGGAGGAGAAGGCATTCCGGGATATTTTCGACAGCGTGATCGAGTATCGGGCGTTCGGAGGCGATCGACCTGCCCACGAATCGAACCGTCATGCGAGCGGAGGCGCGAATACTTTGCCGGGCCAGGATGGCGCCACGCAGGCTGTGGCCAAGGCGCATTCGGCTGGGCCAATGTTGACGGCTGAAGCCCGTATCGCATCGAGTCGAGGGGAATTCTCCGGTCTCGTAGGGCAGCTTTCGAAACGCGCTCACGCTCATAGCCCCGCCAGTTTTGGCCCCGAGCGCAGCTCGGCACGCCCTCAGCAGTTGGCGCGTGGACCCGAGGCGATTAGTCGCTTTCAGCCAGCGCTTAAGCAATCGATGCGTGCTTGGAGTCCCATGGTCGTGCAGATATCTGAGGCTGGGGCAGGGCTGAGCATCGTAGTGAGGGTGCCGAGTTCATTGGCGCGGAACGAAGGCGAAATGGTCCGTCGAATCAAGGCATTTTGTGAGTCAATCAACCGGACCCTGCTCTCGATCACAGTGAATGGTGAGGTCACTTGGGAGTCGCGTCCCGGCCAAGCCTCCGACATCTTTTCAGAGGAGCACACACATGGCAGTTGAAGCCGTTGGTGGCGTTTTCGGCGCCGGCCTCAATAATCTGGATCGCGCTGGTGTGAGTCAGGACGATTTCATCCGTCTCTTCCTCACGCAGCTGAACTTTCAAGATCCGCTTGAGCCCGTCGACAACCGAGAGTTTCTTGCTCAGCTCGCGCAATTCAGCTCGGTTGAGCAACTGAGGCTCGTCGGCGAAAACATTGATGCGCTTCTGACGCTTCAGGCATCGACACAGACCATAGGCCTCATCGGACGCACGGTTGAGGTCATTGGCAACGGTGGGCAGACCGCAGTGGGAGAGGTCACCACCCTGAGTTTCCGTTCTGGCGGGCCTCTGATAACCATCAGGCAGTCTGATGGGAACGTCATTCCGGATGTGTCTCCCGCCCAGATCACGCTGATACGTTGAGGAATGACATGAGCGGACTAACCAGTATCTATGTGAGCCTGACTAGCCTTCTCTCATTCTCGAAGGCGCTCGACGTGATCGGCGATAACGTGGCTAATCTCAACACGGTCGGCTTCAAGGGATCCGATCTGCTGTTCTTCGATATCCCGAACGACCCCCAAGGCAGGAACGATCTGGGGTCCAACAATGGAGGGAACCCCGCTGGCTTCGGTGCTTCAGTAACGACGGGCGGTCGCAGATTCCTCGCTGGCGAAATTCGCGAAACCGGGACGGCTACGCACATGGCCATTCGTGGGCAGGGGTTCTTCGTTCTCGAGACCGATAACGGGTTGGTCTACACGCGAGCGGGGCAGTTTGACCTTGACGAGAGCGGACGACTGATAGATCCAACGACCGGGGGGCGGCTTCAAGCCAACGCCAGCGGGAGCGTGGGCGATCTAGTAATTGATCTCGACAAAACCAATCCGCCGAGTCCAACAACCGGGATTTCGTTCTCGGGCAATTTGTCAACCGGAGATGACGCTCACGATATCAGCAGCCTTGAAGTCTTCGATGCCGACGGTACAAAGCGGGAGTTGTCGCTTTCGTTCACGAATAACGGTAGTACGACATCTGGAAGCTGGACCGTCACGGTGGAGGATGAGGATGGCGTCGAGTTGCTCGACGGCGAAATTCGTTTCCAGGGGGCAGGGTTTCCATCGCCTGGCTTTAGTACGCTGGACCTTACGGTAGTCGCAGCCTCAGGGGAGACCTCTTCCATCATGCTCGACTTTGGCACTCCGGGTAGTCTCGATGGTGCGACATCGTTCTCGGGCGGCACGACATCGACACTGCAGGCTGAGGTCGACGATGGATACGGGATCGGGCGACTGACGAATTTCGCGTTCGATCCAGAAGGAGTGGTGACGCTGACATACTCCAACGGACAAACCGAAGTCGGCCAGCGAGTCGCGCTGGCATCGGTGTCGGACCCCCAGCAGTTGGTCAGCGTTGACGGCGTCTACTTCTCCGGTGGAGACGCATCAATCGGACGCGGTGTTCCTGGCGAGGGTGGATTGGGCAGTCTCGTGCCCCGAAGCTTGGAACTGGCCAATATTGAGCTGGCTCGGGAGTTCGCCGATATCATCATCCTCCAGCGTGGTTATCAGGCGAGTTCGCAGGTTATGAACGTGTCGAGCCAGATGATCGAGGATGTCTACAACAGTTTGTCGGGTCGCTAGGGATGATGCGTCCTTTCCGAATTCTGGGGCGCTCGCACCTTGTTGGTCTGGAGCGTCGCGCCTCCGAGGCCACTGTGCGTTGGAGCGAGCGGTGGTTGCCTGTTGATCATCCCCCGGTCATACCAGCGGTTTCTCCGTGGCAGGTTGACGGATCGAGGCCGCTCGAGTGGCGGATGCTTCGGGTAGGAGGCAATTCAGTATTGGTCGTGGTACCAGACTCAGCTGGTCTTTGTGCTCGGCTTTTGGGGCAGCGCCTTCACCATACCGATCCCGCGACAGAGCTGTTCGACGCAGCGGCGCATGAGATGGCATCCCTCGCGGCGTGCGATCTGGCTGCGGAAATTGTCGTCGGATCTCGCTCCGACGCGGAGCCTTGTGGCGTGGTGAATCCATTGGAGGTGCCCGACTTCTGTGCCAGCACGACCGGGGCAGTCCGTGTGGATATCCTTGCTGAACCTGCAGGTCAGTCGCTGATGTCCATCGTTGTGCCCGGGTCCTGCTTGCCCGTAAGCCAGGCGTCCCATCAAGCGAGTGGTTCTTACCAATTGGTATCTCGCAGTCGGGCGATCAACAGTATTGCGCTGGGTATGGATGTACTTCTTCTTGATGATGCCGTAAGCGTGGGTGACCTCAGGGACATGCAGGTGGGCGACACTCTATTGCTGTCGGCGAAAACCCAAAGCCCCGTCCAGGTGGCCATGGCCAGCGGTGGCGTAAAGCTGGGATTTGCCCGGCTTGGCGCGCGGGGTGGGCAGAAGGCAATTCGTGTGGAATCAGGTTCTATATAAGGCAGGGACAAAATGAGTGACGAAGAAGCAACAGTCGCGCCGATCAAATTCGAAGAAATCGGAGATCGGCCCGGTGATCGTGAAGGCAAGCGATGGGTAGACGCGCAGATCGACCTGATCCGTGATGTCAAGGTCGGGCTCTCTGCGCGCTTGGGCAGTTGTCAGCTCAGCGTCGCCGAGTTGTTTGCGTTGAAAGAGGGTGGAGTTGTGTCCCTTGAACAAGGGGTGGATTCACCTGTAGACCTGATCCTCGAAGGGCGGGTTATCGCCAGAGGCAATATCGTGGCGGTGGATGATCAGTTTGGTGTTCAAGTCACCGAGATACTCGAAGACGCAAGCGCGCTCTCGTGACGGGGCGATTGGCGGCAAGCTGCTCAAGGGAGCCTGGGCGTAGAGTGACTGTCGGTGCCTTGATGTTGGCCAGTCTCGGGCTCGCGGTTCCCGTGCTCGGCACGGCTGCTGAAATATCCAGTGACCCTGGCAGTGGTGTCGGTGTATGGCGTATGGCGGTCGTTCTACTTTACCTCTGCGTGGTGGCTGGCATCGGCATCCTGCTGGTCAGGCATTTTCGCCGGCGCGGTCTGGCTATTGGCACGTCTGCCTCCTCTGAGCTCATCCAGCTGCGAGCGGTTCGGCGACTGACCCCAACCTCACAAGCGGTCCTGCTTGAGGTCGAGGGCAAGCAGGTGCTTGTTGTCGTTGCGTCCTCCGGTATCGCTACAACCTTGTTGGGAGGCGACGATGGGAGCTGACAGGATGTTCCGTCTGTTGGCCCTTGCCACGATTGCGTTGGTGCCTGCACTCGGGATGGCGGCTGATACGCCCGATCTGGTTTTCCCTGGGGGTTCCGTCCAGTTGGATGGTGACCAGGCCGGAAACTTGAGCACGCCGCTGAGGTTGATGCTCATCCTCACCGTTCTCAGCTTGGCCCCCTCGCTGTTGCTCATGACCACCGCTTTCACCCGCATCATTATCGTGCTGGCGATGCTGCGCCATAGTCTGGGCATGCCCTCCACCCCGCCGAACGCGGTACTGATCAGTTTTGGCTTGTTGCTGACTGCCTTGACGATGGCGCCGGTGTGGACAGATATCAACCAGAGTGCTTTCAGCCCGTATATTGCGGGCGAGCTCGACGACAAGGCGTTTGCGGAGCGCGCCCTACTGCCGATTCGCGGCTTCATGATCGCCCAGGTGCGGGAGAAGGATCTCGCGCTGGTGCTGGATCTCGCGGATAGCCCGGTTCCAGAAGATATCTCGGGTGTGGAGACGATCCATCTCGTTCCCGCGTTCATGCTGAGCGAGCTAAGGCGCGCCTTCGAAATCGGCTTTATCGTCTTTCTCCCGTTCATCCTGCTCGATATCATCGTGGCGAGTGCGCTGATGAGCCTCGGAATGATCATGGTGCCGCCGCTGGCATTTTCGTTGCCGCTCAAGATTCTGCTATTTGTGCTCATCGATGGGTGGGCGTTGCTGACGGCTTCACTGGTCAATAGCTTCGTCGCGGTGTGAGGGCTCGTGAGCGAGCCCAACGTCCAAGATCCTGCTGCACTGCAGGCGCTCGATGAACGTCAACTATGGCACCTCTGGCGGTCCGAAGGAGATGTCGGGGCGCGCGAGAAATTGGCGCAACACTACCTCTGGTTGGCCAGAGCCCTGGCCTTCCGCTTCTACAACGAAGCCCGGCGCGATGCTGATCTTGACCCACAGGAATTGATTCAGATCGCCTCCATCGGATTGCTGGAGGCAATTGATCGCTTCGACCCGACACGTGGCGCATCGTTTGCAACCTTCGGCAGGAAGCGCATCATCGGCGCCCTGCGCGATGGCGTGGACAAGCACACTGAACAGCGCGCCCAGCTGGCCTTGTCGAGACGGGTACGAAAGGAGCGCAGAGAGTCACTTGTCGCCGACCACGATGCCAAGGATCCACTGTCGGAACTCGTCGATGTCGCGGTTGGCCTTGCCATTGGCATGCTGCTGGAGGACTCCCCACTTTTCTGGGATGAGAGCGCACAGGCGACCAAGCCCTACCATGAGGATGAGCTGTCGGTGCTGCGCGAACAGTTCAAGCAGATCGTCGAAAGTCTGCCGGGTCGGCATCGTGATGTAGTGCGCTATCACTACTATTTCGATCTGTCGTTCAGCGATATCGCCGAGCTGATGCAACTCAGTCGCCCGAGAATATCCCAGCTTCATGCCAGGGCCTTGGCGATGCTGAGGGAACGATTCAACGGCTTAGGTGGATTTGACGCCCTAGCGTAAAAAGATAATCAAAAAATACAGTTAGTTACGAGCATCTCACCTTCTGGACCTTAACAACCCGTCCTGATGTACTGATCACGCGTATGAGGGCTGAACGAGCTTTCATGGACGCGAGCACTGGCGTTCATTGGCAAGGAACGCAAGGGTGATCGCATCATGACGGGAATCGTCGCTGGGGAAGGTCTGGGCCTGTACAACGGGTCATTGGCGCATCTCAACGGGTTTGGGGCACAGGGCAACGCCCGGCTGGGGAACGGCAATGATCGTGCTTGGGTCAACGCCGCCAATGGCAACCTGGTCATTCAGAGCCAGGACGACTACCTTGCCGCACTGGGCCTGGATGTCATGGCCACCCGGACCTACAACAGCCGGGGGCTGCTGGATGATGACAACGGCGACAACTGGCAGCTGAGCTTCTACCGGCGGTTGTTGAACCTGCCTGCCGGCGCGGGCACGGGTGAGATCACCCGCGTCAACGGCGATGGACATCGCGCCGTATTCACCTACGACAGCGGCACCGGCAAGTGGATCAGCACGGACGGGTCCGGCGCCCACGACACCCTTTCCAAGGTTGGCAGCGAATGGGTGTACGAAGAAGGCAGCAGCGGGCTGCGAGAGACCTTCGACAGCAACGGCAAGATCATCAAGGCTCAGGACCGTGACGGTCACGGCCTTGCGTTTGACTACAACGGCGCCGGTACCCTCATCACCGCAGTCCGTGTGGTTGATGCCACGGGCGCCACCGTTGAGACCACCAAACTCACCTATTCCGGCAACCGCCTCACCAACATCCGGATTGACCGGATGGACGCCGCCACCGACGCCATACGCGTGCGCTACACCTATGACGGCCAAGGGCGGCTATCCCAGGTACGGGTGGATCTTGGTAACCCCAACGACATCACCGCCGAATCCGGCATCAACCGCTACACCACCACCTACACCTACGACGGCACCAGCAACCGGCTGGCCGGCATTTCCCAGAGCGACGGCTCCGAGCTGCTGATCACCTACGTACAGGTGGGCAACGACTACCGGGTTGCCAGCCTCGCCCAGCGCGAAGCCGTCGTGCAGGGCAGCCCCGTCTACCGCACCACCACCTTCAACTACGACATTGCCGACCGGCGCACCGACGTCACCGACGCCCTTGGCCTGGTCACCCACTACCACTACGACACCCAGCAACGACTGACCCGCGTGGTCAGCCCCGAAGCCAGCAACGGCGTTCGCAGCACCACCGAATACCAGTACGACAGCGACGACAACATCACCCGCGTCACCACCAGTGTCACCGGCAGCACCAGCCGCGCCGTGGACTACGCCTACGACAGCAATGGCAACCTCACCGAAGTGCGCGATGCCGGTGGCAACACCGTGCGGCGCAGCTACAACGCCCAGAACCAGCTCAGCACAGAAACCGTCTACCTCACCCCCGACCCGGATGGCGCCGGCGCCGGTCAGCCCGGCAACGGACTCACCACCCGCTACCTCTACGACAACGAACAGCACCTGCGCTTCATCATCAGCGCCGAAGGGCGGGTCACCGAGAACCGCTACCACGCCAACGGCCACGCCGCCGACGGACAGATTCAAAGCAGCATTCTTCACACCGGCCAGCTTTACAGCGGCGGCAGCTACACCGAAGCCGCCCTCGAGAGCTGGGTCAACGGCCTGAGCGACAAGCAGCTGGCCGAACGGATCGACTACACCTACGACGCCCGTGGCCAGCGGGCCAGCCAGACGCGCTACACCGCCCTCGACAGCAGTGGCAACGGCATTCCCGCCGACAGCGCCACCAGCCGCTACGTCTACAGCGCCGCTGGCGAACTGCTGATGAGCATTGGCGCCCGCAACACCAGCGGCAGCCCCACCGCCGGTGACGCCCACGTCACCAGCTATACCTACGACGGCCTGGGCCGTCTGCGCACCCTGCAAGACGGCAGTGGGCGCATCAGCACCACCAGCTACGACGCCGCCAACAACACCGTCGTCACCAGCGCCCCACACGGCCTGGTCACCACCACCGTCTATAACCGGGCGGGCGACCGCATCAGCCAGCAGCAGACGGCCGGCGCCACCGACTACGGCACCACCCGCTACCACTACGACCAGAACAGCCGTCTTCGCATGACCGAAGACGCCACTGGCGCACGCACCCACTACCTGTACGACAGCCGAGGCTGGCAGGTCGGCATGATCAACCCCGAAGGGGAGCTCACCGAAACCGTTTACAACGACGCCGGGCAGATCGTCCAGGTTATCCGCTATGACGGACGGCTGGACCCCGACGCCCTGGTAGATGTCGACGGCAACCCCCTGAGCTTCACCCTTGACCAACTGCGAGGCGGAACCCCCGCCAGCCCACTCAACCCCCGGCCGGTCACCGACCTGAATGGCGTCGACCCCGGCACTGACCACAGCATCAGCGACAACCAAGCCAGCATCCTGGTGGCCCCGGATGCCACCCTCAACGACGACGGCAGCACCCTCACCACCCTCACTGCCATCATTCTGGATGCACCGGATGGGATTGCCGAGACCCTGAGTGTCAATACCGCCGGCACCAACCTGGTGGCCAACTGGGATGCCAGCCGCAACCTGCTGACGGTGACCGGCAGCGGCGGCACCGCACGTGCCATTACCCAGTTCCAGCAGGTATTGCGCACCCTCAGCTACAGCAACAGTGGCGGCAGCCCCACGCTGGGGGCGCGGCAGGTTCAGATTGCGGTGGACGATGGTGAAGACCACAGCATTGTCAGAATCTCCACAGTGACCCTGACGGGCCCGAACCAGGGGCCCGTGGTTGATCTCAATGGTGGCGCGGCAGGGACCGGTAGCAGTGCTAGCTACGCTGAAGGCGCCCCGGCCACGACCATCGCCAACCCGGCATTGACGGTCAGCGATGCTGACGACGCCACGCTGAGTTCCGCCCAGGTCGTGATCAACGGCCGCCAGAACGGTACGGCGGAAGTGCTCAGCGTGACGACCAGCGGCACCGGTATCAGCGCCAGCTTCAACGCGAGCACCGGGGTACTCACCCTCACCGGCACGGCGAGCGTCGCCGACTACCAGCAGGTGCTGCGCACGCTGAAATATGAGAACAGCGCCAGCCCGATGACAGGCAGCAGCCGAACCATTGCATTTACCGTCTCTGACGGGATTGCCGATAGTGGCGTTGCGGTTCTCAATCTGTCGTTGGTTGCCAATGCAGCACCCGTGGTGGATCTCAATGGTGCTGCTGGCGGTATCCATTTCGCCGCAAGCTTTGACGAAGGTGACCCGGCTACGCTGATCGTCAGCCCGTCGCTGACCATCAGCGATGCTGATGGCAGCACCCTGAGCTATCTGCAGGTAGCTCTCAACAACCGTCAGGATGGCAGCGCTGAGTCGCTGTCGGTGGATGTGGGCGCAACCGGTATCAGCGCCAACTACAACGCGTCGACCGGCGTACTGTTGCTGTCGGGAACGGCCACGTTGGCCGACTACCAGCAGGTATTGCGGACCCTGAAGTATCAGAACACCGCCGTTCCCATGACCGGCGTCTCGCGCACTGTTGCCGTCTCGGCTTCGGATGGGATCAGCACCAGTACCGTTGCCAATGTCACGCTGACGCTGGTGCCGGCCGCCAATTTTGCGCCGGTAGTGGACCTCAACGGCCCCACGGCCGGCACCGGCTACAGCACGACCTTCACGGAAGGGGATACGCCGGTACTGATTGTCGGCAGCACGCTGACGGTCAGTGACCCCAATCCCGGCGCCACCATTGCGGGGGCCACGATCACCCTCACCAATCTGGCTGACGGTGCTGCCGAGAACTTGTCGGTCATCACTGCGGGTACCGGCCTTTCTGCCAGCTATAACAGTTCGACGGGCGTACTCACACTCAGCGGCGTGGCCGCGCCGTCGATTTACGAACAGGTACTGCGCACCCTGCGCTATGAAAATGCCAGCCAGGCGCCGACCGCAGGTGATCGCAGCATCAGTGTTGCAGTGACCGATGGTCAGGACAGTAGCGCCTCAGCCTACAGCACGGTAACAGTCGTTCCGGTCAATGACGCGCCAGTGCTAGACATGAACGGTGCTGCGATTGGCACCCAGCACCAAGTTGAGTTTCCTCCGTTGGGGCTCTTTGTCTTCATTGGGCAAGAACTAGATCTTTCTGATGTCGACAGCCTGATGCTGACAGGGGCGACCGTCACGATTGCGGATATCCTGCCAATAGCGGAGTCGTTTCAGGCTACCACCAGCGGCACGCCTATTAGCGGGAGCGCATCCGGCGGGGTCTTCACACTGAGCGGGACCGCGACGGTGGCGGAGTATGAAGCCGTTCTACGCACGCTGCGTTACCGGCGTCTGACGCCTGGCGCGTTGATGGGGCAGGACTATCGCGATGTCCTGGTCACCGTGACCGACGGGCAGGACACCAGTGAGGTAGGCGTTGTACGGGTCTGGAAGCCCGGACAGATGCCCCAGGGTCTGATGGCCGGTGGTGGAGGTGAGGGTGGCAGCCAGCTGATGGCTGGCGAGGGCCTGCAGCTCGAAGGCGCTGGGAGCTCCCAGACACAGAGCCTGCAACCCCAGCCGCTGTCCGGCGAAGGCGGCGCACCGCTGATGCTGATGATGGGCGGCACGCCCCTGAGCGGTGCCGCCACCAACCGCATCACCTCCTACGTCTACGACGTGGCCGGTCGCCAGATCTTCACCCTGGTGGATGACAGCGAAGGCAGCCTCACCCGTCGCGCTGTCACCGAAACGGTCTATGACGGCGCCGGCCGCATCACCAAGACCATTGCCTACGCCAATCGCATTGCCCCCGACGCACTCACCGAAGCCGCCGTTCGCGGTGCCCTGAGCACCAGCGGTGATGACCGCATCAGCCGCAACTTCTACGACGGCGACGGCCTGCTGCTGGCCGCCCTCGATGGCGAAGGCGGATTGACGGAACAGATCTACGACGACGGCGGGCGCCTGATCGAACAGGTCGCCTACGCCACCGCCACCAACCCCAGCCACTGGGCCAGCGGCAGTCTCACCGACCTGCGGCCCGGCAGCACCGCCGATGACCAGCGCAGCCATCACCTCTACGACGCCCGGGGGCAGAAGACTGCCACCATCGACGCCGAAGGCCACCTTAGCACCTGGGCCTATGACGATGCCGGCAACACCGTCGAAGAACGCCGCTACACCGGCACCGTCAGCTACAGCGGCCAGAGCGTGGCTACCCTGCAGAGCCAGGCCATCGCCGCCACCCCGGCGGGCCAGCTGCGCTACCGCGCCAGCGAATGGGTCTACGACAGCCTCAACCGGCAGACCGAAACCCGCGACATCCTCGCCGCCAATGGCGGCGGGCTGACCACCCTCAGCACCACCACCTACGCCTACGACACCGACAGCGGCTTTCTCATCTCGAGCACGCACGCCGCCAACGACGCCCCCGAGGCCCGTACCACCACCACCGACTACGACCACCTCGGCCGCATCACCCGGCAACTTGACGGCGAAGGCAGCCAGGCCCTCGCCGCCGCCGCCCCCGGCGCCGCCCAGGAGGCGGTCTGGACCGCCTACGGCGCCCACAACGAGCACGACGACGCCGGCCGGGTGATCCGCAGCACCGATGCCAGCGGCAACACCAGCTATTACTACTACGACCACGCCAACCGCCTGCGCTACAGCATCAACGCAGCGGGCGAAGTCCAGGAAACCACCTACAACGCCTTCGGCGAAGCCGCCGACATCATCATTTACGCCAACCGCATCAGCACTGCCGGGATCACCGGCGGGCTGATCGAAGGCGACCTGCCCGGGCTCAGTCCTGATGCCAACCGCGACCGCAAGACCACCATCAGCTACACCCTGCGGGGACAGGCCGACATTCGCCAGGATGGTGAAGGCTTCCAAATCGATCGTGATTACAACGCCTTCGGTCAGCTGCACACCCAGCGCAGCGACAGTGGCGCCACCCCCGGTGCCCGCACCCGCACCGACACCTGGAGCTACGACCGTCGTGGCCTGACCGAGACCAGCCTCACCGACAGCGGCGGCCTCAACCTCAGCCGCAGCCGTGAATACGACACCTTCGGCCGGCTCACCGGCGAGACCGACGCCCGGGGCCACCTCTGGCAGACCGCCTACGACAAATTGGGGCGTGTTCTCACCACCACCGACCCCCTCAGCCAAACCCAGGGCGCCCCCACCACCTACGACGCCTTCGGCCGGGTTCTGACCCAGACCGACAAACTGGGGCACACCACTGCCTACCAGTACGACGACCTACAGCGTAAAACCACCGTCACCAGCCCTGAAGGCATCGTCACCACCCGCACCCGCAACGCCCATGGCGAAGTGATCGAGATCCGTCTGGCCCAGGCCGGCGATGATGAAATCACCCGCTACAGCTACAACCGCGACGGCCAGCTTGAAGCCACCGTCAACGACATGGGCAGCGCACCCGACCTGGTCACCACCAACGAATACAACCCGGCCGGGTTGCTGAGTGCCGTTGTCGACGCCCGGGGTATCCGTACCGAATACAGCTACGACGCCGCCAACCGCATCATGACCCGAGTGATCGACCCGGGCAGCGGCACCAACCCCCTGACCGGCGAGGCCTACCTCAACCTCAGCACCAGCTACGACTACAACAGCGGCGGCGAAGCCATCAAAGTCACCGACGCCCGAGGCGTGGTGACCGAAACCGTGTTTGACCGCAAAGGGCAGACCGTTGCCGTCATTGTCGACACCGAAGGCCATGGCGGCGACGCCCCGCTGCGGCTGGCGACCGAATACAGCTACGACGGCCAGGGCCAGCGCATCACCGTACGGGAAGGCATTACCGCCACCCCCACCGGTACCGGCTGGAACACCAGCGGCACCGCCCTCAGAACCACCGCCTACGTCTACGACACCGCAGGCCGGCGGACCGAAGAGATCGTCGATCCCAATGGGCTGCAGATTACAACGCGGTATTTTTACGACAACAACAACAACCTGACCTTGCGTGAAGACGCCGAAGGCCACAAGTGGTGGACGGTATACGACGGCAACAACCGCGCCGTTTTCTCGGTTTCACCTGATGGGGCCGTCCGCGAAACTGTGTACGACGCCGAAGGGCGCGCCACCCTGACCACCCGCTACGCCGCCGCCGCCAACACGGCGGGCCTGGGCCAGGTCATCGACGAAGGCAACTTCCGTAGCACTCAGGTGCAGCCCAGTGCCAGCGACCGGCATACCGCCATGGCCTACGACCATGACGGCCGAATGACCCATCAGGTACAGGGATTCACGCTGAGTGGCGGCACCGGCACCGGCGGGTACCTCACTGAATTTACCCATGATGCAGCAGGCCGCACGCAACGTATGACCACGTATGCCGTTGCAGCGGGGGCCAGCTATGTTCTGACGGACGCAGGCATCAGCGGGCAGGCGGCTGCCGTAGCAGACGCCACCCGTGACCGCAGCGAGCACTACTACTACGACGCCGCCGGGCGCGAACGCTTCCACATTGATGCCACGGGCTATCTGCGGGAGCGCCTCTATGACGCCAGCGGCAATCTGCTCGCAGAACATCGGTATAGCGACACCCTCGGCGCCGGCACCATTGCCGGCCTCGGCACGACCGCCGATGTCCAGGCCGTCGTGGGCAATGCCAGCGGTGCGGGTGACCAGAGCGACACCTACGACTACGACGCTGCGAGCCGCCTGTCTGGTATGACCGACGCTGAGAATCATAGCGAGGCCTACCAGCTGGATGGCGCCGGCAACCGTATCGCGTTCCAAAACAAGAACGGCCACACCTGGACCTACCAGTATGACGGCGCAGGTCGCATGGTTAGTGAAACCACGCCTGAGGTTGACTACGTTGACGGCATCACCGTCACGCCGGGCTCCGGTGTCTACGAGCCGGATGTTGACCTCAACGAGGTCAGCGGCACCGCCATCGAGACTGCCATCACCTACGACCGCCTGGGCAACGTCAAAACCCGTACCGAAGCAGTGGGTACGACGGTTGAGCGCACCACCACCTATCACTACGATGGCGCAGGTCGGCAGACCACCGTCGAATATCCCGAAATGGACGGGATCATGGACCCGCTTACCGGCGTGGTTACCGACAATGTCCAAGCCCAGACCCAGACCTGGTTGGATGGTCGCGGCAACGCCGTCGTCAACCAGGACTTGAATGGCCACATCAGCCGCAAGACCTACGATGAAACCGGCCGGGTGCAGTACGAGATCGACGCAGAGGGCTACGTCACCGAGTACCACTACAACGCACTGGGCGATCGCACGCAGGTCATTCGCTACGCCGATGCCGTGAATATGGCCGGGTACGGCACGGCCGCCGTCACCAGCAGTCAGGTGGCGGGGCTGGTGGCCTCAATCACGGGGAATCGTACGGTGGAATACCAGTACGACCTCCATGGCCAGGTCACCAAAACGCTGCTGCCCGAGGTCTACTACTACGATGCCGCAACAGGCACATCCGGTAACCGGCAGCCTGAAACCCAGATGCAGTACAACGCCTTCGGCGAAGTGGAACTGCAGCGCAAGCTGCGCAATACCCAAGGCGGCGGCCAATGGGATGACACCTACTACTACTACAACCAGCGGGGCGAACGAACAGGTCAGATCGACCCGGGGGGCTATCTCACCGAATGGGAGCACGACGCCCACGGCAACGTCACCCGCCAACTGGAATGGGCTGACAAGCTCAGCGCGTGGTCCCTGGTGGGGGGCAGCATCCCACAGGGTTATGCACCGCCGACCGCCGATAGCGTCAACTACGGTGATACCAGTGACGATGTCACCCTGATCTGGGACCAGGACTTCAGCAGTGGGACCAGTGGTCTCACAGGCAGCGGCTTGAGTGCGCCAAGTAATGTCAGCCTTTCCGGAGGTAAGCTCCATCTAGTCAGCAACAACAGTAATAACACCTCAGATTTGCAGCCCATTCGTGTTGTGGGGGCACGTTCGTACGGCAATGATGACCATCCGGTCATTCGATTCGAATTTTCTGTGGGTGCAGGCACTCTCGGGCAGCAGTCCATCGGCGTGACCAGTTGGCCTCCAACGGGCACAGCCATTTATGCCTATGAACATCAGCTGCTCATCGAGAGCAAGCCAACCGGGGCCGACAATATCCGGTTCTACGGCAAAGGGGCGGGTGAGAGCAGCACCATCAGCCTGACAGACGGAGTGACCTACGAGCTCGAAATTGCGGTCAACGACAGCGGCTCCACTATGTACCTTCATCAGAAGGGCGCTGCCCGAGGCAGCTTGGCCATACACCGTGAGAACGGCGAGAGTAATCAGCTCGTGGCAACTGCGGCGGTGCGCAACAGCACGGCGCTTCCGTCAAGCACCGCTGTGTTGTCCATCGACAGCATGGAAGAGGTCTCGGGTGCGGCCTTCAATGACGTTGATGCACTTGCCAGTCGGCAAGCCCGGAACGTCCGGGAGGTCGTCTATAAGTTCGATGGGTTGAACCGGTTGATCGCCGAAGAACGCGTTGGCTATCGGAACGATGCGTTCAGCGAGGATGGGAACGTCATCGCCGGAGTCGCAGACGCTGTCACGGCGCATGTCTACGATGCCGTCGGGAATCTTATTTCAACGGTAGACCCTTCGGGCGCCGCTCGTCACTACTACTATGATGCGCTCGGGCGACTTCATCAGGAGCTCGCGCCAGAAAGAAGCTATGTCGTAGGCACGCAGCCTCTTCAGACCGAAACGGATCATCCGCTGACTGAGTATCACTACAACGCCCTCGGGCATGTGGTGCAGAAGCACCAATTCGCAACTGGGGTCAGCTACTCGTCGAGTAGTGCGCCGGCAACACCATCTGCAAGTGCTGCAGACAAGGTTGAGACCTACTTGGTCGACTTGCACGGGCGGCTGCAGACCACCGTTGATCCGATGAACGTGATCAGTCAGTCGCGTTACGATCGGATGGGCCGCGTCGTTTCGGAAAGGCTTGTGCCCGATGCAGGGGACACGCAGACGGTCGAAAGTGAGCGTCGATTCATCTATGACAGCCTCGGCAATCGCACGGAAACCTGGACGTTGCGCGACAGTGCGTTCAGCAAGGAGATGGTGCGCTACAACGCTTTTGGCGAAATCGATGCGCGTGGTGCGAACGGAAGCTTCTTCGAGTTCTATGAGTACGACAACGCAGGTCGTATTTGGCGGTCCAATCGAGACGGCGCTGCCAGAGTCATGCTGCACGATCTTGTGGGGAATGCAAACGTTGAAATCTTGAGTGACGAGCTGGATCTTCTTAGTAGTGCATATCAAGAGGCTGCAGAAGTGGCGGATATCTCCACGGGTATTCGATCTACACACTACCTGTACAACAGAAACTCCAAGCTTGTCGAAACAAGATTGCCTGGGATATCTGGTGTCTACGATTCGCAGACATCCTCGCCCGCACTTGTGCCAACCTTCCATGTGAGAGGAGAGTCCACCGTAAGAAGCGGGGCGTTCTTGGCATGGGCCATCACGGCACCGCATCGAGGGGTCAATGTCGAGGTCAGGTTGCGCGAGGTTGGAAGCAGTACTTGGCAGACGCCCGAAGTAATAGAAGGCGCAGCTATAGTTGGTGGAAATCAGGCGATTGGTATAGACCTAAGCGGATTTATCGAGGGCGCCTATGAGTATGAGCTGGACTACTTCATCAACGGCAGCTCAACAGCACTGTCCAAGGTGGTGGGAGAGACGTGGGTTTACGGGCCGCAATCACTGGTTAATCAGCAACAGGAACTTTTTGCTTATTCAGTGGTGACCGGCCCGAATGGAAACCCTGCACTTAAAATCAGCGCAGCTGTGGCCGGTGCGACGCAGGGGATGACGGCGCTGGAATTCTATTCCGGGTACGCTTTGCGATTTACTGTTCCTGTTACGTCGATCGGAGGTGGAGAATACGTTGTCGAAGACCTTCATGGTCTGTTCACGAATGAAGATGCACCGTTTATATGGGATTATGTGCGCCCGGTGGGTACTGCCGAAACTCGTATCGATGCGATCAGCTACGATAATCCAAATGTTCCCAATATAGATGCTGCAAGGACTCGACACCTTATCCTCCAGCAATTTGAAGGGGGGCTGCCTTACGCGGCGCTGCCTCTTCTGCCGCAGGTAGATTACTTTGCGATTCGAAAAATCGGCGAAACACAATGGAACGTCAGTCCATTCAGTCCATTCCTGCTGACGATGTTTCGCGATCGTGAGCCGTATGAATTTCGATTCCGGTTGTCAGAACAGGGCGGGGGCTATATTGATCTGACGGCTTTTGGTGGTACGGCGGATGGTTGGATTGAAGGTACTCACGTTCCACGCGCATACGAGACTATCGAGGCACCGACGGAAACTTACTCAGGCTTGTCCACGATCGTTCGGTATCAGGACGTTGATCGTTGGGGTAACGTGACGCGCGTTGTTGATGCACTGGGAAATATAACCTCGTATAGATACGATGAGTGGGGCAACTTGCTTTCAGAGACGTTGCCTGAAGTCGATATTGTGGCGGAGCAGGGAGCAATATCAGTATCGGCGCCAGTGACGCGGTGGGCATATGATCAACTCGGCCGCCGGGTAGCGGAAGTCGATGCACGAGGCAATACTCAGGCGTTACGATATGATGGGGCAAGTCTTGTTGTTGACGAGGTTGATCCGACTGGAGCAACAAGAGCGTTTGGCTACGACATTTTTGGCCGCGCGGTATATATCCAGAGGCCCGATCAAGCCGCAATTGTCAGGAATTACGATAAACATGACAACGTGCTTTCCGAATTCAATGGTGCTCGTACGATTCAGTATGAGTACGATGCTGCTGGGCGCTTGCGGGAGGACGAGTTCGCGAATTACAGCTATAACGAAGCAGGTGATCTTGTCGCGCGCACCATATCCGGTGTAACCACAACGTTTGAATATGATGCTGGTGGCAGGAAAGCCTTCGAGCATGATGCAATAAATGGGTATCAGCAATGGCAATACGATGATTGGGGGCGTGTCCTTACGTTCAGAGGAATTGATGGCGACGAAATCGTCTATGAATATAACTATGCTGGGCAGTTGACGGACGAAACATCATTAGATTACCGGAGAAGCTACGATTACTGGGAGAATGGGTGGTTGCGACGCTCTTCGATCGAGTACGCCCCTTACGCCGATTACCCAATCGCATCACCACGCTCAACAGCATACTATGACTACGATTCCAATGGCCGGGTTGTTCGACAGTATGAGCTCGGTGTGCAACACCAAGTAACGCAATATGATGCGCACGGCCGTGTCGTATTTTCCTCTGAAGGGCCTGGCAACGTTACTTATCAGTACGATGCTGTGGGGAATCGGCGATCTGCCACAGCCACCGCAGAAGATCGTGAGTATCAAGTTCACGTCAAAGAGTACTGGTTCTTTTACGATCAGGCTAATCGTGTTCGCGCCTACGGCGAAGGTTCGCGGCCAGACCCGAGAAACTACCTCGACAACGTTATTTTTACCGAGTATCAGTACGACCGCGCCGGGCAACGTATCAGTCAAATGACGCGGGAAACGGATTACCTGAGTGTTTCCGAGAGAACAATTGGTGCAGCATTTTACGAGCAGATATACGGTACCGCGTTCTACTTGCAAGGCCATGAGCGCTACGAATACGATCTGGCTGGGCAGTTGACGAATGTTCGGGATGGGCTAAATCAGAATGAAGTGATCAGTCGGCGTTACTACGATACGAAAGGGCGTGTCTACTACTATCAGGTTGTCGACGATTTCTCGCGATATTACCTGTACGACAACTCAGATCGTTTGGATCAAATGCTGGAGTTCGGTCAAGATAACGATATTACGAGCAACTACCAATACGACTCGCAAGGCCGGCTCACGCGAAACGACGTTACAGCGACGGGGCCGGGGGGCTATACCGCCGCCTATCAGTACACGTATGTTGCGGGGCCGACTGGATATTTGGAGAAGACCGTTACTGCCACTCGGCAGGGTGTGGCGGGACAGAAGATCTCCACTTCTACATACGATGCTCGAGGACAGCTGATAACGGTTATGGCTCCTTTTGATCTCAGCGGCCCTGGTCTGTCGAAGCGGGTTAGTTACAATGTTGCTGGTGAGGTCGTGGCACGACGTGACTCGGATCAGCCCTCCGAGCGAGGTGGCACGCGGTACATAAGCGTTGGCGGAAACCCGCTTGGGCGCTACGGTACGCCAAGTACGCCCGATGCTCCCTTTATCGACTTCAACTACAACGTAGATCCTGTCAGCGATGAGTACCCAGCTAGCGTGCCGGGTTCTTACATCGTCTCGGAGCAGGGCGAGACAGTTCGGGATGTTGCCCGAGCCGTCTATGGCGACGCCAATCTTTGGTATCTGGTCGCGGATGCAAACGCGTTGGCGCCTGACGACGTGTTGCGTCCTGGCCAAGTTCTCAGTGTTCCCAATGCAGTTCAGCCGAGTGGCAACACGGCAGACACTTTCCGTCCGATTGGCGATCTGGTGGGTGATACTCGCCCGGACCTGCCGGTACCACCGCCGCCACCGGACAAGAGTTGTGGCACGTTCGGCATAATTCTCGTCATCGTGGTCGCAGTGGTTGTGAGCGTTGTCAGCTTCAACACACTCAGTGGGCCAGCCACCGCAGCAGTGTCCAGCGTATTGGGTGGATCCACTGCCGCCGGAGCGGTCGCCACCACAGGGGGGGCAATCCTGGCCGGTACGGCCGCTGGCGCTGCCGCCAGCGCTGCCAGCCAGCTGACCGCTATTGCAGCGGGCCTTCAGGACGACTTCAGCTGGAGTGATGTCGGGCGGTCTGCCCTTCAAAGCGGATTGACGGCGGGGGCGCTGCAAGGGTTCGGGCTGGTAGGTCCCGATGCAGATGCACTATCGTGGCTGGGCGACTTCGCGGAAGTCGGACGGGCGGTGGTCTCCAACGCCGTGAGCCAGGGCATCGGCATGGGTCTGGACATGCAGGATGAATTCAACTGGAACGCCCTGGCGGGCACCACTGCGGCATCAAGCCTCGTGGGCGTGACCGGTACCGCTGTGGACCGCCTCAGTTTGTCCCCGAATGGCTTCAGCGAAACCTTCCTCCAACAGTTCGCCGCTGGCACCATCAACACCGGGACACAGATGTTGCTGGAGGGTGGGGGCAAGCTGGATGTGAGGTCGATTGCGGCGGATGCGTTTGGCAATGCGCTCGGGAATTCGATCGTAGGGGCGATTCAGTTCGCTCAACTACCGGAAGAAGTGCATAACATGTCGGCGGCCGACCGGCAGAAGTTCCAGCAGTACCGCGATCAGTTCACCAACATCAGTGGTGATGAGGCGGACCGGCTGGCGATTGAGTTCGTCAACGACAGCAACAATCCGGGGCTTCCGGAACAGCGGCTTGATCTGATCAGTCGCGGCTTGGTCGCGGCAGGTTCCGACGATCCGAATGCAGTACTCCAACAGTTCGGAATCAGCAACATTGTTAACGGAGCCGAGGGGGCTTATCTCAGCGCGAACCGCGGAGAGGCTTACTTTGATCAGAGTCTCGGCCGATACATGTATCCGGGAGATGCGGCGTTCTATGCCGGTGGCGGGGTTGGTGGATTTGAGACTTCGGCGCTGGACCTCTTCGGTGTATCCGATGGAGTCAATCTCCAAGCGCCGGAGCTGAGCGGTATCGGGCAGGCGTTGAGAACGGCAGCCCCCGTTTTGGCGCCGGTCGGTGAAGCCACAGCAAAGCTGGGCCAGTACATCGACAGTGATCCGGTACTGAAGTTTGCGACCTTCGCCGTCGGTGCGGCTATTTCGCCGGTGCAGACGCTTTTGACGGCAGCGATCGAGCCGACTCCTATTGGCCAGTACGTCAACAACCTGACTACGGAAGGCTATGAGGCGTATACCGGGTACATCGAGAATGTGGGGCAGTTCAATGCGTCTGACGCACAAGCTGTCGGGGCCGGTGCATTTGGTGTGTCGTCTCTTGTCCTGTTCGGCGTTGGCTCTCTAGCAAAAGTCGGTCGAGTTCTCGGCGGACCCTATAGCCGCGTGAGGGGCATTCCTGGAAATGAGGCACATCACATACCTGCCAACTCTGCCAGTCCACTTTCTAAGAGAGAGGGACCGGCGATCTCTATGGAGCGCGAGGATCACATGCAGACTGGTAGCTATGGTGGCTCGAAAGAAGCTGATGCTTATCGTCAGCAACAGCGCGAACTTATCGATGCTGGAGACTTCCGTGCCGCTCAGCAGATGGACTTCGATGACATTCGTTCGAAATTTGGAACGAAGTACGATCCGCACATTAAACAGCTTCAGGAATATACAGATGAGCTATTCCCGCCTCGGCCATAATTGGCACATGTATGCGATTTGATATCTCAACGCACCAAGGGGCGGGCTCAATTACCTTTGGAATGTCTCCGGCTGACGCGAGGGCGCAGGTCGGGGCGACGTTCAAAAGTTTTAAGCGGACCCCTCAGAGTACTTTTCCATGTGACTTCTTTCCGAGCCTTGGCGTGTTTCTTTACTACACAGCGCAAGGACAGTTGGAAGCCATTGAATTTGCATCTCCGGCGCAGCCCCACTTTCAGGGGAGCGATCTTCTAAAGCTCAGCTTCAGTGATTTGGTTGCACTGCTGTCCGCTGTTGATCCGAAGATCGATATTCGTGACGACGGTTTCACGTCGAGGGCTTGTGGTATAGGAGCCTACGCCCCGGATGCATCGGAAGATCCGGCGCAGCCAGTAGAGACGGTCCTTGCTTTCTCCGCTTCCTATTACGATTAATCGAACGATTGGCGAACGGAAGTATTCGGGGACAGACCACGATTGATTCGCTGATCTGATCTTCTATTTCAGTAGAGAAGCACCCACCCACCCCGCCACGGCGGGAATAATTGGGGTCAGACTGAGCTATCCCGCTTTTTTCGGACAGATTAATCCGGAGCCTCCGAATCTTTCCTCGAATGCTACCGGACTGACGTATTGAATCGCTTGGTGAATCCGCTTTCGATTGTAGAAGCCTTCGATGAAGGGAACGATCTCGCAGCGCGCGTGATCTTGATCCCTCAAGCGAAGACCATGAATCAACTCGTTCTTCAGCGTGCTGAAAAAGCTTTCCGCTGCAGCGTTGTCATAGCAGTCGCCTTTCCTGCCCATGCTCGGCCGAAGCCCATGATGCATCAATGCCTGCCGGTATTCACCGCTGCTGTAGATCGCCCCGCGGTCCGTGTGATGAATCAACCCAGCACCTGGACGGCGGCCACTCAGTCCCATCTGAAGCGCTGCCAGAACCAGTCGAATGTCGTGTCGATCAGACATCGACCAACCCACGATTCTGCGAGACCACATATCCATCAGGACGGCCAGATACAGCCAGCCACGCCGGGTCTTGACGAAGGTGGTATCACCCACCCAAAGCTGGTTGGGGGCCTCGGACTGAAAACGACGATTGACCAGATCTGGTGGCGACCACCGCTCCGGATGTCGAGCGTACCGGGCAGCGCGATGGCGGCGCCTGCGGCGGGCTTCAAGGCCGTTCTCTCGCCGCAGACGGGCCACCCGATGCTTGCCACACTCAATGCCCTTAGCTTGCAGCGCTTTCCACGTCTTGACCGCGCCATAACGCTCGCGGGTCTCCATGTGAATCCTACGAATCTCGGTCAGCAGCACCCGATTCTGATGCTGTCGCCGCGTCGAGCCGCGCTTACGCCAGTGGTAGTACCCACTTCGGGAGACCCCCAGCGCGCGGCACCACACCGCCACACGTCGGCTATCCGCCTCCTTCTCAATCAGCGCGTACTTCACCCGACATCCCTGGCGAAGTACGCCGCCGCTTTTTTTAGGATGTCGCGCTCCTCGGTCACCCGGGCCAACTCCCGCTTTAGCCTCGCGATCTCCACCGTCTCATCGGCTGGCGGGCGCCCTGGACTGCGAAAGGTAGTATCGCCTTTGCCATGCAGCTGGGCCTGCCACTTGTACAGCTGGTTACGCCGAATGCCCAACTCCAGTGCGACTTCAGCTGCCGCTTTGTCGCCGCTTTCAAGCAAGCGAACTGCCTCTCGCTTGAATTCGGGCGTGAATCGTTGCCGCGTTGTCATCAAACACCTCCTGGGGCATGGTCCCCCTATTGAAGTGTCCGAAGAAACCGGGATGCCTCAGTCAGACCCCGTAGCCCCGACTTCATGGTTTGGTTGCCTCCAAGAATCCCAAGGATTTCGAGCATGACGCTCCAATTCGCCGAACTGGATGCCCTCATTGAGACGTTGATGCCCTTCCGTGGCGGCGAGCCGTTGTTCGCGCTAGATGAGAAGGTGACAGGTGTGTTGATGTTGCTCGGAGCGGCGGTTGCTTTGGTGGGCGCAAAGCTGATTCCGATGCCGTTGGGTGGTTGGGTTGTACTCCTCGGGCTCGTGGTCGAGTTGTCTGCCGGTTTGTGGATGATCTGGCTGTCGGCAAGACGTGAGCCCATGTCCTTCAAGGCCAATCGCACGCTGTTCGCGGCAGAGCTGGACCAGGACTTCGTGTCGCACGGCAAGATTGTGGCGTGGCTGACGACGTTTCCACGATCCGAACTGGAGGCGCGCCGTCACTATGTCGAGCAGCGTCGCGCCACGCTCGATCAGCGGCTGGGTTTCCTGGTGGGCAGCCTGGATCGCCTGGGTGCACTGCCCTTGATTGCGGCGATTTATCTTCAGGTGAAAGACGTGCGGTTCAATGCGCCGGCGGATATTGGGATCCTTCCCAGTCTGCTGGTGGTGGCGATGCTGATGCTCTACTGGGTGGGGGCCTTGTCGTTCAGCCTGAAGCTGCGGCTGACAGCGTACGAGCGCTATCTCGCTGACGCGATGGCTGTCTGTCCGGAGCCGGGCGATGACGACGCAGGCCGCGCGTTGTCGGCGGAGCCTTCCGACGACCTGCCGGACGTAGCAGTGGGGCTGACCGCGCCCGGCGTGTCGGTCCCTTAGCGGTCGGCCTCACGCGCTGTTTCCGAAACCCGCTGCGCCAACAGGGCGAGGTGCTCCAGGTACTCCCCGTCTCTGCGTGCACGTCCGTTCTCGATGGCGGCCATCAGCAGGTCGCGTAGTCGGACGAGGTGGTAGGGGCCGGGGATGGCGAGGTTCTGTGCTCCGTGCGGGGGATTCGGCGACTCCATGTCGGGCTCGGTCGGGATGGCGATATAACTTATAGTCTATTCAATCCCTGTGGGCAAGCCGTGATGCTCAATAGCTATGTCCACGCCTCCTTGTCCCGCGCCGTTGTTGCGCGACCATCTCGCGCGCAATGTACGGGCGGCTCGCGTGCGTGCGGGCATGACCCAGGAGCAGCTGGCTGAGCGCAGCGGGCTCCATCAGACGTATTTGAGTGATGTGGAGCGCGGCAAGCGGAATGTCACGTTGGATGTGGTGGAGCGTTTGGCGGCCGCGCTGGAGGTGCCGCCGCTCGCCCTGCTATCGGGCTGAGCGTCGCGAAGGCCTGCGCTCGTGCTGAAGCGGGTACATCTGCGGCGGCTGCGCAAGCTGTATCGCTCGGCCGGCTGGCCGAGCCTGGATGCCATCGAGATCGATCTGTTGGCGGCGGGGATGATTGAACGTGTGCTGCCGGCGGGGCGCCCGGAATATCTGCGGCTGACCGATGCCGGCATTCAGGCGCTGGCGGTCAACCGTGAGCAGAACCAGTCGGCGCTGGATGCCCACGAGGCGCTGGTGCAGCAGGTGGCACATTACCTCATCGACCAGGGCCGCATCGTCTATGTGGGGTTGGGCCTGCTGAGCAAGCCGGGGGCGCAGTGGCAGCATCCGCGACCGGATGTGTTCTCGATCCGTCGGACCAGCCAGGAGGCCTATCTGGAGCCGATGATTCACGAGATCAAGGTGAAGCGGGCGGACCTGTTGGCGGACCTGCGCAAGCCGGAGAAACATCAGGCGTATCTGGCGGCGGCGGGCTGCTGCAGTTATGTGCTGGCGGAGGGGATCGGCACGGCGGACGATGTGCCGGCCGCCTGTGGGGTGATGATGGCGGGCGGCGACGGGCTCACCGCGCTGCGGCCGGCACCGGCGGCAGCGGATTTCCGGCTCGGGTTTCCCACCTGGATGACACTGGCCAAGGCCACGCCGTTCCGCCTGGAGCGCGAGGGAGGCACGGCGCAGCTGGGCGAGGGGTTGGACCCGGAGGACTGAGGCGACCGCCACAGGGTCGGGCATCCGTCAACAATAAGTCAGATTTTGGTCAGGATTTGTGGGGCGCCGCCTGCCAGGCTGAGGCCATCGTTCTGATGGCCTGTTTCCATGAAAACCGCACTGGCACCGTTGGCACTTGCCGGGCTGATATTGGCCCTCGCGGGTTGCAGCTCGTCGTCTTCTTCCGACGGCGGGCCCGGCCCGGGGGCGACGCCCAGCCCCAGCCCCGGACTGACCCCCAGCCCGTCCAGCAGTCCGACCCCCTCTCCGCTGCCGTCGCCCAGCGTGTCGCCGACGCCGTCGCCTTCACCCACGGTCGTCCCCAGTCCCAGTCCGACGCCCATGCCGACTGCCTCTCCGTCACCCAGCCCGTCCCCTTCGCCCAGCCCCACACCCCCGCCGGGCCCGGTGGCGCGGGTGGTGATCGAGCAGACGGGGCTGCTGTTCACGCAGGCTGAGCAGACCCGCCAGTTGACGGCGCGGGTGTTGGATGCGGATGGCGCGGTGGTGTCGCGGGCGGTGACCTGGACGGCGAGTGATCCGCTGGACATCGCGGTGGACGCCACGGGGCTGGCGCGCGCGGTCAGCGGCAGCGGTTCCAGTCAGATCATGGCCGAGGTGGACGGGGTGCGTTCCGCGCCGCTGCTGGCGGTGGTGACGGCGGTGGCGCCGGGCACGGTGCTGGTGGACGACGCGCAGGTGCTGCGCGGGCCGGTGGAAACGGTGCCGGACGCCGAGCCGCTGTTCGAGAACACCTATACCGTCATCCTCAGCGGTCCGCCGCCGGCGCTGGACAGCCTGCTGGTGGGCACCGGGTCGGTGCCGGTGGCGGGGCGGGTGGTGAACACGGAGGTGGTCGGCGAGGGGGTGCTGGTCACGCTCACCCTGGTGCCGGTCAGCACGCTGTTCCCGTCGCTGGAGATCAACCAGGTGATCGATCTGTCCGATGTGCCGGTGGAGATTCCGCCGGCCATCGCGGAGGACTTTGCCGTGGTGCGCGAGGGGGATCGGCTGATCTTCACCTCACGGCCGGAACCGGAACCCGTGGGGGTTGCGGCGAAGGCCGCGGTGCCGGTGGGCACACGGGTGGTGCAGAACAATTGCGAGGTGGAAAGCCCCACCTTTACCGGTGAGAACCCGCCCATCACTTTCGCCAGGCCGCTGGTGTTCGACATCGCCATCAAGCCCTCGGTGGACCTGCTGTTCACCAGCAGTCGCGGCTTCGAGCGGCTGGTGGTCAACGCCGAGCCCACCTTCAACCTGGAGGCCGAGCCCAAGCTGGTGCTGGCGCTGGACGGCAAGATCGGTTGCAAGTTCGAGCTGTTCCTCATCCCCATTCCGGTGGGCGGGCCGATTGCCCTGGTGCTGGGCGGCGTCATCCCGGTGGGGGTGGGTGCGGAGCTGGCCGGCAAGCTGACGGTGGCGGAGGCTTCGGTGGCGGTGAAGACCACGGTGCGCAACACGATCGCGGCGGGCCTGGACTGCGCCAGCGGCTGCGGGCTGGTGCAATCCTTCGGCGAGTTCGATGTCAGCAGCGAGGTGACGGTGAACGCGCCGGGGCTGGAGGACCAGCGCTTCGAGCCCGCCTTCGAGCTGTTCGGCTATGCCGAGGCGGCCATCGGCAATCGCTTTCTCAAGTCGCTGCGCTTCACCGCGGTGGAGGCCAAGGCGGGTGCGAAGCTGTCGGGCAACTTCGCGCTCAAGATCGCGCAGATTCTCGCCAAGGATTACCGCTCCAGCTACGACCTCAAGCTGGCCGCCGGCATCAAGCCGGGCAAGGACATCGCCTCCGCACTGAAGATGCTCGGCCACAGTGCATTGGGCGAGGACGGGCTGTCCATCGACACCACCCTGGCCACGTCGCCGGCCGGCAGCCTCACCGCCGACCGCGCCAGCTTCCGGCCCGGGGATGATCTCAACTTCACGGTCAGCCTGGACCCGCAGAAGTCCACCTTTCTCGGCAAGTTCAATGTGGGCGAAGTGTTGATCGTGCATCAGCGTTCGGACACCAATGTCAGCATCGTCGGGCGCCGGCCCGGCGTGCCGGGCCAGCACGTCTACGACTTCGCCTTCACCGCCACCGAAAGCGGCACGGCCGACCAGTTCTTCGCCTTCGTCATCACCGAGCTGGCGCCGCTGGAGTTGCTGGCGCTGGAGCTGGGTCAGGCGCAGGGGCCGGCGCAGGCAGTGATGCGGCGCATGCAGACCGAGGGCGCCAGTGTCATCACCAACAGCAGCGATCAACTGGTGGCCAACGAACGCACCGTGCGCGAATCTGATCCGGCGGCCTTCCTGCCCGCTTATCGCGCAGACGCCGGACCGGTCGCCACGGGTGACGCGCGCGCGGCGGCGGCCAGCGTCCTCTCCGCCAACCTCGACGCAAGCGGCGGCTTCTCGTCCCTGCAGATGCAGTGCACGGTGCAGGCCGAGGTGGGTCGGCCAGAGGACAATCCTCTCGCGGGCGCCGTATCGACGGCCTTTGCCGTGTTCGAGGTGCCGGAGGCCAGTCCGCAGCCGGGCGCCTCCCCAGCCCCCGGCCCGGTGCCGTACACGCTGCGGCCGCCGGCGCGCTTCCAGCATGGTGAGGGTGTGGGCGGTGGCCTCGTCTTTGTGCTGCTGTACCGGGGGGAGGCGGCTGAGCTGCAGCTGCCGCCCCCCGGAGGCACCATTCTGGAAGACTCCGGTCAGGCCACTGTCGTGATCGACCCCGAGGCGCCCGGCGTGTTGTTCCTTGGGGCCCCGGGGGCCACGGGTGTCCGAGGAAGTCCCACCGGTGCATTGACGCCAGGCCGCTACGTGATGTTTCAACTCTGCGCCGGCACGGCCATCGATCAACCCAGTGAGGGCGGCAGCGTCGACTACGACAGCGGCTTCGGGCTGGACCTCGGGGCGCCAGCGCCGCCGTGAGGCCCGTCGCCGTGCGGGATCAGTGCTGCCCGGCGGGCGTATGCAGCACCAGTCCCTCCAGTGCCGCTGCGGCCTGGATCTGGCAGGCGAGGCGCGAGGTGGGGCGGCATTCGGCGGCCATGTCCAGCATGGCGCGCTCCATGTCGCTCATCGGTGGCAGCCGGTCCAGCCAGGTGGGTTCGACGTGAACATGGCAGGTGGCGCAGGCGCAGGCCCCGCCGCAGTCTCCATCAATGCCGGGCACCAGGTTCTGGATGGCCGCCTCCATCAGTGACAGGCCGTCTTCCACCTCGATGTCGCGCGGGGTGCCGTTGTGTTCGATGTAGGTGATCTTGGTCATGGCGTTTCTCGTTCAGGCGTGGATGCGAACCGGCAGGGTTTCGTAACCCTTGACGAAGGGCGACAGCACCCGGCGGGGGGCGCCGATCACTTCGATCTGGCCGGCGCGCGGCCAGCGTTCCAGCAGCGCTTCCCAGAGGATGCGCAGCTGCAGTTCCGCCAGACGGTTGCCGACGCAGCGGTGAATGCCGAAGCCGAACGAGAGGTGATGACGGGGGCGGGCGCGGTCAATGATGAAGGCGTCCGGGTTGTCGATGGCGCGCTCGTCGCGGTTGCCCGAGACGTACCACATCACCACCTTGTCGCCCTTGCGGATCTGCTGGCCGCCGAGCACGGTGTCCTGGGTGGCGGTGCGCCGCATGTGTGCCAGCGGGGTCTGCCAGCGGATGATCTCGGGGATCAGCGAGGGGATCAGCTGGGGGTTGGTGCAGAGCTTGCGGTACTCCTCCGGATATTCGTTGAGCGCCAGCAGGCCGCCGCTCATGGAGTTGCGGGTGGTGTCGTTGCCGCCGACGATCAGCAGCAGCAGGTTGCCGAGAAACTCTTCCGGCGACATGTTCCGGGTGCTGTCGGCGTGCGCCATCATCGAGATGAGATCGTTGCCGGGCTCGGCGTTGACCCGCTCGTTCCAGAGCCGCGTCATGTACTCGGCAAGCTCGGTGAAAATCTCCATGCGGTGGGCTTCGGACTCGACGAGGCCGGCGCCGACCAGGGCTGTCGTCACGTCCGACCAGTAGCTGAGCTTGGCGCGGTCCTCCCAGGGAAAGTCGAACAGGGTGGCGAGCATCTGGGTGGTCAGGTTGATGGACACCCGCTCGACCCAGTCAAACGGTTCGTCCACCGGCAGCTGGTCCAGCGCCTCCGCCGTGCGCCGCCGGATCAGATGTTCCAGTTTGGCGAGGTTGTCCGGTGCCACGATGGGATTGACCGCCTTGCGCTGTTCGTCGTGCTTGGGCGGGTCCATGGCGATGAACATCGGCAGGCTGGCCGCCGCATTGGTGTCCATGATGGTGATGCCGCCATGGGCGGATTCGGACGAGAACAGCTGCGGGTGCGTCTCCACCTCCATGATGTCCTGGAAGCGGGTGACCGACCAGTACGCACCGAACAGGCTCTCGGCGCAGTAGTGCACGGGCGCTTCGTCGCGCAGGCGACGAAAGTAGGGCCAATGGCTGTCGGTGCGGAACAGTTCGGGATTGCTGACGTCGATCTGGTCCAGCGGCACGGCGTGAACATCGGGCGGTGCCGACTGTGGGGTGGCGGCTTGATTCATCTGGCATCTCCTCCGGTTCTGGGCATCCGGTCATGGAAGTGCCGGACATGCCCGGATTCTTCGCCGGGGGTGTGCCGGGGGTCACCTAACCTTCGGAAAGACTTTGCGCCTGAGTTGTCGCAGCGCTACAGCAGCCCGTGCTCGCGCGCCGCGCGCAGGGCGGCGGTGCGGCTGCGCACGCCGAACTTGGTGTAGAGATTGTGCAAGTGCCATTTCACGGTGCCCTCCACCAGAAAGCAGCGGGCTGCGATCTGGGCGTTGCTGAGCCCCTGTTCCAGCAGGCCGAGCATCTGCCGCTCGCGGCGATTGAGGGCCTCGAAAGGGGCATCGGCCGTCGCGGACGGCCGGGTCGGTGCATCGGTGGCGCGCAGCACGGTCTCCGCCCAGGCCAGTTCGATGCGCAGGTCCGGTGCCCCCTGGCGGGCGCGATGCCAGCGTTCCAACAGGCTCAGCAGCTCCGCGCCTTCATCGATGAACACGCGGATATAGCCCTCGCTGCCGGCCAGCGACAGGGCCTCGTCGAGGGCGGACCACGCGGCCGTCTCATGGCCCAGGGCGTCCTCGGCCAGTGCGGTCAGTGTCAGCAGCTCGCATTGCTTGTAGCGCTGGGTGCTGTCCCGGGCGTGGGCAAGCATGGGGGTGAGGATATTCAGGGCATGGGCGGCTTCGCCCTCGGACAGTGCCAGACGTGCCTGCAGCCGACCCTGGCGGTCGCGCAGCAGGCTGGTCATCAGCGGGTCGTCGGCCGGGGCGGTGGCGCGTTCGGCCAGCTGGCGGGCCTGGCTGCCGGCGCCGCTGCGCGCGAGGATGAGGGCGCGCTCGGCGCACAGGCTCACGGAGAGTTTGCGGAAATCGCGCTCGACGCCGCTGCGCTCGCCTTCGGTCAGCAGGTCCAGGGCCGGGCCAAGATCGCCCCGTGCCGCGCGCAGGCGGGCAGCGGCGGTGAAGCCCAGTGCGATGGTGTCGACGATGCCCTGACGCGGCAGCAGGGGCATGGCCAGCTCCAGTGCTGCGTCGGCCACCGCCAGCTCGTTGCGCTCGTAGCGCACGAAGGCCGCCACGGCGTGCAGCATCGCGCGCTGGCCGTCAAAACCCGGGCTGTCGGCGCAGAGGGTGAGCCCGTGTTCCACCTCGGCCAGCGCGTCGCGGTAGCGGCCGGCGCGCAGCTCGGTGAGGGCGCCGATGATGTAGGCCCAGACGGTACCGTACCCGGATTGCACGCCGGCAAAGGCTGCGTGGGCCTCGCGCAGGGCGCGCTGTGCGCCCTCGATATCGCTGTTGCAGCGCAGATGAAAGGCATAGACCGTCCACGCCGCACCGTGCTGGAACGAGGGGCCGGGGCCGGCCTGCGCCAGCCAGGCATGGGCCATGCGCCCGCCGGTGTCGTAGTCGTCACGCAGTGCGGCGATGCAGCCGCGCAGCAGGGCGACCTCGCCGACCGGGCGGTGAGCGTCCTCGGGCAGTGCGCGCAGGCGGTCTTCCGCCGGAGCAAAGCGGCGTTGAAACACCAGGGCCCACACCGCGTGCAGGCTCAGGGTGGGGTCCACTTCGTTGGCGAGGTGTTCCCAGCGGGTGATCAGGTCGATCAGTAGTTGGTGGGGGCCTTGCTGCGCCATCAGGCGGTCGCCGAGGGTGCAGAGCCAGCTCCTGGCAAGGGACAGGTGCGGGGCGCCGGCATCCAGTGCCGCTGATACCGCGGTGGGCCCGAGATCCTGTGCCCAGTACCAGTGCGCGGCGGTGAGCAGCAGTCGTTCGCGTTCGCCGATGGTGATGTCGAGCACGCGCAAGGCGGTGTCCTGCACCAAGGGGTGCAGCCGCACGGTGGGCGCGGTAGCCGGCTCGACCGGCTGCACGATCCCCAGTGCCAGCAGGCGGCCGAGGTCACGACGCAGATCCTGGCCGGGAAGGGTGGACAGCAGTTGTAGCGGGGCGGTGCCCAGACAGGCCAGCTGCTGCATCAGCCGGTGTTCGCCCGGGCCGAGGTGGGACAGAAAGCGGGCGTAGATGTAGTCACGTACCGGCCCCAGTCCGGCCACCGTGTCCGGCATGACGAACTGGCGTTCCAGCGGCACGGCCAGTGCCAGCTGCACGAGGGCGGGCCAGCCCTGGGTGGCATCGTGCAGGCCTTCCCGCTGCGCAGGCGACAGCTGCTGGCCGCGGGCCTGGGCGCAGGCGGCGATTTCCTCGGCGGTGAGGGCCAGGTGGCTGGCGGTCAGCCAGCGAACGTCCTGCTGGGTTGCCATCACGCCCAGCCCGACATCGGCATCCGCGGGTTGCAGCGTGACCATCATCTGCAAGCGCGGGCTGGCGCCAAGCAACAGTCGCTGGAGATAGGGGCAGCTGGCACTGCCTGCCAGGGTGTGGGCGTCGTCCAGCACCAGACGAATCGGATCCGCGGCTTCGGCCAGCTCGTCGGTGATCCGCGCAAACCAGCCTGCCAGTCCGGCCTCGTCATCCAAGCTGCCGCCGATGCGGTCGACGCAGGCACCCCGTAGTGCCTTGGCCAACTGCTCGAGAAACACGGCGGGATCGCGCGCCACGGCGGACAGGGAAACCCAGAGCGTGCGGGCGCCGGCCGGCGCGGCGCGCAGCCAGCTCCGTGCCAATACCGTCTTGCCGTAGCCCGAGGGGGCCTCGACCACCGTGACAGCCGGCGAGGCGGCCAGCGTCAGCAGTCGCTCGCGGTCCGGTGGTGCCTCGTGTGCGCTGGGGGGCGGGCGGTGGTGTGTGCGACCGGCCTGGTCCTGGCGCTTCGCCATGCGATCCCCTCATGGTCGCCGCGGTGGTACCGCGCATGGTAACGGGATGGCGGCCCAACGAAAGTTAGGATCTGTCGCCCCCCGGGGCGCGCTGCACGCAACTTTCGGTGCCGAGGCCTGTCTCAGTTTTTACACTCGTCAAAGGAGACTCCGATGCGCGTTCTCATTGGCAATCAAGTGAAGACTCCGCACGCCAACCATCATTTTGCCGACCGCGAGCAGGCCGAGGCATTCGTGATGAGCCTGCGCCTGCGCGACCGTACGGCGCGACGGCCGCCGGTGACGGCACCGGCTGCGGCACGGCAGGGCGCGACCAAAGACTGACTGGTGGCGCGGACCTGCGGGGTGGATGATGGGGTGTCGCCCGAGGCATTCCCACATCCATGACGCCGCAGCCCTCCCTGTTCATTTCCCACGGCGGTGGTCCCTGCTTCTTCATGGACTGGAACCCACCGCACACTTGGGCTGCGCTGGGCGCGGCGCTGCAGTCCCTGCCCGACACACTGCCGGCCCGGCCGCGGGCGGTGCTGTGGGTGTCGGCTCATTGGGAGGCGCCCGCGTTTGCGGTGACCGGCCAATCGCAGCCGTCGTTGATCTACGACTATCACGGGTTCCCACCCCACACCTACACGCTGCAATACCCCGCTCCCGGTGATCCGGTGCTGGCGGCGCGGGTGGTGGATCTGTTGCAGCGGGCGGGGCTGCCGGCACGGGTGGACCCGACCCGCGGCTTTGATCACGGGGTGTTCGTGCCGGGGCTGTTGATGTTCCCGGCCGCCGACCTGCCCATGGTGCAGCTGTCGCTGCGTGCCGATCTCGACGTGGCCGCGCACCTGGCCTGCGGGGCGGCGCTGGCGCCGCTGCGCGACGAGGGGGTGCTGATCATTGGCAGTGGCTACAGCTATCACAACCTGCGGCGGTTCGCGGCGGCCGGCACGGTGCCGGCCCAACAGTTCGATGCCTGGCTGCAGGACACGGTCACCGGGCAGGTTGGTGCGGCGCGACAGGCGCGCCTGCAGGCCTGGGCACAGGCGCCGTCGGCGCGCGAGGCGCATCCGCGGGAAGAGCATCTGCTGCCGCTGATGGTGGCCGCCGCCGCGGCCGGCGATGCGCCGGGCCGCTGCACCTTCAGCCAGCCGGTGTGGCAGGTGCAGACCTCCAATTTCCGCTTCGGCTGACGCCCATTACGGCGTCTGGTGCAACCACCCGTTGATGGTGAAGCGGCTGTCCGCGAACTGGCCACTGGGGCAGCGCACCGGCAGCACCTCGTGCAGGTAGCGGCTGAGGAAGAACACGATGCTGTTGTCCAGCGGCTGGTAGTCGTGGGCGGACTCGGCGGCAACGTAGTAGCCGTCGCGCACCGTGCTGTCCCACACCCGCAGCTGGCCACCGTCGTAGGCCTTGGGGCTGCGGTTGAAGTAGTAGACGTAGGTCAGCAGCCGGCTGGCGGTGTCGGGACTGCCGTTGTCATTGTGCTGCCGGTAGTAGTTGCCGTCGTTGTGCGCGGTCAGCTGGGATTCGAAGCGTGGCAGCGCAAGGTCCGGCGCCAGCCCGAAGGACGGCAGCAACAGTGACAGGCGCTCGCGGATGCGCTGTTCCATCAGCTGGGCGAAGCGCGGAAAGTCCGACAGCACCCAGCTCTCGCGGTACTTCTCATCCTGGGTGGAGACGCCCGAAGGCCGAAAGGCGGCCTGATGCTCGATGGCATGCGCAACCAGGGCGGCGTGATCCTCAGGCGGCAGGAAGTCGGTCCATTGCACGACGACGGCGGGCTCCACTGCCGGCGTGTTGCCGGCCTGCTGGGCCAGCGCTGCGGTCACGGCGGGCAGGGCGCCGTCGCTGATCAGGCCGACCAGGGCCTGCGGGGGCAGGTTGAGGTGCCGGGGGGCGTCCGCCAGCGGCAGGCTGATCAGCCCGAGCGGCCGCTGGTTGGCAGGCTGCGCGATCAGGGTGGTCAGCTGCTGTAGCAGGGGATCGTCGTCTCGCAGCGGCAGGTCCAGGCGGTGACCCCCTTCGAGCAACAGGACGTGGGTGCGGAGTGGGGCGGTGGAAGGCTTCATGCCGCCACTTTAATTCGTTTGCATACAAAGAGATATGACACTCCCCCGAAAAGGGGGTGCGGTTTTTCGCGGGCGCTGCGTCTTTACGGGTATGCGCTTCCCAAAAGCCCCCGCCGGCCCTGCCGTGCGGGGGCTTATTCGTTGCGCCGCAAGGGGCCGAGCTGCCAGGGGTCCTGACCCTGGCCGCGAAACCAGACGCGGTCGAGCGGCAGCGCCAGCGTGCTGTCCTGCACGGTGAGGGGCAGCGGCGTGTCGCCAAAGTGAATCCGGGTGTCCAGCTCCGCTTGCAGCGGGATGTGGATGATCTGGTCGACATCCGCCGTGATGGGGGCGGTGAACGCCAGTCGCACCGGCTGCGAGATGGGAATCTCAAGGTCCACCGGCAGGTCCAGATCGAGGGGGATGCGGCCGCTGATGGGCAGGGTCATGGGCACGCCGAGCACGCGTGTGTCCATGGTGGTGTTGACCGGTACTTCGGTATTGACCGGGATGGTGCCTTGATAGCGGACGGTGAGCGCCAGCGGCACCTGGGTGTCGAAATGGACGTCCAGTGACAGGCGTTCATGCAGGCGGACCGGGATGCCGTTGCGGTCGCCAGTAGCATCAAGCCCCTGGCCATCCAGCACCGAGACGGTGACCGGCAGGGTGGCAGGCAGTCGTGCCTGCAGTGCCTGTCCATCCAGGGGCACCATAGCCGTGGCATTGTGGAGGACCCACCACGCCCCCGCTGCGCCTGCAGTTGCACCGACAAGGGCCACCAGCACGATCAAGCCCAGAATCTGAATGCTGCGCATGTCCATCTTCCCTGATGCGCCCGGCGGGCGGGCAGAGATCGGACCTTAACGAAGCCCCGGGTGGGGTTTGAAGGGGCGGGCAGCCAACGCCGCCCGCCCTGCGGTCAATCAGAAGCGGTACTGCAGCTTCACCGAGGCGATGTCGACATCGGTGTCATCCAGCGCCATGCGGTCGTATTCCAACCGCAGCTGCGGGCCGGGCCCGTCGCCGAAGCGCACGCCAAAGCCGTAGAAGGTGTCGCTGCCGTCATCTTCTCCGCCGAGGAAGCCGGGGCCATCGAGCTCGGCATCCCACCAGAGCTGGCCGATCTTGCCGTAGGGGGCGACGCCGCCCAGCGGAATATGGACCAAGGCAGCGGCGTAGGTGCCGTCCGCTTTCAGACGGAAGTTGCCGTCATTGAGATCACCGAAATCGAGGTAGCCCCCTTCGAGGCTGAACACGGGGTTGAACTGTGCACCGGCGTGCACGTTCCACGACCATCGGTTGTCCTTGAAATTGTCGTCCTGGTCGAGGAAGTCATCCTCTTCCAATCGGAAATAGCCGGCGCCGCCACCGAAATAGACGCCGGCGGTGGTGGGGGACTGTGCCGCGGCCACGCCGGGTAGGGCAGCCAAGCTGCCGATGGCGACGAGTCCGGGCGCGAACATCTTGATTTTGCTCATGTTGCTCTCCTTGCGATAGGACATTGCTACCGGGTCACTACCCTAGGCGTCGAGGCTGACGCTTTCCTGAACGGCGCTATGATCGGTGCTCCGAAGCGGTTCACGACAAGCAGGGAGAACTTCCATGGAAACAGCGATACCGATGCTGCAGCCGGTGGTGGCACTGGTGATGTGGTCGATGGTGATGTGGGCGTGGATGTACGTCACCCGGGTTCCGGCCACGCTGGCGATGAAGATGAAGCTCGACCCCGAGCTGCCCAACGGCCAGCAGATGAGCACCCTGCCGGCGCGGGTGCGCTGGAAGGCCGACAACTACAACCACCTGATGGAGCAGCCCACGATCTTCTACGCTGCCGCCCTGGCACTGGCGTTGCTGGGCGATGCGTCTGCGCTCAGCGTCGGTTTGGCCTGGGCCTATGTCGGTATCCGGGTGGTTCACAGCCTGTTCCAGGCACTGGTGAACAAGATCGAGGTGCGTTTCGCGATCTTCGTGCTCGGGTCCCTGGTGCTGCTGGCGCTGGCGTTGCGTGCCGCCGCGCAGGTCTTCTGATTGCCCCTTTCCTGACAAAAAGTGTTCGGCATCTGGCGAAAACCCCGCTAGACTGTCGCCCCCCAAGGGTCCGATAAGGGCCGGGATGACTCACAAACATTAGGGAACCCCATGGCATTCAATATCGCCGTGCTCAAGGAAACGCGGGCCAATGAGCGCCGCGTGGCACTCGTCCCTGTCGTTGCCGACAAGCTCACCAAACTGGGCGCCAAACTGGCGATGCAGTCGGGCTCTGGTGACGCGGTCAAGTTGCCTGACAGCGCCTACAAGAATGTGCATTTCGCTGCCAACCCGCAGGGGCTGGTGAGCGATGCCGACATCGTGCTGTCGGTGCAGCCGCCCTCCCTCGAGGCGGTGGACGCGATGAAGGAGGGCTCCGTGCTGATCTCCTTTATCTATGCCCACAAGGAAATCGAGCTGGTCAAGAAACTGGCCGAGAAGAAGATCACCTGCTTCGCCATGGAGCTGGTGCCGCGCATTACCCGTGCGCAGGCGATGGACGCGCTGTCCAGCCAGGCCGCGCTGGCCGGCTACTACGCCGCGCTGCTGGGTGCCACCCATCTGGCCCGCATCCTGCCGATGATGACCACGGCGGTGGGCTCCATCCGTCCGGCCAAGGTGCTGGTGATGGGACTCGGTGTGGCAGGGCTGCAGGCGCTGGCCACGGCCCGCCGCCTGGGCGCCATGACCGAAGGCTACGACGTGCGTCCCGAAACCAAGGAGCAGGCCGAGTCGCTGGGCGCCAAGTTCGTCGACACCGGCGTGGATGCCCGCGGTGAAGGCGGCTACGCCCGTGAGCTGACGCAGGAAGAGAAGGACAAGATCGCCAGCGTCGTCACCAAGCACATCCAGCAGGCGGATGTGGTGATCACCACCGCCGCCATCCCGGGCCGGCCGTCGCCGAAGCTGATCTCCAAGGCGCAGATCGAGGGCATGAAGTCCGGCAGCGTCATCATCGACCTCGCCGCCGAGGGCGGTGGCAACACCGAACTGACGCAGCCGGGCGAGACCATCCAGGTCGGACAGACCACCATTGTCGGCCCGCTCAATGTGCCGTCGATGCTGGGCGAGCACGCCTCCGAGCTGTACGCCAAGAACCAGCTCAACCTAGTCGAGCTGATGGTCAAGGACAGCGAACTCGTCATCAACTGGGAGGACGAGGTGCTGGTCAAGGCCTGCCTCACCCACGGTGGCGAGATCAAGAACGAAGCGGCCGCCAAGGCCGTTGAAGCGGCCTAAAACGGGAGCAACCATGGACGCCACTACGGCCATCACGGGCTTCGTCGCCCTCTACATCTTCATGCTCGCGGCCTTCACCGGTTACGAGATCATCGGCCGCGTGCCGGCGATTCTCCACACGCCGCTGATGTCGGGCTCCAACTTCATTCACGGCATCGTCGTGGTCGGCGCCCTGTGGGCGCTGGTCAACGCCAGCTCGACGCTGGAACAGGCCATCGGCTTCTTCGGCGTGCTGCTGGGCGCCGGTAACGCCGCCGGCGGCTATGTGGTGACGGAGCGCATGCTCGAAATGTTCAAGCCGTCCGACAAGAAGAAGGGCTGATCCCATGAATGTGCAATTCATCATCGACGCGAGCTTCATCGTCGCGACCCTGCTGTTCATCTACGGCCTGAAGCGCATGAGCTCGCCGGTGACGGCACGCTCCGGCATCGTGGTGGCCGGGATCGGCATGATTGTCGCGGTGCTGGTCAGCTTCCTGTACATCGCGGACGTCAATCCCAAGGCCGAGCCGTATCTGACCACCAACGTCACGCTGGCGGTCATCGCCCTCGTGGTGGGCCTGGGTTGGGCCTGGTGGAGTGGCAAGAAGGTCGAGATGACCGCCATGCCGCAGATGGTGGCGCTCTACAACGGCATGGGCGGCGGCGCCGCCGCGGCCATCGCCGCCATCGAGCTGTTCGGTCACAAGGCGCACGGCAACGTCATTCTCGTCATGGCGGTGCTCGGCGGCATCATCGGCGCGGTCTCGCTGTCGGGCTCGCTGATCGCCTGGGCCAAGCTGGATGGCCGCGTCAACGGCACCTGGCGCTTTCCCGGTCTGCAGGCGGTCAACGGCCTGATCCTGCTCACCATCCTCGCCCTCGGCGGCTGGACGGTGTACCAGGGCGGCAACGTCGGGCCCGAGCTGATCGCGGTGTTCTTCCTGTTGTCGCTGGTCTACGGTGTGATGATGGCGATGCCGATCGGTGGCGCCGACATGCCGGTGGTGATCTCCCTGTTCAACGCCTTCACCGGCCTCGCCGTCGGCTTCGAGGGCTACGTGATCGGCAACGCCGCGCTGATGGTGGCGGGCATGGTCGTGGGTTCCGCCGGCACGCTGCTGACGCTGCTGATGGCCAAGGCCATGAACCGCTCGGTGTCCAACGTGCTGTTCTCCAACTTCGGCGCCGCCGGTGGTGAAGGCGAGGGCGAGATCCAGGGCAGCATGAAGCCGATCGATGCCGGGGATGCCGGCATCAACATGCGCTATGCCTCCAAGGTGATCATCGCCCCGGGCTACGGTCTGGCCGTGGCGCAGGCGCAGCACAAGCTCTACGAATTCGTGAAGCTGTTGCAGGATGCCGACGTCGAAGTGAAGTTCGCCATCCACCCGGTGGCGGGGCGCATGCCGGGGCACATGAACGTGCTGCTCGCCGAGGCCGGCGTGCCGTACGACATCATCTTCGACATGGAAGACATCAACAACGAGTTCAAGGAAGCCGACGTTGCCATCGTCATCGGTGCCAACGACACCGTGAACCCGGCGGCGCGCACCAACAAGTCCTCGCCGATCTACGGCATGCCGATCCTCAACGTGGACCAGGCCAAGCAGGCCTATGTGGTGAAGCGCGGTCAGGGCAAGGGCTACTCGGGTGTCGAGAACGAACTGTTCTTCGCCGACAACACCAACATGGTCTACGGCGATGCCCAGAAGGTGCTGGTGGCCATGATCCAGGCGGTGAAGTCGCTGGATGGCGGCGGTCACTGACCCGGATTCGATCGTTGTTCGAAAGGCCGCCTCCGGGCGGCCTTTTTCATGAGCGTGCGTCATTCGGCAGGGGTAACTGCGACGTGGTTGGCAGATGCCGTTGCCGTCACCTTGCCGGGGCGTGTTGGCGGCCCGTAGTATCCGGGTGGGGAACGCGTCCCCAACCCAAAGAACAACCGGGAGATTCACCATGAAGAAGTTGATGGTCGGCGCGATCGCGCTGATGGCCTCGTCTGCGGCTGTTGCCGAAGCGCCGGGTGGTCCGAACTGTGGCTGGGGCAACATGCTGTTCCAGGGGCAGTCCGGAATGGTGCCGCACTTTCTTGCCAGCACCACCAACGGGACCTCGGGCAATGCCACGTTTGGCATGACCTCGGGCACCAATGGCTGCTCCACCGCTGGCAAGCTGACCTATGGCGGCAAGGCCATGGTCAACGCCATGCTCGACGAGCTGTCCGCCGACGTTGCCATGGGTGAGGGCGAAGCCCTGACCGCCGTGGCTGTGGCCTACGGCGTGAGCAAGGAAGATCGTCCGGCGTTTGCCCAGCTGGCTAATCGCAACTTCGACGCGCTGTTCCCCAACGAGAACGTGACCGCCGATGATGTGCTGGCGAGCCTCGAGTCGCTGATGAAGGATGACGCGGCGCTGTCGAAGTACGTGATCTGATGTGACGGGCGGTCGCCTCCGGCGACTGCACCGCGATGTTGCGGGTCCGGTATCCCAGGGTGCCGGACCCTTCTTTTTGAGACGGACCCGTGTTTCGACTTTCTCCGCTGATGGCGGTTCTGCTGTGGCTGGGCGTGCTCGGAACCTCGTTGCCTGCGCGCGCCGACGAGGTCTGGGCGGCTGCCGAGGCCCAGGCGTTGTGGACGCACGAGGAATGGCGCCGGCTGCTCCACTACAAGCCGGGCCTGCGGGCCGATCGCTGGCGCAGTGACGCCGACGACCCACGGTTCTTTCTCGCCGAGGACGGCGCCACCAATCCACGTGCGGAACTGGCGGCCACGCTGGCCGCGTTCGCCGCGCCTGCGGCGGGCGGAGACGAGCACGCCCAGTGCCGCTTCGTCGCCCGCCTGACCTGGCTGCGCGCGCGTCTGCCGCTGGAGGGCCTGCCGCAGCCGGTATGCGCGGCCTACCAGGACTTCCGGACCTGGGTTCGCGCCGACCGCGCGGTGCTGGTGTTTCCCGCCTACTACCTCAACAGTCCGTCCTCGATGTTCGGGCACACCCTGCTGCGGCTGGACGCCGGTGAGCAGGCCGAGGGTGGTGAGTACCTGTCGTTCGCGGTCAATTTCGGGGCATTGGTGGACCCGGGCGACAACGGGCTGTTCTACGCCTTCCGGGGCCTCACCGGCGGGTATCCGGGGCAGTTCGAGGTGGATCACTATTACAAGAAGATCCGCGACTACAACCGGGACGAGAATCGCGATATCTGGGAGTACCCGCTCAATCTGACTGCGGCAGAGACCGAGCGTCTCATCCAGCACCTGTGGGAACTCAAGGGCGTCAACTTCGCCTATTACTTCTTCGACGAGAACTGCTCCTACCGGGTGCTGGAGTTGCTGGAAGTGGCACGCCCGGGCATCTCGTTGACGGAAGACTTTCCGCTGACCGCGATCCCCATCGACACCATTCGCGCCGTACAGGCCGCCGGCATGGTGACGGGGCGGCGGTTTCGTCCGGCGCAGGGCACCGTGCTCAAGGCGCAGCTGGCCGCGCTGCCGCGCGCGCGGCATGACGACGTGCTGGCGCTGAGCCGCGACGACCAGCGGCTGCAGGCGCCCGCGTTCCAGGCCCGCACACCGGCCGCGCAGGCGGCGACCATCGCCACCGCCTACCGCTACCTGCGATTCACGCAGACCCGGGGTGCCACCGATCCGGATGCGCCACGCCGCAGTCTGGCGCTGCTGCGGGCCTTGCAGGCGCACGCCAGTGCCTTGCCGCCAGGTTGGGGCGAGCCGCGACCGGAATCCCCGCCCGACCTCGGGCATGGCAGTCGCCGTATCAGCCTGGGCGCCGGGCGGGAGGCCGGGCGTAACCATCTCGACCTCGGGTTCCGCATGGCGCTGCACAGCCTGCACGAGAACCGCGACGGTTTTCCCTTTGGCGCCCAGATCAACATCGCCAACCTCGACCTGCGCTGGGACGCGGTCGAGGGGGTGGATCTGGCGCGGCTGGATCTGGTGGACATCCTGTCATTGAGCCCACGCGACCGGTTTTTCACGCCGCTGTCGTGGGCGGTGCAGACCGGTGTCGAGCGGCAGTGGGTGGCGGGTGAGGATCATCACGTGGCGCACGTGAACGGCGGCGCGGGCGCTACGGTTGCGCTGTCGCCCGGCCTGCGACTGTATGCGCTGGCAACGGGGCGTCTGGAGCACAACCACGGGTTCACCGATCCGCTGCAGCCGGCAGTAGGGGTGCGAGCGGGCCTGCTGGGCACCTGGGGCCGCTGGACCGCGCACGGCGAGGCGGGCAGTGAGCGCTTTGCCAATGGTCAGACCCGGACGCGCTGGGTGTTGCGTCAGAACCTCACCCTGGCGCGACACCATGCCGTGCAGTTGGTGGTGGATGGCCACGATCAGCGCCTGCACGATCGCGTTGCGGTGGGTCTGCGCTACCACCTGTACTACTGAGAGCATGTGAAAGAATCGCCTGCCTGCTGCGCCCTCCGTCGAACGCCTCTTTCGGCGCTCGATATTTTCACAAGTGCTGAGCGGACGATGGCGCGCGCGGATTTCATCAGGTCATTGCACTCGGGGCTCCGCCTGCTGCTGTGGAGCGCGTTGTTGTGCCTGCTCAGTAGCTGTACCGGCGTTTTCCTGCAGCCGGACCATCGGCACTACTTCCCGGACCGGTCGCTGGGCACGCCGTCGGAGGCGGTATGGCTGGCGGGGGAAGACGGACTGCGGCTGCACGCGCTGTACCTGCCCGCCACCGGGACGCCCCGGGGACAGGTGCTGTTCCTGCACGGCAATGCCGAGAACCTCAGCTCACACGTGTTCGCCGTGAACTGGCTGCCGGCCGCCGGATATTCGGTTCTGGTGCCCGACTATCGCGGGTATGGCCAGTCGCAGGGGCATGCCGACGTGGCGGGCCTGCATGCCGACGCCGGCACGGCGCTGGCGTGGCTGCTGGCGCGAGCGCCGGACCTGCCGGTGGTGATCTATGGACAAAGCCTGGGCGCCTCGGTGGCGATCCGGCTGGCGGCGGCTCAGGCGGACCGGACGCGCTTGCACGCGGTGGTCGCCGACAGCGGTTTTGCCAGCTATCGCGGCATCGCCCGCGAAAAGCTGTCCGAAGCCTGGCTGACCTGGCCACTGCAGTGGCTGGCCTTTCCCTTGATTTCCGACCGCCATGCGGCGATCGAAGTGGTGGGGCAGCTGGCGCCAACCCCCCTGTTGATCATTCACGGCGAGCAGGACCGGGTGGTGCCGGTGACCCATGCCGAGGCCCTGTACCGGGCTGCCGGGTCTCCACGCGCGCTGTGGCGGATTCCCGATGGCGGGCATATCGATGCCTTGCGGCGGGCCGGTATCCGGGAGCGTCTGGTGGCGTACCTCAACACGCATACCGCCCCCTGAGTCGCGGTCGGCGGCGACGCGCTGCGGCATGACGTGGGATCGGGCATGCTGCGGGCATGAAAGCCCCCGCCTTTCGCTACTACGACTTTCTGGTGGCCGGTCTGGTGGCGGTGCTGCTCTGTGCCAACCTCATCGGCCCCGCCAAGGTGGCGGAGGTAACGCTGCCGGGCCTGGGCAGTGTCAGCTTTGGTGCCGGCAATCTGTTCTTTCCCATCGGCTACATCTTTGCCGACGTGCTGACCGAGGTGTACGGCTATGCGCGGGCGCGGCGCGCCATCTGGGCCGGGTTCGGCGCGCTGCTGTTCGCCACCCTGATGAGCCTGGTCATCGTGCATATCCCTGCGAGCCCGCACGAACCGTTCAACACGGAACTGCAGCCGGCGCTGGCTCTGGTGTTCGGAACCACGGCACGGATCGCGCTGGCCAGCATTGTCGGCTACTGGGTCGGGGACTTCGTCAACAGTTTCGTGATGGCGAAAATGAAGGTGTGGACCCGTGGCCGCTGGTTGTGGACCCGCACCATCGGCTCCACCGCAGTCGGGCAGGGCGTCGATTCGCTGCTGTTCTATCCGCTGGCGTTCTACGGGATCTGGACCAACGATGCGCTGTTGGCGGTGATCGCCTTCAACTTCGCCTTCAAACTGGGCGTGGAAGTGGCCTTCACCCCGGTGACCTATGCGGTGGTCGGCTGGCTCAAGCGGGCGGAGGGGATTGATGTCTACGATACCCGCACCCGGTTCACGCCGTTCTCCCTGCGCGATGAGGGAGAGCGGCGAGTGGCCGATGCGTCGGTGCCCGGCAATGTCAGGAATTGACTGCGTTTCCACCCGGAAATCGCGTTGCGGCGAGGCTTCCGGGCGCACCATGGCAGTGCGCCGAGGGGCTGGGTTATGCACACCGGTGGCTGGATCGCCCCCGGACGCGCCCGTCAAGGGACGGTTCAGTCACATCTTTGAAATGTTGTTGCAAGTAAATGATTAAAAAGAATATATAGCGATGTGGCATTTTCACTTACGCTGCAGTGCAGCACTGGCCCGCCGCGGTCACTGCGACGTCATTCGTTTCATTCACACACTTATCCACAGGCTGTGATGGCGCGCCAGGTGGCCGTTGCGGTGCCCGCGCCGCTCTACAAGCTGCTGGACTACCGGGTGGCATCGGACCGACCAGTGGTTGCGGGCGCGCGGGTCCGGGTGCCGCTCGGTCGGCGCAGTGTGGTCGGGGTGGTGATGACCGACCCGCAGCCACTGACCGTCGCGCCTGATGCGCTGCGCCCGGTCGGGGACGTACTGGATGCGGGGGCACTGCTGCCGCCGGAGTCACTGCAGCTGTTGCGCTGGGCGGCGGCCTACTACCAGCACCCGATTGGTGAGGTGGTGATGACCGCGCTGCCAGCGGGACTGCGTTCCGGGGGGGCGGCCGACTGGCAGCCGCCGGTGCGGTGGGTGCTGACCGCGGCGGGCGCGGCCGCGCGCGGGGTGCTGCCGGCCCGCAACCGCGCGCAGCGGGCCTTGCTGGATGCCGTGGCGGCAGGGCAGTCACCCGGCCCTGCCGCGGTGCGTGTGCGTGCTGAAGCCGAAGGCTGGATTGCAGCGGAGACCACGCATCCCGACGTGCCATCGCCCGTGCTGCCAACCCTCACCGATGCACAGCAGGCGGCCTGGGCGCAGTTCGATCCGACGGCGGCCGGTGTGACCCTGTTGCAAGGGGTGACCGGGAGTGGCAAGACCGAGTTCTACCTGCGGGCCGCCGCCGAGGTGCTGGCCCGCGGCGGACAGGTGCTGGTGCTGGTGCCGGAGATCGGTCTCACGCCCCAGATCACCGGCCGATTCACTGCGCGTTTTGGCGATACGGTGGCCGCCTTTCACTCCGGCATGAGTGACGCGCAGCGTGCCGAAACCTGGCAGCGCGCCCGGCATGGGCATGCCCGCGTCGTGGTCGGCACGCGTTCCGCGGTGTGGTTGCCGTTCGCGCGTCTGGGGTTGCTGGTGGTGGACGAAGAGCACGACCTGTCGTTCAAGCAGCACGAGGGGTTCCGCTACTCGGCCCGGGATGTCGCCTGCTACCGGGCGGCGCGGCTGGGCTGTCCGGTGCTGCTGGGCAGTGCCACGCCGTCGCTGGAGTCCCTGCAGAACGTGCGGCAGGGGCGGTACCGGCACCTGCATCTGCGACAGCGGGTGCATGCGCTGCCACCGCCGCCGGTGGAGCTGCTCGACCTGCGGCAGCAGCCGCTGGTGGAAGGGTTGTCGCCGCCGCTACTGCGGGCACTCGATGACTGTATGACCGGCGACGGTCAGGCCCTGCTGTTTCTCAACCGGCGGGGGTTTTCGCCGGTCCTGCTATGCCATCACTGTGGCTGGAGCGCACCCTGCCCCTCCTGCGATGCGCATCTGACGCTGCATCGGGGGGCCGCAAGGCTGCATTGCCATCATTGCGGTCACCAGATGCCGGTGCCGCGACAGTGCCCGTCCTGCGGTGAGGCGTCGCTGGTGCCGGTGGGGCAAGGCACTGAGCGGATTGAGGCGGCACTGGCGCAGCGCTACCCAGGGGAGCAGGTGGTGCGCCTCGATGCCGACCGGGCACGGGGGCCGCAGGCACTGGCACGCATGCTCGAAGCCCTTCACGGCGGGCAGGCGCGGTTGATCGTGGGGACCCAGATGCTGGCCAAGGGGCATGATTTTCCCCGGCTCGATCTGGTGGGGATCGTCTCGGCCGATCAGGCGCTGTACGGCAGCGATTTCCGCGCCATCGAACGCATGGGGGCGCTGGTGACACAGGTGGCCGGACGGGCCGGCCGCAGCGGCCAGGCCGCCCGCGTCCTGCTGCAGACCCACGAGCCGGATCATCCCCTGTTGCAGGTGCTGGTGCGGGAGGGTTATGACGGGCTCGCGGAGGCGGTGTTGAGTGAGCGGCAGTTGATGGACCTACCGCCCTTCAGCCACATGGCCCTGCTGCGCGCGGATGCCCTGGAGGCGGCGGATGCCTTGCAGTTTCTGGAGGCGGCGCGGGCCCTGTTGCCGGTGCTGCCGGGGATCGAGGTGGGGCCGGCGATGATGGCGGGGATGGAGCGCCGGGCCGGGCGCGCCCGGGCGCAGCTGCTGATGCAGGGCAAGCCACGCAGTCGCCTGCATCAGTGCCTGACGCCCTGGGTACTGCGCCTGTCCGGGTTGCGGGAGGCGCGCCGGGTCCGCTGGTCGTTGGATATCGACCCTTACGACACCTTCTGAAGTCAGGCGTTGGCGGGCAGCACGACCAGCAGCGTCACGCCCAGCGCGATGCGGTACCAGCCGAAGGGGACGAAGCTGTGGCCGGCGATGAAGCCGAGCAGCCAGCGCACTGCAATGAAACCGGTGATGGCGGACACGCCGAACGCCAGCGCCAGCTGACCCCAGGATTCCGCCGCCACGGCCTCGGCGTCGAGCAGCACCTTGAGCAGCTCGAATCCGGTGGCGGCGAACATGGTGGGGATGCCCACCAGAAAGGCGAACTCGGCGGCCCGGGGACGTGCGGTGAGGCCGGCCAGCATGGCCGCGAAGATGGCTGCGGCCGAGCGCGAGGTACCGGGAAAGATGCCGGCGATGATCTGGGCCACCCCGACGGCGATCACCACGGTCCAGGTCACGGTCTCCCGGCTGGGCTGTTTGCCGGCCCAGGCTTCCACCGCGAAGATCGCCAGGCCGCCGACGATCAGTGCCACGGCCACCGGGGTCACGGTTTCCGGCAGTTCCACGCCTCCCAGTTTGGCGGCCAGCCCCAGCACGGCGGTGATCAGGAAGGCGCCGCTGATCTGCAGCGCGTAGCGGCGATGTTCGGGGACGTGCCACCCCCACAGCAGCTGCTGGATGCGGGTGCGGTAGACCAGGCATACCGCCGCGATGGCACCGGCCTGGATGGCCACGTTGAAGAGGTCCGACCGCCGCCCGAGCCACTCCTGGGCGATCAGCAGGTGACCGGTGGAGGAGATGGGCAGGAACTCGGTCAAGCCTTCGATCACGCCCAGCAGGAGGGCGGACAGCCATTCGTTCACAGAGGTTCTCGGTATGCTGGTGTGATGACGACAGCGCATACGGTAACCCCTGACGACGCGCCGGTGGTGTTGGTGACCGGTGCGGCCCTGCGGATTGGTGCCGCCATCAGCGAGGCGGCGCATGCCGCCGGCTGGCGGGTGGTGCTGCATTGCCGCCGCTCGCGGGCGCAGGCGGACGCTCTTGCCGCGCGACTCAATGACGAACGCCCGGAGAGCGCCGTCGTGTGTGTGGCCGATCTGCTGGAGGCGGACGCGCCCGTTCGGCTGGCGGCACAGGCACGCGGTTGTTGGGGGCGGCTGGATGCGCTGGTCAACAACGCCTCGTCCTATTTCCGTACCCCGCTGGCATCGGTGACGCCGGCCCAGTTCGACGATCTCATTGGCAGCAATCTGCGCGCGCCGTTGTTTCTTGCGCAGGCCTGCGCCGCCTTCGAGGAGCTGCAGGCGATCATCAATATTCTGGACGTTCATGCCCGCCGCCCGCGCGCCGGATTTGCCCCGTATCTCGCCGCCAAGGCCGGCCTGTGGACGCTGACCGAGGCGCTGGCGCTGGAGCTGGCGCCGCGGGTGCGGGTCAACGGGGTGGCGCCGGGACACATGATCTGGGCGGTGCAATCGGCGCTCAGCGCCGACGAGCAGGCGGCCGAGGCGGCCCGCATTCCCTTGCAGCGTCTCGGCGGGGCGGTGGAAATCGCCCGTGCCGTTGCATTCCTGCTTTCCCGGGAGTCCGCCTATATGACCGGCGCCGTGCTGCCGGTCGATGGCGGGCTGAGGATCAGTTGAGGGCGCTTCAGAACAGGCTGGGTTGCAGCGCGCCTTCCAGTTCCAGCAGCGCCCGCTTGCGCGCCAGGCCACCGGCATAGCCCGTGAGCTTGCCGCCGGGACTGATCACCCGGTGACAGGGGCAGAGGATGGCGATGGGATTCTGTCCATTGGCCAGCCCCACCGCGCGTGCGGCACCGGGTTGGCCGAGCTGGTGTGCGAGTTCGCCATAGGTGCGGGTGTCACCGAAGGGGATCTCATGAAGCCGTGACCACACCTGCAACTGGAAGGCGGAGCCGCGGGCGGCCAGCGGTACGGTGAAGCGGGTGAGCCGGCCGGCGAAGTAGGCGCTGAGCTCCGCCTGCAGCCGGGCCAGGTGGGCGGCTGCCGGGCTGTCAGGGGCAGCGGTGTCTGCGGGCAGCGGTTTCGGGTCGAAATGGAGCCACTGCAGGCCCTGGTCCGAGGCTACGGCGCCGAGGGGGCCGAGCGGGCAGTTGAACCGCAGCGTGCGGACGGCGTTCATGGGGCAGGCAGTGCCAGTTGGGTGTGGCCTTGCGCGATGCCGTCGGGGCCAAACCGCCGCTCCTCCAGCGTCAGGCGCCCCGCGCGCGACCACACCAGGGTGCTGGCGCGGGTGCCGTATGACCGCCCGCGGATGAACGGGGGCGCCAGGAAGCGCTCGGTTTCCAGACCCACCCCGGTGTCTGGCAACTCGTCATCGTCGGGCGGTGTGGTATCGGCCAGCGTCTGCCACAGTGGCGCCGGTTCGCCAGCCTCCCGGCAGACCGTCTCCAGCGAGGTGCGCAGCCGCCGCAATTTGGGCCAGGGCGTTTCCAGCTGGGCATTGGAGACGGCGTGAATGCCGGGTGGCAGTACGCGCACCGTGACGGTGGGCTGGTTACTGACATAGACCAGCGCATCGCCATCCCACAGCAGCAGATTGAACCCGGCGTATCGCTCAGCGGTGGCCGTCAGCCGCTCGGCCTGGGCGCGGGCGCTGACGTTACCTCGCACGAAATCCGCCACCAGGGCGCCACGGGAGGGGGCGCTGGGATCCGGTTCCTGCATCCGTCGCACATTGGTGACCGCAGCGAGGCGCCGGCGTGCCGACACCGCGAGCCAGCCGCCGCCCTGCAGGGCGTCACGGCCGCCGTGAACATCGGGCGCGTCCTGCCAGGCGGCAGCTGCCAGGGTGGGGCGTTCGTGGAACTCGTCGCGGTTGGCGGCAAGCACCAGTTCATAGTCGGGATGAGCGCGCCAGGCGCAGGCGATGAGACACATGCCGGGAGCCTGTCGCGCCCGTTCATGGCTGTCAATCAGCGGGCAGGTACACTGAGTCCATGGTCAACCAGGCTCCGCCCCCTACCGACGATGTGCTGCCGCTGGCCGTACGGGTCGGTGACGATCCCTACGAAGCCGACGTCATGGCAGCGTTCAACCGCTGGCGCGATGAGCCGCCCAGCTGGGGCACCCGCCTGCTCGCCAAACCATCGGGCAAGGTGGCAAGGGCGGTGCAGACCCTGGTGCCGGTGGAGGGTTTGCGGGCAGCCCTGGAGCAGGCCAACCGTCTGGCGCTGCGCCTGAACGACGAGAAGGCCATCCTCAAGCGTGCCGGAGTGGGGGATGTCGCTGAGTTGCGCGCCCTGCCGCTGGCGCGTAGCGACGCGCTGGCCCTGCAGGTGCGGCGGCGCGCGATGCTGATGGCGGGTGCCGGTGGCGCCGCGTTTGGTTTGGGGGGGGCTGCCGGCATGGTGCTGGATATTCCGGCGCTGCTGACCTTGGCCCTGCGCAGCATTCACCGGACCGGCCTGTGCTACGGCGACAGCATCGAGCCGCAGGAGTGTCAGCGGCTGGGCATCGGAATCTTCGCCCTGGCGTCGGCCAACAGCCTGGAGGAAAAGCAGTCCGCCCTGTCCGCGCTGGCCCACGGGCAGTGGGTGGTGGATGACGCCTGGCGCGATGGTATCGAGCGGGTGGCCGAGCGTGAGATGGCCAAGGAGGCCACGGTGTTCAGCCTGCAGACCCTGGCATCACGCGTCGGCTTGCACCTGGGAAGTCGCAAGTCGGCTGGCGTGTTGCCGGTGCTGGGAGCCCTGGTGGGCAGTTCGATGAACGCCTGGTATCTGTACGACGTCACACAGACGGCACGGCGGGTGTTTCAGTGGCGGCGCATCACGGCCGGAAAGCCCGGCCGGGCCTGAGCGGTGCTCATCCGTTCGTGGTAGATTGCTGCGCTGCAACATCGCAATGCCACAGGAACGTTCATGTCCATTCCTTCCCATCGGGTCGTCATCGTGGGCGGCGGCTTTGCCGGCCTCCACGCCGCCAAGCACCTCGGGAACAGCGGATATGACGTCACCCTCCTCGACAAGCGCAATTTTCAGCTGTTTCAGCCCCTCCTCTACCAGGTGGCAACGGGCTCGCTGACCATCGGGGACATCGCGATTCCTCAGCGGGTGGTGCTGCGCAAGGCGCGCAATGTGCGCTGCCTCACGGCCACGGCCTACGATATCGACCCGGCGCGGCGGGTGGTGCTGCATGAATTTGGCGAGGTTGCCTACGACACGCTGATTGTCGCCACCGGCGTCAAGCATCATTACTTTGGCAACGACCAGTGGCGCGCGTTCGCGCCCGGTCTGAAGACGGCCGAGCACGCCATCGAGATGCGCCGCAAGATCTTCGGGGCGTTCGAGCGCGCCGAGCTCACCGAGGATCCGCAGGCTCAGGCCGATCTGCTGACCTTCGTCATTGTCGGTGCCGGCCCCACCGGCGTGGAACTGGCGGGCGCCATCGGCGAGCTTGCCCACAAGACCATGGTGCGCGATTTCCGGCGCATTCAGCCCGAGCGTGCGCGGGTACTGCTGGTGGAGGGCGCCAATGACGTGCTGCCACTCTATGACCAGAAACTGCGTGACGCCGCACGGCGCCAGTTGGAGGCGCTGGGTGTCACGGTGATGACCCAGACTCTGGTCGAGAACGTCAGCGACGAGGGCGTGCAGGTGCGCAGTGGTGAACGGCGCGAGGCGATCCGGGCGCGCACGGTGCTGTGGGCTGCGGGTGTAAGGGCCTCGCTGTTCGGGCGCATTCTGGCCGACCGGACCGGTGTGGCGCTGGACCGCGGTGGGCGGGTGCGGGTGGAGTCGGACTGCTCGTTGCCCGGCCACCCCGAGATTTTCGTCTTGGGCGATCTCGCCCGCATGACCGATGCGCGGGGGCGGGAGGTGCCGGGCCTGGCGCCGGCTGCCATCCAGCAGGGTCGCTACGTGGCCAGCATTCTCAAGCGCCGCGCCAAGGGCAAGGCGGCGCCCAAGCCGTTCCGCTATGCCGACTGGGGCACCATGGCGGTGATCGGCATGAACCGCGCCGTCGGTGACCTGCGCGCATTCCGCACCACCGGCATCATCGCCTGGTACATCTGGGCGCTGGTGCACATCCGGGCGCTGATCGACGGCTCGCAGCGGTTGCGGGTGTTCGTGCAGTGGAGCTGGAAATACTTCACCCGGCATATCGGAGACCGACTCGTCACCGGCAACCCCACCAGCACGCAGGCGTTGCGGGACGTCCACCTGGCAAACACGGATTCGCAGCCGCCGGCTTGACAGCCGTGGGACACTTCATCGAATCATCACTGAGGAAGGTGCATGATGGATGACCTGTTGGCTGAAATGAGGGGTGTTGTGGACCGCACGCCCAATGAGCTGTACCTCAACCGTGAGCTGTCGCTGCTGGAATTCAACCGTCGCGTGCTGATGCAGTCGCGAGATGAGCGGGTGCCCCTGCTCGAGCGTCTGAAGTTCCTGTGCATTGCCAGTTCCAACCTTGACGAGTTCTTCGAGATCCGGGTGGCCGGCCTTCAGCAGATGGCCGAGCTCAATCCCGCTACGCGCTCGCCTGACGGGCTGACCCCGGCAGAGGCGCTGACGGCCATCAGCGAGCGGGCCCACGCCCTGGTGGCGGAGCAGTACCGCATCTTCAACGACGAGATCATTCCGGCGCTGGAGGCGGCGCAGATCCGCTTCCTGCGACGGTCGGAATGGACGCCGGAGCAGGATGCCTGGCTGAAAAGCTATTTTCATAGCGACCTGCTGCCGGTGCTGTCGCCGATGGGACTGGATCCGGCGCACCCGTTCCCGCGCATTCTCAACAAGTCGCTGAACTTCATTGTGCAGCTGTCGGGCAAGGACGCCTTCGGCCGCAATACCGGCTTCGCCATCGTGCAGGCGCCGCGCGCCCTGCCCCGGTTGATTCAGTTACCGCGCAATGTGCCCGGGACCGGACCGCATGATTTCGTATTCCTGTCCAGTGTCATCCATGCCTATGTGGATGATCTGTTTCCGGGGATGGAGGCGAGCGGCTGCTACCAGTTCCGTGTGACCCGTAACGCCGACCTGCTGGTCGACGAGGAGGACGCCGAAGATTTGCTGGAGGCGCTGGAAGGCGAGCTGAGCCAGCGGCAGTGGGGTGATACCGTCCGCCTTGAGGTGGCTCACAACTGCCCCGAAGCGATGTGGCAGTACCTGATGGACGAAACCCAGCTGACGGCGGCAGACGTGTACCAAGTGAACGGGCCGGTGAATCTCAGCCGCCTGATGGCGATCCCCGATCTGATCGACCGGCCGGAGCTGAAGTACCCGCCGCATACTCCGCGGGTGCCCAAGGCGCTGACCGGGGACATCTTTTCGGCGATTCGCGACAGCGACATCCTGTTGCACCATCCCTATGACGCCTTCCTGCCGGTGCTGGACCTGTTGCGGCAGTCCGCCAAGGACCCCAAGGTGCTGGCGATCAAGCAGACGCTCTACAGGACCGGGGCCAAGAGTCCGGTGGTGGATGCCCTGTGCGATGCCGCGCGTAACGGCAAGGAAGTGACGGTGGTGATCGAGTTGCGGGCCCGCTTCGACGAGGCCGACAACATCGATCTGGCCGAACGTCTGCAGGAAGTGGGCGCGCATGTCGTCTATGGCGTGGTGGGCTACAAGACCCACGCCAAGATGTGCCTGGTGGTGCGGCGCGAGGAGCCGGGCGGTGACGGTACCGGTGGACTGCGCTACTACGCCCATCTGGGAACCGGCAACTACCACCCGAAAACGGCTCGGCTCTATACCGATTACGGCCTGTTCACGGCCGACCCGGTGATGTGCAAGGACGTACATGCGGTGTTTCTGCAGCTGACCAGCCTGGGCAAGGTGATCAAGCTCAACCGTCTGCTGCAGTCCCCCTTCACCCTCAACAAGGGGATGCACGAGCGGATCGAACGGGAGATCGCCAATGCCGAGGCTGGCAAGCCTGCCCGGCTGATCGCCAAGATGAACGCTCTGGTCGAACCCGAGATCATCCAGAAGCTGTACGCAGCCTCCCAGGCCGGGGTGGAAGTCGACCTGATCGTGCGGGGAATGTGTTCACTGCGGCCGGGGGTGAAGGGCTTGTCCGAACGGATTCGGGTGCGCTCGATCATCGGGCGTTTCCTTGAGCATCATCGAGCGTTCTACTTCCACAACGGTGGCGCGCCGGAGGTCTGGCTGTCCAGCGCGGACTGGATGGAGCGCAACCTGTTCCGGAGGGTAGAGGTGGCATTCCCGGTGACCGACAAGCGGCTGAAGGAACGCATCATCGCGCAGTTGGAGGCGTTTCTGATCGATACCGCGCAGTCCTGGCTGCTGGATGCCGATGGGCACTATCACCGCCCCGAAGCCAGTGAACACCTGCCGGTGCAGACCCTTCTGATGGAAGGGGGCGTCTGAGTCTCAGGACTTGGGCAGCTTGAGGCGAAACCCGGCGGCGGCAAGGTAGTCGGTTTCCAGTTCCAGATCCGCGCGTGTCAGCGGGCGCTGGTCGAGCCATGACAGCCGACGCAGATCGAGCTTGAGCCCGCGTCGCTCAGCTGTCAGGGTGACCGGCGGTCGCAGTCCGGGACTGCGCGATCGATGCAGCAGTACCGACAAGCGCAGGATCATGGCCAGGCGCTGCACCGGCAGCTGCCAGTCTTCCGGCACATCGCTCAGTACGCTGGCGGAGAACTTGCCGCGGTGGAGCCGCACCAGTGCCGACAGCAGGCGCTGATCGGTCAGCGAGAATCCCTGCAAGTCGGCGTGCCGCAGAATGTATTCGCTGTGCTTGTGATATCCGGCGTGGGCGATGGTGAGCCCGATTTCGTGCAGGCGTGCGGCCCAGCGCAGCAGCGAGGCACTGGAGCGTGCGTCCAGTTTCCAGGTGGCGGTCACCTGGTCGAGCAGCCGTAGCGCGGTGCGTTCGATATCCGCGGCCTGCCGCTGATCGACGCCGAATCGGGTGGCGATTGCGTTGACGGCGTCACCGCGCACATCGCGGTTGCTGAGGCGGCCGATGAGGTCGTAGAGCACCCCCTCGCGCAGGGCGCGCTCGGAGGTCTCCATGCGTTCGATGCCCAGCGTGTCGAACACCCCCGCCAGTACCGCAAGGCCACCGGCAAACACCGGCCGGCGGTCCTCTCGCAGCGCTTCGAAGTCGATCTGGTCGACGTGGCCGCGGGTGGTGACCAGCTCGATGACCTTCTCCAGGCCCTCGCGGGTGATCGCCTGCTCGCACCAGCCCTGACTCATCATCACCCGCCACGTTCCACGAATGGTGCCGGAGGCGCCGATGGCCAGATCCCAGCCCGCCTGACGGTAGCGACGCTCCAGAAACTCCAGTTCCACCCGGGCGGCCAGCCTCGCCTTGCGCATGCGTGCGCGAGTGATGACGCCGTCGGCGAAATAACGCTGGGTATGCACCACACAACCGAGCGCCACCGATTCCATCAGCCGGGGACGGGCGCCGCGGCCGATGATCACCTCGGTGCTGCCGCCGCCGATATCGACCACCAGACGGCGCGGGGATTCGCGGCCCATGCCATGTGTGACGCCGCCGAACACCAGTCGGGCCTCTTCAACGCCGGAGATGATTTCCAGCGGGTGCCCCAAGGCCGCCTCAGCGGCGGCGATGAACTCGCTGCTCTTTTTCATTCGCCGAAGGGTGTTGGTGCCCACGACGCGCACCCGTTCCGGTGGAAGGCCTTTCAGTCGCTGACCAAAGCGCTGCAGGCAGGCCAGGGCCCGCTCGGCCGCTTCGGGACGCAGGCGTTTGTCACTGTTGAGCCCCGCGGCCAGCCGGACCGGCTCGCGCAGGCGGTCGATGACCTGCAACTCGCCGTCGCTGCTGGCGCGCGCCACCATCATGTGAAAACTGTTGGAGCCAAGGTCGACGGCGGCAACGTCGATACTGCCACTGACCGGGGAGGGGGCAATGATCCGGGTCATTCAGGGGTCGGGCGGGGTCGGGCGTCGCACTATAACGGATGCACTGTCACGCTTTCTCGCCCATGGCATGCGTTGACCCGATCCGCCAATTCCCGGACAATCCGTGGCCTTCTTGTCCGGGCCTTTCGCGGCCCCCACCGGAGTTATCGCATGAAGTTCGCGCGTTGGGGCGTGCTCGCCCTTGCCGCTGCGGTCATGGCTGATGCGTCCGCCGCCGGCGACGCCGAGGCCGGCCGCGTGAAAGCCAACACCTGCATGGGTTGCCACGGGATTCCGTTGTACAACAACGCCTACCCGACGTACCGGGTGCCGAAGATCGGCGGGATGTCGGCGGAGTACCTCGAAGCCGCGCTCAAGGCCTACCGCAGTGGGGAGCGCAAGCATCCGACCATGCACTCCCAGGCGGCCTCGATGAGCGACGAAGACATCGCTGATATCTCCGCCTTCATCTCGACCGCGCCGCAGCGTTAAGGAGCCGACCATGACGTTGAACTTCCTGCGTGCTGCCGCGATGGCCGGTCTGGCGATCAGTGCAACCGTCCATGCCAGCGATGCCGCGCCCGAGAAGGCCGCCACCTGCGTGGCCTGCCACGGAGAACGAGGCGCCGAGCCGATCCTGCCCACCTATCCGGTGATCGCGGGTCAGTACGCCAACTATCTGGCCCACTCGCTGGAATCCTACCGTTCGGGCGAGCGCAAGAATGCCGTGATGGCCGGGATTGCCGCCGGCCTGACCGACGAGGACATTGAAGTGCTGTCTCGCTATTTCGCGAAGCAGGACGGCGGTCTCTACACGCCCAAGGTCGGTCCCTGACCCACGCGTTGTGACTGCATCAGGCCCCGCCCCCGGCGGGGCTTTTTGTTGGGCATCACCAATGCAGCCCGATCCCGGCGCTGGGGCCGCTGAAGCGGGCATCCACGCGGTCATCCCCGGCGGTGAACCGATAGCGCTGCAAGGCCCATCCGGCTGACAGCGAGACCGGCCCGGCACCCGGCCGCCACTCGGCTGTGGCCTCGATGCGCCCACCGCTGCGGGCCGATACCTCGATCCACTCGGCCATCAGCCCCAGCTGCAGTTCCGGGGCGGGCTGCCAGTCCCAGGCCAGGTGCAGCTGGGGGAACCATTCATTGATGGCTTCCCGCTCGGTTGCGGGATCGTCCTCGGTGCGGATGTCGACCTGCCCGTCCAGCCAGCGAAAGGTGAGGCCGGCGTGGAGCTGCTGCCGGTCTCTGACACGCAGCGGGTAGCGCAGCGTGAGGCTCTGGTTGTCGAGGTCAGCATCGATCAGTGCTTCGGTGGTCAGCTGCAGCAGCGGAATGCCGAGCAGACTCAGGCCGTCCGTGCGGGACTGTTGTCCGCGGACATCCAATGGTCCCCGCTGGTACCCCAGCTCCGGTAGCCAGGACGGCCCGCCGCGCCACCACAGCGACAGGTCGAGCCGGTCCCCGGTGCGGGCCGACAGATCGCGCTGAAAGTCGAGGCGCTCGCGGTCGGTGGTGTGCCCTTCCAGCCGGTAATCCCAGTAGCGCAGTTGCAGTGTCCCTGCCGCCGCCGCGGCGCCCGTGCACACCATCAGACATGCCGCGCCCAGCGCATGCACCCATCGGGTGCATGAATGTGACCGATATTCATCTTCCAGCCAGCTAATGTCGGTATGCTTCGCCATGTGATCCAAAACAGTGCACCGGGTAGGGGAACTGGGTGCGGGTCGCGTTGAGGTAACCATAACCATACTGTCCAAGGAGTACCTTGCATGAAAAAGACGTCTATTGCGCTGGCGGCGCTGACTTCCCTGGGGCTGGCCCTGCCGGCCGCAGCCGAGGGTCTGAACTACAACTTCATCGACGCGCGGTACTTCGATGGTGAAGTGGTCGATGGCGCGGCGGATGCCGATGGCTTCGGGATTTCCGGTCAGGCGTTGATCAACCCGAATTTCTACGTTCTGGCGAGTTACTCCACGCTGGGTGTGGACAACTCGTCGGTTGATATTGAGACGATTCGTGCGGGCCTGGGGTATCGCCATGCGCTGGCCCCGGCCACCGACCTCAACGCCGAAGTGCTGTTCCTGAACGTCGACGCGGACTTTGACGACGATTCCGGTTTCGAACTGGGCCTCGGGCTGCGCCACAGCTTCACCGAGGTGTTCGAGGGCAAGGTCGGCGTTCGCCACCAGGATGTGTTTGATGGTGACGACACCTTCTTCGAAGTCGGCGCCCTGGCACACCTGACGCCGCAGCTCTCGGCCGGCATCGATTACATCTCCGGTGACCTGTTCGATGGCTTCACCGTGGGTGGCCGCTTCAACTTCTGATCGGCATGCCGTGGTTCCCGGAACCCCACCCTCGCGGTGGGGTTTCTTTTTTCTATCGGCTTGTCACGTGCATTTGCTAGAGTGCCGGGGTCATTCTGCTGGGGGACATCATGTATAAGAGCTTGGCCGCGGGACTGCTGGGGCTGTCGTTGACGACGGTGGCGCACGCCCAGGAAAAAATCTTCAACGGCTATGTCGATCTCTTCGCCATTCCGTATTCCTTTACTGAAGGACAGGACATCACCGGTGCCGACGCCGAAGATGATGGCTACGGCCTCGGGTTGCGCAGCATTGCGCTGGTTACCGACTGGCTGGCCTTCTCCGGTGAATATCAGACCGTGGAGCTCGATGCCACCGACGACAGCATCGATCAGCTGCGCGCCGGCCTCGGCTATATCGGGCGTTACGGCGGTGTCTTCGTGGAGTACACGGACTTTGACACCCTGGGCGTGTCCAATGACGGTATCGGCATTCACCTTCGCACCAGCTACAACGCGTCGCGCGACATGAACTTCTATGGCGACATCGGCTACCTGATCCTCTCCAACGATTTTCAGGATGTCGATGGCCTGGAGGCGACCTTGGGGCTGGACTTCCGTCTGACCGATCGCTGGGTGATCTTTGCCGACCTGCGGTACACCCACCTCAAGGGGGATACCGATGACGCCAAGATTGCGCCGCTGGACACGCGGCTGGGTGTGCGTATTCCGCTGGGGTACTGAGGCGCGCCTCGCCTGAGGGCAACAAAAAACCCCGCGATGGCGGGGTTTTTTGTTGGGTGACGCTCTGCGGGCTTCAAGTCGCTCCCGACGCTGGGATCCCCAGCTGCGCTGGGGGCCCTCCACGCTACTCGCGACGCCCTCCGGGCTTCAAGTCGCTCCCGACGCTAGGATCCCCAGCTGCGCTGGGGGCCCCTCCACGCTACTCGCGACTTTACTCGTCCAGAAAGCTCCGCAGGTAGTTCGCCCGGCTGGGGTGGCGCAGTTTGCGCAGGGCCTTGGCTTCGATCTGGCGGATGCGTTCCCGGGTGACGTCGAACTGCTTGCCGACTTCTTCCAGGGTGTGGTCCGTGTTCAGGTCGATGCCGAAGCGCATGCGCAGCACCTTGGCTTCGCGCGGCGTCAGGCTGGCCAGGATCTGATGGGTGGCTTCTGACAGCGACTGCGAGGTGGCCGTTTCCAGCGGGGAAATGGCATTGATGTCCTCGATGAAATCGCCCAGGTGTGAGTCTTCATCATCGCCCACCGGGGTCTCCATGGAGATGGGCTCCTTGGCGATCTTCAGCACCTTGCGGATCTTGTCCTCGGGCATTTCCATCTTCACCGCCAGCTCTTCCGGCGTCGGCTCGCGGCCCATCTCCTGCAGCATCTGGCGGGAAATGCGGTTGAGCTTGTTGATGGTCTCGATCATGTGCACCGGGATGCGGATGGTGCGCGCCTGGTCGGCGATCGAGCGGGTGATGGCCTGGCGGATCCACCACGTGGCATAGGTGGAGAACTTGTAGCCGCGGCGGTATTCGAACTTGTCGACCGCCTTCATCAGGCCGATGTTGCCTTCCTGGATCAGGTCGAGGAACTGCAGGCCACGGTTGGTGTACTTCTTGGCGATGGAGATCACCAGACGCAGGTTGGCCTCGACCATCTCCTTCTTGGCGCGGCGGGCCTTGGCATCGCCGACATTCATGCGCCGGTTGATGTCCTTGATCTCTTCCAGCGTCAGCAGGTTGTCGGACTCCATCTGCCGCAGGTGACCCTGCAGCGAAAAGATTTCGTCCTTGCGGTTGTTCAGCTCGGAGGAGTATTTGCGCTTGGCACGGATCGCCTTGTTGATCCACTCCTCGTCGGTGATGCCGTTCTCGCGGTAGTGGCGCATGAACTCGTCGCGCGTCATGCCGGCGTCGGCCACGCAGATCTTCATGATGCGACGTTCGGCGTCACGGATCTGGCCGATCTTGTCACGCAGGTTGTTGGTGACCTCGTCGACGATTTTCGGCGACAGCTTGAAGGTCATGATGTGGTGGGCCACGGCTTCACGACGCTCGCGCGTACGGGTATCCGCGCTGCTCCATTTGGTCAGCGCATCCCAAGCCTCGTCGTAGAGCTTCTGCAGTTCGCCGAACTGCTCGGCGCACTGCACCGGGTCGGGACCGGTATCGGTTGAGCTTTCGTCGTCGCTTTCGTCGTCGCCATCGTCGTCGTCGTCATCGTCATCGCTGTTGTTGGCAGCGGCGGCGGCCGGCGGGGCCGGCGGAGTGTCGTCGTTGAGTTCGTTGGGGTCGAAGAAGCCGGTGACGACATCGGTCAGGCGACGGTTGCCCTCGCCGACATCGGCGTAAGCCTCGAGCAGGATGGCAACCGTTTCCGGGTACTGGGCCATGGCGAACATGGCTTCGTTGAGGCCTTCCTCGATGCGCTTGGCGATGCGGATTTCGCCTTCGCGGTCCAGCAGCTCGACCGAGCCCATTTCGCGCATGTACATGCGGACGGGGTCGGTGGTGCGGCCAAACTGATCCTCGCTGGAGGCGATGGCGGCGGCGGCTTCCTCGGCGGCTTCCTCTTCCTCTTCGGCGGTAGCGACCACCGACGGTTCGGAGAACAGTTGCTCGGAGTCGTCCGGCGCATCCTCGTGCACGGGGATGCCCATCGCCTGAATCATGCTGATGATGTCTTCGATCTGCTCGGAGTCGATGACCTCGGGCAGGTTGTCGGACACTTCGGCGAAGGTGAGGTACCCTTTCTCCTTGCCCAGTGCGATCAGGATCTTGATCTGCGACTGTTTCTGCGCCTTGAGATCGGCGCTCGGCAGGTCGGGGTCCGTGTGTTTGCTCATGCGGGATTGGCCTGACAGGATCAATAGAAACCAGCGCGACGGAGTTGCGCTGAACCGTGCATTATACAGGCGGTCCGGGCAAGCGCCACACGGCATGGACAGGGGGCGGCGGCGGAAATTCCCCAAATCCGTCCGGTTCTCACGGACGCGGCGCCCGTCGTTCCCGCAGCAGCACGCCCATTTCGCGGACCTCCGCCTCGGTCAGCTCGCGCTGGCGTGATTCGGTCTTGAGCCACTCCAGACGGGCATCGACTGCCCCCTGGGCCAGATGCTGCACCGTGTCCTCGAACTCCCGAACCCGGTGTTCAGCCGACAGAATGGGCGGTTCCGCCATCAGCCGTTGCAGCGCCGCGCCCGCCGGGGTGCCGCGCCAGGCTTCCATCAGCTGTGCCGTATGTGCCTCAGGGTGGGCCAGAAAGTAGTCCAGTACGTCGACCAGGATCCGGATTCCCGGGGCGGGGCTCTGCACCAGCAGTGCCATCTGGTCCACGCGGTGGGCCAGGGCGGGCTCCTCCAGCACGGCCTGGAGTGCGCCCTTGACGGCGCGGGTGGCCGCAGACGGGGCGCGTTTGCCGGCGGTGGCGTCGGCTGCGGGCCCGGGTTCGACGGGGGAGGGATCTGGGCGCATGCGCTCGATATCGGCCGCCGGCAGTCGCGTCAGCCGCGACAGTTCGTCCACCAGCAGCGTACGCAATGGGCCGTCCCGAAGCTTGCCCAGGTGGGGCTGGGCCAGGGCGATCAGTTTGGCGCGGCCGTCGAGGGTGCCCAGCTGCACCTGACGCGACAGTTCGTCGAGCAGGAATTGGGTCATCGTCGGGGCCTGGTCGATCCGGGCCCTGAAGGCCTCGGCGCCCTCGGCCTGGATCAGGCTGTCGGGGTCGTGTCCGTCGGGCAGGAACATGAACACGCACTCACGGGTGCCGTGGACTTCCGACAGGGCTTGTTCCAACGCCCGCCAGGCCGCGCTGCGGCCGGCGCGGTCACCGTCAAAGCAGAACACCACCTTGCCGGTGGACTTGAACAGGAGCGTGAGGTGCTCCCGGGTGGTGGCGGTTCCGAGGGTGGCGACCGCCTCGGTGATGCCGAACTGGTGCAGCATCACCACATCCATGTAGCCCTCGACCACGATCAGATAGGGCAGGGCACTGCGGGTGGCACTGCGGGCTTCATACAGGCCGAACAGTTGCCGCCCCTTGTGGAACAGGGGGGTTTCGGGCGAATTGAGGTACTTCGCCGGGTCGTCGCCGAGGGTGCGCCCGCCAAAGGCGATCACCCGGCCGCGGGTGTCGCGGATCGGAAACATCACCCGGTTGCGAAAGCGGTCGTAGGCGCGGCCGCGATCGGCACGACGTGATTCCCCGTCGCGTTCGATCAGCAGGCCGGCTGTGATGGCGTGGGTGGTGTCCTGGAGAAACTGGGTCAGACCGTCCCAGCGGTCGGGGGCATAGCCGATGCCGAAGGTCTTGGCGATTTCGCTGCTGACACCGCGTCCACGGAGGTAGTCGATGGCCTGAGGAGACTGCCGCAGCTGCTCACGGAAAAAGCGTTGGGCGGCGGCCAGTGCATCCAGGGGGCCGTCCATCACCACGTGGGGCGTCTGGCCGCCTTCCCGTGGCACCTCGATGCCGGCGCGGCGGGCCAGTTCCTCCACTGCCTCGACGAAGCCCAGGCGGTCGTACTCCATCAGAAAGCTGATGACCGTGCCGTTCTTGCCGGAACTGAAGTCGAAGAACATCTGCTTCGTCGGCGACACGAAGAACGAGGGGCTCTTCTCGTGCGTGAATGGGGAGAGCCCCTTGAGTTCCTTGCCGGCGCGCTTGAGCTCCACCCGCGCGCCGATCACCTCGACGATGTCGGTACGCGCGAGCAGATCCTGGATGAAAGCATCGGGAATTCGGCCGGACACCCGGGCATTATGCCGCCATGGCGGGTTGCTGTTGCGTCTTCTGCAGGGCGTCGGCGCGGGTGAACTCGAGGTTGCCGTCGTCGATGGGGTCCTTCAGCAGCATCTTGCGGTCGCGGCCGTAGTGATGCAGCACCCGCCAGGGCAGATCCTTGCCCTGGCGCGGCAACAGGTGGGCGCCTCGCTTGACGTATCCGGACTGCAGCGAACCGAGAATGTTGGCATCCGCCTCGGGCTGCCCCGAGGCGCGCGGCACGGCCGCCACGATGCCGCGCTGGTCCATGAAATTGAGCAGGCGGCAGACATAGTGGGAGGCGATGTCGGCTTTCAGCGTCCACGGCGCATTGGTGTAGCCGACGATCCAGGCCATGTTGGGCACGTCCTGCATCAACACGCTTTTGTAGGTCATCAGGTCGCCGACGGCGCGGGTCTGCTGGTCCACCTTGAGCTCGGTGCCGCCCAGTACCTGGAGCTGCAGGCCGGTGGCGGTGATGATGATGTCGGCATCGAGGTGGTCGCCGGATTTCAACTGCAGGCCGGTTTCCGTGAACGTCTCGATGGCATCGGTGGCGACAGAGGCCTTGCCGGCGCGGATGGCCTTGAACAGGTCGGCGTCCGGCACGGCGCACAGACGCTCGTCCCAGGGGTTGTAGCGTGGCGTGAAGTGTTTCATGTCGACGTGCTCGCCGATTTCCTTGCGGACACCGTCCAGCAGCCACTTGCGCACTTTCTCCGGCCAGCGGCGGGCGGCGATGTAGAGGCCGCGCTGGATCAGGATGTTGCGCTTGCGCGCCATGCCGTACACCCACGAGGCGGGCAGGAACTTGTTGAGCACTTCCGAGATCTTGTCGAATCCCGGGACCGAGAAGATATAGGTGGGTGAGCGTTGCAGCATGGTGACGTGCGCGGCCTTGTCGGCCATGGCCGGAACCACCGTGACGGCGGTGGCGCCACTGCCGATCACCACCACCCGCTTGCCGGCGTAGTCGAGATCATCCGGCCAGTGCTGGGGGTGGATGCACTGCCCCTTGAAGCGTTCGACACCGGGAAACGAGGGCAGGTAGCCCTGATCGTAGTTGTAGTAGCCGGTGGCGCCCACTAGGTAGCGGGCGGTGAAGCTGCGGGTCTCGCCACTGGCTTCGTGCAGCGCAGTGACCGTCCAGCAGGCCTGCTCGCTCGACCATTCGGCCTTGGTGGTCTTCAGGCCGAACTGCACCTTGTCCTCCATGCCGTACTCGTGGGCGGTGGTGCGGATGTACTCCCGGATCGAGGGGCCGTCCGCCAGCACCTTGAGGGCATGCCAGGGGCGGAACTTGAAGCCGAAGCTGAACATGTCGGAATCGGAGCGGATGCCCGGATAGCGGAACAGATCCCAGGTGCCGCCGATGGCGTTACGGCGCTCCAGGATGGCCACCTTTTTGCCTGGGCATTCCTGCGCCAGATGACAGGCCATGCCGATGCCGGAAAGGCCGGCGCCAATGATCAACACGTCGTACATCGGTTTCATGTCGCACTCCTCGAATCAGGTCCGCCCGATCGGGGCTGGGGTTTTGTGTTGGGGACAGTCTCGCAGTCTGCGCCGTTTCGGTCGACCGAAACTTGACTTGAAGAGACAAAGATTAAACCCTGCGAGACATGAGCCATATGGTGCGCGCAAGCGGTCTGGGCGGCTACGAAGCGCTGATGCGTGCCCTCGGTCATGACCCGGGGCCGCTGCTGCGTCGTTACCGGATTCAGCCCCAGACCCTGGCGGATGAGGATGCCCTGCTGCCCCTGAGGGCGGTGCTGCAGTTGCTGGAGGCCAGCGCGGCGCAGACCGGTTGTGGCGATTTCGGCCTTCGGTTGGCGCGGATCCAGGACATCACGGTGCTGGGGCCGGTGGCCCTTGCGATGCAGCATGCGTCGACGGTGGCGGATGCCCTGGACATCGCCTCGCGGTATCTGTTCGTGCACAGCCCGGGTATGCGCCTGACGCTGCATCCCCGCAGTCAGTTCATGCCGGGGACTGCCGAGGTCCGTTTCGAGATTCATGCCCCCGGTGCGGGCAGCCAGCGCCAGGCCATCGATATCTGCCTGGGCGACGTCCACCATATTCTCGAGTTCCTTGCGGGCGGTGCCTACGGCCTGAAAGCGGTAACGCTGCCGCATACCCCGGTTGCGCCGCTGACCACCTACAGCCGGTTTTATGGCGTGCCGGTGCACTCCGCGCAGGACTATGGCGGGCTGCACTTTCGGGCGGATGCGCTGGACATGGGGCTGCATTCGGTCAATACCGCCCTGCGACAGATCACTGAGGCCTATCTGGCGACGCACTTTGGCGGACCGGAGCAGTCGGTGGCAGCCCGAACCCGCCAGGCGTTGCAGCGCACGCTTGGTACGTCGGGGGGCAGCAAGGCCTCGGTGGCCCGTGTGCTGGGCATGCACCCCCGCACCCTGCAGCGCCACCTGGCGGCCGAGCAGACCAGTTTTGAGGCGCAGCGTGACACGCTGCGTCGGGAGCTGGCCCAGCGGTATCTGCAGGAAACCGGCATTCCGATGGCCCAGCTGGCCGGCCTGCTGGGCTTGTCCGAACAGTCCGCGCTGAGTCGTGCCTGCCGCCGCTGGTTTGGCCAGTCGCCGTCGCAGCTCAGGCGGGGTGGGCGGTGATCAAGGTGAGGATGTCGGCGGCGATTTCGGCGCCTTTCACCTCTTCGACGAAGTGGCCGGCGTCCGGATAGCGGCGCATCTGCATTTGCGGCAACGCGGTCTGCCACTGGGCAATCACACTGTCCTTGCCGCAGGGGTCCCAGCCACCGAAGTGCCCGGCGGCGCCGATGGCCTGTCCCGCAGGCCCCCAGACCGGCCCGATGCGGGACTGGATGTTGGTGTAGAACGCATGGTTGTCCTGCACGCCCAGGCCCGGGACGCTGTAGCGATAGCCGTGGCCCCATACCGGCGTCTGTCGCACATGTCGCTGGCTGGCGAGCTGATTGATGCGGCTGCCGAACTGGGCGCACCAGACCGCCTCCGGGCGGTTCATGTCGTGGGTGAGGGAGCCGTCGAGGGCCTGCGCCAGCATACGCCCGAAACCAGCCACGAAGCGGTGCAGTGGCTGCGGGTGGGCGTGGGATACCACGTAGGCTGCCACCGCACCCCACCAGGCGGCCGGCACCCAGCTGGCGGTCTTGCTCCACGGCAGCACACGGTAGGGGAAGTTGCGATAGGTGTAGCCATCCGGAGGCATGGGAAATACGGTGCTGTTGGCGACCACCAGATTGCGCACGCGCGTCGGCGTGTCGATCAGCGCGCCGATGCCGATGGGACCGCCCCAGTCGTGCACCAGCAGGGTCAGGTCCTGCAGATCGAGGTGTGCCACCAGCTGCCGCAGATGATCGGCGTGATGCATGTCGACCATCTCGAAGCGGGCCTGGTCGGACAGGCCGAATCCGAGATGGTCCGGTGCGATGATGCGCAGGCTGCGACCACTGGCTGCGAGCCCGTCCCGCACATGCCGCCAGGTGTAGCTGCACTCGGGGTTGCCGTGGACCATCAGCACCGTGCCCTCGGGATCCCCGCTGCCGACCTGGAGGTCGTAGTAGAACAGCGTGGCGCCGGCGTTCGGTCCCTCCGGCAGGGTGAACCACCGCACCGATTCAGGCGTCACATAGTCCTGCGGCACACGCCGCATGGGCGTATTGGTAGGAATCTGCATCATGAAATTCATCTTTGAGGTTCGGGTGATTCCACCCTACACGGTGGCGGAGTATGCCGCGGCCTGGGAGGCTGCCAGTCGCATTATCCAGCAGAGCCCCGGCGCGCTGGGAACCGAATTGCACCGCAAGATCGGCAGCGATGACACGCTGCTGGCCATTGCCCACTGGACCTCCAAGTCGGCGCGCGACGCCAAGGATGATCGCCGGGATGCCCGTGTTCGCGCCATTCTCGAAAAGCATGCGCGGACCTGTGAGATTCGCCTGCTGGGGGAATTCGAGGACCCCGAGTGGCGGGTGACGCCGCCCGGGTGAGGCCGTGCGACCACGTTACTGCGTCGGCAGCACCAAGGCCTGGATGACCGCGTGGCCGTTGCGCACACGCACCTCCGCGTACGCCCTGGCGGCCACACCGGCATCGCGGAACTGCCGCTCGACAGCCGGGGCGCGGTGCTCGTTGAGGTAGTAGCGGTCGAAGGGCAGCGTGACCCAGGTGGCGGTGTCACTGCGATGGTGCAGCCGCACCGGCAGCCAGTCGCCCTGTTCCGGAGGTTGCGGCACCGGGGTGCCGAGACGCGCATCACCGTCGGCATCTGTCGTGACCGGGGCAAACAGCGGGCTGCCGTCCTCGGGCCAGGCCAGGGGCGACGACGGTAGCTGCGCCGCCTCGAACCGCAACTGCACATAGCGACCGCGGAACGGATCCACCGGGTCCACGGGTGCCGTGCGGAAGCGGTACACGGTGCCGGTCCGCAGGGTGGCCTGGTGTTGCCAGATCAGACCCAGGGGCACTGTCCATTGCAGCAGGCACACCACCAGAAGCGCGGGCAGCAGCCGTTTCATCACGTCACCTGACGTCGCAGCCAGCGACTGAAGGCCAGGCTGCCGGCGCCCACGATCAGGAAGGCGAGGCCGCGGGTGGTGAACGACAGCTCGGTATCAAGAAAACGCAGCAGGATCAGCAGTGACAGCAGGCCCAGCCCGAGATGGGCCAGTCGCAAGGTCTGCTGGGCGATGCCCTCCCGGATCAGGGCAACGCCCAACACGGCCACGAACAGGTTGCAAAGTACGGCCAACGGGCCCGCATAGGGGGTGGGGTCGAACATCAGACTGAGCCACAGCAACCCGGCGGGCAGCACGCCGGCCGCCCGGAGCCATTGGTCCCGCCGCAGGGCCCGCTGTGCGCCCCACAGCAGGCCGGCCAGTACGGCGGTCAGCAGCAGCCAGCTGGAGCCGACGGCGCCGTCACGGCGCATCCAGTCGTGATCCCAGAAACCAACGAAGCTGCCGATCAGTGCGGCGCTCGCCACCGCCAGCAGACCGTAGCGCGTCGCCGCCGGACGAGGGCCGGGCTGATCCGGTGGGTTCAGCAGCCAGAACAGGGCCCCCACCTGGGTCACCCACAGCAGCCCGAGGCGCAGTCCGTCGTGCAGGCTGATCAGGATCGCCAGGGCGGCCATCGGCGGTAGTGCGGCCCACAATGCCGAGGCCACCAGCGGTGCCGGGGGGTGGCGATGCAGCCACAGCAGTTGAGGCAGCAGCAGTGACAGCAGGGCGGTCGTCAGCAGCGGCTGGGCTGGCCCGGTGGCGGCCCAGCCCGCGATCAGCCCGGCGTACAGAACCGCCACCCCCTGCGCCTGCAGCAGGTAGAGCAGGGGCAGTCCCGCCAGCGCGCAGGTCAGCAGGTAGCGATCCAGGTCAGCGGGCAGGTGATAGAGCTGCCCCACCAGTGCCAGGGCGGCGGCAAACGCCGCTACGGTGAAGGCTGCGCTGCCCTCGCGCCAGCCGGCATCGGCCGCCTTGCGCCTCAGGGTCCAGAGGCACAGCAGCTGGCCTGCCAGCAGCGGCGCAAGACTGATCAGCACGCGCGGCAGGCGCGGCCATTGTTCCCAGTTGTGGGCCAGCAGCAGGATTACGCCGAGGCCCATCAGCAGCCCGCCGAGGCCCGCCGAGAGCAGGCGTCCCCAGGCGGGTGAGGCCGCCGCGGCGACGTAGTGCGTCCGCAGCCGCGCCGCGGTGACGGCATCGATCACCCCGTCCCGTTCCAGGGCGGGCAACTGGTCCAGCAGCCAGCGGGGTCCTCGGCTCATGGGCGCAGCCTACAAAAAAGCCCCCCCGGCGGACAGCGGCTCACTCTGTGGCGGCGGCGCGGGGCAGCGGTGGGGGTGGCCGCTGCAGTGTCAGCAGGACAATGCCACCGATGACCAGCGCCGTCCCGGCCAGTTGCAGGCTGGTGACGGGTTCGTCGAGCAGCCAGCTGCCCAGGAACAAGGTCGAAACCGGCCCCACCATCCCAGTCTGCGCGGCGGGGCCGGCGCCGATGCGGGCGACCGCCAGCATGGTGATGAAGACCGGCAGGACCGTACAGAGTGTGGCGTTCAGGGCCGACAACTGCCACACCACCGGGGTTTGCGCGAACAGGGTGGCGAACGGGCGCAGCAGACCATATTGCAGCAGGGCGGCCACGCTGGAGGCGGTCATCGCCAGGGCGACCAGCCGCAGGGTGCCCACGCGCTTGAGCAATTCACCCGACAGCAGCAGGTAGACCGCGTAGGTGAAGGCGCTTGCCAGCACCAGCGCGGCGCCTAGCGCGACGCCCTCGCCGCCCACAGCGACGTCATGCTGGAACACCAGCACGATGCCGGCGTAGGCCACCCCCAGTGACAACCATTGCTGACCGCTGACCGCACGTTTCAGTACGACGCGGTTGAGCAGCAGCACAAAGCTGGGGGTCAGGAACAGAATCAACCGTTCGAGGCCCGCCGTAATGTATTGCAGGCCCATGAAGTCCAGCATGCTGGAGGCGTAATAGCCGATCAGTCCGAGCCCGAGGCAGCGCAGCAGATCGCCGCGGAGCAGGGGCGGGCCGCGGCGCCATGTCCAGAGCGCGACGACCACGAAAAAGGGCACCGACAACAGCATGCGCAGCGCCAGGACCGACACTGCGTCCAGGCCTTCGCGGTAGAGCAGTTTGGCGAGGATAGCCTTGGCCGAGAAGAAAACGGCCCCGACCACCGCCAGGCCAAGGCCCACCAGGAAGTGGCGGTGCTGAGCGCGGGGTTGTGTCATGAAGGGAGGCAAGAAATCGCGGGCAAAAAAAACCGCGGCCCGAGGGCCGCGGTCGGGATACCGCAAACAGCTTTAGAGCGGGCGAATCTGCGTCGCCTGCATGCCCTTCGGGCCGCGGGTGGCGACATATTCCACCTTCTGGCCTTCGGTGAGGCTCTTGAAGCCCTGGCTCTGGATTTCCTTGAAGTGCGCGAACAGATCTTCGCCACCACCCGACGGGGTGATGAAGCCGAAGCCCTTGGCGTCGTTGAACCACTTAACGGTACCGGTAGAAACGGTGCTCATGAATAACATTCCTAAAACGATTGATACGGGCAACCCGCCCGCGGGTTTTGCAAGCGATCAAGGAACGCATCTCGGGTCTAGCACACGCAGCCGGGGCCGGTGGTCGAACGGATAACACGACTTCTTGAAGCAACTGCGATGCTGACGGTACGCGAAGCCCAGGGGTTTGTCCACTCGGGGGCTTGACAGGCGTGCCGGTTTGGCGAAAGTCCTGTGGTGCCGGACAATCCCGCCCTCCCGGATACCCCGAATCTCATGGCCGACATTCTGAATCTCAACCGTGCCCGGAAACGGAAGCGCAAGGCTGATGCGGAACGGCAGGCAGCCGAGAATCGCATCCGCTTCGGGCGCAGCAAGCAGGAGCGTGCGCGCGACCAGACCGAGGCCGATGTCGCCCGAGAACGGCTGGACGGCCATCAGCGGTTGCCGGAGGACTGATCTTGGACGAGCGCACCCGTCGAGCGATGGCGCGCTGGCCCGATGTGCCCGATCTCTATGGCTGGCTGTCGCTGGATCGTCGTGGCCGGTGGCGCATCCAGGGGCAGACCATCAGCCGTCCGCACATCATCGAGACCTTGAATCGGCACTACGCCGTGGACGCGCGCGGGTGCTGGTACTTCCAGAACGGGCCGCAGCGTGGGTTCGTGGCGCTGGAGATCACGCCGTTCATCGCCACGGCAACGGCTACGGGCGACTGGGTCACGCACACCGGAACGGAGTTGCCGGTGCCCCGACGCCTGTTGATGGATGAGGAGGGGGCGCTGGCGATGGATGTCGACCCGGGCGCGGCCTTGATCGAAGAGGAGGACCTGTTCGGCGTCATCGACTGTCTGATCGACGAAAGCGGGAAGCCGCTGGAGGATGACCGACTCGCGCTCGCCTTGTCCCAGCGCGCGGGTGATACCGGGCTGCGGTGGCGGCACGCGAGCACGGCGGTCGCGGTGATCCGCTGCGATCAGTGCGACTGGCCTGAGGCCCTGGGCTTCGTTCGCACGCCCAGCGCACCGCCGAACCCCTGAGAAGGCGCCACTGATCACGATGGGGGCTGGCGCGGCAGGCGCCCTTTGGCGATGATGGCCAAAACGAAAGCTGACGTTTGGTTGGCACCCCCGTGTTCGGAGAGCTCATGAGTGTGCGTTTGCGATGGACCGGCCTGCTGGCCGGACTGTTTGGCCTGAGCGGCTGTGCCGGCCTGCCGGCCATCCCCAACGGGGGGGACACCACCGCTCCGCTCGCGCAGGACTACCGTACCCGTGCCGCCAGTGTGCTGACCGATGCCTGTGCGTTCCGCGAAGCGGACGCGGGAGTCACGGTCTATCGGCGGGTCAGCGCCTCGTTGGCGGACTCTGCCGCAGCCGCCATTTCGGCCCGCCTGAAACAGGAGGGTCATGCCGTTCGGGCGGTCTACAGCCCAATGATCTGTGGTGCGCTGGGGCGCGAGCTGGCTGACGTGACCGTGGCCGAGGAGCGCGACGAACCCGGTACGCCAGGCATCATGCCGATCCCCTACAGCCCTGTGGTGTTGGCCGATGAAGGCCTGGGCCCGGCGGTGGGTGCGTTCATGCGCGCCGTGCTGTCGACCTCCCCGCAGTCCGCGCTGGATGCCGAACCGGACGCGACGGTGAGCGCGGTGCGGGCGATGGTCGGGGCGGACTACCTCTGGGTGGCGACACTGACTGCGCGCGACAGCGCCAGCGGTGGGGCGATCGGCGCGCTGTTGCGGGGGCGCCCTCCGTACGCCCGGGATGGGACGGCAGTGGCGTTCGTGGACCTCGCCGCACGGCAGGTGGTGTGGCAGGACCACAAGCGGTGGCCGGATACCGAAGGCGGCCCTGCCCAGTCGGCCTGGGCTGGAAAGCTACTGCACCCGTTCGTGGCGCCCTTGGAGATTGCCCTGGCGGCGGCGGTCCCGGTCGACAACCCCAACTTCGCGCCCGTCGCGGCGCCAACCGCGGTGGCCACCTCCACCATTCCGGTGGCGCTGGCGTCCTCCGCGCTGCCACCGCCGGGGCCCGAGGTGGCGCCCCGCCCGCGTCGTGGCGCGACGCCGGTTCCTGCGCCCGCCGCGGCACCGCCGGCTCCCGCGGAGCAGGCACCCATTCCCGAACTCGAGAGGGCTGATGCCCGGGTCCGTGCCCGGCAGGAAGCACGTGCCCAGGGAGTGCCGCCGCCGCCGCCCGCGCCCGTGGGCAAGCCGCTGCTGGACGTGACGGACTTCCGTCGTGCCCCCACCAACAGCAGCGAGGTGATCCGCCAGTTGCCGAAAGGCTTGCGCGTGGTGGTGGAGTCGGATTTCCGCAACCGCTTCGGACGGTGGTTCTTCGTCAGCGTCGGAAACGAGCAGGGTTGGATTCCCGAGCGCGGACTGGAGCGTCCCGGCGCCAGCTGGTAGTGCGGAGGCTCAGTCGCCGTCCAGCGCGGCGGCGATGGCGGCGGCCTGCGCATCAAGGCCGGCGCGATCGATGCGCGATTCCGCACGCGGCAGCGTCAGGGTGGCGATATGCCAGAGCATCCGGCCGAGTGTGCGCACGGTGTCGCCGCCGTAGCGGGGCACGACATGGATGTGGACGTGCGGCACGGACTGGCTGGCCACCTTGCCGTCATTGATCAGCAAGTGTTGAGCGCCACTGCCCAGGGCCCGCCGCTGCGCTGCGCCGATACGCTGGGCCATCGACCAGAGGTGGGCGACGACGGGCGGATCAAGGCGATCCAGGGTGTCGACCGATTGCCGGGGGACCACCAGGACGTGTCCGCGCGACATCGGGTTGATGTCCATGAAGGACACGCTGAGTTCATCCTGGTGCACGAAACTCGCAGGCAGGGTGCCCGCGAGGATGCGATCGAATACGGTCATTGTTGCGGGAGTGCGTTCGACGTTTCGGCCGGGCGCTGTACCAGTGCCTCCCGCAGCGCACGCAGTTTGGTCTTGACCGCGCGCTGATGCCGCGGCCCCATGCGGATCAGCGTTTTCTGGCCCCAGGAGCGAGCCTCGGTGTCGGGGTCGGCGTAGCGGTAAAGCACTTTTGGGCGCGCCAGGGGGATCGGCCCCTCGATTTCCGGTGTTTCCAGCAGATGGTCGATGACGTCGATGAGGCGGTCATTGAAGTGGCGACCCGGGAAACCCAGCTCCTCGTAGGCCGCCTGGAACAACGGGTAATAGTGCAGGTACAGCCCGATCCAGGCTTCGGTATCGGCCTGCTCCAGCATCTGCACATAGGGGTCGTAGCGCCGCGCGTTGTCATCGTTGGTGGTGAGCGTGTCGCCATCGCCGATCACCTGATAGAGCCCCGGCACGTGGGCCAGCGGTCGCAGTCGCAGGGCGACTGGTGTGGGCTGGTCCAGGGTGTTGAGGGTGGCGACCACGCGCTGGATCAAGGCATCCGGTGCCAGCCAGCGGTCCAGGGGGTTGTCGCCGAAATGTGTGAGCAGGGCGCGTCGGAAGGGTGCGTCACTGTCGCGCAGTGCGGGCAGGGGTTCGCTTGGTGTGGGCGCCTCGGGGTCACCGTCTTCCGGGGGCGGTGCGGGTGTCGGCACCGGATAGCGCACGTCGGCCTCCGGCGCGGGTGTCGGTGTCGGCTGGGCTTCCAGGCTGGGGGGCAGCGCCGGAATCTCGGTGGTATCCGGGCGATCGCTCCAGAACAGCAGCCATACGACGGCTGCCACCACCAGGGCGACTGCGATCAGGAACCAGGTCGGGGTTTTCATCGTTGAGGGGCCTTCGGGTCGGTGCCACGCGTCCACGCCAAGTCTCGCACACAATGGCGTGCGCGCGGCTGTGGCTCAGTAGTGTGGAGGCGGCTCCACGCTCAGGCTGGCTTTCTCGGCTGCACCGTCGCTCGCGGCCCGTTCCAGCAGTTGCAGGCAGGTGCGCTGCAGGCGTTCGATCTGGCGGGCCTGTGCCGCCAGGGTGTCGCTCAGGCTCTGCAGCGACGCCTCCTGATAGGCGAGCCGCGTTTCGAGGTCGATGAGGCGATCCTCAGACATGGGTGAAGACATTCCGATACCCTTTCAACATGAATATCACGCTTGATTCCCTGCTGTTCGACAACCCCCTTCGGGACTGGCTCACCGCGTTGGGCCTGGCGCTCAGCATCAACATCCTGGTGGGCGTGATCAAGTGGCTGATCCTGACCCGCCTCGACGGACTGGCCCGGCGCACCAAGTCGCGTGTCGACGACTCCCTGGTGTTCGTGGCCCGTGCCACCCGTCAGTGGCTGGTCCTGGGGGTCACATTATCGTTCGGAACGCGGTATCTCGACCTGCCGACGCACGTGGCGGAATGGTTCACCATCGTCGCGACGGTATCGTTCTTCATGCAGTTCGGCCTCTGGGTCAATGCCGGCATCAGTTTCTGGCTGGAGCGGTACAAGGCGCGGACCCTCGCGACCGACGCAGGCGCGGCCACCAGTCTGGCCGCCCTGGGCTTTGTGGGCCGCATCGTCATGTGGTCCGCGTTGCTGCTGGTGGCGCTGGACAACCTGGGCGTCGATGTCACGGCGCTGGTGGCGGGGTTGGGTGTCGGCGGGATCGCGGTAGCGCTGGCGGTGCAGAACATCCTCGGAGATCTGTTTGCCTCGCTGTCCATCGTCATCGACAAGCCGTTCGTGCTGGGCGACTTCATTGTCGTGGATGCCTTGTCGGGCACGGTCGAGCACGTCGGTCTCAAGACGACGCGCATCCGCAGCCTGAGCGGCGAGCAGATCGTGTTTTCCAATTCCGATCTGCTGAAAACCCGTATCCGCAACTACAAGCGCATGTATGAGCGGCGCATACCGTTTGCCTTCGGCGTGCTCTACCAGACCACGCCGGCGCAGCTGGAGGCCATCCCGGGGATGGTCAAGACGATCATCGAAGCGACCGAGCACACTCGCTTCGATCGTGCGCATTTCCTGAAGTTCGGCGACTCCTCGCTGGACTTCGAGGTGGTGTACTGGGTGACCTCACCGGATTACGGCGTCTACATGGATGCCCAGCAGGCCATCAATCTGGCGTTGGTGCGACGTTTCGCCGAGGCCGGGATCGACTTCGCCTATCCCACACGGACCGTGTTCATCGAACACGCCGGCGGGGCGCCGGAGGCGGGGGCGGCCTGATCATGCGCGGGCTGGCGACGGGCATCGCGGGCATCCTGTTGACAGTGACCCTGTCAGCGCCGGCGCAGTCCTACCGGCTCGAGGCGGGGCAACGTCTGGTCGGTGATGTGCAGACCGTCCGCGCCGTTCATGAGGACACCCTGCCGGACCTTGCCCGACGATACGGCGTGGGGCACGACGAGATCCGGGCGGCCAACGCTGATGTCGATCCCTGGTTGCCGGGCGAGGGCACGGTGGTCCGCATCCCCAGCCGCTGGATCCTGCCCGAGGCCCCGCGGGAGGGTATTGTCATCAACCTGCCGGAACAGCGCCTGTACTACTTTTCGGAAGGGGGCACGCGTGTGGTGACCCATCCGGTCAGCATCGGGCGGGAGCATCTGGAGACGCCGCGCGGGCGCATGCAGGTCACGGTCAAGGTGGCACATCCGACCTGGTATCCACCGGTGTCGATGCGGCGCGAAGCTGCCGCCCGCGGGGAGCCGCCGCCGACACCGGTGCCCGCCGGGCCGGACAATCCTCTGGGAGCCTACGCGCTCAAGCTGGATCGTCCCGGGTATCTCATCCACGGCACCAACCGGCCCTACGGAATCGGCATGGCAGTGACGCGGGGATGCGTGCGCCTGTATCCAGAGGACATCAAGTCCCTGTTCTCTGCGGTGCCGGTGGGCACGTCGGTGCGTATCGTCGATCAGCCGGTGAAGCAGTTGGAAGTGGACGGCCACCTCTGGCTGGAGATCCACCGCCCACGCGATGCACCCGTGCCGGAGACCGGCCCCGGTGCCTGGACGACGGTGCTGACGGCGGTTCGCGCCTGGGCTGGCGATGACGCGGCGCGGCTGTCGCAGATCGACGAAGCGCGCCTGCGCCGTCTGTTCGACGCTGCTGAGGGGGTACCGGTACCGCTGCAGGCCCTGCCGGAGCCGCTGTCGTCGCCGTCACTGGCAGACATAAAAAAAGCGCCCACCCTCACGGGGGGCGCTGTGTCGTAGGGCTGTCGCCCCGCGATTACTTCTGCATGGACTGTTTGAACGCGCGGTCCATCTTGGTTTCCAGCTCGGTGGCCTTGGTCATGGCAGCGTCAGCGGTGCGCTTGGCCTCGTCGGCGCTGCCCTGTGCGGCCTGCGCGGTCTGATTGGCGGCCTGGGCAGTCTTGTTGGCCGCTTCGGCGGTCCGCTGCGCTTCCTGTGCGACCCGCATGGCTTCGTCGGCCCGGGCCTGGGCCTGCTCGACAGCGGCAGTGGTGGCGCAGCCGCTGGCCAGCGTGACGGCGGCGGCCAAGGCGACAATCTTCAGGCCTGATGCAAGGGTACGGTTGTTCATCTGTCTATCCTCTTGTACTCAGTCGGGTGAAGGAAAAAACACCACGCAGACCGTGGCTTGGGGTCCGCGACCGGGCCATCCTGCACCCCGGCGCAGCAGCCCGCAACCCATGACGGCGCAATCACATGACCGTTGATTGACGCCCCGGTTCCTTAATCCTCCGGCTCGTAGCCCAGATTCGGGGCCAGCCATTTCTCGGCTTCCTGCAGGGTCCAGCCCTTGCGACGGGCGTAGTCCTCCACCTGCTCACGATCAATCCTGCCCACCACGAAGTACTGCGCCTGGGGGTGGCTGTAGTACCAGCCTGAGACACTGGCGCCCGGCCACATCGCCATGCTCTCGGTGAGCTGCATGCCGGTGTTCGCCTCGACATCCAGCAGAGACCAGATCGTGGTTTTCTCGGTGTGTTCGGGGCAGGCGGCGTAACCGGGCGCAGGGCGGATGCCAACGTAGCGCTCGTCGATCAGCGCCGTGTTGTCGAGGTGTTCGTCGGGCTGATAGCCCCAGAATTCCTTGCGGACCCGCTGGTGCAGCCGCTCGGCGAAAGCCTCGGCGAGGCGATCTGCCAGCGCCTCCAGCAGGATGGCGCTGTAGTCGTCGTGTGCGGCGCGGAACGCCTTGAGTCGCGCCTCGATGCCGATGCCGGTGGTTACCGCGAAGGCGCCGACATGGTCACGCAGGCCGCTGTCGGCCGGGGCAACGAAGTCGGCCAGGCTGCGATGCGGTACGCCGGGGCGGTGCGCGCTCTGCTGCCGCAGGTTGTGCAGACGGACCCGCTCGGTCTGCCGACGGTCGTCGGTGTAGACGGCGATGTCGTCGTCGTCCACCTGGTTGGCCGGGAACAGTCCGATGACGCCATGGGCGGTGAGCCATTGCTCGGCGATCAACTGGTCCAGCATCGCCTGGGCATCTTCCCACAGCTTGCGCGCCGCCTCGCCGGTGGCCGGGTTGTTGAGGAGGTCGGGGAAGCGACCTTTCAACTCCCAGGCGATGAAGAAGGGTTGCCAGTCTATGAACTCACGCAGTTCCGCCAGGGGGTAGTCGCGGAACACCTTGACGAACTGGGTGGCGTGATCGTGGTGATGGTCGCAGGCCGGGCCTTCGCAGACATCCCGTGCCTGTTGCAGCAGCATCCGCGGGCGCGGCGGGGAGTAGTCCGTCCACTCGAGCGGTGTGCGGTTGGCCCGCGCCTCGGCGAGGCGAACGTACTTCTCCTGCCGGTCCTTGCGGCCATGGCGCTCGCGGATGGTGTCGAAGTCGGCCTTGAGGTCGGCCAGCAACTTCGGCTTCTGCTCCGGGGACAGCAGTGCCGCGGCCACCGGCACCGAGCGCGACGCGTCCTTCACCCACACCACCGGCCCGTCGTAGGCGGGATCGATCTTTACGGCAGTGTGCGCGCGCGAGGTGGTGGCGCCGCCGATCAGCAAGGGCAGGGTGAAGCCCTGACGCTGCATCTCCCTGGCCAGCGTCACCATCTCGTCGAGGCTGGGGGTGATGAGGCCGGACAGCCCGATGATGTCGACATTGTGTTCGCGCGCGGCGTCGAGAATCTTCTGCCCCGGCACCATCACCCCGAGGTCGATCACCTCGTAGTTGTTGCACTGGAGCACCACGCCGACGATGTTCTTGCCGATGTCGTGGACATCGCCCTTCACCGTCGCCATCAGGATTCTGCCCTTGGCCTGGGCGGCGTCGCCGGGTTGCCCCGGGGTCGCTTGCGACCCCGAACCAGACGATTTTTCGGCTTCGATATAGGGGATGAGATAGGCCACCGCCTTCTTCATCACGCGGGCCGACTTCACCACCTGCGGCAGAAACATCTTGCCGGCGCCGAACAGATCGCCGACTACGTTCATGCCGCTCATCAGCGGCCCTTCGATCACCTCGATGGGGCGCTTGCCGTCCGCCGCTAGCTGGGCCCGAAGTTCC
>CAKZHZ010000054.1 GCA_936928855.1 uncultured Polycyclovorans sp.
CAGATCGAGCGGTAGTGCCGGTCGCCAACCTTCATTGGGCTTCTCCTCTGGCGGCAATGCGTGTGGTCGCGATCACCTGATCGATACCGGCAAAACCGGCGCGACTGAGAACCAGCGTCCGGCCGAGCCGCAATGCCTTCTCCTCAAGCGGCGCACGCACGTCCGGGTCCTCGATCGAATCGAACTCGGCGATATGCGCCAGCCCCAGAATGCGGCGGTGCATCTCGATGCCCGCAAAACCCATCGCGTCGCGGAAGATTTCGCCGAGCACCTCGCGCAGCGCCGCGTCGGAGGCCAGATGGTCTCCCTGATCCTCATAGAGCGTCCGGGCATAGAGGATGCCGGTGCGTTCTGTGTGCCAAAGCCGCGAGAACTCGCCGGCGAATGTCGCCCACGTCTCGCCGACCACATCGAGCAGCCAGTCCTGGTAGGCGGTACAGGCCGCATCGTCCGCGACATGCGCCGGCATGGCGAGACAGGCCATCAGATAGTTGCCGATCAGCATGCCCGCATCGAAGCCCATCGGACCGTAGAAGGCGAATTCGGGATCGATGATGCGGGCCTGATCGTCGGTGACCATGATCGAGCCGGTGTGCAGGTCGCCATGGCACATCGTCTCGGCGCGGCTGGTGAAGGCACGCTTGAAATGCTGGGCGGCGATCTTGAGCTGTTCGTCGCGCCGCAATTCGGCGACCACACCGTCGAGTTGCGGCGCGGTGTGGCGATTCATCTCGGCGTCGAAATAGGGATCGGTGAAGACGAGGTTTTCCGTGATGTCGCACAGTTCGACATTGCCCGAAAACAGAGCCACGTCCGCCTTCTTGTCGGGGGCCTGCATCGACAGGTCCGATCCGCGAAAGGCCGTCCGCGCGCAGAATTCGCCCAACGTCCGGCCCAGCCCCGCGACGCGCCGACCGGCCATCATCTGCTGGCGCAGGCGCTCGGCGGCGTCCTCAAAGCGCGGCAGGGCCACCTTGCGCACCTTGCTGCCGGACAGCGAGGTGGTGGTGAGGACAGTGCGGATCTCCTTGTCGCGGATCTTCACGACATGGGCATCGCCCGAGTACTGCTCGACCACCGTCGGCCACTCGGCCAGCAGGCGGCGCGGTCCGGGCAGCAGCTCGCCGTCCTTGGCCTGTTCCAGCGTGGCAAGCCGATCCGCAGCGGCATCGTCGCCCAGCAGGCGGCGGCTCAGCGCCAGCGCCTCACGCTCCCGCACCACCTGGCACTGCTGCTCGATGGTCCGGTGATAGTCGCGCACGTCGCCGGCAATCTCGGCGAGGTAGCGCACGCGCTCCGGTGGCACCACCGCGCGGCGGTGGCTGGAGGCCTTCACCGCCACCGGCGCCAGGGCCGACGGCGCCGGCTGGAAGCCCTTGTCCACCAGCGCCGGCAGCAGCGCCTGATAGAGCGCGGTCACACCGTCATCGTTGAAGCGTGCCGCCATGGTGCCGAACACCGGCATGGCATCGGGCGATTCCATGAAGCGCTCGCGGTTGCGCTGGTACTGCTTGCGCACGTCACGCAGCGCATCCTCGGCGCCCTTGCGGTCGTACTTGTTGATGGCAATGAAGTCGGCGAAGTCGAGCATGTCGATCTTCTCCAGCTGCGAGGCCGCACCGAACTCGGGCGTCATCACGTACAGCGAGACATCGACGAAGGGCACGATGGCCGCGTCGCCCTGTCCGATACCGGAGGTCTCGACAATGATCAGATCGAAGCCCGACAGCTTGCAGGCGGCCATCACGTCCGGCAGCGCGGCAGAGATCTCGCTGCCGGTGTCGCGGGTGGCCAGCGAGCGCATGTAGATGTGCTCGTGCTCGATGGCATTCATGCGGATGCGGTCGCCCAGCAGGGCACCGCCGGTGCGCTTGCGCGAGGGATCGATGGAGATCACCGCCACCCGCGGCTTGTCGTTCTGGTCCAGGCGCAGGCGCAGCACCAGTTCGTCCGTCAGCGAGGACTTGCCGGCGCCGCCGGTGCCGGTGATGCCGAGGCTGGGCACCGTCAACTCCGCGGCCGCCTCACGGATCGCCTGCCGGGTGGCCTCGTCGTAGGCTCCGTTCTCGATGGCGCTGATCACCCGCGCCAACTGGCGCCGGTCGCCCGACCGCAGCGCGGTCAGTGCCTGATCGGCCTTGGGCGCCAGGTCGCTGACGTTGTAGTCGGCACCGCGGATGACATCGTCGATCATGCCCTGCAGACCGAGGGTGGCACCGTCCTCCGGCGAGAACAGGCGCGTCACGCCGTAGGCCATCAGGTCCTTGATCTCCGACGGCACGATGACGCCGCCGCCGCCGCCGTAAACCTTGATGTTCTCGCCGCCGTTCTCCCGCAGCAGATCCACGATGTAGCGGAAGAACTCGTTGTGCCCGCCCTGGTAGGAGGTGATGGCGATGGCCTGGGCGTCTTCCTGCAGCGCGGCATTGACGATCTCGCCAGCCGAGCGGTTGTGGCCCAGGTGGATCACCTCGGCGCCGGAGGACTGGAGGATGCGGCGCATGATGTTGATCGAGGCATCGTGGCCGTCGAACAGCGCGGTGGCGGTCACCAGGCGCACCTTGTGGGTGGCCTTGTAGGGCTGCGGCTGGGTCATGGCGGCGGGGTTGTTCACGCGGGACTCCTGGCTTCGTGACGCAATGAATTGCGCATTGTAGGCCGCCACAGCGGCCCGGCCGATGTCCGCAGCGCTTGTGAGCAATGAGCGTTTTTGCAATGTTATGGGCCTGCTTGCCTGAGCCCAGCCGTGGAACGTGACAGCGTTGACATCGCCTTCGTACGCGAAGCCCTGGCCGGCGTTCGCGCCCGGGGCGGCGACCCCGCCGCCCTGCTGCAGACTGCCGGGATCGCGCCAGCGCTGCTGCAGGCCCGCGACGGCCGGGTCAGTGCCGCAGCCTTCGGCCGTCTGTGGCTGGCCGTCGCCGCAGCACTGGATGACGAGTTTTTCGGCCAGGACGGACGCCGCATGAAGGTGGGCAGTTTCGCCACCCTCTGCCACCTGTGCATCCATGCCCGCACGCTGCGGCAGGCGCTGCAACGTGGCATTCGGCTGCTCAACCTGCTGCTGGACGACCTGCGCATCACGCTGCGCGAAGGGACGGATTGCGCCGAGGTGGTGATCGATGACCGTCGCGCCCAGGCCGCGGTATTCGCCCACGAGACGCTGTTCATTCTGCTGCAGGGCCTGATCTGCTGGCTGGTGGACCGCCGCATCGTGATGCTGAGCGCCGACTTCGCCTACCCGGCGCCGGCCTGGGCGGCAGAGTATCCGCGCATCTATGCCCGCGATATCCGCTTCGACAACGGCCCTACCCGCTTCCGCTTTCCACTGCGCGACCTGCAGGCCCCGGTGGTGCAGACGGAGCGCACGGCGCGGGAGTTTCTGCGTGGGGCGCCGGCCAACTTCATCGTCAAATACCGCAACCCCCGCAGCCTTGCCGTTCACCTTCGGCGCCGCCTGCGTCAGGGACCGCGAGGCTTCGCACTGGGGCTGGAGGATGCCGCAGGTGAACTGGGCCTGAGCCCCGCCACCCTACGCCGACACCTTGAGGCCGAAGGCACCAGTTTCCGTCTCATCAAGGACGGCTTGCGTCGCGACCTGTCGATCCGCCTGCTGCAACAGACACCGGAACGTAGCGTCCCGGACATCGCCGCCGCCGCCGGCTTTGCCGAACCCAGCGCCTTTCACCGCGCCTTTCTCAAATGGACCGGCACCTCCCCGGGAGACTTCCGCCGACGCAGCAGAACACCGTGAATTTTTCATGACAGCCGGACGCAGGGCTGGTGATCCCGCGTCTCAAGCCGCATGATCCCCCTCCCGGCGTCCGGGATGGCGCCGTTCCCCTGGGGGCCCGCATGGAACCGTCCAAGGCCACGGCACAGACCGTGGTGACCTACTGGTTCGGCGATGACCGTAGCGCCGACCCGCGCGCGATTGCCGATCTCTACAACCCGCGGTGGTTTGGCGCGGATGCCGAAACCGATGCTGACATCCGGCACCGCTTCGCCCCGTTGCGCGAGCGGGCCCTGAATGGCGAACTGTTGGCGTGGACGCACGATCCACTGGAGCGACTCGCCTTGATCCTGCTGGTCGACCAGTTTTCGCGCAACCTCTTCCGCAACGACCGCCGCGCCTTCCACCATGACCGACTGGCGCTGGACTGGGCCCAGAGTGGGATCGCGCTCGGCATGGACCAGGCGCTGCGGCCGTTGGAACGGGTGTTCTTCTATCTGCCACTTGAGCATTCCGAACATCTGGACGACCAGATCGAGTGCGTCGACCTGATGCGCCGTCTGATCGACGAAGTGCCCTCCGATCAGCGCCCCCTGTTCGAGAACTTCGCCGACTACGCCCAGCGCCATCTCGACATCATTGAGCGTTTCGGCCGCTTCCCCCATCGCAACGCTGTCCTCGATCGCGACTCCACGCCAGCGGAGACCCAGTTCCTACGACAGCCGGGCAGCCGCTTCTGACCGCTTCCGTCAGCAAGTTCGGCGCAAGGATCAGGGCTCAGCGTGTGCCGGCGCCGTGGTGAAACGCCACAGGCGTGGCCGCTGCAGGGGACGTCCCAGGCTGTCGCGCACCCGGGTGGTGACCACCACCGTGTACTCATGGTCGGGCTTGAGCGCCACATCGAACCCGTAACTGAGACCGTGGGCGCCATCGCCACGATAGCCGAAGCGATTGGCGGCACCGGGCACGATGGTGCCGGTTTCATCGAACACGACTATGGCGCCCGGCGCCTCGGTGGAGGCCCGGTCGACCGCGCCGCTGAGGAAGGCGATGACGCTGTGCTCGGCGGTCGGCGCGTAGGGCACATCGGCGGCTCCGTGGTGCGGATAGAGCCCCACCACGCGCGGTCCCCGGGCGCCGTCGAGACCCTGCGCCAGCTTGTCCCAGAGGTGCAGGTAATAGCCGGTGATCATCTCGCCGGTATGCAGCACCCCGCCCTGCCCGGTGTAGTAATTGGCGCTGGCCCAGGGCATGTGCTGGCGAACGCGCGGCATCTCCACCACCGCGGCGGCGCGCTCGGCCAGCACCAGGGTCCGCGTGGCCAGCGCCGCGCGCTGCACGGCAAAGGCTGTGACTGCGGGGTCGTTGCGACCGGTACGGGCGTAGGCCTCGACCAGCACTGCGTCGGGCGGAAACTCCAGAAACGGAATCTGCAGCCACAGGTCGTGCTCGAAGATCGCCATCACATCCATGGCGTACTCGATGCTGTTGAGCGACAACGGATCGAAGGCCTGCGCCAGCACGTCAAAGGGGGCATCGCCGATGATGCCGCGCAGGATCTGGCCCACCGAGGTGTCGGCGCCGGGGGGGAAGGTATCGAGGGTATTGGCCGGCGAGTTGCCGATGTGCTCGCCGCGCTCGCGGACCACGGGCTCGAACAGGGCATCCCACACCTCGTCGCCCATGCCATGCGCAGCGATGCCCATGGCAAAGGCCACCAGACTGCCGCAGCTGTCGCTGCGACGGATGTCGGCCAGCGGCACCTCGGCCTGCTGCAGGTCCACCAGGAAGTCGATCGTGCCGCCGATCACCGGCACCGGCACGTCGGCGCCCACGGCCGCCGCGCAGCCCCGCTCGTGCAGCAGCTGCATCAAGGGGTTGACGAAGTATTCCCAGTGGGCGTTCTCCGCCACATCGCGATCGCCGGGGAACAGTGCGCCGGTGGCATAGCCACCGTCGGGATAGAGGGCGCCGGCCAGCAGCGCCGGGCGGTGCTGGTCGAGGATGCGCTTGAGCGGATGGGCGCTGGGCAGATGTTGCCGGCCGTAATCGGCCATCAGCGCGTGTACCACCATGCCGGCAGCCTGTGCCGACAGGCTGGCCGCGAACAGGGTGAGGACCAGCAGGAAACGGATCAGGTACATGGGCGGTCACAGGGCTTCGGCGCGGGCGCGCAGGGCCTGTTCCTGCTCGAACAGGTGGCGCGCCTCGGCAAAGGGGTCCGGCGTGGGACTGGGGGACGGCGTCGGGCTGACCGTGGGACTCGGGGACGGCGTCGGACTGGGCGTGGGGCTGGGCCCGGGTGACGGCGTTGGGCTGCTCACCGGTGTTGCGCTGGGTGGTGGCGTCGGCTGCACTGTCGGCGTCGGCACGGGCGTCGGCACCCGCGTTGGTGGCGGTGAGGGCGTCAGCGTGGGCGCGGGGGGCGTCACAGCGTGATCGCCGCTGCAGGCCGACAGGATCAACACCATCAGCAGTCCAATCCCGGCCCGGATCATGGCGCCGCTCCGGGCACGATCATCGGCAAGCGCGCCAGCGGCGCCGGTAGCTGCTCGCTGGTGAGGTAGAACGCCGCTGCGGTGCCACGGGCGAACGTGGCGGCCTCGATCTGCGGGTAATCAGGCAAGGTGAACACGGCCGGTGGGGCCGCCATGGCCTCGGCCCAGGATTGCCCTTCCGCCCGGGTCCAGCGGTAGGCATGCAACAGTGAGGTGGCGAGGACGTGGCGCTGGCGGTCGTCGAAATCCATCGCGGTGATCCAGTTGAACCGGTTGGCATCGCCCTCGAAATCGGCTGCGGCACGCGGCAGGTTCACCGGCCCCAGGTCCGTCATCACCGCCAGCGGCAACCGCCGGTCCAGCGGCAGGGCGTACAACCGCGGCTGCGGGTCGCGCTTGCTGAGAATGTACGCCGTGTGACTGTCGGCATCCACCGCCAGCGACTCGGCATCGCGGGGTCCGTCCGGGTACACCGCAGCGATGACTGACGTCGCACGCAGATTGATCTGCTCAACGTCCCCCTCGGAGGTCCAGGTCACCTCGGGCTCCGGCACGCGGAACAGCTGGACGAAGGGCCGGATCGCCCCGTTGTCCCCGATATCGCCGATCAGCAGCCAGGGCTCGCCTTCGTGGGAGTAGCTGGCCAGATCCTCCCAGTCGAGGTTGAACGGCATGCCCACCAGCCGAAGTGTCACCACATGCCGGCCGTCAGTGGTGATGCCATACACGGCAGTCGCGCCACCGCTGTCATTCAGGGTCCACAGCAGATCATCCCGCCGCTGTGATCGGGCCAGTCCGCTGGATTCGTTGATCGCCGGGTTGTCGAGCACCACTTCCACGGCGCCCTCGCCGGCAAATGGCGCGCTGGCCCCGCAGGCGCCCAGCAGCGTCGCCGACAGCAGGCCCGCCACCACCACGCGCCTCATGGGCGGTCGAACCCGAAGTAGATGGGATTGGTCAGGCCGATGAAGCGCCCGTAAAACCCCACCAGTTGCGCCGGCAGGGTTTCGGCGTCCGGCGTGTTGCCCTCCACTTCCACGCGGTAGTAGCTGCGCCCATCGGCGGCTGGCGTGTCGGTGAAGGTCAGCGGTGCCGACAGCGGCAGGCGGAAGCGCTGCAGCACGGCACCGTTCTTGATGACCGTGACGGTGTAGGTTCCCAGCGCCCGGAACCCTTCGATGTCGATCCGGAAGTCCACCGGTGTGCCCGGCGCCACCGCCACGTTGTCGCCCATCAGGGTTTCGTAGCGACCATCGCGATCCACATCCGCCCACAGGGCGATGCGCTCGGCGTCCGGCGCATAGCTCACCGAGGCACGCCCGGCATCGAGGGCCGCCACCACCGCGTCCGGCGACCGTGACGCCGCGTACACCCAGGTGGTCGGGGTGCCCACATTGAGGCCCAGGGGTTCAATGCCCTGCTGGTGGTGACAATCGCTGCCACCACGCCCCGGCAGGCGCCGACCGGTCGCCAGCAGCTGGTCCCACAGCGCGAGGACCTGCCGGTTGTCACCCGGAAACCGGAACAGGGCGTTCCACACTTCCAGTGAGTCCAGGCCGATGTCGAAGCCGTACTCCCAGGGGTCGCCGTTGAGCGGATGATTGGCCGAGAAATGTGCGCCCTGCCGGTCGGCCTCCTGCGCAATCGCCACACCTTCGCCCTCCCGCAGCGCGTATAGCGCGCCATGGTCGTAGCGCGTCGGCGCGAAGAAATTGGCGTGCCCCTTGGCGGTGGTCCACTCGGCGCCGTACAGCAGCACCATGCGATCACTGCGATATGCCGGGTCGTCCCAGGTGGTGAGCTGACCGTCGACATGGTTGTCGTGATCGGTCACCACGAAGTAGTCCATGCCGCGGTCCTCGGCCTGGCCGATGATCGCCGTCATCGGATTGTCGAGCGCATCGCTGCTGTGGTCCGAGTGCAGGTGAAGGTCCCCTTTCATCCAGACGCCCTCGGGCGGCACGGGGGTATCCAGCACGTCGCCGCCGCCACAGGCAGACAGCACCATCAAGGGGAGACAGGCAGCGGCACGCCAGGCATTCATATCGGCACGGAGGACAGTCGGGACCCGTCAGGCTAGCGCCTGCAGATGACGGCACAACGGCAAATCGGCCCTAACGGATGATGTAAGGCGGCCGTCGCTGCCCATGACGGGCGTCGATGCGGTCCAGCAGGCTGGCCAGGATGCGTGCCAGCGCCTCCCGCTGTGCCGCGGGCAGTTCCAGCAAGGCGTCGTATTCAGGTGGCTGGTGGTTGGCGAGCAGGTCGCGCAGCGTGGACAGTCCCTTGTCCGTCAGCCGCAGGGTGACGCTGCGCCCGTCCTCCGGATGTGGGCCACGTTGAAGCAGGCCCATGTGTTCAAGGCGTGTCAGCCGCTTGATCATGCCCGGCAGGGTGATCCAGAACGTCTGCGACAGTTCGGTGGGCGAACTCTGATAGGGGGGCGCGCCGAGCAGTTCCACAGCGGAGGGTGCCGGCTGCGCACCCGCAACCGACAAGGCCTCCAGATCAACGCAGACCGGCATTGCGCAATGAATCCCCGTACCAGGCATCCACCAGCTTGAAATGCTGGATCATCAGCTGCCGCGCCAGCGACGGCTCGCCACGACTCACCGCGTCCACCAGTTCGGCATGGCTCTCGGCGAACGCCTTCCAGATATCCGCCGGCGGCACTTCAGTGGGGTCATGCGCCGCCACCTCCGCCATCACTTTGGTGAACAGCGCGATGACGCGGTTGCCGCTCAGGGCACTCAGCGCCTCATGCATTGCGCCATGGACCGCCAGCAGATGCTCGCGACTGGCCTTGGCCTGCTGCGCGAGAATCGCCGCCAGTCGCGCCCGGCCGCCGGCATCGATGCGTCGGGCGGCCCACTGTGCGGCGGCCACCTGGATGGTCCGCCACAGTTCGTAGAAATGACGTGTCTTGAGCCGCGCGTACTGGAAGTAGATCGACGTCAACTCCACCGTGTACCCGGGGTCCGGCGCCCCCACGATCAACCCGCCTCCGAGGCCGCGCCGCACCTGCACAATGTCGTGCAGCTCAAGGGTGCGCACCGCCTCACGGAACACCGCCCGACTGACGCCGTAGCGCTCACACAGCGCCGGCTCGGATCCGATCCGGGTGCCGGCTTCCAACCCTTCCCGGGCAATGTCGTCGGCGATACGCAGCGACAGGCGGTGCCCCAGTTTGGGCATGACCCCAGTGGCGTCGGCGCCCGCGCGACGGGCGCCGAGTGCCAGGGCACTGGCCGTGTCGAAGCGCAGGCGCAGCTTGCGCAGTTGCTGGGTCGCCTGCTCGCGACTGCGGTCCAGCGCATCCCGCAGGGCGACCCGCGCCGCCATGTCGTCACCGGCGATGATGGCCTCGACCAGTTCGGCCTTTTCGCGGCGCGCCTCATTGATCAGCGCCTTGCTCCGGGGGTGGCCGACCGCCACCGTGAGCATGTCGCTGGTCACCCGGTACAGCGATTCCAGCAGCAACTGCAGCGCGCCGTTGCGCGACAACGCGGCAATCTCGCTGCGCAATGCCAGCTGCCGCACCGCGTCCTGTTCGACATCGTCGATCGGCGTGGCCAGCAACACCTCCAGCCGGGCCTTGAGCCGTTCGAGCTCGCCATCGGTGGCGCGGTCGCAGATCAGGCTGATCATCAGGCCCTCGACCACCTCACGCGCCTCGAACAGCTCGGGCAGACGGACCCCGGCCAGTTCCAGGTAGCTGGCCACCGCCAGTACCACCGAGTCACGCGCAGGCTGCTGCACCACCAGCCCCCCGTTGACGCCACGCCGCATCTGCGCGATGCCGTGCCGCTCCACCTGACGGATCGCCTCGCGCAGCGTCGCGCGGCTGACGCCGTACCGCCGCATCAGCGTTTCCTGATTGCCCAGCACTTCACCGACCGGCCATCCGAGCTCGGCGATATCGCGCTTGATGGCGTAGGCGACCACCTCACCAAGCTTGCGCGGGCGACTGCCTTCCGATGCCTTGGGCACCTGAAACAGGCGGGCGTCCCGCCGGGTCGGCGCGGACGCATTGCTTCGGCGTGAGGTGACGGTCGTGCTGGCAGCCATGGGCAGATTCAAGAGTGCTGAAACGCGGAGATTCGCTACATGGATACCCTGGCAGTTTCCAATTTCCAGCTCTCTACATCGCGTTGGATGGCATAAAGTATACTAATTTATGCTTCGCCAGGTCGCGAGCATCGGGCGAGCAGCCTGTAGGCCGCCAGCGCGGCGCCATCAGGCAGGACCGGTTCCGGAAGGGTACGCTTGCGTGCCGTATCCGCTCCCTGGATTCCTCATGGCCCGCGCCCGCTCCCCCGCCCCCAAGAAAACCGTCCCTGCCGCACCCGTGCGGCGCCTTGAACCTGGCGCCGAAGCCAAGCGGGCCCTGATCTCGCGGCTGAAACGCATTGAGGGCCAGTTGCGCGGCATCCAGGCCATGATCGAGCGCGAAGAAGGCTGCGAGCTGGTGCTGCAACAGATGGCAGCCTCGCGTCGCGCACTCGAACGGGCCTTCTATGCCACCGTTGCCTGCGCCTACGAGATGGAGGCGAGCATCGAGCAGGCCGATGAACGCGTCGTCGAAAAGCTGCAGTCCGTGAGCGAGCTGCTGGTCAAGTACGGCTGAGAGAATCTGCACCATGACCGAAAGAATGGGGTAACCGGCTGACCGGCATGGCACCCTCCGGTGTGGCGGATGGATCGCATCCACCCGACTACAACAACCGGAGAACCCGATGCCACGCCTGGCCCTGCACCGCAGCCTGCTCATCGCCACCCTGAGCCTGTCCCCCGCCCTGGGACACGCCGCCAACGGCTATTTCCCGCATGGATGGGGGGCACGCAGTGCAGCCCTGGCGGGCGCAGGCGTGGCCCTGTCCGGCGACGCGCTCATGGCGGCCACCAACCCCGCGGCGCTGGCCGGCCTTCAGCAGGATCAGCTGCAGCTCGGCCTGTCCGTGATCCGCGCCTGGCCGGCGTACACCGCCAGTCCATTTGCACCGCCGACCGCCCCCCTGCCGCCCGGCGCCTTCCCCTTGTTGCCGGGTCGCTACGAGGCCGATCCGGATGTCCCCGGCGACATCTTCCCGGTGCCGATGGGCGCCGCAGGCTGGCGCCTGGATGCGCGCAGCGCCATCGGCGTTGCGGTCTACGCCAATGGTGGCCTCAATGCCACCTATACGGACTTTGCCAACCCGCTGTGCCCGTCGGGCAGCGCCGGCACCGGCACCTACTGCGGTGGCCGTGCCGCCAACGATCTGGGACAACTGTTCGTGGCGCCCACCTACGCACGGCAGGTGACGGATCGCCTGCGTCTCGGCGCAAGCCTGATCGCGGCGCTGCAATGGATTGAGGTGGAAGGCCTGTCCGCCTTCGCGCCGATGTCCGCGCAGCCGGACCGCCTGAGCAACCAGGGGCACGACCACGCGCTGGGGATCGGCGCCAAGTTCGGACTGCAGCTCGCGGTGACGGACAAGCTGGTGCTGGCGGCGGCCGGCCAGACCCGTATCCGCACCCAGCCCATGGGCAAGTACCAGGGCCTGCTGGCCGACCGCGGGCGCTTCGACATCCCCGGCTATGTCACCCTCGGCCTGGCCTGGGCACTGCAGCCCGCCATCACCGCCGTGGTCGACGTCCAGCGCATCTTCTACAGCCAGATTCCGGCGCTGGGCAATCCACTGGCATCCCCCGGCCAGCTGGGGGACAAGAACGGCCCCGGCTTTGGCTGGCGCGACGCCATCGCCTACAAGGTCGGGCTCGAAATAACCGCATCGGAACGGCTGACGTGGCGCATGGGCTACTCCGACAACCGCGACCCCGTCCGTGACACCGAGATGTTCTTCACTCCCCTGGCCGGCAGCCTGCTGGGTGATCACTACACCGCCGGGGCCCACATCGCCCTCAACGAACACAACGGCCTGGACCTTGCCGCGACCTATTGCCCGATCCGCAGCCGGTCCGGCGAAAACCCCCTTTTCCCCGACCAGCGCATCGAAGCCGAACTCGGCGGGCTGATTGTGGATGTGGTGTGGACACGGCGGTTTTAAACCGGATCAGTGCACCCACACCCACGTCCGGCGCAACGAATCGGTGCGGACGCAACACGCGATGCGCTTGTTGTCCGTCTGACCTGATCGGGTGTCGGGATCCGCGCTCGCAGCGGCTGGCAAAAACGCCGCTCGGGGCCTGCGGCCGGTTCAAACGCCGAGCTGGGCTTCCAATGCCGCCAAGCGCGCTTCGAGCGCGGCGACGCGGGCTTCCAGGTCACTTCGTTCGGCGCGGCTGACCGGGGCGGCCGGGGAGCTGACGGTGGCCGGCACGTCCGGCTCGCCGCACAGCAGGTGGGCCCAACGGGTGGCGGCCTGCCCCGGCTGACGGGGGAGCTCCATCACCAGCGGATCGGCCCGATCCAGCAGGTCATCCAGCGCGGCCTGCACGCCCGCAGCGTCATCCGGCCCGCCAATGTAGGCGGCGTTGCCGCGCAACTCGGCAACCGTCTGCGGTCCGCGCAGCATCAGCGTCACCAGCACGGCCTGCACCTCGCGCTTGAGCAGCATCTGGTGCTGGAACTGCTGGCGCCACTTGGTGGCGCGGGCGCTGTCGTCGCGCTTTACCCAGTCCATGGCCTCGAAATCACGCAACGCTCCGCCCACCTCGCCCTCGGTGAGCTGCATCTGGGGCGCGCGCTGACTCTTCTGATTGCAGGCGTTGACCAGGCTGTTGGTGGTGAGCGGGTAATACTCGGGCGTGCTGATGGACTTTTCGACCAGGGTGGCGATGACGCGGGCCTGGACCGGGGTGAGCTGGGGGTTCATGCGGTTTGCAGTTGGTCTCGTTTGGCGGCCACCGCCGCCAGCAATTGGGAAAAGGCGGTTTCGAACTGTTCGATGCCTTCGGCGCACAGGCGCGTGGTCACGGCGTCGAGGTCGAGGCCGGCCGCAGCCGCAGCATCCAGTACGCGCTGGGCAGCGGGCAGGTCGGTGTCGAGCGTGCGCGCGGGGGTGCCGTGATCGCGGAAGGCCTCCAGCGTGGCGGGCGGCACGGTGTTGACGGTGTCCTGTCCGATCAGGGCATCCATGTAGAGCGTGTCGGGATACGCCGGATTCTTGGTGCCGGTGCTGGCCCACAGCAGCCGCTGGGGGCGCGCACCACGCGCCTTCAGTGCCTGCCAGCGTGGCCCTTCGAGCAGCGCCAGATAGTCGGCATAGGCGGCACGGGCGTTGGCAATGGCCACCTGCCCCTGCAACCCGGTCGGGAGCTCCGGGTCGCTGGCGGCGTCGATCCGGCTGACGAAGAAGCTGGCGACACTGGCCACCCGGCCAGCTTCGCCACCGCCCGCTACCCACTGCTCCAGCCCGGCGAGCCAGGCCTCGGCAATGGCGCGATAGGCGCTGCGGGCAAACAGCAGGGTCACGTTCACTGATATGCCGCGCGCCAGCAGCCGCGGTAGCGCGGTCACGCCGGCCGGCGTGCCGGGCACCTTGATCATCAGGTTGGGGCGGTCGACATCCGCCCACAGGCGCATCGCCTCGGCAACCGTCCCGTCGGCATCGTTGGCCAGCCGCGGCGACACTTCCAGACTGACGAAGCCGTCTGCCCCTTCGCTGCGGTCGTACACCGGACGGAAGTGGTCGGCGGCGGCGCGGATATCGGCGATGGCGAGGTGCTCGTAAAGCGCCTCGGGTTCGCTCAACCCGGCCTGTACGGCAGTGCCGAGGGCGGCGTCATACAGGTCGGTGCCACCGATGGCCTTTTCGAAGATGGCCGGGTTGGAGGTGAGCCCGCGGATGCCGTCTTCGCGGATCAGGCGGTCGAGTTGCCCGCTCGCCATCAGGTCACACCGGATGTAGTCCAGCCACACGGACTGTCCGAAGGTCGGCAACTGCTGCAGTCGGTTCATCAGATCCTCAACTTGCGATCAACATTTGGCGCACCACGCCCTCGCAGGCCCCCTGGTCCATGTAGCGCGGTACGGCATAGGTGCCGTGCGCTTCATCCAGGGCCGCCGCGGCGATGCCGGGAATATCCCGGACCTGCAACTTGTCCACGCGCTCGGGGATGTTGAACTGGCGGTTCATCTCGCGGATGTGCGCAATGAACCGGTCCGCCAGCTGCTCGTCGGTCTCGCCGCCGCGCTTGAGCCCCCCGGCCTCGGCCAGCGCAGCCAGTCGGCTGGCGCACCGGGGCTTGGAGTAGTCGAGCACATGCGGCATGACAATGGCGTTGGCCAGCCCGTGAGGCACGTGGTAGCGGGCGCCGAAGTTGTGCGCAATGGCGTGCACATAGCCCACCCCGGCACGGGTGAACGCCAGGCCGGCCAGATACGAGGCCTGTGCCATGTGCTGGCGGGCTTCCAGGTTGCCCCCATCGGCATACGCGATCGGCAGCCACTTGAGGATGAGCCGGGTGGCCTCCAGGGCATCCCGGTCGGTGCTGGCGATGGCGTTGTGGGAAATGAACGACTCCACGGCGTGGGTCAGCGCATCCATGCCGGTGGCCGCGGTGATCGGGGCCGGCAGGCCGGTCATCAGGGCGCCATCCAGCGCCGCCATGTCGGGTAGCAGACGCGGCGTCATGATGGCCAGCTTGCGTTGTGCTTCGGTATCCGACACCACTGCCGCGATGGTGACTTCCGAGCCGGTCCCGGCGGTGGTCGGCACCACGTAGAGCGGCAGGATCTTCCACCACACCTTGAACAGTCCGGCCATCTTCAGCACCGGCTTGTTGTTGGTGGCACGGGCAGCGATCACCTTGGCGGCATCGATGGATGACCCCCCGCCCACGGCGAGGATGGCATCGGCGTCGAAGGCCTTGAGCTCCGTCAGGCCGGCTTCGATCTGCGCCACGGTGGGATCGGGCAGCACGCCGTCAAAGATCCGGGTTTCCACGCCCAGGCCATTGAGCTTTTCCACCATCGGCGCAATCAACCCCAGCTTGACCAGCATGGCGTCGGTGACGACCAGCACACGCTTGGCACCGGTTCCGGCGATGGCCTCGCACAAGGCCAGGGACGAGCCCGCGCCTGTGAACATCCGGGGCATGGGAAAGGGAATGAAGTAGGAGCCGATCTTCAGAAACCACACGACGACCTTGAAGAACAGCACCTGGAGAGCAAAGGGCATGATGACCACCTCAACGCAGACAATCGGGGGGCGGCACCGGGCCGCGATCGGTCCGCATCATAGCCATACCGGTTGTTCAGGGCACCCCGGCACTGCCCCACCGCACCCTCCGGGCGCAGTCGCTTCGGCGTATGCTGCAGTTCTGCCCCCTTTTGGGTCACCGCCATGAAACGCTCAGAGCTTGTGAAAAAATCGAACGCCTTCGCAGGCCCTTCGCCGGGCGTCTCCGGAGGAAGATTGCTTCACCTGCGCGCACTGCTGATCGGCCTGTCGCTGCTGCTCGCCGCCCCGCTGACGCAGGCCGCGCCCCGCCTCGAGCACGCCGGCATCGCACATGTGCAGGCGGGCCAGAAACTGATGCTGCAAGCCGACGGCAAGGCCTACAAGCCAGGCACCGTGATCACCGTGGTCGACAAGCACGACCCGGACACCCAGCGCACCGTCAAGGTGGTGCAGATGCTGGGCGGCAACAAGTCGGTGATGGTGGAAGTGCTGGAGTAGCGGTTTCAGCCCACCGGCAGCTGCAGCTGCACCCGCATCCCGGGGCGGAGGCGCTCAAACCGCAGTTCGGCGCCGATCTCGCGCGCCCGCTGGCGCTGGTTGGCCAATCCATAATGACCGGCAGCCGGTACGGCACCGGGGTCGAAGCCTTGGCCATCGTCGTCGACCTGCAGACACAGGGCGGAATCGGCTGGCAGGTTCAGGGCCCGGATGGTCAGCCGCTGCGCGCAGGCATGACGAAGCGCATTGACGCAGGCCTCCTGCACGATGCGCAGGATCTGCAGCAGTTGCCCCGGGGGCAGGGTTGGCGTGCCGTCGAGCGCCGACAGGTCCAGTCGCAGGTCGGTGCCCTGATCCTCGGCGATATCCAGCAGACGGGCGTGCAGGTCGGCCAGCCCTCCGCGCAGGTGGGCTCCGCCCGGTGCCAGCGAACTCAGGATCAGCCGCAGGTCATCCAGCGCCGATTGCAGGGACCGCGCGACCGGCGTTTGCCCGGCGCCTTCGTTGAGCAGGCGTGACAGCGTCAGCACCAGGGTGCCGCCAATGCCGTCGTGCATGTCGCGGAACAGGCGCTCGCGCTCGCTGGCGATGGCCTGCGCCTGTTCGGCCGCCTTCAGGCGCTGGTAACTGTCGGCAATCTCGACCTCGCGCGCCGCCACACGGTCCTCCAGCGTCAGGGCCCAGCGCTCCGCTTCGCCCAGGGCCTGCCCGAAACGCTGCATCAACCAGAAGGTCACCACCACCACGGCCAACGGCGCCATCAGCAGAAACCACGCCGGGGTCTGCCAGAGTGCCTGCCCCGGCAGCAGGGCGGCCTCCCACAGCACCGTGGCGCCCATGCAATGCGCGGTGACCTGCATGACGAATGACAGCGGCGTCGGTCGCCGCAGATGCTCCCAGACGTAGACCACCAGATTCAGCGTGAACCCGTACAGCACCAGCACACCGTAGGCTGCCACCGCTGCGGCCGGTAACCACGCGGGCCAGGCCAGGCTGATCACCCCCATCGACAGCGACACCAAGCCGACCACTGCCGCCATCGCCACCCGCAGCCCCGGCAGGCGACGGCCGAACAGGTGCAGGCCCAGCACCACCGAGGTGCTGATATAGACGGCCAGCGCGATGATCGACAGGGCCGGTGCCGGGAGTGGCAGCTGCGCCGGATCCACCAGCCGCGGCAGGCTGTAGACGCAGCCCGCGACGCAGGCCAGGGCCAGCCACAGAAAGGCACGCTCACGGCGACGTCCCCACCAGATGGCGGCGGCCAGCAGGCCGATCACCAGGGTCGGGACGATCAGCGCGAGCAGCAGCAGCGGCCGGTCCAGCCACGACTCCAGCCCCAGCTGCCGCACCCCCAGCAGCACCCCCGCCGCCGCCACCAGCGGCCCCAGCCATCGCCAGAACCAGCGCCCGCTGCGGCGATCCACGCCCTCGATGCCGAGGCGCGACAACCCGTCGCTCATTCCGCCAGCTTGCGATAGATGCGGCGAATCCGCTGCGGCAGCGGCTCTTCCGCAACACCCGCAGCCGCGCCCTGGTCGATCTGTTGCAACAGGCTCACCTCATCCGGCCCCAACACGGCCCCGGCATGGGCCTGTGTGCGCACCAGGAACCGCGCCACCGCCGGACTGATCGGCGATCCCCCCGCACACACCGCCCGTATGGCGCGCGCCACGCCACCGGGCGTTGCATCCTTGAGCAGGTAGGCCACGGCGCCCGCACGCACCGCGTCGATCACATGCGCCTCGTCGCCGAACACGGTGATCACCATGGCCAGCGTCTCCGGTTCTGCGGTGCAGAACTCGCGGATCAGATCGCTCCCCGGCCCATCCGGCAGGCCCAGGTCCACCAGCACGACCTGAGGTCGATGCGCCGCGAAGGCAGCGCGCGCCTCGGCACCATTGGCCGCCGCCGCCACCAGTTCGAGGTCGGCCGCGGCATGAATCGCTCGCGCCAACCGCTCCCGGGTTTCGGCCTGATCCTCCACCAGCAACACCCTCGGCGTTATCGGCAGGGTGCGGGGTGGAACCGCATCGCCCGCGGGGGGCGCCTCCAGTTCGAGATACCGCGGCGCAACCTCGGTGTTCCAGTCCAGCACGGGATGCACGGCACCGACACCGGGGACCACGGCCTGCCAGCGCCCCAGCAAGTCCACCTCGTCGCGCAGCGCGGCCAGTTCCTCGGGCGAGGATACGAACCGGTACAGCCGGACGCGCCCGGTCTCCTGCTGACGGGCCCGCCACAGGCCGGGCAGCAGTTCATCGACCAAGGTCCAGCCGGGCCGCAGCGGCGGGGTGTCGCCTGCGGTGGGCGTCGCCACGTCACCGACGCGCTGCAGGGGTGCGTCAAAACGGTATCCGTACCCGTGAACGGTACGGATGATCTGCTGGTCGTCATCGCGCAGCGCCCGACGCAGCTTGGCAACACAGCGGGGCAGCACCGATTCGCTGACCACGCGCCCCGGCCAGAGCGCCTCCATCACCTGCGTCTTGTCGAGCACCTCACCGGGGTGCCGCAGCAACAACCGCAACAGCTCCAGGGGCAGGCGCTCTACCGCGACGGGTTCGCCGTCGACACTCAGCGCCAGTGAGCGGGTATCGAAACGCACCGCGCCGAACACCCAGCTGGCAGGGTCTGACTGCGCCGCGGTCTGCCCACTGCCCGCCATAAGCCCCACCCGTTTGCCTCGCCCCCGTTGACGGGACGATAGCCGAGGGTTTTCGGGCGGACAAGCCGATCGGCGCATACGGCCACGCAACTCGATGGGCCTCAAACCCACGACGGCCTGCAGGCTGGTCGCAGCCCCGCCACGCTCAGAGCTTGTGAAAAAATCGAACGCAGCAGGGGGCGTTCGGCGGAGGTCGCAGCAGGCGGGCAATTTTTCCACATGCTCTCAGTTGTCGCCCAGCTTGCTGCCCTTCAACGGCAGGGTGCCCGGACTCTGGACGTTGACGCGGCCACTCGCCGACAGGTCGACGTCGGTGCCGGACAGTGACACCGCGCCGGACTTCTTCATCGACAGCGAGGCCCGGCGTCCGGCCGCCAGCGTCATCTCGTCGGCGGCCTCGATCTCGATACGGGTCGCCTCCAGCTGCAGCTGTGCCGGCGCCCGCAGGCGGGCGGTCCCGGATTCCAGCTTGAGGCTGGTGCCCGGTCCGCGCAGTTCCACTGCCCCGGCGGTCACCACCAGCGCCCGTTCCAGCGCGCTGACGCGGGCCGCCAATTGCGCCAGCTGACGATCATCCGCCGCCCCCAGGGTGCCGGCGGTGCCCAGCGCGGCGCCCAACAGGGTCCAGGACAAAGGGGATACCCAGCGATACGTTTTCGACATCGGACGCTCCGGTGATGAGGGGGTCACTGCCAGGCCAGCATCAGCGCCTCGGCGACATCGGCGCGTTGCGTGTCGGCATCGGTCACGCGTAGCCGAAGATCACCCGACTCGGGCGGACGCAACCAGCGCATGCGCGCCAGTCGTTGCAGGATGGCGGACAGGTCGGCACCGGGTTCGATGCGCTGCTGCCAGCTGTCCAGCAGCTGCTGCGCCACCGCCGCCCGCCGCGCGGGGGAGGCCGGGGTCGCGATGCTCAGCGGTTGGCGCGGCGTCACCAGAATCAGCAGCGATTCCTGCCGGCGCGCTTCGCTGCGGCGGTTGGTGAACCAGTCGACGAAGGGGATCCGTCCGATCCAGGGCACCCGTGAGAAGGTGCGGTCGGAGACCTGCTCGGACAGCGCACTCAGCACCAGCGTTTCGCCGAAGCGGATATCGGCGGTGGCATTCACCCGCTGGCGGAAGGTGGTCAGGGAGCGCTCGAAACTGCCGATCTGGTCCTGCGACAGAAAGGAACGCTCCGCCGTCACCTGGAAGGTGACCTGCTCGTCGCTGATGCGCTCCGGCAGCACCCGCAGTTCGACGCCGACATCGATCGGCTGCAGCGTGCCGAGATTGACGCCGCTGACCTCGACATTGAGCGTGCGTCCGGCAAAGAACGAGGACTCGCGGTCCAGGTGCGCGGTGATCGACGGTCGCGCCACCACGCTGTAGGTCTGCCCGGCATCGTTGAACAGGTTGAGGCTGTAGTCGAGTCGCGGCGAGGAGATCTCGGAGGTGATGGTGCGGGCACTGCTGCGGCCAAAGCTGTCGCGCGTCTGCACCAGGGTGTTGGAATAGCCGTACAGCACCCGCAGGCCATCGAACAGGTTGATGCCGCGGTTTTCCTGGGTCAGCTGCGAGTTGAGCAGCAAGGTGACTTCCACCACCACCTGCGACGGCGTCTCGGCCAGCGGCAGCGGTGCCGCCGTGTCGTCCGCTTGGGGGTCATCGGCCCAGGCCGGCGACAGGGCCCCGTAGTCGGCCACCCGCCGCAGCACATAGGCGCCGGTGTCGGCATCCGCCTGCGCCGCTGCGGCGCGCCGTGCCACCACGGGCGCCTGCGCATCCCCGGCAGCTGCCAGGGCAAAGGCATACAGCCGCAGCACGTCCGGGCGCGTCGGCGCCAGCGCATGGCATCGCGTTGCCGCCAGGCTCAACAGCGGCAGGTCCTGCCGGTAGTAGGACGCCACCCCCAATCCGTAATAGGCCTCCCAGCGCGCGGGCTGATCCAGCACGGCCTCGGCGAAGCGCTGCTGCGCCTCATCGTGCTGCCCCTGCTCCAGCGCGATCACCCCCAGCCGCAGCAACGAGGCGTAGTGTCCCGGCGCGAAGCGCAACGCGCTCTCGAAGCCCACGGCCGCCTGTTCGAGGCCGCTGCGGTCGCCGGCCAGCGCCTGCTGCTCCAGCGCCATGGCGTGCAGGAACTGCAGCGGGCCGTTGCGCAGGTCGCGTTGCAGCAGACGCGCCAGGGGCGCCTCGGCCTCGGCCCAGCGCTGGGTGTCCACCGCCCGGGCGATGCGCTGACGGTCATCGGTGCCCGCGGCCTGGCGGTCGGCGGTGGCGGCGCAGGCCCCCAGTCCGAGCGCCAGCAGGCTTAGCAGCAGCGCTCTCATGGCAGCACCCGCTGCACGCGCCAGACCCGCCCTTCACCGGCGCCGGTGCGCGGGTCTTCCCACATGAAGTGCAGCCGCCCGGTGTTGCGCAGCATCGCCGCCTCGGCAGCGGCATCACAGCCGTCCGGCCGTGCGGCGCCGGGCGTGCCGAAACTGAACTCGATCCGCTGCGGGTCAAGGCGGTGCACCTGCAGCATCAGGTCGCAGCTCTCCGAACGGAGGTCGGAAAAGCCCTCCGCAAACAGACGGGCGTTCAGGCCCGACACGGCGGCCGGCGTCAGGTCGAAGCCGTCGAACCGGAGCCGTTGGCGGGCCGGCAGCGACTTCAGGTTGACCCCGTCGCCCAAGGGGTTCAGCCCTCCCGGGGTCGACGTGAAACGATAGGCCGGCACCACCGTGATCGGTTGCGAATGGCAGATCGCCTGCTTCTGTCGCGCAGCCTGCACACAAATCGGGCCGGACACGGCATTGGCGGGCACCATCAGCACCACGCGCTCCGCTTCCACCACCATGAACTGGCGGATCTCCACATTGCCGATGCGCCAGGTCAGTGTGTTCGCGGCCCCCTCCGGCTTGAGGTTGCGCCCCTTCACTTCCACCCGGTTGCGCGCAGCGAAGGGCTGCCGCGGATCATCGATCTGGGTAAAGACATAGGGCACCGGCCTGCCGGTGAAGGTGGCCATCGACGCCACCGCATCCAGCGCCGGCAGCGGGGCCGCGGCGGCGGTGGTGGCCGCTGGCGTCGCTTCCGCCGCCGCCAGCCGCGCGTCCGCGCCCACCACCAGCGCGACCCGGTCCGGCAGCCCATGGCCTTCCACCGTGCCGCGGTCAATGAAATCGGTCTGCGCGGTGAAGGCGGTGGGCCGGTAGGCCAGCAGCCCATAAGTCAGGGCCTGATCACTGACCGACTGCGGCCGTTCGCTGAGCAACAGGCTGCCGGCACCGTTGCCCTGCGCGCTGCGGACGCGCAGATCGAGTGCGGCGTGCTGGGTCCCGAGCGCATCTCTGGCCAGCGGCAACATCAATCCGCTCAGGCACTCACCTTGCAGGGTGAGCGACCGCCCGGGCGGAAACCCGAAGTAGCCCCCCGGCTTCTGGTGCCGCGCGTCGTAACCGACGGAGGCTGGCGTGATCGCGGTGACGCGGGGCCGATCGCAGACCGCAAAGGCCTCGCTGAGCGCGGTGCTGCCACCGGCCTGTCGCGCCGTCACGGTGGCCGACAAGGCCCCGGTGATGGCATCCGGCGGCAGGTCGAACTCCACCCGCGAGCTGCTGCCCCCCACGCGCGGCGCCAGCTGCCGGCTGCGGCTGCCGATGCGCAGCTCGACGCGCAGCGCCTGCGGATCAAGGTCCCGGCCCTCGACGAACAGGCGTTCGCCGGTCAGGCCGTGGGGCGGGCCGCTGCGGGTGCCGCGTGGCCCGACCACACCCCAGCGGGTGACGTTGGGGCCGCTGAGCTCAAGACGCCGACCACTGACGGACTGCGGAACGTCCCGCTCCGCGACCCCCTTGCTGGCCGGCGCCTTGACCGGTGCCAGCACCGGGCTGGCTGCGTGAACAGCAGCAGTCGCCACCAGCGCGCCGCCCCACAGCAGGCCGGCCAAGACCCGCCAGCACGACACCCGCCCATCCCGTTGCTGTTGCATGCCCCCTCCCGATGACCCGGGAGACGCTCCGCGGGTTGTTCGGGATGGTGGCGCCGTCGGCGTCCCGGGGTCCTGATGGATGGCTGACGAAGTTCTGACGTTTTTTTGACGGAACCGTCACCGCAAACGAACCCCAGGCGCCGCGACATCAATATGAATAGGGCCAGTACTCGAAACGCCAACCCGGCTTCTCGGCGACGTCGAAGCTGAACCGCATGCCGTCGAGAACGTTGTTCGAGGGCGTGGTGGTGCCTTGCCCGCCCGGCGCATTGACCTGCAGAGTGAAGGTCACGGATTCACCCTGGGCGATCACCTGTCCCTCCGACAATCCGACGAACTTGCCGGCATAGCCGGGGTAGTCCAGGTTGGTGGACGCCGCCACCGCGAGGTTGCGGATGGTGTAGTCGCCGCCAAAGGCCGTCAGGCGATACCGTTTGACGACGTTGTCACCGGGCTCGAACATCCGCACGAAGATGGGGTGACTGCCGTTGTCGCGGAACCAGTACGGGAAGGCGCGCTGGTACGGTGCGTCGAAACTGTCGCGAAGGTACCGGTCGCCATAGTTGATCTCGACATCGTGCAGGTCCTCCAGCAGCAGGCTGGGATAGTCTGCGCGCTGCACGGCATCGAAGCCGAGTTCGTGCGGCTCGGACCGTACCACCCCGTCGCTCACCACTGCATTGGCGGTGTAGGTGCCCGCCACCAGTGGCTGACCGATGCGGAAATCCTGCGTGGTGACCGCTTCCTCCAGCGTGCTCCCCGCCGGCTGCGTCAGCGTCCACAGGTAGTACAGCGGGTCCAGATCCGGGTCCACGACGTTGACGGCGTACAGCATCATCGGGGCGCCCCCGATCACGTAGGGCTGATCGGCGCTGTCGAAGTGCATGTTGGTTCGCCGCGATGGGTGATGGGTGTTGTTGTTGCTGATGTAGCCGATCACCGGCGGGTTGTTCTCCGACTTGACGAAGACGCGCCCATACGCTGGCCCCGTGGTGGAGCTGGTGACGCCATGGGAGTCGGTGACCACCAGCATGGCAATGTAGGTTCCCGGTGCGTCGGTGACGATGCTGGCACGCGCGCCGACCAGCACCGTGCCATCCTCGCGGGTCACGTTGGACAACTGCAGGGTGGCGTCGCTGTCCTTGGGCTGGTCCACCAGCACCCATTGGTAGGTCAGGGCATCCCCCTCCGGGTCGGTACTGGTGCTGCCGTCGAACCAGGCGGTATCGCTCAGCATCACCGTGCGCGAATCGAGCGTCACGGTGGCGCGCGGGCTGGAGTTGGCGCCGGTGCGGGCCGTGAAGGTGCGCTGCGTTGGGGCACTGTCCATCACCCCGTCGTTGACGATCATCTCGACGGTGTAGTCGCCCTCGACCGTGGGCGTGAAGCTGAACGACGTGGCGCCGGTGAGGTCCGGGGCATCGAAGCCTGTGGGGGTCTCGATCCAGCGATAGCGGCGGGTGGGGCGTTCATCGTCGATGTCGTAGGACGCACCGCTGGACCAGACCGCCCCCCCCAACTCCACTTCGTCACTGTAGACCGCCTCCGCAAACGACACCGCGGACGGCGTGTAGAACGTGGCCACCGGCGGCGTGTTCCCGGCATCGTCGGGCTTGCGCACCTCGATACGCGTGGAGCTGAAGTTGCTCAGCGAGGTCCCGTCATACACTGCCAGGTAGACCATCCACCGCCCGGCCACATCCGGCGTGAGGATGGGATTGACGGTATCGGGGTTGGCCAGCGCGTTCTCCATCCGCAGGGCGCTGCCGCGCGGAATGCCGACATGGCCATAGCCCGTGTCATTACTGGGAAGGTACATGTACCAGTGATAGCTGAGGTCGTCGCCGTCGGCATCGCTGCTGCCGCTGCCGTCCAGCGTCAGGGTCTGCCCCCGCTCGATCTCGTAAGGCCCGCCCGCGTCGGCCACCGGCCGTGTGTTGCTGATGGACGCGGTGATGTCCACCGGCAGCGGTGCGCTGCGCTTGTCGCCATGGGCCACCACCAGCGTGGCGGCGTAGCGGCCTTCCCGGTCGGCATAGAAGCTGGCGGTGGCCGACTCCGCTTCCGACAACTCTGCCAGGCTGCCCAGCGGCTTCTCGGTCAACGACCACTCATAGCGAAGCTGCGCCGGGTCTGCATCGGTGGGCGGCAGACTGGCGCTGCCGTCGAGCATCACGGTCGTGCCGATCAGCACGTTGTGCTCCGACGCGGCCATCGCCTGCGGATCCGGATTGCGGGCGGCGATGCGCACCCGGTCATGGCCGCTGTCCGCAGTTCCGTCGCTGACCTGCAGGTCAGCCTCGTAGGCACCGGGCAGGTCGACCAGGAAACTGGGTTGAACCGCATTCGGATCGGAGAGTTCGGCGGCACTGCCCTCGGGCTTTTCCACCAGGGTCCAGGCGTACTGCAGCGTCGCCTCCGCATCCGGTGCATGGCTGGCCGATCCGTCCAGCACCACGGTCGTGCCGATATCGACGGTCTGGTCCGCACCCGCGTCCGCAACCGGGCGGGGGGTGCCGTCACCGCCACCACAGGCGGTCAGCAACAGGGACAGGGACAGGCACAGCGAGGCCATCAGTTTGTGAGGAGATGTCATGGAAAGCGCTCCGGGATGCATCGGGGAATCAGAGGTGCAGGGTCACGCTGAGACGGGCTGTGCGGCCGGGGGCCGGCACCAGGCCCAGGCTCAGGGCGTCGAGGTAGTACTGGTCGGTCACGTTGTCGATGTTGAAATCGACGCTGACGCGCTCGTCATGGGTCCAGCTCGCGTAAACGTCGAGCAGGTTGTAGTTGTGCCAGGCCACCACCCGGTTGAAACCACGGGCGGTGTCGTCGTTGAAGGGCGGTGTCTCGGGGCGTTTTCCCATGAAGGTGCCGCGCACACCCAGGTCCAGGCGCCGTGACAACAGGCGCGCTCCCACGGTGGCACTGGCGTGCCACTCGGGGGGGACCATGTTGTTGAAGTAGGAGTTGGCCACGCCGTAGCCATTGCATCGCTGGCGCCGGTAGCTACCGTAGTGGCAGACCTCGACGTGGTGGTAGCGGGTCGCGCCCAGCTCGCCATACACCCGTCCCATGTCGTATTCGGCCGACAGCTCAACGCCATGCAGATCCACCCGGTCGATATTGCGCATCACGAAGATCTGATGGCCTTCCTCCCAGAGGTTGGGCGAGGTGCGCGTGAGGTAGTCCCGCGTGCGGTTGCGGAACCACGCCAGCTTGGCGCCCAGGCGGTCGTCGTCAAACAGCATGTCGCGGCCGAAAAGGTTGAAGCCCAGTTCGAGGTTGACGGCCTGCTCCGCACGCAGCGGCACATCGAGCGCCGGCTCGACCGACCACCCCTGCGAGGCCTCGAACAGGCTCGGTGTGCGCAGCGCCTCAGCGTACAGCGCGTACAGCTGAAAGCCCTCGTACCAGGGCGCCCAGGTGAGACTCAGGCTCGGCGCCCAACCGCTGTTGTGGGTGCGATAGCGGATGGGGTCGCAGAGATCGTCACCGTCTTCGTCGACGCAGAAGATGCTTTCAACATAGACCTCTTCGACGCATTCGCCCTCGTCGTCATAGCGACACTGGAACTGCCCCTCCGGCACGATCAGCTTGTGATCGTCGGTATCCCCCCGGGTGTAGCGCAGGCCGGCATCGACGATCACCGCAGGGGTCGGGCGCCACTGCCAGGTCAGAAACAGGCTTTGTTCCTGACGGTCACCGATGCGCCCATAGGCCGCACTCGGCAACGGCGCCCCCTGCTCGTTCAACGGCACCTCGGTGTCCAGGTATTCCCACTGCGCCGTAAGGCCGTAACGCAGTACGTGCTCGCCCAGCGCGTGGAACCGCGACGCGTTGCTCAGGTCCCCGCCGACACGGTCATAACGCTCTGGCTCGGGTGCTGAATTGAAGCCCTGGTAGACATCTTCCGAATAGCTGCGGTTCAGGGTCCGGGCATGGGTGTGCCACAGGTTGAAATCCAGATCGATGCCATCCATCTCGGCCGGCGCCCATTGATACTCACTGACATAGGTGTGGGCCTGAACCTCACTGTTGCGGGTCTGCTTGAGCTGATCGAACCAGATCAACTGCGACGGCATGAGCTCGCCGTACTCACTGTCATAGCGGCGATAGCTCAGCTCCCAGTTCTGTTCCGCGGGCAGATAGAAGCGGCTCTTCAGCATCAGCGACTCACTGTCGTTGTTGCTGTTGACGACCCGCTCACCGCCACGAAAGCGTGCGATGCCTTCGCGGATCGCCCGAACTTCGGTGTAGAACGGGAGTTCACGGATCTCCAGCGCCACCGTCGGTGTCGGGCCGTCCGTGCCGGCGTAGTAGTTGCCCTGCCGACGCTGTGCGTACGCCACCACCACGTCGGCGATCTCGAAGCGGCGGGCGGCGGCGATACTGCCGGCGAAGCTGCGCAGATCAAGCAGGGCGGGACGTGACATCCCCTCGTCCGATCCAAAGGCATCAGGGAGCGCCAAGTCGCCTTCGCACAGTGACGGACTGGCGCAGTCGATGTGGTAGGTCCGGCCGGTTCCGTTCACCCCCGCCACCGTGCCCGGAGGCGGCGGCGCGCTACTGTTGCCCATGGCGCTGGTGCGCACGCGGATACCCCAGTCCCGCCCGTCCTTGATGAGGTCGTTGGCACCGACGGTGCGCATGCTCACCACACCGCCAATGGCGCCGGTGCCCACGGCGCCGGCGGTCGGCCCCTTGGTGATATCAATGTCGGCAATCAGGTCGGGATCGATATAGCTGCGCGAGGACACCCCGGCATAGCCGCGATACACCGTGGTTTCCTGGCGCGCGCCGTCCACCAGCACCGGCACCCGGTTCTGCCCCTGCATGCCGCGAATGTTGACGTCGAGACCGCCACTGTTGCGGTTCTCGCCCACGAGCACGCCCGGCGTGCCCTGGAAGATGTCGCCCACGGAGGTGCCACGGAAACGTTCAATGTCCACCTGATCGAGGTGGTGTCGCGAGCCGGCGGTGGCATAGACCTCGTCGGCCGCATTGATCGGGCCGGCGCCTTCCACCTGCACAGGCGCCAGTACCACCGCATCGTCCCGCCGGCGCAAGGCATAGCGTCCTTGCGCGTCGGGCACCGCCACCAGCGGCTGATCCTGCAACAACACGACGAGGGCGTCGGAGACCGCGTAGGAACCGTCCAGCCCGGCGCTGCGCAGTCCGTCGGTGAGGCTGGCGTCGAACGACAGGACAATGCCGGCAGCGCCGGCAAAGCGGCTCAGCACCTCGCCCAGCGGCCCGGACGGAATGGCGTAATGACGAACCTCCGGCGCCGCCTGGGCGGCGACCTCGACGGGTTGCCACAACGGCAACACCACCGCCATCGCCAGGGCGGCCCGTACAAGCATCTGGGGGAGCAGGCGCCACGGCTGGCGCCGGTGGCCGGAAAGTCTCGACATGCTTCGCTTCGTTCAACCGATGGGCTTCTTACCCCTGTAGGTCGAACGAGTCCGGCAAAAGGACAATGCGATCAGGAATTATTTTCGCTGGCACCCACCACCGTCCACCAGCGTGCCCGCTGCCGCACGGTAACGGGCAGCACGCGGGCCACCGCCGCCAGTGCTGCGTCGATGTCGTCGAGGGGAAAGGCGCCGGAGATACGCAGCGCCGCCACCTCCGGTGCGCAGTGCAGCCAGCCGCTGCGATAACGCGACAACTCCAGGACCAGCGCATCCAGCCGCCAGTCATCGATGACCAGTCGCCCGTCCACCCAGGCGCCCAGTCGTTCGTCGGCGACCTGCAGCGGCCCGGCGCTGTCCGCCGCAAACCGCAGCTGCTGACCTGCCGCCAGCCGCTGTGGCAACGCCCCGTGCGCTGGCTGCACTTCCACCTGGTCTTCAAACACCACGACACGGGTGGCGTCGGACTGCTGCCGCACCGCGAAACGTGTCCCCAGGGCGCGCACGCGTCCCTGCGCGGTATCGACGACCAGCGGTCGGTGAGCGGGCGCCGGATCGGGCGCGCTGCGCAGCATCAATTCGCCCTGGTACAGACGCACACGGCGCAACGCACTGTCGTAATCAATGGCGACTGTCGTATCGGTGTCGAGCACCAGCTGACTGCCGTCGGGCAGCGTCAGGCGACGGCGCTCGCCGACCCCCGTTCGATGATCCGCCGAAAGCGCCGGCCAGGGCAGTCCGCGATAACCCAGCCACCCCGCCGTCAGCGCAACCCCGGCACCCAGTACCACGGCCCGGCGGTGACGATCCGGCGCGCCACTGCGGGTCAGTGCCGTGGCCGATAACGGACCCGGCACCGACTGCAGCTGGCGCTGCAGCGCTTCCACGCGTTGCCAGGCCCACTGATGCGCCGGATGGGCATCGTGCCAGCGGCGCCAGTCGGCATCTCCGTCCTGCCCGGCACCCCGTTCGGCATACCAGCGCGCCGCCGCGCTCAGCGCATGGCGGCGAACCTCGACCGGCAGCTCGGGCATGGCGTCGCTCATTCCAGCTCCAGCGTGTACAGCAGACATCGCTCGGTGGCACGCGCCACGTACTTCTTCACCGAACTCACCGAGACTCCCAGGCGCTCGGCGATATCCGCATAGCTGGCGCCCTCCAGCTGTGACCACAGGAAGGCCTGCCGGGGACGGGCGCCCAGCCCGTGCAGCATGGCGTCGATCTGACACAGCGTTTCCATCACCAGCTCCTGCGCCTCCGGCGACGGGGCCTGGGCTTCCGGCAGGCTCGACAAGGCTTCCAGATACGCCCGTTCCAGCTTGCGTCGCCGCAGGTGGTCGATGACGACACGATTGGCGATGGTGGCGAGATAGCTGCGTGGCTCGCGCACCGCCGAGGTGCTCTCGGGCGCGGCCGACAGGATGCGGACAAAGGTGTCCTGCGCCAGATCCGCCGCGTGCGCGCTCGACCCCAGCTTGCGGCTGAGCCAGTTGCGCAGCCAGCTGTGATGATCACTGTAGAGCGTGTGCACCACGTCGAGGTGGGTGGCACTGGAGGGCACAGCCGGGCATCCGTATCAAATGAGAATGGTTATTGTTCACTTTTATGGCGGGAACGCAAGCCCCGGCCGCCATCAGCGCCGCAGGAAAAACTCGATCGGCACCACCACTTCCAGTGTGTCGGCCGCCATCTCGTCGGGCAGCGATGGCAGTGGTTGGGCGCGTTCCAGCAACGCCAGTGCCTCGTCATCGAGCATGCGGTGACCGCTGCCCCGCTCGAGACTGTGCTGCAGCACGCGGCCCTCACGCGACATGGTGAAACGCACCAGGGGAACCCCCTCCTGGCGGCGCAGCTGCGCGGCCCGCGGGTAGCGCTTGTGGCGCTCCAGGTGCCCCAGCAGGCGTTGCTCGAAGCTCAACCGGGCCGCCGTGCGCTGGGTCGATGCGGCGCCTTCCGCCGGCGCTGCCGCCACATCCGAGGGCGGCGCTTCAGTGCGCGGCGGCGCACTGGTGGTGGGCGCTGGCGGCTGCTGCACTGGTGGCGGGGTCGGCGCTGCGCTCGGCACCGGGGTCGGCAGGGCAATCTCGCTGGGCGGTAGTTCGGGCTCCGGTTCCGGCAGCGGTTCGGGTTCCGGCTCCGGTTCGGGCGGCGGCGGCTCGGGCTCGGGCTCCGGGGCTTCCACCTGTTTCGGCCCTTCGGGCTCGGCACTCGGCGCCTCCGGCGCCTGAGGCAGCAGCGCCAGGTCAATCATCAGGGCGGCCGCTGGCGGCGGCTCGGGCAGGGTGCGGGCCAATGTCCAGTGCATCGCCACCGCGAGCGCAACACCGGACAGCAGGATCAACCCGCTGCTCGCCAGCCAACGCTGCCGCTCGGCCCGCAGCTGCCGCGCCTCCCATTGGGCCAGCAGTGTCACGGCGCCATCGCCTCCAGGCCCACCAGTGCCACCTTGAGATACCCGGCGTCACGCAGACGGTTCATCACCTCCATAAGGTCCCCGTAGGGCACCGCCTCGTCGGCACGCAGGAAAATGGGCTGCTCGGTGTCATGGTCAGTGGCGAGATCGAGCGCATCGGCGAGTGCCTCCGGCGCCACTGGCTCGTCACCCACCGACAGGCTGAGATCAGCCTGCACGGTCAGGTACACCGGGGCGTCCGGCTTGGGTTGCGGCTCGGCGTTGGCGCCGGGCAGGTTGACCGGCACATCCACCGTGGCCAGCGGCGCTGCCACCATGAAGATGATCAGCAGCACCAGCATCACGTCGATGGACGGCGTGACGTTGATCTCGTGGCTTTCCCCCGGCTGTTCGTCGCCGTGGTCCATCTTCAGGCTCATGCCGTGCCCCGGTCGAGATCGCGGCTGAGCAGGTTGAGCACCTCCGTGCTGGCATCCGCCAGCAGCGCGCGATAGGCCGCGGTGGAGCGCGCGAAGGCGTTGTAGATGATCACCGCGGGAATCGCCGCAAACAGGCCCAGCGCGGTCGCCAGCAGGGCCTCGGCAATCCCGGGGGCCACCACCGCCAGATTGGTGGTCTGCGCCTTCGAGATACCGATGAAGGCATTCATGATCCCCCACACGGTGCCGAACAGACCAACGAAGGGCGCGGTGGCGCCGATGGTGGCGAGAATGCCGGTACCGCGATTGATATGGCGGCCCAGGCTGGCTTCGATGCGGCCCAGGCTGGCGGCAGCGCGTTCCTTCACCCCGTCGGCGGTGAGACCTTCGGAATGGCGGCGCTCGTGCCGGGCAGTGTCGCAGAACAGATGCAGCGGGCCGCCATCGTCGTCGCCCGCCTCGGCCAGCGAACTTGCCTGACGCAGGGCCGTCAGCGCCGCCCGGGCCTGACGGTTGGCACCGCGCAGTTCCCAGGTCTTGGCCAGCCACACCACCCAGGTCAGCACGGCGGCAAACAGCAGTCCGAGCATGACCGCCTGCACGACGATGTCGGCGGCAACGAACATGCCCCAGGGAGAAAGATCATGGGGGAGCGGGTTTTGCGAAGTCTGCGGCATCGATACACCTGAGGATCAAGAGGGGCATTACCTGCCCGGGGAAGGCCAACACGACACCGGGCATCGGAGGGGATCATTGCGACGCGCGCCCCGCCTCGCGGATGGCGCGGGCGCGTCGCCGGTATTCGTCGGCACGCACCCCGCGGCCAGTGGTCAGGTACAGCGCGGTGAGATTGTCGAGCACCAGCAACAGATCGGGGTGGGTTTCGCCCCGCGCCGCCTCCAGGATCTCCAGCGCGCGATGGAACAACGGTGCCGCCTCGCCGTACTGCCGCTGCGCGTAGTGCACCGCCGCCCAGGCATTGAGCGCGGCCGCCAGCGCCATGGCCTGGTCTTCACGGCCCTCATACAGCGTCACCGCCCGCTGGTACAGCGCCTCGGCCTCGGGGTACTGCTTGCGCTCGGCATGAGTGTCGGCAAGGCTCACGATCACTCGGCCCGCCTCGGCGCTGTCATCCCCGAACATGGCCTGTACCTGCGGCAGGGCCAATAGATAGAGCACCGCAGCCTGCGCGAACTCGCCACGGCCATGATGCGCCAGCGCCTGCTCGTTTAGGGCTTCCACCTCCTGCGCGTGCTGCTGACGGTTGCGCTGCTCGCCAGCCTGCCGCAACGCGGCCAGATTGGTGCGCAGCGCCACTGTATTGGGATGGTCTTCCCCCAGCGCCTGCGCCGCCACCGTGACCGCCCGCTCCAGCAACGGCCGCGCACCGTCATCGTCACCACTGGCCTGCAACACCAGTGCCAGCGCATTGAGGCTGCTGGCGAGCTGTGCCGCGCCCGGTCCATCGGCATGATCCCGCTCGGCGATGGCGAGCGCCTGCAACGCGTGGTCGCGTGCGGCAACGTAGTCGCCCACCCGATACGCCGCCGTGGCCTGCTGGTCCTGTTGCGCCCAGTCATCCGTCGCGGTCGCGACGCCGGCCACCGCGAGTAGCAGCCCCCCGGCAACCACATGGAACAGATGGATCATGCCGCCCCCCTGGAGCCCGCATCCGTCGGCTCCGGTCGATGCCACAGCCAGGTCAGCAACAAGGCAAGAAAGGCGGTGACCCCTTCCGCCAACCAGGGCACTGGCGCGGTGGCGAAGAGGATGATTGCGCACAGCGCCATCATCGCCGTGGCGCTCCATTTGGCGCGACGGCTGACATAGCCGCCGGCACGCCAGTTGCGCAGCATCGGCCCGAACAGCCGGTGCTGCTCCAGCCAGGCATTGAAGCGGGGCGAACTGCGGGCGGCAGCCCAGCCGGCCATGAGGATGAACACGGTGGTGGGCAGGCCGGGGACGACGATACCGATGATGCCCAGCAACAGACAGAGCCCCGCGAATACCAGCAACAGCGCACGCAGCGGCCGCGGCACTGCGGCGCCGCGCCACGCCGGCGGGGTGCTCATGCCGGTGTCAGCTCGAACGCCTCGTTGAGCAGCACGTCGAACTGCTGAAACGCGGCGCGGGCCGCTGCCAGCATGCGGGCATCGTCTTCCGGCGACAGCTCAAGGTCGTCCAGCGCCTGCACGAACCGCTTCCAGTGCTGGGCACGCCCCTCAGGCGCGGCGGCCAGATGGCGCGCACCGAAGGTTTCGATCAGGCCCAGTTGCGCCTTCGCCTTCTTCAGCAGCACCGCAGCGCCCAAGGTGGAGCCCTCGGACACGAACAGCCACCCCAGCGCCTCGGGCAGATCCCGCACCGGGTCGGCAGCCGGCAATGTCGGCACTTCGACTCCCAGGTCCACCAGATCCTGCCGCGCGGCCGACAGTCGCCCACGGTTGGCCAGGTCCGGCAGCCAGTTTTGCAGTGCCGCCATGTGATACAGCGGCTCGATGGCATGTTGGAAGCGGTACTGCACCGACACCCAGGTGCCGAAGCGCTCGCGGCTGGAGAAGGGCTCCGCAGCCGCCACCACGCCGTGCAGATGCTCGTGCAGGTCGTCAGTGCCGGCGGACAGGCGGTCGGTACGGCGTTGGCTGGGCGGTGCGGAAACTGCAACATCGTTCATGGCTTCATGCTCCTGGGCAAAACGGGCGTTGCCGGCTCCGCTCGAGTTGGCGAAGTTTTCGGCTCTAATCCTTAAAGACGGACGAGACTGCAAAAAGGATAAGTTGTTTGCAATGTAACCCCGAAGATCCTGGCCGGGCGCGCCACACTCTGTCGCCATACTCAGCTGCCGGCCTTCACTGAGAGATCCCGCCGTGCCGTCAAAGCGGCAGCCAGCGCGGCGATCAACAGCATGACCGGCGACAAGGCACCGCCGCCGCCGTTGCCGACGTCCCGCGGTTCGGCCACCACCGGCACCACGTCCACCGTGACGGTGGAGGACACCGGCCCGGTGAGGTCTTCGTGGTCAGCCTGACAGGTGAGGGTGTAGGTCCAGGTACCGAGCTCGTTGGCGTCGACGTCGAAGGCCTCGGTCAGATAGCGCGCCGAGGATGGCTGCGCGCCGCTCCAGCCGGCATCGGTGTCGTCGGAGCTGGCCATACAGCCGTCGGAATAGACCGCCTGCCAGTACAGGCTGAAGCGCCCCCCGACGGCGACGGCATAGTGCTGATTGGCAGCGTTGAGGCTGTTGATGCCGAACACCACCTGCGGCGGCACCGGACTGAGGGCGGCGCCTTCAGGGATCTCGTCGCCGGGATGGAAGCGGAACAGGGTGCCCCAACCGTAGCTGCCGCCCAGCGCGGTGGTACCGAACAGGGCGCCGTTATCGGCCACGGCCAGCGTGTTCACGGTGTGGCCGCCTGCATTGGCGCCGGTGTTGATCGTGCTGGTCATCTCCTGCCCGTCGAGCTGATAGAGGTTGTTGCGGGGCGTGCCGGGGCGGGCATCGGAGAAGGTGTGCAGCACTTCCAGCACACCCTCCTCGCCGGGCGAGGTCGCGTCGCGGTAGCGCCAGATGGCGCCGCTGGCGAGTTCGCCGTCGAAGCCGATGCCGCCGCTGGTGATGCCGTAGACATGGCCGTCGGCACCTTTCACCAGGTAGTCGGGCTCGCTGCCACCGAACAGGTTGGCGGTGCTGAAGCTGTGCAGGATTTCCACCTGCTCCGGCGAGCCGGGATCGATCAGGGTCTGGGTGATGCACTGGCTGATCGGGTTGCCGGCCTGCAGGCACTCGATATCGAGCTCGGATTCATAGGTGGGCCGAATCTCCGGCTGCGCATCCCGGGGCACGCGCCACAGCACGCCCCCGTTCAGTTCGCCAAACCGGGTGACGCCATAGACGTAGTCGCCCGCGAGCACCATGGGGCGGCCGATGAGACTGTTGTAACCGCCGACAGTGGTGTCGTCGAAGGTCACCAGCTTTTCCAGTTCGGTGCCGTCGGGGCTCAACCGCACCAGCGCCCCACGGCCGTAACCGCCTCCGCCCGAGAAGTAGGCAAACAGGGCGCCATCCTCGTCGGCCAGGGTCAGGATCGGCCGGTTGCCCTTGCTGCTGGAGCTGGTGGCAGGCAGTTCACTCACCGTGGTGCCGTCGAGGCTGAGACTGCGGAACAGCGGCACCGACGAACTGCTGTTGGAGCTGCCGATCACGAAGCGTCCGCCGAGCTCCGAAACGGTCGCGCCACGATCACGCGACGTTGCCGCCTCGGGCCCGAAGGCGGTCCAGCCGTCGCTGCCCGGCAGATAGCGCAGCAGCAGGCCGAGGCTGGTGTTGCTGGGTGCGTAGAGGTGCCCGTCACTGCCCGCCAGCCAGCCATAGTCGCTGGCAGGCAGCAGTTCCGGCGCCCGCTGCAGGACCTCGTAGCCGTCGCCATCCTCACGGATGCGGAAGAAGACGGGCACACGGCCACCGAAGTTGCCGTTGGTGCCATCGAGATCGGCCTCGGTGCCGCCACCAAACACCGTGGAGCCGTAGAGATAGCCGTCGAGTGCGCTCAGCGCTCCGTTCGGCTGGGCCCCATTGCCGCCACCCGCCTGGCTGCCGGTGAAGTCGACGCGGACCTCCACCGACGGCAGAGCGGCGTGGGCCGACACGGCGGGCAGCAGCAACGAGAATGCCAGCGCCATGCGGCGCAGCGGCGTTGTCAGGAAAAGGGTCTGCATGGCGGCCTCAGTAGTGATAGGTGAGGGAGAACTTGGCGGTGCGGCCGGGCGCGGGAATGGCGAGCATTCCGGAGGTCCCGGCATCCATGTAGAAGCGGTCGCGCAGGTTCTCGACGTTGAGGGTGGCGGTCAGGCCATATCCGGCCTGGTAGGTAGCAAACAGGTCGTACACCTCGTGGTCGCGCCAGCCACTGGGCGAGTCCTCCTCCTGCCGGCTGTTCTCGGCGGCGGTGAGGCGCAGGCCCAGCGTCAGCCGCCGGTCCAGCAGACGTGCGCCCAGGGTGGCGCTGTGCTGCACCTCCGGCGGCACGTACAGGCCACTCATGGAGACATCCCAGCCGGTGGCCTGATCGGCACCGAAGCAGGCCGGCACACCGTCGAAGGCGAGGACCACTCCACAGAAGCGCATCTCGTGATAGCGGGTCAGCGCGTAGCGGACGAAGGCAGGCCCAAGGTCATAGGCCAGACTCAGCTCGACACCCTCGAACGCGGCGCTGTCGGCATTGCGGAACGCGCCGGCAAAGCCCTGCACGTAGTCGTCAGTGTCGTTTCGGAACCAGGCCAGCGAGGCCTGCAAGCGGTCTTCGTCGCGCCACAGGCCGCCCCGCTGCATCCGCACCCCGGCTTCGCTGCCACGGGTGAACTCCGGTCGCAGCAGGACGCGCCCGATATTGCTGTCGGCGGTGAGTCCGTTGATGGTCTCCTTGACCGAGGGCGGCCGCCAGCCTTCGCTGTAGCGGGCAAACAGTTCCCAGTCCGCGATGAACCGCCAGGTGGCGCCCACACTGGGGTTGTTGCGGGTTTCGCCATGCCGGATGTTGAGCGGCTGCACCTGCCCGGAGATGCCCGACGGCACCTCGCCGGCGCCGCGTACCTCATAGCGTTCATGGCGGATGCCGGCGTCCAGCGTGAGGCTGTCGAACGGCAGGTACTCGGCCTGCAGGAACAGCGAGTGCAGTTCGCGCCGACCTTCGGGATCGAGATAGATGCCGCCATCCAGCGGGAACACCCGGGTCTTCTCGCGCAGGGTGGTGACGCCATAGCGCAGGCTCACCGCCTGGCGCAAGAGGTCCAGCTCGCTGGTGTTCCACAGCTCCATGCCGTGACCACGCGTCAGCAGGTCCTGTGCGCGATGGGTCTCCCCGCCGAAGGCCACCCCACGGATGTCGTGGGCCTGGAACTCGTCCGCTTCGCTGGCCCAGAGGTTGAGGCGCAGGTCCAGCCACGGCGTGGCCGGGGACCAGCGGTACTTGGCGGTATACAACTGCTTGTCGGCACGGCTGAGGTTGAGCTGCGTGATGTAGCCGAGCAGTTCGGCGCCGGGGTCGCTGGTGGTCGGGCCGAAGGCAGCGCTGCGGGCCTCGCCGAAGGTGCTGTCGAGGCGGCTGTAACCGAATTCCAGGCGCTGGCTGCGGGGCAGCGACAGGGCCGCCTTGAGCAGCACCGAATCCGCGTCTTCGGAAGTGTTGAAGACTTCATCGCCCGGGCCGTACAGCAGAACCGCCAGCGCCGGTACCGGGCCGCGATCGCCCGCCACGTAGTTGCCACGCTGACGATGGCTGAGTCCGGCCACCAGTTCCAGCGACTCGGTCACCCGCCAGGCACCGGCGATACTGCCGGTCCACGGATGCCCCGGCAGGCTCACGTTGCGCACGATCGCGTCGTCGGGGTCCGACGAACCGCTCTCGGGCGGCCCGATCACCTCGTGACCGGAGGGCTCGGCATCATTGTTCTGTGTGGTGCCGCGGATGCGAAAACCAAAACGGCGCCCCGGCTCGGTGATCAGGTCCTCGGCCGACAGGGTGCTCATCTGCACCACGCCGCCCACCACGCCGGCACCGTAGGGCCCGGCATTGGGGCCTTTCTCCAGCGTGATGCTCCCCAGCAGTTCCGGGTCCACGAACGCACGTGAATGCTCGCCGCCATAGCCCTTGTAGGTGGAACTGGCGGACTCGGTGCCATCCACCAGCACCTTCACCCGTCCGAAACCCTGCAGTCCGCGGATGTTGAGATCCAGCGCCGCCCCGTTGCGGTTGTTGGCGGCCATCACCCCCGGCATTTCGCGGAACAGGTCGCCGGTGCTGGTCACCGGAAAACGGTCGAGCTGTTCGCGGTCCATGCGCTCGATGCTGGACGCCGTGGTGAACCGCGTGTCGTCGGCGGTGGCGCCGCCCCCCTCGATACGCACCGGCGCCAGCTGCAACGCTTCACCCCCCGCTGCCGGCGCCTCGATCACCACCGTGTCGTGCGACGGCCAGCGACCCGACAGCCCGGTGCCCTGCAACAGTCGCGACAGTGCCTGCGGTGCCGGCAAGGTGCCCGACACGCCCGACGAGCGCTGCCCGGCCACCACGCCGGCGTCGGCCGATACCTGCACCTCGGCGGCCCGCGCAAACTGGTCGAGCGCGGCCGGCAGGTCCTGCGCCGGGATGTCGTAGGCGCGCGGCGCCGGCTGGCCGAAGCTGGCGAAGGCCAGGCCCAGCAGGCCCAGGCCGAGGGCCCACCGCGGCCCGCGGAGAGTGCGGAACCTGGCGGCCCCGGATGCGTGATTCATACAGCGCTCCCGTCGTCTTGGATGCGAATGCAAATACGAAGCGTTATTGCAGTTCAGCAAAGACGAGCGGCCCGCCGTTTTTTTTCACGGAGCCTCTCAGGGCGCGGCGTCGACCCAGGTCAGCAGCGGCGACAGCTGCCGCAGACGCCCGTGATGCGCCAGCACCACGGCCTCCAGCGCCCGCTGCGGATGCTGCAGGTCGTAACTGCCGGTGACCCGTTGACCGGCGAGGCTGTCGTCGGCCAGCACGATGCGTCCGGCGCGATAGCGCTGCAGGGTTTCAACCACGTCGATCACCGGCACGTCCTGCACCGACAGGCGGCCGTCGCGCCAGGCCGCCACCAGGGCGGACGGCAGACGGTCGCGCTCGAACCGGCGCAGCGCATGGTCGTAGCGCAGTCGGTCCCCCGGCGCGAGGCGCTCGGCCAGGGGGACGGCCGCGCCCGCGCCCTGCACCCCGACCGCACCGTGCGCGACCGCCACCGTGGTGGCGGCGCGTCCCACACGGACGTCGAAGGCGGTGCCCAGCACCGACACCTCGAGCGACCCGGTGTGCACGATGAAGGGCCGCGCCGCATCCGGCGCCACTTCGAAATAGGCCTGTCCGCGCAACAGCTGCGCCTCGCGTCTCGGGCCGTTCATGTCGACCGCCAGGGCGCTGTCGGCACCGAGGTGCACGACGCTGCCATCCGCCAGGGTCAGCAGCCGAGTCTCGCCGGCACCGGTGATGGCATCAGCCCGCAGGTTCAACACCAGGGATGGCGCCAGCGCCAGCAGCAGGCAGGCCGCCAGTGCCGCCGCAGCGGGGAGTCGCCAGCGACGGCGGGCACGCCGCGGCGGGGCAACGGCGGGCAGCGCCTCGCCCAGCAGCTGCCAGCTGCGCTCGGCCTGCCGCCAGGCCTGCTCATGCGCGGGTGCCGCGGCCCGCCAGGCCGCCACGGCGCGATGCAGGGCCTCGCTGTCGGGCGCGGCGCGCAATTGCATCTGCCAGTCGATGGCGATGTCGAGAAGTTCGGTCGGAGAGGCGGACCGGCCTGGGGTCATGGGGGCTTCCTGCGCCTGGGTCTGGGGGGTCAGAAAAAGGACCGCACCCTCCTAGGACGAATGGTCAGAGCAATCTTTTCACGCCCCGTCGTCCGGCGTCACAGCGTGCGCCACCTGCAGCAGCGCCGAACGGATCAGCCGGTTGGCAGTGGGCACCGACACTCCGAGCCGGGCCGCCACCGCTTCCTGGGTCAGGCCGTGCAGGCGGTAGAGGGTGAGCGCAGTGCGCGCGGCATCCGGCAGGCGCCGCAGCGTCTCGGCCACCTGCGACAGCTCGTCGCGTGCACTCGCGGCCCGGGCCGGGTCAGGTTCCGCGGCCGGGACCAGCCACGGCGCCTGCTCGGCCGTCTGATGGCGCTTCTCCATGGCGCTGCGGCGGGCGCCATCGAGGGCGAGATTGCGCACGATGCGGTAGAGATAGGCCACCGGCTGATGGCGGGAGGCCACGGCCCCGGGGGCCGGCATGAACCGCAGGAAGGCGTCCTGCACCACGTCCTCGGCGCGCGCGCGACAGCCCGTGATGGGGGTGGCGTAATCCACCAGCGCGGCGCGGTGCCGCACGTAGATCTGCAGGGGCTCGTCGTCGGTTGTCATGATCTGCTTGAGAATTATTATCAATTACAAACAGGTCCGCAAACCCCATATCCCGGCTTCAGCGTCACCAGCAGGTCGTGGGCGTTGACCGCGGTCCCGCGCGACACCAGCACCTGATCGATGACCGCCTCGCGGTCGGCGCGGATCTGGGTCTCCATCTTCATCGCCTCGATGGCGAGCAGCGGATCGCCCTTCTTCACCCGCTGCCCGGCCTTCACCGCGACCAGCGAGATCATGCCGGGCATGGGCGCGCCGATCTGGTCGGGATTGCCGTCCTCGGCGCGCGGGCGGGCCGCCACCGGGGTGGCGCCGGCCTTGGGCACCTTCACCGTGCGCGGCTGGCCGTTGAGTTCGAAGAACAGTTTGACGGCGCCTTCCTCGGGCAGCTCGGTAGTGCCCTGCAGCTTGATCAGCAGGGTCTTGCCGGCCTCGAGATCGACGGAGATCTCATCGCCTTCGGTCAGGCCGTAGAAGAATGCTGGCGTGGGCAGCACCGAGACGTCGCCGTAGTGGCTGCGGTGCTCGGCATAGTCACGGAACACCTTGGGGTACATCAGGCTTGAGGCGAGGTCGGTATCGCTGAGCTTGCGCCCCACCGCCTTTTCGGCGCTGGCGCGGGCGGCCGCCAGATCCACCGGCGGCAGGGTGGCACCCGGACGGTCGATGAGGGGCGATTCGCCCTTGAGCACCTTGGCCTGCAGCCCGGCGGGGAAGCCTTCCTGCGGGAATCCCAGCTCGCCCCGGAACAGGGAGATCACCGACTCCGGAAACGCGACATCGCGGCCGGGATCGAGCACATCGTCCGGGGTCAGGTCGTTGGCGATCATGAACAGCGCCATGTCGCCCACCACCTTGGAGGTGGGGGTCACCTTCACGATGTCGCCGAACATCTGATTGACCTGGGCGTAGGCGCGCGACACCTCCGGCCAGCGCGCCTCCAGGCCCAGGGCACGCGCCTGTTCGCGCAGGTTGGTGTACTGGCCACCGGGCATTTCGTGCCGGTAGACATCGGCGGTGCCGGAGCGGATATCGGCCTCGAAGGGCTGGTAGTAGCGCCGCACGCCTTCCCAATAGGTGGACAGGGCCTGCATGGCCTCGAAGGACACACCGGGGTCGCGTGGGCTGCCGGTCAGCGCGGCGGCGATGGCGCCGAGGTTGGGCTGCGAGGTGAGGCCGGACATGGCGTCGAGCGCGCCGTCCACCGCGTCCACTCCGGCATCGATCGCCGCCAGCACGCTGGCCGCACTGATACCGCTGGTATCGTGGGTGTGGAAGTGGATGGGCAGCCCCACTTCCTGGCGCAGCGCGGTCACCAGGGCATGGGCGGCGCGCGGCCGGCAGACGCCGGCCATGTCCTTGATGCCGATGATGTGGGCACCGGCCTTCTCGAGTGCCTTGGCCATGTCCACGTAGTACCGCAGGTTGTACTTGGGCCGCGTCTCGTCAAAGAGATCGCCGGTGTAGCAGATGGCGGCTTCGCACAGGGCGCCGCTGTCACGCACGGCATCCATCGCCACCCGCATGTTGTCGACGCTGTTGAGTGAGTCGAACACGCGGAACAGGTCGATGCCGTTGCGGGCAGCCTGCTGCACGAACTCGCGCACCACGTTGTCGGGATAGTTGGTGTAGCCCACCGCATTGGAGGCGCGCAGCAGCATCTGGAACAGAATGTTGGGAACCGCCGCCCGCAGTTGGGTCAGCCGCGCCCAGGGATCTTCCTTGAGGAAGCGCATGGATACGTCGAAGGTGGCGCCGCCCCAGCACTCCAGCGACAACAACTGCGGCAGCAGGCGGGCGTAGTCCGGCGCCACCGCCAGCATGTCGTGGCTGCGCATGCGGGTGGCGAACAGCGACTGGTGCGCATCGCGCAGGGTGGTGTCGGTCAACAACACCTGCGGCTGCTCGCGCATCCAGGCGGCGAATTTCTCTGGCCCCAGGGCCTTGAGGCGATCCCGTGTGCCCGGCGCCACGGGCTGCGCGCGGTCCACCCGCGGGCGCACGGGTGGCGCCAGTGGCAGTGCCGGCGGCGTGCGCCCCTTCATCTCGGGGTTGCCGTTCACCACCACTTCGCCGATGAAGCGTAGCAGCCGGGTGGCGCGGTCCCGACGCTTGGCGAAATTGAACAGCTCCGGCGTGGTGTCGATGAACCGGGTGATGCACTCGCCGGACACGAACTGCGGGTGGTTGATCACGTTCTCCAGAAACTGGAGATTGCTGGACAGCCCACGGATACGGAACTCGCGCAGCGCCCGGTCCATGCGCTGAATGGCATCTAGCCGGTAGGCACCCCAGGTGGTGACCTTCACCAGCAGGGAGTCGTAATAGGGGGTGATCACTGCACCGGAGTAGGCGGTGCCGGCATCCAGGCGCACACCGAAGCCCGCGGCACTGCGGTACACCCCGAGCCGCCCGTAATCCGGCGTGAAGCCGTTCTCCGGATCCTCGGTGGTGACACGGCACTGCAGGGCGTGACCGCGCAGGCTGATATCGCCCTGCGCCGGCACACCGCAGCTCTCGGTGCCGATGCGCTGCCCCTCGGTGACACGGATCTGCGCCCGCACGATATCGATGCCGGTCACCTGCTCGGTCACCGTGTGCTCCACCTGGATGCGGGGGTTCACCTCGATGAAGTAGAAGGCGCCGGTATCGGCGTCCATCAGGAACTCGACGGTGCCGGCATGGGTGTAATCCACCGCCTCGGCCAGCCGCAGGGCAGCCTCGCACAGCGATTGCCGGGTGGCCGCGTCGAGATACGGCGCGGGCGCCTGCTCCACCACCTTCTGGTTGCGCCGCTGCACCGAGCAGTCGCGCTCGAACAGGTGCACCCGGTTACCGTGGGTATCACCGAGAATCTGCACCTCGACATGCCGCGCATGACGGACCAGCTTCTCCAGATACACCTCGTCGTTGCCGAAGGCCGACTTGGCCTCACGCCGCGCCACGTCGATCTGCACGTCGAGATCGGACTCCGACTCGATGACGCGCATGCCGCGACCGCCGCCGCCCCAGCTCGCCTTGAGCATCAGCGGGTAGCCGATGTCGCCGGCCATCGTGCGGACCGCCTCGATCTCGCGCGGCAGCGGCCCGGTGGCCGGCATCACCGGCACCCCCGCCTGCTCGGCCACACGACGCGCCGCCACCTTGTTGCCCAGGGTGCGCATCACCTCCGGGCTGGGGCCGATGAAACGGATGCCCGACTGCGCGCAGGCCTCGGCAAATTCGGGGTTCTCCGAGAGAAACCCGTAGCCGGGATGGATGGCATCCACCCCTGCCTGGCGGGCAATGCGGAGGATGTCGTCGATGTCCAGATAGGCCGCGATGGGCTGCTTGCCGGCGCCCACCCGATAGCTCTCGTCCGCCTTGAAACGATGCAGGGCGTAGCGGTCTTCATTGGCGTAGATGGCCACGGTGCGAATGCCCAGCTCGGCCGCCGCGCGCATCACGCGGATGGCGATCTCGGACCGGTTGGCGACCAGCAGCTTGCGGATGGGGCGGCTCATGCGGATTCCTCGGGACGTCGTCGACACACGGTTACCCGACGATACCCGGTAAACCGTCGGTATCACAGCCCGTGCGCCCGAGACGGGCCTCCCTGCCGGGACGCCCGCCTGCCAGATGCGGTATCAGAACGAGGCCTGATACAACAGGTACAGCCCCAACGCACCGAGCGAGCCGTGCATCAACGCCAGCGGCAGCGTGGCGTTGTCGCGGAACAGCACGCGGAACAGCACCAGGCCGCCAACGATACCCGTGGTAAACACCGCCAGTGCCCACCAGGCCAGCGCCGGGGTCTCCGCTTCGCCGCGCAGATTGGCGACGAACAACAAGCCCGTGGCGGCGATGGCGCCGAGGCCATGCCCCAATCCAAGAAACGACGGAAAGCGCACCTTGGCCGCAATCAGCGCCGTCATCAGCACACCCCCGGCAGCGATTGCCGCCAGCGCCCAGAACGCCATCTGAAACAGTGACATCGTGATCTCCCCCTTGTTATTGAACGACTGTTTTTGATGATACTTTGCATCGCCGCGCCACGCCCCACACTTTTCGTTAGGGTGGGATCGCACACTGAGGCGCAGACTGTCGCGGCCTTTCCCGTTACCGACGACTTGTGAGGATCATGAAAACACGTATCACCGAGATGCTCGGCATCGAATACCCCATCGTCCAGGGCGGCATGATGTGGGTCGGCCGCGCCGAACTCACTGCCGCAGTCTCCAACGCCGGCGGGCTTGGCATTCTCACCGCCCTGACCCAACCGACACCGGAAGCGCTGGCGGCCGAGATCGCCCGCTGCCGCACGCTCACCGACAAGCCCTTCGGCGTGAATCTGACGATCCTGCCGAGCGCCAAACCGCCGCCGTACGAGGCCTATCTGGATGCGGTGCTCGACAACGACATCAAGATTCTCGAAACCGCCGGCAACAACCCCAAGGAGTTCATCGCCAAGGCCAAAGCCAAGGGCGTGAAGATCATCCACAAGTGCACGGCGGTGCGCCACGCGCTGTCGGCCGAGCGCAACGGGGTCGATGCCGTCAGCATCGATGGCTACGAGTGCGCCGGCCACCCGGGTGAGGATGGCATCGGCGGCCTGATCCTGTTCGCGGTGGCGGCGCAGAAGGTGAAGATCCCCCTGATCGGCTCCGGCGGCATTGCCGACGGCCGCACCATGGCGGCGGCGTTGGCGCTGGGCATGGAGGGCGTGAACATGGGCACGCGTTTCTGCGCCACCGTGGAAGCCCCCATTCACGACGCCATCAAGCAGCGGCTGGTCAGCGCCAACGAGCGCGAAACCAACCTCATCTTCCGCACCCTGCACAACACCGGCCGGGTGCTGAAGACCACCGTCTCCGACGAGGTGGTCGCCATCGAGAACCGCCCGGGCGGCTGCGAGTTCAAGGACATCCAGCACCTGGTGTCCGGCGCCAGGGGCCGCGAGGCGCTGGAGTCCGGCGACGACCAGAAAGGCCTGATCTGGGCGGGCCAGACGGTGGGTCTGATCAACGACATTCCCACCTGCGCCGAGCTGATCGACCGCATGGTGCGCGAGTGCCGCGAGCACCTGGCCGAGGCCAGCACCCGCGCCGCCTGATCGCAATCGCGGTCGCTGGCGGCTCAGGCCGCCAGCGACCGCCCGATGATGATCTTCTGGATGTCCGAGGTGCCTTCGTAGATCTGGCACACGCGCACGTCACGGTAGATGCGCTCCACCGGAAAATCCTCGACGTAGCCGTAGCCGCCAAAGGTCTGCAGCGCCGCGGAGCACACCGCTTCGGCGGTTTCCGAGGCAAACAGCTTGGCCATGCAGGCCTGCTCCAGACAGGGCTGCCCGGCATCCTTGAGGCGCGCCGCTGACAGCACCAGCTGGCGTGCCGCCTCCAGCCGTGTCTTGGCATCGACCAGACGAAAGCTCACCGCCTGATGCTCAGCGATGGCGCGACCGAAGGCGCGTCGCTCACCCGCATAGCGAATGGCCATGGCCAGCGCGGCATCAGCCATGCCCACGCTCTGCGCGGCAATGCCGATCCGGCCCGCTTCCAGGCTCGACAGTGCGATGCGATAGCCCTCGCCTTCGGCGCCAATGCGCAGCCGCGCCGGCACCCGCACCCCATCGAACTGCAGGCTGCAGGTGTCCGAGGCGCGCTGCCCCAGCTTCTTCTCCACCTTGCTGACCGAGAACCCGGGGCTGGCGGTATCGACCAGAAAGGCACTGATGCCGCGCTTGGGATGCTCGGGGTCGGTCACCGCGAACACCACCACCCATTTGGCGATGCGGCCCGAGGTGATGAACTGCTTGCTGCCATTGAGCACGTAGTCGTCACCTTCGCGCACGGCCCGGGTCCGCAGCGCACTGGCATCCGAGCCGGCCTGCGATTCGGTGAGACCGAAGGCGCCGATGAACTCGCCGCGCGCGCCGGGGCGGAGGAGGGTGTCCTTCTGTTCCTCGCTGCCGTAGCGCTCGAGGATGGCGCAGAACGGCGCGTTATGAACACTCATCATGGTGGAGACTGCGCCGTCGCCGCGCGCCACTTCCATCAGCGCCAGCGCATAGCTGACATAGTCGGCGCCGACGCCGTCATAGACCTGCGCCACGGTCATCCCCAGCAAGCCGATCTCGGCCAGGCCCCGGATCACCGCGGGCTCGATGGTCCCGGCCTTTTCGCGTGCTTCCGCGCCCGGCGCCAGCACGCCTTCGGCGAAGCGACGCGCGGCTTCCGCAATCAGTTGTTGCTCTTCGGTCAGCACCACACTGCAGTCCTCATGGCGCGGCGGCTGCCGACGGCACCCGCCACAGATAAATGGATTCGCCTTCGAACACCTCCTGGTGTTCCGGCCGCCAGTCCCCGCCCATCCCGAACCGGTAGGACACCACCGGCGTGCCGGGCGACAGCTGTTGCCACAATTGTGGCCGCAAACGCCGGTTGAGCGTTTCCCGCAGGAACATCGTCACCACCGTGGCATCGCGCAGGTCGGCCGCGAACAGATCGCCCTGCAGGAAACGCACGCGGTGCGACACCCCGGCACGCTCGGCGTTGAGGCGGGCGATCCGCACCAGCGCCTCGTCGTACTCGATGCCGACACCGCGCGCACCAAAGTCGCGGGCCGCCGCGATCACGATACGGCCGTCCCCGGCCCCCAGGTCATAGACCACATCTTCGGGGTCCACGCCGGCCAGGGTCAGCATCCGCGCAATCGCCGCGGGCGGCGTGGTGACAAAGGGCGCGGCGTCGGACAGCTGCGGCGGCAACGCCACCGCGCCCCCACAGCAGAGCCCGAGGATCAGCCCCGCCATGCGCCGCAGCCCCATGGCTCAGGCCGCGGTGTAGCCGCCGTCGGCGGTGAACTCGGCGCCGGTGAGATAGCGGGCGGCATCCGAGCACAGGAACAGGATGAGGTCGGCGATGTCCTCGGGCTCGGCAAAGCGACCGAAGGGGATGAGGCTGTTGAGATAGCTGACGGCCTCTTCCTGCGACTGCGCCAGACCGCCCTCCAGCATCTCCTTGATGCCGTTGACGGCGAGGCCGGTGTTGCCGGGCCCGGGATGTACCGAGTTGACGCGAATGCCAGTGCCGGCGCGCGCAAACTCCACCGCCTGGCACTTGCTGAGCATGCGCACCGCCCCCTTGCTGGTGCAGTAGGCCGACTGCGCAAACCCGGCGACCTGGCCGAACACCGAGGAGAGGTTCACCACCGATGCGGTCCCCCGCTGCTGCGCCGCCGTGAGCAGCAAGGGGTAGGCCGCCTGCACCCCGACCCAGATGCTCTCGACGTTGACGGCCTGTACGCGCCGGAACTCCTCAAGCGAGGTCTTGAGGTAGGGCTTGGTGAGCATGAAGCCGGCATTGTTGACGAGGCCGTCGAGGAGCCCGAACTCGGCCTCCACCGTGGTGATCACGGACGCCCACTGCCCCGCTTCGCTGACATCGTGGCGGGCGCTCACCGCTTTCACCCCGAGGGCGCGACACTGTGCGGCAGTCGCTTCGGCGCCGTCGCCATCGCGGTCGGTGACAACCACATGAGCGCCGTCGGCCGCCAGGGTCAGCGCGGTCTTCTGGCCAAAGCCAGCGGCGGCGCCGGTCACCATGATCACCTTGTCCTTGACCGATTTGCTGGCCATCGTCTGTCTCCTCAGTGTGGGCTCAGCGGCCCTGGAACCGGGGCGGTTGCTTGCCCAGAAAGGCCTGCACGCCGACACGGAAATCCTCCGTACGGGTGGCCTGGCGGAATGCGGCGCGCTCGGCTTCGAGATGGTCGTGCAGCGGCCGCGAGAAGGCCTCGCTGGCGAGGCGCTTGTAGGCACCGTAGGCGCGCGTCGGACCCTGCGCGATCCGGGTCGCCAGGGCGGTGGTCTCAGTGTCCAGCCGATCAGCCGCCACCACCCGGTTCACCAGCCCGGCGGCCCGCGCCTCCTCGGCGGTCCAGGTGGGGCTGAGCAGCATCAGCTCGGCGGCGCGACGCATGCCGACCACGCGTGGCAGAAAGTAGGTTCCGCCGCAGTCCGGCGCCGCGCCAATACGGTCATAGGCCATCAGGAAGCGGGTGCCTTCGGCCGCCACCACCAGATCGCAGGCCGCCATCAGGCTGAGACCGGCGCCGGCGACTGCGCCGTGCACCGCAGCGATGACGGGCGCGTCATGGTGGGCGAGCATTTCGATCACCGGGTGCAGCGCATCGAGCAGGTCATCCACCACCGCCGCCGCGAGGTCAAAATCCTCAGCGAAGCCGGCGAGGTCGCCGCCAGCGACAAACGCCCGGCCATTCCCCTTCAGCACGATGCAGCGCACTGCGGGGTCTTCGGAAAGGGGCATCGCCGCCTCGCGGAAGGCCCGTGCCGTCGGCACATCAAGGGCGTTGAGCACCTCCGGTCGGTTGAAGCAGAGCGTGGCAATGCCGGTCGCCGTCTCGCGGGTCAGGGTCACCAGGCTCATGGCCGTCCCCGGGCTTCGGCGACGCCTTGGCAGGTCACATTCATGATCAGAATCCGGAAGGAATGAACTTGTCAGCGTGCAGGCGATCGGCCGGCATGCCCAGCGCCAGCAGGCGCTGCTCGACGGCCTCGACCATCGGCAGGCTGCCGCAGATGAAGGCGACCCCTTCGCGGAAGTCGAAATCGAGGCGGGCATCCAACGGCGCGGTCACCAGTCCGCGTGGCCCCTGCCAGGCCGAATCCGTCGGCTCGTGCGACAACACCGTGATCAGGCGGATGCGGCCCGGCGCCTGCGCCATCAGCTCGGCCAGCAGGGTCTCGGCAAAGCGGTCTTCTGCGGTTCGCACGCCGAACACGATGGTGAAACGCGCACGATCCGAACGCTGCAGGCGGTCGGCGACGATGGACAGGATGGGCGCGAGACCGGTGCCACCGGCCACACACAGGGCATCGCGGTCGGGGTCATCCACCCCCATCACGCCGAATGGCCCTTCCACCCAGATCTTCGTGCCGGTCCGGTCGCCGGCGTACAACCAGTCCGAGAAGCGACCGCCCGGCAGCCGGCGCACCAGAAATCCGAGCTCGCGCGCTCCCTCACCGCCAGGGGCCGGAGGCGGCGTGTAGAACGAGAACGAACGCCGGACGAAGGAACCGGAGGCTGCCAGCACGGCGTACTGGCCCGCCTCGTAGGGCATGGCTTGATCCAGCTGCAAGCGCAGGTCGATCACCTCGCCCGGCAACCGACGCCAGCTGCTGACCACGGCTGACACGCTCCGCGGCGGCAGCGCCGGGTGGTCGCCCAGCTTGACCGCCACTTCGAGATCAGTCCGCACCTTGGCCTGGCAGGCCAGGATATAACCCTGCTGCAGTTCCGCATTGCTCAGCGGTGACAGCGCGAAATCCACCATCGGGCTGATCCGCCCATTGAGCAGTTTGGTCTTGCAACGACCACAGGTTCCGACCCTGCAGTTGTGGGGATAATCGATCTGCTGATCAATGGCGGACAGCAACAGCAGATCGTTGCGCCGCACATCGAAGTAGCTGCGGCTGTCACCGTTGTGAATCGTGATCCGGCAATGACCGGGAGGCGGCCGGGTGGAAGGCTCGCCGCCGGCCTCGTGAACGCTCTCCGCCATCGCGCGCCCCACCCCTCAGGCGCTCGCCGCCGGGCGGTACCAGACATCATCAGGGCGCGCAGTGACAGCGGGCTCGTTGAGGTCGTACCACCCCGCCCGGGCATTCTCCGCCCGCGCAATTTCGCGCTCCTGCTCGTTGGCGTAATGCGCGTCCCAATGACGCAACAGGGGCTTGATCATCATGAACCAGAGCGGTGGCACCAGCGCCATGAGTACGCACAACAGGAACTGAGGCTGCTTGGGACCATCACGATCCGGCACCAGTTGGTAGAACGGACGATAGCTGTCTTCGTGATGCCCGGCGTGGTTGGTGATCTCCAGCGCCAGGATGCGAACGAACGGGGTGAGATGGTTCCAGGTGTGGTGGTTCTCGAAACGCCCCGGCGTGGCGCTGACCAGACCATAGTGGTTGCAATAGTTGAACACTTCCAGAAACAGCCGCGGCCCTGCGATACAGACCAGGATGGACAACAGCATCCCTTTCCATCCGCCCACGACAAACAGCGCCGTTGAAAACCCGACCAGCAGCATCGCCCGCGGCACCCAGCTGTTGCGGGGGTCCCACCAGGCGCGCCCGCGCTTGGTCCACATCAGCTTTTCGAGGTGATAGGACTCCTTGATCTGCGCCACCATGGTGCGGAAGACATGCCCGTAAACGGTATCGCCACGGCGCGCGTAATCCGGATCGTCCGGCGTACTCACGCGCATGTGATGCGTAACCACATGCGTGATTTCCCGCCAGGGATCGAAGATCAGCGTCAGTCCGAGCCGGCCATAGGTTCGCAGCAGCGTGTTCTCGCGATGGAACAGCTCATGCAGTGCCGGCGCAGTCACCACGAACTGCACCATCATCGTGGTGACAAATGCCCCTGCTGCCGTCGCGGTACTGTCAAAGTGACCCTGGCCCACCAGGTAGGCGTACAGAAAGATCAGGGCAAACCCGATGGCGAGGGTAATCGACACCACAACGTCGTACAGCCAGGGCATGCGGGCGCTGCGCTCCCGGACATCAATCGGCAGCAGCGCATCGACGAAGAGGATGCCAAGCAGCAGCCCCAGCCCGCTGAACACATAGTTGCCTCCCTGCAACAGCCCCCAGGCTGTCACCGCCACCACGACGGTCGACACGCCGTACTTGAGATGGTCGAGCATTCGAATCCTCCAGAGTGCCGGTACTGAGCCGGCGCGTTTAGGCTCGACACTGATCATCCGGCAGCCGTGCCGCGGGAATCCCATCCGTTAGTTTGGCCGCCCCCACCCGACGGCAGAAATGCGCTATCGATTCAGCAGATTGAGCGCCCGGGCACGCGCCAGCGCCGCCGACCGGCTGGACACGCCCAGCTTGGTGTAGAGGTTGTACAGGTGCCACTTGACAGTGGCCACGGACACCGACAGCCGATCGGCAAGCTGCTGGTTGGAAAGCCCGGCCTCGACCAATTGCAGCATCTCCATCTCCCGTGCCGTGGGCTTCTCCAGCAGCGTCGGCTCGACATCAAGACGGTCGAGCTGATCGAGCAGGCTCACGTTCAGGGCGGGCAAGCTACGGCAGATCTCGGCAAAGAAACGCCGTTCCTCGTCCAAGGCAAAACCCCAACTCTGCGGCTTGGTCTCGTTGACCAGGCCCGCGATCACTTCCGCGCGATCTCGAAACGGCCGGCGAATATGCCGCTTGGTCGCAATACTGACCGCACGCGTGAGATGCCCGGCCGCCTTGACCAGGCTCTGGCTCTGCACGTCGAGTGCCATCTCCGCCAGAGACAGCTCCACCAGGTGCCCCATGCGTCCGGCCTTGCGGGCCTGGCGCGACGCCTCCGCCGCCAGCGCCTCGGCCTGACGCAGTCGTCCCTGAGCGATCAGCAATTCCAGCTCGGTCTGCTGGATCAGCTCGTCGGCTCGTGCGATGCCGGTCTTCACGGTGGCACGACTGAGGCCTTCCGCGCTGCTCACCCCGATGCCCAACTGACTAGCTTCCTGTTGCGCCTCATCGAGTCGCCCCAGGCGAATCAGTCGTTGAGCCAGATGGCAGGAAAACATGATCGATACGCGTGGCGGGTAGCCAGCGGCAATCTCGCGCAGCTGCGCCAGCTTGAGCAGCTCGTCGTCTTCGCCGCTCCACAGGCGCAGCGCTGCACCCAGGCCACAGACAGCGGTATCGGCGACCCCGTGCGTCTGCGCTCGCCGCAATCCGATCTTGAGAAACTCACGGGCCTCCACATCCTCGCCCATGGTCACAGCACAATCGGCAGCCACCAGGGCAATGGTCCCGGTGATGCCGGCCATGGCGCCGACGTCGCGGCGGGCACGCACGAAGGCGGCCTTGAGATCCTGACTGGCGGTGCCGATATCGCCCTCGTACATGGGGATCATCGCTGTCAGCGTGGTCACCCACCCCAGCCCGTATGCGCTCCGCGCCTGCTGGATGGCATGCTGCGCAATCCGGGTCTGCTTGCGCGCTTCGACGAAGTCGTACATCGACGCCAGGTAGATCGAGGCCGCAGCCGCCATGGTGGCGATATCGAACGGATCGTCGCCGTGCGCCTCCTGCAGCCAGTCCAGGGCCTTGCGGTGCCCCACCTCGATCTGGTCGGTGTAGATATCGATGGCACTGCGGATCAGCTGCGCACGCCGCGACAGCACCTCCAGAAAGCCCGCCTCCTCGCCCGCCGTACGCGCGGCTTCGATGCGGCGATCGATACGCTCGATCTGCAGCCGGGCATAGTCGTAGCGTCGGTAGAACACCAGTGCCCAGACGTACCAGAGGTCGGGCTCCCAGCCGATCTCGGCTTCCGCCTCCAGCAACTGTTCAACCCAGGCAATGTACAGGTGCAGCGAGCCCAGATCGCGCACGAAGACAGCAGCATTGCGCTCCAGGATCCGCCCTGCCAACTGGTTATCACCGGCCGCCAGTGCGTAGTCGACCGCATCCCGTAGCGCTTCACGCTTTTCGCACCAGTGCGCAGCCCTCGCTCGCACCTGGTGCTTTCGTTTCTCGGTCAGGCTGCGCTCGGCTTCGTTGAGCAGAAAATCCCGGAACAGGGCATGCAGGCGGAACCAGCTCTGACTGCGATCGAGCGGAATGACGAACACATTTCGCCGCAGCAGGTCGTCGACATAGCGGGCCGCCTCGGGGTTTCCGGTGGCCTCGGCGGCCAGTTCGGCAGAGTAGTTTCGCAGCAGCGACAGCTCCAGCAGAAACTGCCGCAGATCAGCATCGAAGCCATGCAGAACCTGCCGGTTCAGCAACTCCGCAAGATCGCTGTCGCTACCCGAGAACTGACGCAAGGCTTCCAGGGGATCGCGCGCCGACGCCAGCACGATCTGACTGAGACGCACCGCCGCCGGCCACCCCTCGGTCACACGCTGCAGCAGCTCGAGGCCTTCGGCGCCGACGAGTTCGCAGAGCGGTGCCCCCAAAAGCGCTCGGACCTCATCCCGGTCAAGGCTGAGATCTTCGGTGGTCACGTCCCGCAGCCGCCCCTCAAGCCGCGCACGCGCTCGGTTCATTGACAGGCCCCGGGTACTCGCGAGCACCACATACACCCACGATGGTGTTTGGAACACCAGCGCATCCAGCAAGGCCTGCAGCTCTCCGTCCGCACACTGATTGAGGTTGTCGAGAAACAGCATCACGCTGCCCTCGTTTTGCGACAGGGCCTCGGTCAGCGCATCAATGCGTTGATCGATCGGGGCATCCCCTTCGTGCAGCGCCATGGTGGGATGCGCCGCACCGGAACCACCAAGAACGGCCGCCTCCAGTTTGCCAAGCAGGCGCTCCGCCGACTGATCCCGTTCGTCCAGACTGATCCAGACGCATTCCATGTTCTGTTGTGCATAGTGGTCGTACACGGTCGACAGCAACACCGTCTTGCCGTACCCGGTAGGCGCCACCACCGCGATGACCTTGGCCGGCGGGTGTTCGGTGCACAGCCGGGCGGCCACCCGCGTCTGCAACACCTGAAAGCCGAATCGGGGCGGCTCGGCGGGCAGGCCCAGTGAAAAGCGTGCTGGCGGCGTCTTCGGCATGGAGGCGATCGGGCGGCGGTGTCGAACTAGGGCCTGTTAACGCTATGGCCGTCGCTGCGACCGAGGTCGTTTTGGCGCATCGCGACGTCAGAAGTCGCTTCTGCATATTCAGTACAGCGCGCTCCTGCCGCCTTGCGCGGCACCAGAACGGACCCGCCCCGCGGGGGTGCCACCCGGTTGTCGGTCATGCGGCGTTGCGCCTTCCTCATTGGGTACAACCAAATCTCGGCAGCCGCGCCTTGCCTGACCGAAAGCCGGAATGGCATCACAACGGTTGCCATCGTGTTAACAGACCCTAGCGTATCCGATCCTCCGGACATGGGCGGGTGCTCCTCTGTCGCATGGTTCATCTCAATGCCCTCCCACCCAACGCTGACGCTGTACAAAGCCGGGGCGGAACAGCCGCACCAGCAGCGGAACAACGATCAGCGACATGACCATGTTGATCAGCATGATCACCACCAGCAGCAGGCCCATGTCGGCGACAAAGCGGATCTCCGACAGCAGATACCAGGGCAGGATGCCCAAGGTCATGATGGTGGCGGTGAACAGGATGGCGCGACCGGTGGTGCCGAGCGCATCGCGAATGGCGGCGTCCCAGGCATCCGGACGCTCACGCAGCTCTTCGCAGATCCGCGACAGCAGGTAGATGCCATAGTCGATGCCCACACCCACGCCGATGGCGGCAACGATCATCGAGTTGACGTCGAGCCCCACGCCCATGAGGTGCATGGCCGCCACCATCACCTGATGTGACAGGTTCACCGGCACCAGCAGCAACAGCCCCGCCCAGGGCGAACGGTAGGCGAACCAGCAGGTGAGCAGCACGAACAGATTCAACAACAGCACCACCAGCCCGTGGTAGCGCTCCACCACGTTGTTGACGGCCTGCTGCAGGGCGATGGTGCCGCTGGCCACCCGCAGGCGGAAGGTGTCGTGCTCGGTGCCCAGGGCCTCCGCGGCGGCATGGGCCACCGCCAGCGCCGCGTCGACCGTGTCCTGCGTGTTGTCACGGAACCAGAGTGAGATGGCTGCAACCTGCATGTCCTCGCTCACCACATGGTTGTAGCTCTTGGCGCTGGAGCCCATCAGGACCGCCACGGTGGCCGCACCCACCGAGCGGTCGCGCGGGTCCAGCGGCAACCACTTCGGATTACCGCCGGCAAACAGACGGTTGGCTTCCCGCTGATAGTCGGCAAAGGACAGGGTCGCGCGCGGCGGATGGGCCGAGCGCTCCACCAGGACCTGGAAATCCTGCAGGGTCTGAATGGCGTGCGCCTGACTGGTCAGCCACAGCGGCTGCTCGCGGTCGTACGACTCCAGGATCACTTCCAGCGTGTTCACGCCCGGGAAATGCTGGTTGATGGTGCGCACCGCGACGTTGAACTCGGCATCGTCCCAGAGCAGGTTGGTGCCTTCCACCGGGTTGCCAATGCGGATCTGGCTGGCCTGCCAGGTGGCCCAGCCGCCGAACGCCACCACCACCACGGCCGTGAACGGCACCGCCCGCCCGGTGGACAGCGAGGCCAGTCCGCCCAAGACCTGCTGCAGGCGGCGACGCAGGCCCTGTTCGGCGCCCCGATCCACCAGCGCGCGCACCTGTTTCGGCGGTGGCAGCGCCGCCAGCAGCAGGGAGATCAGCACCACCCCGGTGGGAATCAGCCACACCGCCCACATGCCGCAGAACAGCGCGTGCTTGACCATCGCCGGAATCGGCGCCGCCACCACCACGAAGATGCCGAGTACGTCGGTGACGATGCTGAGCACGCTGGGGGCCATCATCACCTTCATGGTGATCTCGGCGGCACGGTGGCGGTCGCCCACCTCGGCATAGACCTCGTAGAAGCGTTCGGTGAACTGGACGCCGTGGCTGAATGAGCGTGCCGTGAGCAGCAGCGGCACCACCATCAGCAGCGGCTCGATCGACACCCCGAGCCAGCCCACCAGCCCGAACGCCCAGATCGCCGCGGTGGTGCTGGTGATGATGGGCGCCAGCACGCCCACGGCGCTGCGGGTGTAGAACACCAGCGCCAGCACCAGGGCCACCAGGGTGAGGGCGAAGATGCCCACCATGTGCGCTTCGTACTTGTAGACCCAGCCGAACAGCACCGGCTGCCCTGCCAGATGCACCTCGTGATGATCGTCGCGCGCTGCCTCCACCAGGCCCTGGACATAGGCGAAGGCCTCGCCGTAGTCCACCCGGGACTCGATGAAGGTCGCGCTGATCAGCGTGGCGCTGTCATCCGGCGAGATCAGGAAGGTGCGGACGTTGGGTGCCAGATCGACATGGGCCTTGAAGCGGGCAATCTGTTCCGGCGTGGTGGGAGCGGCATCGCCCATCAGCGGGCGCATGTCGATGCCGTAGGGCGTCGCCTCGGAATAGCGTGCCTTCTCGGTGGTGATCGACAGGATCTGGTCGTGGTCGACCCCGGGGGCGAGGTCGATGTCGCGGGTCAGCCGCCACACCAGCCCCAGGGTATCGGCGTTGTAGATGTCGCCATCGCGCCGCTTCACCATCACCCACACGGTGAGCGGGCTGCCGAAGTCCGGATGATCCTGGTAGATGGCCACGTAGGGGTCGTGGGTGGGCAGCAGGTCGGAGAAGACCGTCTTCAGCTCAACCCGCGGCAGGCCCAGCGCGAAGAACACCGTGATGGCGGCGAACACCCCCCATGACAGCCGGCGATGCGCCAGCACCCAGGCCGCAATGCGGGCGCGCACTCAAGGGCCCTGCCGGTATCGACGCCAGGCGTTCATCAGGCGGCGCCCAGCCGCATCAGCGCCGACTGGGTGAGGTAGTGCTCGAACATCTCCGGATCGTTGGCACCACTGCGATGCACGCCCTCGATATCGCGAACCTGTTCGAGCCGGGTGACGCGACCGGTCTGGATGTCGGAGGCGGTGACGTGGGTCCAGGACCAGTAGGGATGTTGACCGTCCATGACCTTGCGATCGCCCTCCTCGTAGACGGTATATGCGCCGTCGAAGGAGCGGAACGGCTGCCCCTTGCGGTCATAGGTGACCATGCCGATCACCACCTGGTTGCGGGAATCGAACCAGACGCGTTTCTTCGACACCGGCGCACGTGCGAACTTCACCGGCTCCGCCTCGACGATGATCGCCTCCGGCACCAGTTCGACACTGGCGTTCCAGAACGACTTGCCCTTGGCGCCGCCGTGGGTACCGTGCTCCCAGTTGTCGTTGGTTCCGCCCCAGTCGCCGGACAGCCCCGCCAGGAACGGCCCACGACCGACGATCCGGTAGTTGCCCCAGGTCAACAGCGGGTCGCCGGCGGCCCAGGCATCCGACAGGTACAGCGAGGAGCCCGGCAGCAGCGGTTCGAAGCGCTGGTCAGTGGGAAACTGGCGAATACGGCGGAACTCCGGCACGTAGCCGTACAGCGTGGGAAAGGTGCTGTGGTCGTAGTCCCAGATGTTGAGGAACGAGGTGCCGCGGTAGATGAAAGGTTCCGTGAAGAACACACTCTGGTACCGCAGGCGGTTCTCGTGCCCCGGCCAGTAGGGCTTGGGCTCCATCACCACCCGCGCCACCGGCGACAGCTCGGCCCAGCCGCCGGCATAGGTGAAACCAACATCGCCGTCGGGGTTCACCTCGTTCACCTTGATGGCATAGAAGGAGGCGTCGTGGCGTCCCCAGCTGAGGGTCTGTGCGGCAAACAGCTCGATGCCGCGCTTGGGGTCGGGAAACGGATTGCCGCCGATCCAGGGGCGGCCGTCCGGCGCCACCACATTGCCCTTGTCATCGAAGCGCGCCTTGCCGGCATTGGCCAGAGTCGCCTCGATGTACTCCCAGGGCGAAGTCTTCATGATGTCGGTGGTGGTGGCTCGCACCGTCAGCTTGCGCCCCTGATGGAGGATCTGCTCGTAGCGGATCGGCTCCAGCAGGTCCTTCACATGCTCCACATTGCCTGCATTGATCTCGTCGCCCGGCTTGATCTTGCCTTGGGTATAGGCCTCGATGGACAGGAGTTCATCGGGGTAAGCCTTGGTGATGTCCCCTTCACTGGCAATGGCCTGCCACAGCGGCATCAGCACCCCGGTGGACAGCACGCCCTTGGACGCATCCGCCAGGAACTTGCGGCGGCTGTAGCCACGGTCAAAGCGTGCCACCTTCATAACGCATCTCCTCGGGAGTAAACGATCATCAACCTGCCGGTCTCAAAATGGCCGGCGGCGTTCTCCGCCGCCGGCAATCAATCCCCCGACGAGGACGGGGGAGGAGCAGCATCAGAACTGGTAGGTCACGCGCAAGGTGAACTCCTCGGCGAAGTCCAAGGTGGACACCAGGTTGTCGTAGGGGTTACCCCACAGCTCGCCGTTGATGTAGTTGTAGAAGCCCTCAACCGTCACCCCTTTTCCGGGATTCCAGCGCACCCCTGGCTGGGCGAAGATGCCCCCCTGGGGGTCCAGCAAGGTGGCGAACTCGATCTCCCAGATCTTGTTCGGAAAGGGCTGCAGGAAGCCGGCCACCAGATACGTGGCATTTCCGCTGAGCGGATCGGTCTGCCGAGTGGCATCGTCTTCCAGCACAGCACGTCCGCCGTAGCCGCTGAGATGCCGCCCGACGAGGTCGCTGCGGTTCTTCGTCAGCGCCTGGAACACGATGTAGGTGCCGGGAAACTCATCAAAGAAGCGGTGCCACTTGTCCATCACCAGCGACACCGTGTACTCGTCCTGCACGATGCGCTGCGGGCTCAGGCTGATGTTGGTGAAGTGCCGCTCCGGCGTGTACTGCACTTCGAGGTTCATGATCAGCTGGTTAAGGAAGTCATTGTCACTATCGATGACGTAGCTGCCCCCGAGCATGAAAACGTTCTCGACGTGGTAGTCGCGCGAAATGAACCCGCGAAGGCTGCCGCCAGAGCCGATGAAGAACGTGTTGAGCTGCGCAAAGGCCTCTTTGTAGGTTTCCACCGGTGACGCGAAAATGTCCTGGGCCCCATCGAAGTTCTCGATCGCCGCATTCAAACCGTGGATCCCGTCCAGGCGCACCTGGGCGGCGTAGTCGAACCACTCGCTGGCCGAGTACACGCCACCCGGCTCGGCAATGAAGGGCGCGTTGGCCAGGGCTTCGCCACTGTCGGCGAAGTTGCGACAGAGCAGTTGGTAGCCCTGCGTGCCCGCCGGGCAGGCCGGACGGATGTTGTAGGCCGTGTTGACCAGATTGCCGAGGGGCCCGAACAGCGGCTTGTTGACGCCGGTCTTGGTCCAGGCAAACGTCCCTTCCGGCCCGTAGCGACGCACCGCTGCGGCCTGCCATCCCCATTGCCCGTAGTCACCCTTCAGGCGAATCCCGTAGTTGATCTCGTCGCTGTAGCCGCCCTTGTCGTACTGGTCATAGACGGTGAACTGCGCCGGGATGACGTTGTACGGAGTGTTCGGGTTGCCGAAGATGGTGGGCGTGAACTGGGCCGCGTAAGCGTCCACCAGAATCTCGTTGGTGAGCTGATAGGTCACGCGCGCCGACAGCTGCGGCGTGCGCTTGTCGGAGAACTCCTCCAGCGCGCGGTCGAGAATCAGGTGGCGCCGCAGGTCAATGCCGTTCGGCACATCGAACACGCGGAAGAAGATGGACTGCCCCCAGGCGATCTGCTGATTGCCGACCCGGATGGTGAGGCCGCCGCCCGTGTACTCCGCCAACAGCGCCGGGAAGTAAACCTGATAGTTGGAACCCGCCCACTCCAGCGGCAGCGGCTCCTTGCCACCGTCCACGATGTACTCGAAGTAGTTCGGCGTGTTGCCGTGGTAGAGCCGCGGATCGCCCCCGATGATGCCGCCCTGGAAGGCATCCACCGAGGTTGCGTCGAAGCCGTCAATGACATCGTCAGGGTGGTACAGGGCCCGCAGGCGGCCAATGATGCGGAACTTGCGACCGAAGCGAATACCTAGCTCACCCTCAGCGCGGAGAACGGTGTAGTTGAAGTTGTTGTCGTGCGTCGCGACAAAGTCGGACCGCCGGATGGTGTCCGAGAACCCCACCGCCGGAATCACCTGGCCGATGACCGGCAGGCCACTGATGTCCACGCCCAGGGGAATGGCCCCCCACCGAATCGCATTGACCGCGAGCTTCGGCGGCAGGAAGGCCTGCCGTTCGGCGTCAACATTGTTGAAGGTGTTGCCATTCTGGTTGTTCGGGTTCTCCAGCGAGGTGGTCCGGGTGGCCACCTCGGCGCGGACGAAGCCCCCGAAGCTGTAGTTCACGTTATCCAGGAAGCCCGCGTGAGCAACACCGCCGGCACCCAGTGCCAGCGCGGCCGCTGCAAAGGTCTTCCCGCTCCCCATTGTTTTCATGTCCAGCCTCCAGTTGATTTCGCAAATGCCTCTGAGGAATCAGCGCGTGTCCACGTCATCGATGGCGATGATGCGGCCGGAATGCCCCACCGCCAGCGAGCGCCGGCCGTCATCGAGATGTGCGGTGTCGCTGTACCAATTGACGGCGATGTCCTGTCCCGGCACGCGGGTCCAGGCCTTGCCGCCGTTGCGCGAGGCAATGACCTCGCGCATGCCCACGACCACCACCCGGTCATCCGTGCTGGCGCCAACGCCGAGAAAGTTTGCGGTGCTGTCGGTCGGCACCACCGACCACTGCTCCCCGCCATCTTCAGACCGCATCACCCGGCCGGACTGCCCCACCGCAAAGGCGACGCCGTCGGCACGCAGATCCAGGCCGAACAACGACGGGTCCATCTGCCCCCCGTCGGCACGGCCCACATACGTCGCACGCCACTGCTGTCCACCATCGGTGGACACGAGGACGGTCGACAGCTCGCCGACCGCGACCACACGGCCGTCGTCAGTCACCTTCACGCCATAGAGATGGGGCGCGAAACCCAGGCCCAGCGACTCCGCGAACTCGGCAAACATCGTCTCGAAATCGACGGAGACCGGAGTCCAGCTTTGCCCATGGTCCACGGACCGCAACACGGTGCCGAACGAACCCACGGCCACAGCCAGGCCGTTGCGATTCAGCGAGACATCCATCAAACGCTCTTCTGTACCGGTGGCAACGACCGACCACTCACTGCTGTCGCGCTTCACCATCACCAGGCCCATCTGCCCGACGGCGACCCTGCGATCACCCGCCACCGCTGCACCCAGCAGCGACAGCGGAGATGGCGTGGTCTCCCGCGTCCAGGTGGCGCCGCCGTCCTCTGTCACCTGAATCTCGCCGCCGGCGCCGACGGCAATGCCACGCTCGCCATCCATCGCGATGGAGAACAAGGCCTGATGCGGAATGCCGGTAAGCACCGGCTCCGGTACATTCTCGGCGGCCGTCGCAATGGCGGAGCCCGCCAGCACCACCGCCAACACGGTGGAGCGGAAAAGAGTCGTCATGTGTTTTCCCTGCTTGGAAGGGCACCCGTGGCCCAGGGCCACGGGTGCGGGAGCACCGGTCTTACACCTGGCCCAGGCGCTGAATGGCCTGCTGGGTGAAGAAGGTGTTGTACATCTCCTCGTTGTCGGCGCGGAACACGCTCTTCCAGCCGCCGGCACACTCTTCCTGATGCAGCGCGCGGCTCATGCGCTTGGTCTGTGCGTCGTAGGACATCACGTAGACCCATGACCAAGCGGGCGTCTTGCCATCGGCCCCCATCATCACCTTGTCGCCGTACTTGTACTGGCCGAACCCGGTTTCAAAGCTGACCCAGGGCTTGTCCTGGCGGTCGAAGCGGATGTTGCCGCAGTAGATGCAGTTGCGCGCATCAATGTAGGCATGCCGCTTGCTGACCGGTGCGCGTGGATACCCTGTCGGCCTGGACTCCAGGACGATGACTTCCGGTGCCAGCTCGAACTCGGTATCCCAGAAGGTCTCGCCCTTTCCACCGCCGTGCGCCTCCGGAATCCAGTTGGGGCGATCGCCACGCCACACGGTGTTGAAGGCGCCCAGCATCGGCTTGCGCTCGATGATCTTGTAGTCGCCCCAGGTCAGCATCGGGTCCCCCGCTGCCCACGGATCGGAGAGGAACCACGTCACGCCGGGAATCAGCGGCTCGAAGCGCTGATTGGTGGGGAACTGCCGAATGCGACGGAACTGCGGCAGGTAGCCATAGAGCTCCGGAAACTTTCGCTGATCGTAGTACCAGGTCGACAGGAAGGAACTGCCGGCCACGTCCTGGGTGGCAGTGAAGTACACCGTCTGGAACCGCAGCAGGTCCTTCATGTCGCGGAACACCTTTCCGTCCATGCGCGCCTGCACCTGCAACTCCGCCCAAACCAGGTCATAGCTGTAGGCCTTGGAGCCATCCGGGTTGAACACGGTGTCGTTGATGGCGTACTGGTTGTAGTCGCCACGGCCCCAGCTCATCGCCATGTTGGCCTGGACCTCCTCCCCGGTCTTCGGATCCGGGAACGGCAACCCCCCGACCCAGCCGGTGCCCTCCTTGGTGCGAACATTGCCGTCGGCATCGAACACTGCTCGGTTGCCGGAGTGCACGTTCTTCAGCGTCGCCTCATAGAACTCGCCCGGGAACATGTTGGCGAAATTGGTTTCCGGTGCCTTGATCTTGATCTTGCGCCCTTCGTTGAGCACCTGGTCATAGATGATGGGGTCGAGCAGATGTTTGACGTGCTCGACGTTGGCGCTGGTGAGGATGTCACCAACCTTGATCTTGCCCTTGGTCGCTGCCTCGATGGACATCAGCTCATCGGGATAGGCCTTGCCGACATCCATCTCGTTGGCAAAGGCCTTCGACAGCGGCATCAGCACGCCAGCGCCAGCCCCCGCGGCCACATTTTTCATCAACTGACGGCGGCCGTAGTTGAAGTCGTATTTCTTGATGTGCATGACTCACTCCTCGCAAATGCTGTGCAACTGAAACGCCCGCAAGGTTCCCGGGGGGCGGTATCCGGGTATGCCCTATGTCGCGCCCTGCGCAGCGACGACGGGTGGATCCCGTTCTATGAACTTGGACAGGTCGATGCTCTCGCCCACGATGAGATCCTCGCGGGCGGCGAACTTGGGCTTGATCAGCCACACCAGCAGCGGCAGTACGACCAGCGCGAGCACCATGTTGATCAGCATGATCGCGACCAGCAGCAGCCCCATGTCCGCCATGAACTTGAGATCGGACAGGAAGTACCAGGGGAGGATGCCGATGAACATGATCGAGGCCGTGAACATGATGGCCTTGCCGGTAGTGGTCATCGCAGCGGTGATGGCCCTGCCCCAGTCATGGTCATGCGCGGTGTATTCCTCGCAGATGCGCGACAGCAGGTAGATGCCGTAGTCGATGCCGACGCCAACGCCGATCACCGCCACCATCACCGAGTTGATGTCGAGGCCGATGCCCAGCACGTGCATCACGGCGGTCTGGATGAAATTGGCCAGATTGACCGGCACGAGAAGGATGAAGGCGCCCACGAAAGACTTGTAGGCGTAGGCGGCGATGAACAGGATGCAGGCGTTCAGCAGACCCAGAATCAGCCAGTGGTAACGCTCCACCACCAGGTTCATCGCCTGTTGCAGGGCAATGGTTCCCGACGCCATACGGATCTGGAAGGTCTCGTGATCGGTGCCGACCACCTCCAGCACGCGGCGGGCACTGGCCAGTGCACCGTCCACCGTCTCCTGCTTGTTGTCCTTTTACCAGAGCGAGATGGTCGAGTTCTGGAACTCGAAATCGCTGATATGCGAAAAGTTGACCGGGTTGGTGCCGAACACCACGGCCGTGCCGGCAGCGCGTACCGCAGCCTCGGTAGGATCGAGCGGCAGCCACTTGGGATTGCCACCGGAGAACAGCCGGTTGCCTTCCATCATGTAGTCGGTGAAAGACAGTGTGGCGCGCGGCGGCTGCACCGGGTCGGCCTCGATCATGGCCTGCACCTGTGTCGAAATGGCCGCCACCTCCGGTGTACGCGCCATGCGCCGGTTGATGTCTTCCTCCTTCGCCTCGATGATCAACTCCAGCGTATTGACGCCCGGGAAGTGGGAGTTGATCGCGCGGATTGCGGTGTTGTACTCGGAGTCCTCCCACAGGAGGTTGCTGCCCTCCACCGGGTTGCCGATCTTGATCTGGAAGGATTGGTAGACCGCGTAGGCTGACAGCACAACGACCACCACGGTCGTCATCCGCGCCGGCGCACCGTAGGCCAGACGGGAGATCTTGCCCAGCACGCGCTTCTGCACCGCGTGCACGCCGCCCTCGGCGCCCTCGCCGATCAGTCGCTCGACATTGTTGGGTGTCGGCAGATAGGACAGCAGAATGGCGATCAGGAACACACCGGTGGGGATGATCCAGAACGCCCAGAAACCACAGAACAGGGCAAAGCGCTCCATGGCCGGGATCGGCGCAAGCGCGATGAAGGCAATCCCCAGCGTGTCCGTGATCACACCCACGACGCTCGGCGCCATCATCACCGACACGGTGATCTCGGCTGCCTTGCGCTTGTCCTTCACCTGCGCCAGCACCTCGTAGTAGCGCTCGGTGAACTGCACGCAATGCGAGAACGAACGGGCCACCAACAACAGCGGCACGATCAGCAACAGCGGCTCGATGGATGACCCCAGCCAGCCGACCAGACCGAAGCCCCAGATGCCCGCCGTGATCGAGCACACCACCGGCACCACCACGCCCGCGATGTTGCGCATGTACAAAACCAGCGCGATGAACAGCGCACTCAACGTGATCGCAAAGATCTTGTAGGTCTGATGCTTCAACTCATAGACCCAGCCGGTGAGGATAGGCTGCCCGGCGAGGTAGATCTCATGCTCGTCGTCCGCCGCCTTCGCGATCATCTTGTGCGCTTCCTCGAACACGACGTCGTATTCGAGCGCGTTCTCCAGGAAGGTGGCGTTGACCAGCGTCGCCGTTTCGTCGCGGCTGACGAAGAAGGTGCGCGCGTTCGGAGACTGCTCCACCCGCCTGCGGAAATCGTAAAGCTCTTCCTCGGTTTGCGGCACCCGGTCATCCATCAGCGGACGCATGTTGATGCCGTAGGGTGTCGCCTCCGCGTAGCGGGCCTTTTCGGTTGAGATCGACAGCACCTGGTCGTGGTCAACGCCAGGAATGAGGTCGATGTCGCGGGTGATGTCCCATACCTTCTGCAGCGTATCGGTGTTGTAGATATCGCCGTCTTTGCGCTTGATCATCACCGTGACGGTGAGTGGATTCCCGAAGTTGGGGTGATCCTTGAACACCTGAACGAAAGGATCGTCCTTCGGCAGCAGGTCGGAGAACACCGTACGGATGTCAACGCGCGGGATGCCGGCGGCAAAGGCCAGCGTCACCACAATGAAAACCCCCGCCATGAATGCGCGGTTGGCGATCAGCCAGCGGGCAAAACGATAACGCGCGGAATCCATGGATTCATCTCTCTCCAGCTGTCCACCCTGTGGGCGGGTTATGTTTGGCCTGGCCAACGCAGCCACGCCCCTGTTCTAGTCCGCATACGGTCCATCAGCGGTCGTCGTCGCGACCCAACCTTTGGTATTGGCGCCCCCAACCTGGTCGCCGACGCCGTGCACGACCGCCCGGCAGGCGCCAGCACATGCGCAACCCACACGACGGTCCGCCATGCCACATCACTCAACAGGCAGGGCGCCCGTCGTTGTTCGATGGCTGGTTGTTGCGAGGTGACCTTGCGCCCCGGGCCCCACCCACAACCCATACTTTCGGCGTGGCAGCACGGGAGCCCCCCTTGGCCATGCTTCGGGTAGCGGCGGCGCGAGCCCGGGTGCTCGCGCCTCAGCCATCCGAATGGATCCAAGACGACAACGAGAGGAGCCCACATGAACATGCCCACCGACCTGGCCGCGCAGGTGCGCCTGCCGAGCATCCGCAACTTCATTGGCGGCGACTGGCACAACCCCGCCGGCATCGATCAACTCGACGTGATGGACCCGGCCACCGAACGCCGGCTCGGCCAGCTGCCGGTCAGCGGCCCGGACGACGTCGATGCGGCGGTCAAGGCCGCCCGGAGTGCATTTGAGAGTCCGGCCTGGCGCGCTCTTCCGCCACTGGGACGGGAGCGCCTGCTGCACCGGCTGGCCGACTTGATCGATGCCAACGCGCAGGAACTGGCCATGATCGAGTCGCTCGACAATGGCAAACCCATCGCCTTCTCCAGCACCCTGGATGTCCCGCTGTCGGCCATGTGGTTCCGCTATTTCGGCGGCTGGCCGTCCAAGCTCGGCGGTCGCAGCCTGGCGCCCGCCCTGCAGCCGGATGGCACGCACCACGCGTACACCCTGCGGCAGCCGGTGGGTGTCGTCGGCGCCATCGTGCCGTGGAATTTTCCGCTGGTGCTGGCCGTCTGGAAGCTGGCGCCGGCACTCGCGGCCGGCTGTACCGTGGTGATCAAACCCGCCGAACAGACACCCTACTCGCTGTTGCGCCTGATGGAACTCATCGAGCAGGCCGGCTTTCCGCCCGGCGTGGTCAATCTGGTGGTGGGGGATGGCCGCACGGGACAGGCCATCGTCGACCACCCCGGCATCGACAAGATTTCCTTCACCGGTTCGACGCCCGTGGGCAAGCGCATCCTGCAATCGGTGGCCCCCGATCTGAAACGGGTCACCCTGGAACTGGGCGGCAAGAGCCCCACCCTGATCCTGCCCGATGCCGATCTGGAGACCGCCATTCCCGGCGCGGCCCAGGCGGTCTTCGTCAATTCAGGCCAGATCTGCTTTGCCGGCACCCGCCTGTTCGCGCCGCGCAAGGGCTTCGACCAAGTGCTCGACGGCATTGCCAATGTCGCCGCCACCTTCAAATTGGGTCACGGCCTGGAAGCCGACACCCTGCTGGGGCCGGTGGTCAGTCAGCGGCAGCTCGACAGCGTCATGGGCAAGGTTGACGCCGGGGTCAAGGCGGGGGCCAGTATCTTCTCCGGCGGCAAGCGGGCTGATCGCAGCGGCTACTTCGTCGAGCCCACCATTCTGGTCACCGAGGACCGTCAGAATCCGGCCTATCGGGACGAAGTATTCGGCCCGGTGCTGACCGCGACGCCCTACGACGACCTCGACCACCTCGCTGCGCTGGCCAACGACTCGGAGTACGGGCTCGCCGCCCATATCTACACGCGCGACCTCAACGCCGCGCATGGCCTGGCCAGCCGCATCCAGGCCGGCACGATCTGGGTGAATACCCAGCTCAGCCCCGACCCCAATATCCCCTTCGGCGGCTTCAAACAGTCGGGCTGGGGGCGCGAGAACGGTGAGGACGTCTTTGCGCATTACCTGGAAACCAAATCGGTGATCGCCAAGATCGCCTGACGACAACAACCACGAGGAGCGGCACCATGCAATTCACCCAAGGCCTGCACCGGGCGGTCCAGCAGCACCCGGATGCCATCGCCACCCGCTGTCAGGATCGCCATCGGACGTTCGCCCAACTGCACGATCGCGTCGCCGCGTATGCCGGCGGCCTGCGCGCACTCGGGGTGAAGCCGGGAGACCGGGTCTGCATCCTGGCACTGAACTCCGATCACTACCTGGAAAGCTATCTCGCGATCGCCTGGCTGGGCGCGGTCTGCAACCCCGCCAATTTCCGCTGGAGCGCGGAGGAGTTGATCTACGCACTGAACGACTCCAAGAGCGATGTGCTGATCATCGATGACCAGTTCGCGCCGCTGCTGCCGGCGCTGCGCGCGGGCTACCCGGCCCTGAGGGCCGTCATCTTCACCGGTTACGGCGAGACCCCGACGGACGTGGTGCCGCTGGAACGCCTGATTGCCGGGAGCGCGCCGGTGGCCGACGCCGGCGCCCGGGGTGACACCCTGTTCGGGATTTTCTATACCGGCGGCACCACCGGCCGACCCAAGGGTGTGATGTTGTCGCACCACAATGTCTGCAGCTCGGCGCTGGCGCTGCTCGCCGAAGGCGTGTTGCCCGAGGGCGCCGTCGGCCTGCATGCCGCACCGATGTTCCACCTCGCCGACATGATGATGACGACCTGCCTGCTGTTCCGCGGCGCATCGCATGTGATGCTGCCGATGTTCCGTCCGGATGTGGTGTATGACCTGATCGAGCAACACGGCCTCACCGACCTGTTGCTGGTACCGGCAATGCTGCAGGTGCTGGTGGATTTCCCGGGTGCACGTGATCGCCGCACCGACAGTGTCAAACGCATCATGTACGGCGCCTCGCCGGCGGCGGAAGCCCTGCTGGATCGCGTCATGACCACGCTGCCCAGCGCCCGGCTGTATCAGGTCTACGGCATGACCGAAACCGCCGCCGTGATGACGGTACTGGGTCCCGAGATGCACACCGTCGAGGGTCGCGCCCACGGCAAGATTGCCTCCGGCGGCCGTGCCGCCTACCACGTGCAACTGCGCATCGTCGGCAGCGACGGGCAGGAGTGCCGGCGGGGTGAGGTGGGCGAGATCGCCGCCCGCGGCCCCGGGGTGATGCAGGGCTACCTCAACAAACCGGACGCCACCGCCGAGGCCATCCGCGGGGGCTGGATGCACACCGGCGACCTCGGCTACATGGACCCGGACGGCTATGTCTTCGTGGTCGACCGCCTGAAGGACATGATCATCTCCGGCGGCGAGAACGTGTACTCCAGCGAAGTCGAGCAGGCGGTCGCACGGCATCCGGCCGTCGCCGCCTGTGCAGTGGTCGGCATCCCCTGCGAACAGCTCGGCGAGAAGGTGCATGCCGCCGTGGTGCTGAAACCCGGACAGACGCTTACCGAGGAGATCCTGTACGCGCATTGCAGGACGCTGATCGCCGGCTACAAGAGCCCGCGCAGTCTGGAAATCCGGGAGGCCCTGCCGATGTCCGGTGCCGGCAAGATTCTCAAGACTGAACTGCGCAAGCCCTTCTGGGACGGCAGGGTGCGGGGGATCAACTGACGTGGCCGACACTCATCACGCTTCGCCAACCGGGCCCGCCTGCCGCCGTCGCGCCGACAGCCTGTTCCGCGACCTGCTGCTGCCGGACGAAACCCGTGCCATCCGCGAGGAAGCGCGCCGCTTTGCCGAGGAAGTGGTGCAGCCGATCGCCCATCAGCTCAACACCACGCCCGAGCGCCGGGACGGCTTTCCGCGCCCCGTGTTCGACGCCATGGCGCGCGCCGGCCTGTACAGCATCCCCTATGCCGCCGATGTCGGCGGGCGCGGACTGGCCTATCCCACCCTGGCCACGCTCACCGTGCTGGAGGAGCTGGCCTACTACTCGCCGGGACTGGCCTCCGCGCTGTATGACGGCCAGGCCATCCTCAGCGGAAAGACGCTGGACGGCGCCCAGGCCGCGCTGCGCAGTCACTATCTGCCGAAGCTGGTGCGCGGCGAACTCGTCTGCGCCTTCGCCACCAGCGAACCCAATACCAGCACCGATCTTTCTGCGGGCGCCATGGAAACGGTGGCAACCCCGGTCGACGGCGGCTACCGCATCCGTGGCTGCAAGCGCTGGATCACCAATTCGGTGGCAGCGGATCTGATCCTGGTGCTGTGCCGGCTGGACGATCGCCTCACCATGTTCCTGGTCGACATGCAGGCGGACGGGGTCCGCGTCGGTGATCCGGATCTGAAGATGGGCAACCATGCCCAGCTCACCGCCGATGTGCATTTCGATGACGTGTTTGTCCCTGCCGACCATGTGGTCGGGCAGCTTGGGGGTGGCTTGCGCGTCGCGCTGGGCGCCTTGATGCAAGGCCGCATGGGTATCGGCGCCATCGGCGTGGCAATGGCGCAGCGCGCCTTCGATTTCGCAACCGGCTATATGGAGCAGCGCAAGGTCTTTGGCCAGGCACTGGCGCGCTTTCAGCACTGGCAGTTTCGTTTCGCCGACCATGCCATCGGCATCGAGAATGCCCGCAATCTGTATCAGAAGGCCGCCGTACTCTACGACCGCAGCGGGCAGGCCGATGCCGAAGCGGCCATGACCAAGGTGGTCGGCAGCGAACTCGCGATGGACGTCGTGCGCGATGCCATCCAGGTGTGCGGCGCCTATGGCTTTGTTCGGGAACTGAAAGGCACGGGGGCGTCCTACCCCCTGGAGTCGATCTACCGCGACGCCAAGATCGGTGAGATCTACGAGGGGGCCAACGAGGTGCAGCGCTGGGTGATCGCGCGGCACATCTTCGGCCGCGACTTTACCGGCTGACCTCAGGTCCAGTCTCTTAGCCCCCCAGGGCGCCCCGGAAACCGGGGACCCTTTGGGGGGCGATCTGAGGCGGCACTCAGCGCGTCGTGAAGCCACCGTTGGCGAAGATCGTCTGCCCGGTAACCCACCAGCCTTCGGTTGCCAGAAACGTCACGATCGGCACGATGTCCTCGATGCGCGTGAGTTCTCCGTTCATGGATTGGGACTTGAGGTAGGCCACCCGTTCCGGCGTTTCCTCCCCGTAGAAGAACGGGGTGTCCATGGGCCCCGGCCCCACCGCCGATACGGAGATGCCCCGCTCCCCGAACTCCTTGGCGGCGGCGCGCGTGAAGTCCTCGACGGGTGCCTTGGCGCCAGCATAGGTGGCATAGCCGCCGGTGAAGGCCGCCAATAGCGACGTCACGATGGTGATGATGGCGCCGTTGTCGTTGAGATGCCGCCCGGCCTCCTTGATGAAGAAGAACGCCGACTTGGCATTGACGTCCATCATCAGGTCGAACTCCTCCTCGGTGGTCTCGACGATGGGCTTGCGCAGCACCTTGCCAACCGTGTTGATCGCCACATCAATACCGCCAAAGTGGTCGCGAACCTGCCCAAACAGGGCCTCGACGTTGGCAGCACGGGTCAGATCACTCTGGATCATGATGGCGTCGCTGCCGCCCTCGCGAATGGCTGCCACCGTCGCCTCGGCCTCGGCCCGCGCAGCGGCGCCGTGATAGTGCACCGCGACCCGGGCACCCTGTCGCGCCACCGTGGTGCTGATCAGGCCGCCGAGATTCTTGGCGCCGCCGGCGACCAGGACCACCTTGCCTTCCAATGTCCGTCCGGTCATGTCGTGTACTCCCGTATCAAGATGAGGAGGCGCTCACGATCCACGAATTGATCATGACAATAAAGTGGCACAATCTGATATTACCTTTCGTAAAAATCGAACAATATGGATCGATTCCGTCAGATGCGCCTGTTCACGAGGGTGGCGGACACGCGCAGTTTCAGCGCAGCGGCGGATCAACTGCAGCTGCCCCGCTCGACCGTATCGTCGGAGATCAAGGCTCTGGAACAGCGGCTGGGCACCCGCCTGCTCAATCGAACCACCCGCTCCGTCTCCTTGACGGCCGACGGTAAGACGTACCGCCAACGCTGCGAACAGCTGCTCGCCGAACTGGAGGAGAACGATCAGCAGTTTCGCCAAGCGCCCTCAGAGCTGCGCGGTACCATTCGCGTGGATATACCGGCACGCATTGCCCGGACCCATGTGATTCCGGCACTGCCCGGGTTCTTCGAAAAGCACCCCGCGATCGACCTCGTGCTGGGCGTCAGCGATCGTCCGGTGGACCTCATCCAGGAAGCGGTGGATTGCGCCATCCGCGTCGGCCCGCTCAATGACTCCCGCCTGATCGCGCGTCGACTCGGCCTGCTCGCTGTCGGCAGCTACGCCAGCCCCGACTACCTCGCGCGCTTTGGCACGCCTCGGCACCCGCGCGATCTTGCCCGGCACCGGATGGTGGCCTATGCCTCGCCATTGACCGGGAAGGCCTACCGATGGGAATACCGTCAGAACGGGCGAACCCGCGAAATGGCCGTTCCTCATGCCCTCACCGTCAACAACGCCGAGGCCTACACCACGGCTGCGGTGGCCGGCCTGGGGCTGATCCAGGTCCCGGCTTATGACGTCGAAGCCCTGATCACCGACGGCCTGCTGGTGGAGGTGCTCCCCGCCTCGCGGCCCGCCCCGCTGCCGATCTCCGCAGTCTATCCGGACCGTCGGCAGCGTTCGCGCCGGGTGAGCGCTTTCGTGGCGTGGTTCGAGCGTGTGTTCGCGGCGCCCCTGGGGCGCCACTGAACACCAGGCCTCATGGCGTGCCGGGCACCACCGGCAACACCACACTCGACGGATGCGCCTCGTCACTGAGGATGGTCATGGCCCCGAGCAGGCCGGGGATCAGATCCGGCAGCGGGGGCAGACCATGCGGGATGTCACTCGGACCAACCGAGATACGCAGGCGATGGCCTTCCGCGATCATGAAACTGCTCGGAAAGACCTCCACCTGCAGCAGCATCGGCTCGCCCGGCGTTACCGTCTGTTCGCTTTCCGCCGTGAACGGATGCCAGGGCTGGATCATCTCGCCATCGAGATAGCGGGAGCGGCTGGCGTCCACGGCCCGGAAGCTGGCGGTCAGCAGGCCGTTGGTGAGCGCGCGCGCCGAACCATCGGGCGCGACATCGGCAACCCGGACACTGACACCGGCGTTGAGCGCGGTGGTGCTGATCCAGAGGTCCGCCTGAATCGGTCCGCTCACCCACATCGGCGCGGTCATCGGCGGTGTGTCGAAGCGGGCATCCAGCAGGGTCGCCAGGTTGTCCTCTTCAAAACAGGGGAGCGGCAACAACCCCACCAGCCCGGCGGTCCACTGCGCGGTGCTGGCGGAGCACACGCCGTTCAGTGGCTGTTGCAGCACCACATTGCCCGCTTCGTCAGCGGCTGGCTGATCAGCCGTCAGCGCCCGGTCACCCCGCAGGTACAGGCGCTCGGCCCGCGCCTGCGGATGCGGCCAGTCGGCCGCCGTCACGTAGTGTTCGTGACCATAGACAAACTGGGTGACGTTCGGCAGCGCCTCCGCCCCCGTGGGCAGGCCCTTCAGATAACGATCGAACCACTGCAGGGCAATCCGGTCGATGGGCGGCACGCCATCGGCCGGCAGACCCAGACCGCCGGCCGCCTCGATATGGTTCCAGGGCCCCATCAACAGCTTCGCCGTGGTGTGGTGCTTGAGCTGTTCGTACAGCAGCGGCTCGCCCCGCTGGAAGATGTCCTTCAGCCCCCCGACGACGAAGGTCGGCACCCGGATGTTGTCGGCCTGTTCGAGCGGCGAGCGTACCTTCCAGAAGTCGCCGTCATAGGCGGTATCGGGATCGCCGACCACGGCGCGGAGAATGGTCGGCACCTGGAAATTGGTGACCGCGTTGAGCACCCGGTCCACGGTGTGCTGCAGGCCGGTCACCGGGTCGAGCAACAGGGTCGGGTCCAGCACACTCAGCCCGGTCACCAGCCCCAACCAGAGGGGGATGAAGCCGACGTTGACCTGGCCGCCGGTAAACACGATGTCGCGATAGCCATCGGCCAGCGGCACGATGGGGAACAGGGCCTTCACGGCCGGATGCTGCTGCGCCGCCGTCAGGGTGGCGGTGATGCCGAGCAGTGATACCCCGTACAGACCGATGTTGCCATCGCAGAAGGGCTGCGTGGCCACCCACTCGACGATCGGCCGGTAGTCCCCCTGTTCGGTCTCGCCGAAGGCCTCCCACTGACCATCGGAGGCACCGGTGCCCCGCACGTCGACGATCACGTGCGCGTAGCCATGCGACAGGAACAGCGGATTACCGCCCCCGATGGCGGGCACGAAACTGCCGGCCAGCTTGTTGTAACCGGTCAGCGTGAGCACGGTGGGGAACGGTCCGGCGCCGGCATTGCCCTCGGCATCCGCCGGCAGCACCACGGTCACCGCCAGCACGGTGCCATCGTCCAGCGTGATCTCGTCCCGGTGGCTGACCGTGTCGGCCCACTCGGCCGGCGGGTCGTACTCCGGCCAAGCGCCGTTGGCCGCCGGCATCGGTGCCGGGGCCGCCTCCTTGGCGCGGGTGCCCAGCGTGGTCCACCCCGACTGCCCGTCCGATCCAAACTCAAGACTGTCGCCGCTGCAACCGGCCAACAGGCCAGCGGCCAGCACAGCGATGCCCAACGGGGCGGAATATCGGGTCATGGGTCGGGCTCCTGATGTCGTTATGCAGGCATTCTAGCCGGTGACTTCGCACCCGGCTGGCCGCGCCAGCCGGGGTGGAATGTCATGGGTTCAGTGGCCTGCCCCCTGCAGCCCGCTGCATGGGCTCAGGTGCCGTACACCTTCTGCGCGGGCGGCGCCTCGGCGATCAGCCGCGCCACCACCTCGCTCAGCTCCGACGGCTGCCAGCGCGCTTTCTTGTCAGTGACCTGACCGGTCTTCCAGCCATTGGCGATGGACAGCTTGCCGCCCTCCACCTCGAACACGCGGCCGGTGCAGGCGGCCGAGGCCTCGCTGCACAACCACACCACCAGCGGTGCCACGTTCTCCGGTGCGTAGTGATCGAAGCTGCCATCGGCGGGCGGCTTCATCATTTCGCCGAAGGGGCCTTCGGTCATGCCGGTGCGTGCGGCCGGTGCCAGCGCATTGGCGGTGATGCCGTAGCGTGCCAGCTCGGCGGCCTGCACCAGGGTCAGCGAGGCGATGCCACCCTTGGCGGCCGAGTAGTTGCTCTGCCCGATGTTGCCCTGCAGGCCGGCGCCGGAGCTGGTGTTGATGAGGCGTCCGCTGACCTTGGTGCCCGCCTTCACCTGGTCGCGCCAGCGCTTCACCAGGGTGTTGGCGATGCAGAAGTGCCCTTTGAGGTGCACCTTGATCACCATGTCCCATTCCTCCTCGCTCATGGAGGCGAACATGCGGTCGCGCACCACCCCGGCGTTGTTGACCACCCCGTGGGCATCGCCGAAGGCATCCACCGCCGCGGCGACGATATTGGCGGCACCGGCCATCGAGGTGATGTCGTCACTGTTGGCGACGGCGCGGCCGCCGCTGGCGGTGATCTCGGCCACCACCGCCTCGGCGGCATCCCGGCGGATGTCGTTGACCACCACGCCGGCGCCCTCGGCGGCCAGCGCCTGCGCGTAGGCGCGTCCCAGACCGGCGCCCGCGCCGGTGATGATGATGCTGCGGTTGTCACACAGACCCATGGTGTTGATTCCCTTTGTCAAAGCCGCTCGATGATGGTGACGTTGGCGACGCCGCCGCCTTCGCACATGGTCTGCAGACCGTAGCGGCCACCGCTGCGCTCGAGCTCATGCAGCAGGGTGGTCATCAGCTTGACGCCAGTGGCACCGAGCGGATGCGCGAGCGCGATGGCGCCGCCGTTGACGTTGGTCTTTTCGTGCGGGTAGCCGGTGTCCTTGAGCCAGGCCAAGGCCACGGGTGCGAACGCCTCGTTGATCTCGACCAGATCGATGTCGTCCAGCTTCATGCCGCTCTTCTTCATCGCCACCCGGGTGGCAGGGATCGGCGCGGTGAGCATGAAGATGGGGTCGTCGCTGTACACACTCATGTGGTGAATGCGCGCACGCGGCTTGAGGTTGTACCGCTTCAGCGCCTGCTCGGAGACGATCAGCATGGCGGCGGAGGCATCACCGGTCTGGCTGGAGACCCCGGCGGTGATGGTGCCGCCCGGCGCCAGCGGCTCCAGAGTGGCCATCTTTTCCAGGGTGGTGTCACGCACCGTCTCGTCCACCGAAAGGCCGGCGCACTCGATGATCTCGCGGTCGAAACGCCCTTCGGCCTGGGCGCGGCGGGCCCGCTGGTGTGATTCCAGTGCGAAGACTTCCATCGCCTCGCGGCTGATCTGCCACTTGTCGGCGATCATCTGGGCGCCGTGGAACTGCGACACCGGCTGGTCACCGAAGCGCGCTTTCCAGCCAGTGGAGCCGGAAAAGGGATCGGTGAACCCCAATGGCTTGGCACAGAGCATGGCCGAGGAAATCGGGATCTGCGTCATGGTCTGCACGCCCCCGGCCACCACCACATCCTGGGTGCCGCTCATCACCGCCTGCGCGGCGAAATGCACCGCCTGCTGCGAGGAGCCGCACTGACGGTCGATGGTGACGCCCGGCACATGCAGCGGCAGCCCCGCCGCCAGCCACGCGGTACGGGCGATGTTGCCGGCCAGCGGGCCGATGGCATCGAGGCAGCCGAAGATGACATCGTCATAGTCCTCGGCCGGGATGGCATTGCGCTCGACCAGCGTCTTCAACGCATGGGCGCCGAGATCGGCGCCATGAAGATGCGCCAGGCTGCCTTTGCGCTTGCCGGTGGGCGTGCGCAGGGTGTCGACGATATAGGCTTCAGGCATGGAGGTTCCCCGGATTCAGGCAAAGGTGTGTTGCGGACCCAGCGGCGCGTCGTCCGCCAGGATGTGCTGATCGATACGGCGCTTGTGAAAGCCGCGGCTGCCCCAGGTGGCATCGAGCGCCCAGGCGCGTTTGACGAACATCTGCAGGTCGGCTTCCCAGGTATAGCCCATGGCGCCATGCACCTGGATGCCCTTGCGCGCCGCCAGCCGCGCGGCTTCGCCGGCGGCAAGCCGGGCATGCGAGACGTACACCGAGCGCAGTGGATGACCACTGTCGAGCGCATCGGCGGCGCGGTAGACGACGGGTTCGGCGAACTCCACCTTCACCGCCACGTCCGCCATGTGGTGCTTCACTGCCTGCATCGAGCCGATGGCCTTGCCGAACTGCTTGCGCTGCGCCGCATAGTCGACCCCGAGGTCGAGCATGCGGTGCGCCAGCCCCAGCAGCTGCGCCGCCACCGCCAGGCCCGCCTGATCGATCAGGCCCTGCCACAGCGGGGCCCCGATGGCGGCGGTGCCGATGCGGGTATCGGCGCCGGGCGTCCACTCGACGTGATACAGCCGCCGCGAAAGATCGATGCTGGGGTTGTCACGCAAGGTCACCTGATCCCGTGACAGCGCGTGAATCTCGTCGTCATGCCACAGCAGCAGCAGATCGGCCGCCTCGGCATCCGCCACCAGCGGGTTGACCGGATGCCCGATGGCCACGCGCGCGCGCCCTTCGGCGATGCGCGGCAACCAGGCACGCTTGAGTTCCACACTGGCAGGCAGCTGGTTGAGCAGCCACACGGCGAGGAAGGCCGAGTCCACCAGCGAGTCGGGAATGCCGTGATAGCCCAGCTCCTGTTGCACCAGCACCCAGTCGGTGGCGCCCAGGCCGATGCCGCCGAAGGCCTCCGGCACCGACAGCGCGGTCAGGCCCTGGTCGGCGAGCTTGCCGCGCAGCTCGGCGGAACGGCCGGTCTTGGTGGTCTCCCAGATGTCGCGCAGCATTTCCGGGGCGGCTTCCACCACCAGGAACTTGCGGATGGCATCGCGGAAGGCGAGCTGTTGGGCGTCGAAAGTGAAGTCCATGGTCTATACCTCGAAGCGCGTGACGCTGCGGACGGCCTGCGCAGTCGGCTTGTTCATGCGCGGGGCAGGCCGAGCATGCGCTCGGCGATGATGTTGCGCTGGATCTCGTTGGTGCCGGCGTAGATGGGGCCGGCCTGGGCGAACAGGAAGCCATCCAACCAATGGCCGACGTCGCCGGCATCCGGGGCATGCGCCATCAGCTCGCCGCGGGCGCCGAGAATGCTCATCGCCGTCTCGTGCATCAACAGGTCCAGCTCCGACCAGAAGATCTTGTTGGTGGAGGCCTCGGCGCCAATCTGGCCGCCCTTGGCGAGCCGGCTGGCGGTGCGGTAGGTCGCCAGTGCGTAGGCCTCGGCATCCATCCAGCTCTTGAGTACGGCATCGCGCACGCCGGGGTCGCTGTCGGCGCTGTCCTGATGCGCACGATAGAGGTCCACCAATTGGCGTGCGGTCTGCTGGAAGCGCGCCGGTGACCGCAGCATCAGACCGCGTTCGAAGCCGGCGGTGGCCATACAGATCTTCCAGCCTTCGCCTTCACCGCCCAGCCGGTTCTCCACCGGCACGCGCACGTTGTCGAAAAAGATCTCGGCAAAACCGGGCAGGCCGTTGAGCTGTCGGATCGGGCGGATGGTGATGCCGGGCAGATTCAGCGGCAGCAACACGAAGGTGAGGCCGTGATGCCGCTGCGACTCCGGCTCGGTACGGAACAGTCCGAACAGCCAGTCCGCCCACACCGCCCGCGTCGACCAGGTCTTCTGTCCATTGATGACGTAATGATCGCCATCGCGCACGGCCTTGCTGCGAATTGCCGCCATGTCGGAACCGGCGCCGGGTTCCGACCAGCCCTGGGCCCAGATGTCATCGCCGGCCGCCATGCGCGGCAGAAAGCGCGCCTTCTGTTCCTCGGTGCCGTACTCCATCAGGGTCGGGGCCAGCAGGAACACGCCGTTCTGGTTGACCCGCAGCGGTGCCCGCGCCGCCCAGTACTCCTCTTCGAAGATCAGCCACTCGATCAGGTCCAGCCCGCGGCCGCCGAGGTGTCGCGGCCAGGTCACCGCACTGAAGGCGTTGCGATTGAGCGTGCGCTCCCACTCGCGGTGCGCGGCAAAGCCTTCCTCGGTGTCGAAGCTGGGCAGCGGCTGCGACGGCACGTTGGCCGCCATCCATTCACGCACTTCGGCGCGGAAGCGTTTTTGTTTTTCGGTGTAGGCGAGTCTCATGCCTTGGGTCCAAACTGGGCGTCGCGCTTCTCGACGAAGGCGCGCCGGGTTTCGGCGGAATCCGGGCTCATGTAGGCCTGCAGGGTGAAGCCCTGCTCCCAGCGATACTTGGCTTCCAGATTGCCGTCCTCGATGCCGTTGAGGGATTCCTTGGCGAGCCGGATCATGGCCGGGCTCTTGGCGGCAATGCTGCGTGCGATGGCCAGCGCGGTGTCGCGCAGCTGTTCGCGCGGCACCACCCGTTCGATCGCCCCCAGGCGGTAGCCCTCGGCGGCGGTGATCGGCTCGCCGGTGAAGTACATCATGCGCACCTTCTGCACCGGAAACAGGCGTTGCAGATGCGCGCCACCGCCCATGGCGCCGCGGTCCACCTCGGGCACGCCGAAGGTGGCGCAGTCGCTGGCCACCACGATGTCGGCGGCGCCGGCCAGGCCAATGCCACCGCCCAGCACGAAGCCATGCACGGCGACGATCACCGGCACCGGGCAGCGGTGCACCGCTTCGAAGCTGCGATAGTTACCGGCGTTGACCGAGACGATGCGCTGCGGCTCGCGGTCCAGTTCCTTGATGTCGACACCGGCGCAGAAGCCGCGCCCTTCGCCGCGCAGCACGATCACGTGCGCCTCAGGCAACTGACCCACGCGGGTGAGCTCATCGGCCAGGGCATGCCAGCCGGCATCGTTGAGCGCGTTCACCGGCGGTCGTTCGATGACGATCTCGGCGATGCCGTCGGTGACGGTGGTGGTGAAGCCGTGCGACATGGTTCAGATCCTCAGCGCCGCAAGGCGCGCTTCGGCCTCCGCGACGATGCCCGAGATCACCTCGGCCACCGGCGGCAGCCGGTCGATATTGGCGGCGACCTGCCCGCTGGGCAGCACGCCTTCATCCGGATGGCCCTGGACCATGGCGCGCTGGATCAGCACCGGCGCATTGGCGGCCATCAGGGTCTGGATGGCACCGTCGCCCTCGCGCAGCGCCGCAAAGAAGGTGCGCATCATGTGACCGAGCGTCATCCCGGTCTGTCCACGCCACTGCCAGGCACTGGCCAGGGCCACCATCAGGCGCCGCAGCAGACCGCCGCGTTCCAGCCGCAGCAGCATGGGGTTGTCGATCATCCGCTGCGGCATGCCGTCGACGGCGGTGGAGGCGCGGATCCGCCCGGCATCGCGGACGTCGACATAACGCTTGAGCGTGTCGGCGGGGACCGGCGACTCCGCCGTCATCAGGAAACGGGTGCCCATGGCGATGCCGGCGGCGCCAAAGGCCAGGGCCGCCGCCAGCCCGCGGCCGTTGTAGAAGCCGCCCGCCGCCACCACCGGCACGTCGACCGCCTCCAGCACCTGCGGCAGCAGCAGGGTGGTGGGCACGCTGCCGGTGTGGCCGCCGCCCTCCCCGCCCTGGATGGTGATGATGTCGGCCCCCAGCTGCACCGCCTTCACCGCGTGTTTGAGCGCGCCCACGGTGGGCATGCAGAGCACCCCGGCCGCCTTGAAACGGGCGATGGTGTCAGCGTCCGGGCCGCGGCCGTAGCTCACCGCGCGCACGCGGTCGGCGTTGTCCAGCACCACCTCGATCACCTCGCGGGCATTGGCCTGGAACATGTGAAAGTTGACGCCGAAGGGCGCGTCGCTGGCGGCGCGAATGGCCGCGATCTCCGCCTTCAGCTGTTCGGTGGACATCACCGCCGCAGCGAGAAAGCCGAAGCCGCCAGCACGGCTGGTGGCGATCACCAGTCCGCTGTCGGCGACCCAGCCCATGGCGGTCTGCACCACCGGATAGCGGCAACCGAGCCGCTCGCACAACACCGTCTGCAAGGCACTCATCCCTTGGCGCCGGACTTGTTGGCCGCCGCCATCGACTTCGCATCCTGCCCGCCGAGCGGATTGCCCTGGGTGAGATCACTCTGCGCGTGCGCGAAGTGGTGCATGTGGAACACCGCATCCATGGCGGTGCGCTTGCCGCGCAGGTCCTCGACGTGGTTGACGGCCTGCTTGGTCAGCCACAGTCCGAGCCGACCCTTCTGCTTGAGGTTGTCCGCCATCGCCTGCACTTCCGCCTGCAACTGGTCGCGCGGCACGATGCGGTTGACCATGCCGAAGCCGTAGGCGCGCTGCGCCGGCATGCGCTCGCCGAGCAACAGGAATTCCTTGGCCACGCGCGGCGGCAACTCGAAGGCGTGGGCAAAGTACTCCACCCCCGGAATCCCCATGCGCTGCACCGGGTCCTGGAAGAAGGCATCGTCGCTGGCGACGATGAGGTCACAGACCCAGGCCAGCATCAGGCCGCCGGCGATGCAGGCGCCCTGCACCATGGCGATGGTGGGCTTGGGCATGTCGCGCCAGCGGCGACACATGCCGAGGTACACCTCCTGCTCGCGGGTGTAGAGCAGCTCGGCGCCCGGCTTGTTGGTGTGGTCCGGCAGCAACTGGGTGCGGTCGAAGGTCTTGTGGACATCGCGCCCCGGGGTGCCGATGTCATGCCCGGCCGAGAAGTGCTTGCCCTCACCGGCCAGCACGATCACCTTCACGCTGTCGTCGCTGACCGCCCGCTGGAAGGCCGCATCCAGCGCATAGGTCATCTGCGAGTTCTGTGCGTTGTTGAACTGGGGACGGTTCATCGTCACCCAGGCCACCCCGTCCTCGACCCGGTACAGCACCGGCGCGTCGGTCTCGTAGGTGATGTCCACCTGCTTGGGATCGACCAGGTCGCTCATCGACGACTCCGAATGCCGGGGGGGTGAGCCGGAAGCGCATGGCTGCCAGTGGCAGGCATGCCCGGCGAACGCCGCGCCATGGACGGCGCGGCCGGGTCTGCATCCGTGCGCGGAGTACGCGCCATGGAGGGCATCGCCATCACGTCGTACTCCGAATGCCGGGTGGGTGAGCCGGAAACAGCATGGCTGCCAGTGGCAGGCGTGCCCGGCGAACGCCGCGCCATGGACGGCGCGGCCGGGGCTGCATCGGTGCGCTGAGTACGCGCCATGGAGGGCATCGCCATCACGTCGTACTCCGGATGCCGGGTGGGTTATCCCGCAACTGCTTCGCCCGCACATCGCGCGGATCCAGCTCGCGGATGATGGCCAACTGTTCTTCGCTGGGGTGCGCGGTTTCGCTCACCTCCGGGGCCTCGATCAGCGGGAACCCGGTAGCGGCCTGCACCTGGGCGAAGTCGACGCCGGGGTGCAGCTTGACCACCCGCACGGCATGGTCCGGGCCGCCGAAATCCATCACGCAGAGATCGGTGACGACCTGGTGGACCTTCATCAGGTCCCGCCGCACCCCGGCCGGCCAGCGCTCGTCGCGATAGCCCACCGAGCACACCACATCCACCTCGCCCTCGACGAAGACCCGCGGACCATGGTTGGGCACGAAGAAGGAATTGGCGTGATTGATGCTGTTGCCGGGAAAGCCGCGCAGGCCCAGCAGCTGGCGCTTGGGTTTGGCGTAATCGCCGATGCAGGCGATGTTGGCCTGGCCCCAGCGGTCCACCTGCACCGGCCCCACCAGGGCGTGACGGCGGCCGCGCCAGAGGTTGTCGAACACCCGCGAGTAGGGCATCCAGCCGCCGTAGGCGCGGCCCTCATGCGACCTGGCGCCAATGCTCACCGGGTTTTCGGTGAGGAAGGCCTCGCCGTCGGTGATCATCAGCCCGGGGCTGTGGGTGCGCTTGGCGAGGCCCTGCGCCAGGCGGGGAATGATGCCGATGCCGGTGGCGAGCACTTCGCCCTCCTCACGCCAGACATCGGCGCAGGCACAGATCAGCAGTTCGGCGAGAGTGAAGGTCGTCGACATGCTCAGAACACCTGACGGGGAAGGGAACGGATGAAGTCGGCACCACCGACGGCCTGCTGATAGGCCGCCTCGTCGCCGCCCAGAAACTCAGCCTGGTACTGTGCCCAGCCGTCGTCGCCCTCCGCAGCGCCGCAGTAGCGCTGGATGTGCTTGGCATCCCAGCCGTAGCCCTCGTCACCCTGCAGGGCCACGTTGGAGGTGGGGTGGGCGCCGCCCGGCACGCAGGCCACACCGGTGACCAGGTTGCGCTCGAAGGGGTTGCGCTGGGCGTCCAGCTCGTCGCTGTCGAGCCGGTCCACCAGGGTTTCGCAGCTGACGTAGCAGCGCTCGGCGGCACGCGCGAACAGTTCGTCGAAGAACGGATCGGGCGCGTACAGGCGCGTGTTGCCGAGACGGTCCGCCGTGTGCACATGCAGCAGGGCGACATCCAGCGGAATCGCCGGCATCGCCAGCAGCACCTCGCCATCGGCATAGGGCGAGGTGACTGTCTTCAGATCCGGGTTGACCTTGGTCATCAGATCGGTGGCCATGCCCACCCGCGTCGGCAGGAAGGGCAGTCGCATCGCGGCGGCGCGCAGGCCCCAGTGCAGCAGGCCCTCGTCCAGCTCCATTGCATCGACGGTGCCGGCCTCGCGGGCCTTACGGAAGAACGGCTCCAGCGGAATGAAGTCCAGCGAGACGAACCCGTAGATGAGCTTGCGCACCTTGCCGGCGGCGCAGAGCATGCCCATGTCCATGCCGCCGTAACCCACGACCGTCAGGTCCTTGAGCGGCGAGCGCAGGATTTCGCGTACCAGCGCCATCGGCTTGCGCCGCGGCCCCCAGCCACCGATGCCGATGGTCATGCCATCGCGCAGTTCGGCGACGATATCGGCGGGCGATTGTGCCTTGTTGATGATCACTTACTGAAATCCGACGGAAAAATCATGGCCCCAGATCGAGACCTGCTGGGTGTGCGTGGTCTGCCAGGTGGCGGGATCCACTTCGATTCCCCCCCAGCCATACTCCAGGGCGAAATTGCCCGGCGTCAGCATGTAGAAGGAGGTCATGCGGTCGTTCTCGTGCTCGCCGAGGGTCGCCATCAACTTGACCCCGCCCTTGTCGCGACGATCGTGGGCCTTGCCGACATCGGTGAGCTGGTTCACCTCCAGCATGGCGTGCACACAGCCGGCCGGATGCGGCATCTCCGCCAGCGCCAGACTGTGGTGCCGGCCGCTGGCACCGTGCAGGAAATAGATGCGGATGACCGGGGCGTCCGGCCCGGGCTGGAAGTTGAAGACATCCGACAAGCCCATGCCGAACACCTCGGTGAAGAGCTTGAGCGTGGCATCGAAATGCGCCGGCGCCGGCAGCACGGTATGGCCCATGCCGAACACGCCGGTCTTGAAGCCCGCCACCCCGATGGGGGAGGTGAACGGCTGGTGGCCGCCGCTGTAGCCGGACACCAGCTCATGGCGGTTGCCGTCGGGGTCCGTGAAAGTGGCCAAGCGGCGGTAGCCGCGCGCGGCTGCCAGCGTCGCATCCTCGGCGGCTTCGATGCCTGCCGCAGCCAAGCCCTTCAGGGCGGCATCCAGGGCCGCATCGTCGGCCAGCTCCCAGCCGGAGGCGAGGTATCGGTCCGCGCTGCCGGCCACCACATGAATGCGGGCATCGCGTTCATCCACCTTCACGCGGGCACCCCCGCCCGGCAGCGTCTCCACCATCGCGCCGAGAATGGTTTCGCCGTAGGTCTTCCAGGAGGTGGCGTCGGCGGATTCCGCGACGATATAGGCCAGAGCCTGAATGCTGGGCATGGAGCACCCTCTTTGTGGGTTCGTTTTCGTGATGGGGATTATCGGAATCCCCCCCCGAGGACTCATCACCCGTTGGGGTTAGGGGTTGCCAGGACACGCCCCGCACAGGGGTTCACCTGAATGGACGAAGCATCCGCCTGACGATCCCCAATAATCCGGCGCACTCCCCTCGGCCGTGGACCCTCCCGTATGGCAACCGCATCAGATGCCCGGACGCTGGACGGCGTGCTGCCCATCGACAGCCCGCTGGCGGTGCCGCAACCCGACGGCTTCCGCTGGGACGACCAGTGCGATGTGCTGGTGGTGGGCTTTGGTGCCGCCGGCGGCGCCGCCGCCCTGAGCGCCCAGGCCGAAGGCGCGGATGTGCGCATCGTCGAGCGTTTCGACGGCGGCGGCGCCACCATCAAGAGCGGCGGTGTGGTCTATCTCGGCGGCGGCACCCGCTACCAGCGCGAGGCCGGCTACGAGGACACGCCGGAGGCGATGTTCCAGTACCTGCGACAGGAATGCGGCGATGCCGTCAGCGAGCCCACCCTGCGCGCCTTCTGCGACGGCAGTCTGGAACTGTTGTCCTGGCTGGAGGGGCTGGGCGTCGAATTCAGCAGCCATCCGGCACCGCCGAAGACCTCCTACCCGCCCAACGGCACCTACCTCTACTACTCGGGCAGCGAATCCGCCCCGGCCTTTGCCGAGCACGCCAAACCGGCCCCGCGCGGCCATCGGGTCAAAGCCCCTGGCATCGATTCGGGCCGCGTGCTGTATGCAGTGCTGCGCCAGCAGGTGGAACAGCGGGGCATCCCGGTGCTGCGCCAGACCAGCGCCCGCCGCCTGATCACCGGCCCGGGCGGCCGCGTGCTGGGGGCCGAGCTGTGGCAGCTGGCGCCGGGATCGCCGGCCCAGTTGAAACATCAGAAACTGATGCGCAGCGCCGAGAAGTGGCACAACGTGGCGCCCGGCAAGGCCGACCGCCTGCGCGCCGAGGCGCGGGCGCTGGAACTGGCCGAGGCCAAGCCGTTGCGGGTCCGCGCCCGCCGCGGCGTGGTGCTGTCCACCGGCGGCTTCATCTTCAACCGCGACATGGTGCGCGAGCACGCCCCCAACTACCTGCCGGCGATGCGCCTGGGCGCCACCGGCTGCGACGGCAGCGGCATCCGTCTGGGCCAATCCGTCGGCGCGGCGGTCCATCGCATGGAGAAAGGCTCGGCCTGGCGGTTCATCAACCCGCCCACCGCCTGGCCCAGGGGCGTGGTGGTCGGCCCGCAGGGCGAGCGCTTCTGCAACGAACAGGTATACGGCGCCCGCCTCGGCGTGGCGATGGTGGACCGGCAGGGCGGCAAGGCCTGGCTGGTTCTCGACAGGGCACTGCGCTGGAAGGCGATTCGCGAGGCGCTGTCCGGCAGGCTGTGGTTCTTCCAGAGCGTGCCCGCCTTCTTCCTCATGCTGTTTGCACCGCGCGCGCGCAGCCTCGCCGCGCTGGCACAGAAGATCGGCCTGCCGCCGCAGACGCTGGAGCTGACCGTCAGCCGCTACACCGCCGACATCCACAACGGTGTCGAGGATGCCCAGCGCAAGAGCGACGACATGCGCGCGCCGCTGGACACGCCGCCGTACTACGCGCTGAACATCTCCGCCGACAGCCGCAGCTTCCCCTGCCCGACGATCACCCTTGGCGGCCTGCGCGTCAGCGAAGCCGACGGCGCCGTGCTCAATGGCGCGGGGCAGGCCATCGGCGGCCTGTACGCAGCCGGTCGCGCCGCCGTGGGCGTGGCCTCCAACGGCTATGTCAGCGGCCTGTCACTGGCCGACTGCCTGTTCTCGGGCCGTCGCGCCGGGCGCTGCGCCGCGGCCCCCGAATCACAAAGCAACGCGGCCTGAACCGCCGCCACACCAACGCAAGGAGAGGATGGATGGGACGGGTACAGGACAAGGTTGCAATCGTCACCGGAGGCGCCAGCGGCGTCGGCCGCGAGGACGCCCTGCTGCTGGCGCGCGAGGGCGCCCGGGTGGTGATCACCGACGTCAATGTCGACGCCGGGCAGGCGCTGGCCAGGGAGATCGGGGATCAGGCCCTGTTCGTACAGCACGACATCGCCTCGGAAGCCGACTGGGAGGCGGTGATCCAGACCACCACCGACCGCTTCGGCGGGGTCGACATCCTGGTGAACAATGCCGCGATCCTGGCCCAGGCCACCATCGAGGAAACCTCGCTGGAGCTGTGGGAGAAGATCCAGAAGATCAACAGCACCGGCTACTTCCTGGGCTGCAAGCTGGGCCTGCTGGCGATGAAGAACCGCCCCTCCGGGTCCATCGTCAACATGTCGTCGATGGCCGGTATCGGCGGCGTGTCCTCGTTCGCCGCCTACAGTGCCTCCAAGGCCGCCGTGGCCGGCCTCACCCGCACGGTGGCTGCTCACTGCCGCGCCCAGCTCTACAAGATCCGTTGCAACTCCATCCACCCGGACGGCATTGCCACGCCGATGGTGTTCAACCTGCACAAGCAGCAGGGCGGCGCCGGCACCTCCTACGTGCGCGAGAAGGATCCGAAGCAGCTGCAGGCCCGCTTCGCCCAGCCGCAGGACATCGCCAACCTCGTGCTGTTCCTGGCGTCCGACGAATCGAAGTTCATCAACGGCGCCGAGATGCGCATCGACAACGGCTACCTGATGTGGGCCGACTGAAGCGCTGTGTACGTGACTGGTGATTGGTGACTGGTGATTGGCAGGATGCAGACATGGCTGAAATGAGTACGGTCCCCAGCGCCTTTGCCGCCTCGGTGCGGCAGTACGCCGACCGCGTGGCGGTGATCGGCGAGGACGGCACGCCGCTGACGTATGCGGCGCTGGATGCCCGTCGTATCGAGGCCGCGCGCGCCCTGCTGGCGCTGGGCATCGGCCACGGCGACCGGGTGGCGATCTGGGCGCCCAACAGCGTCGAATGGATCGTCGCCGGTCTCGCCCTGCACAGCCTGGGCGCGGTGCTGGTGCCGGTGAACACCCGCATGAAGGGGCCCGAAGCGGCCTACATCCTGCAGCGCAGTGGGGCCCGGCTGCTGTTCTGCGCCGGACAGTTTCTCGGCCAGCATTTTCCCAGCCTGCTGGGGACGCACCGCCCGGCCACGCTGGAACACATGGTGGTCCTCGGGGAATCGCGGGACGGCGATCTCGACTGGGCCGGCTTCCTCGCCCGCGGCGCCGCAGTGCCCGCCGAACAGGTGCAGGCGGCGAGCGCCCGGGTCGGCGGCGATGACCGCATGGATGTGATGTTCACCTCCGGCACCACCGGCCACCCCAAGGGCGTGGTCACCACCCACGCGCAGAACCTGCGGGTGATCCGCGAATGGTCGCGTGCGGTGGGGCTCAACCCGGACGACCGCTACCTGATTGCCAACCCCTTCTTTCACGCCTTCGGCTACAAGGTGGGCTGGCTGGGCGGCCTGATGGCCGGACTGACGGTACTGCCGCATGCCGTGTTCGATGCCGGCGCCATCCTGCGCCGCATCGAGGCCGACCGCATCTCGGTGCTGCCGGGACCGCCGACCCTGTTCATCTCGCTGCTCAACGACCCGGCGCGGGCCGATACCGACCTGTCGTCACTGCGCGCCACCATCACCGGCGCCGCCGCCATCGCCCCCAGCCTGATCGAGCGCATCCGCGCCGAACTGGGCTTTCAGGTGGTGCTCACCGGCTACGGCCTCACCGAGACCTGCGGCGTGGTGTCGCTGTGCGATGCCGACGATGATGCGGAAACCATTGCCCTCACCTCCGGCAAGGCGATTCCCGGCATCGAGCTGCGCTGTGTCGACAGCGAGAACCGTCCACTGGGCCCCGGCGAGTCAGGTGAGATCGTGGTCCGCGGCTACAACGTGATGCAGGGTTATCTCGACGACGAGGCCGCCACCCGTGACGCCATCGACGGCGACGGCTGGCTGCATACCGGCGATGTCGGCAACCTCGATGCGCGCGGCTATGTGCGCATCACCGACCGCCTCAAGGACCTCTACATCTGCGGCGGCTTCAACTGCTACCCCGCCGAGATCGAACGCATCATGGCGGCCCATCCGGCCATCGCCCAGGTGGCGGTGGTGGGGGTGCCGGACGACCGCATGGGCGAGGTCGGCAAGGCCTTCGTGGTGCCACGCCCCGGCGAGGCCCTGGATGCCGACAGCCTCAATGCCTGGTGCCGCGAGCAGATGGCCAACTACAAGGTTCCGCGCAGCTTCGCGGTAGTGGAGGCGCTGCCGATGAATGCCTCGGGCAAGGTCACCAAGTTCGCGCTGCGTTGATTCGGCATACTGGGGTCCGTCACCTTTCGACAGACCTCCCTTGATCGTCAATCTGCTGATTGTGGGGCTGCTGGTCGCGCTCAACGGCGTACTGGCGATGTCCGAGCTTGCCGTGGTGTCCGCTCGTGATGCCCGGCTGAAGGCGCTGGAGCGGCGCAAGGTGCGGGGCGCACGCTCCGCGCTGGCCCTGCGCGCCCACCCGGGCCGCTTCCTCAGTACCGTGCAGATCGGCATCACCCTGGTCGGCGTGGTGGCCGGCGCCTTCAGTGGCACCACGCTGGCGGCGCCGCTGGCCGACTGGCTGATGACGCGGGGGGTGGGCGAGCGCGTCGCCGACGAGACGGCCTTCTTCCTCGTGGTCGCGGCCGTCACCTACCTGTCGCTGATCATCGGCGAGCTGGTGCCCAAGCAGATCGCCCTGCGCAACCCGGAACGCGTCGCCCTGTTGGTGGCGCCGCCGATGCAGCTGCTGGCACGGCTGGCGCGCCCGCTGGTGTGGCTGCTGGACGTCTCCAGCCGGCTGTTCCTGAGGTTGTTGCCGGCACGTGGCGAGGATGCCCGGATCACCGACGAGGAGATCCACGCGGTGGTGGCCGAAGCCGCCTCCAGTGGCGTGGTGGAGCCAGAGGAACGCCAGATGATCGCCGCCGTCATGCGCATGGCCGACCGCAACGTGCGGGCCCTGATGACACCGCGTCAGGAGGTGGAGTGGATCGACCTCGACGACCCGCTGGACGCCCAGCTACAGAGCCTGCGCAACTGCCGTCACAGCAAACTGGTGGCGGCACGCGGCGATGTCGACCAGTTCCATGGCTGGGTCTCGGTCAAGCGGCTGCTGGATGCGGTGCTGGATGGGCAGGACCGCGTGGTGCCGTCTCTGCATGTGGAAGAGGCCCTGGTGGTCCCGGACACGGTGGATGCCCTGCAGATGATCGCCAAGCTGCGCAGTGCGCCGCTACGCTCGGCCATTGTGGTCGACGAGTTCGGCAGCCTGCAGGGCATCATCACCGTCGGGGATATCCTCTCGGCGATTGCTGGCAGCCTGCTGGATGACAGCGACGACCAGCCGACGGCCGTACGGCGCCCGGACGGCAGTTGGCTGGTGGATGGCGACCTCGACGTGGCCGGCCTGTTGGACCTGTTGCAGCTCGACCTGCCGCGGCAGCAGGACTACGAGACCGTCGCCGGCATGGTGCTGTCGTTGATGGGTCACCTGCCGCGCGTCGGTGAAACCGCAGCGCTGGAGGACTGGACCATCGAGGTGCTCGACCTTGATGGCCGCCGCATCGACAAGGTCCTGATTCGCCGCCGGACAGTGCCATCGGTGGAACACCCGGGCTGATCGCGGGAACCACGGACGCCAAACCGACCCACCCCCTCGGTCACGCATCGGCTTGCATTGAGGGCGTCACAGGCGCACCGTGAAGCGAAGCGCCAACCACGGCGCCCTGACTGGGAGTGTCATTGATGGACACCGGATCGGCCCTGAAGGTCGGCGATATCGTTACCACGCTCGAAGGGGGTCTCCGCATGAAGGTCGCCGGCATCGACAACGCTACCGGTGGCGTCCGCTGTACCTGGACCCGCGGGCCCGGCAAGTGCAGTCGGATCTTTGAACCCGACCAACTCATGGCTGCGGTCGCCAACCGCTACGTGACCCCGAGCGCCCCACCGCCGCTGCGCAAGCGCCGACGTTGAAGCGCCAGCTGTGGCTGCGTCAGCCCGCTTCCGCCAGCTTGAGCCCGACAACGCCCGCCACGATCAGCCCGACACTTGCCATGCGCAGCCCGCCGGCCGGCTCACCGAACAGCGCGATCCCCAGCAACACCGTCCCGACAGCCCCGATGCCCACCCACATGGCATAGGCGGTTCCCACCGGCAGCGTCTTCATTGCCAGCCCCAGCAGCACCACGCTGACCGCCATCGACGCCAGCGTCAGCACGCTGGGCAGCAGCCGGGTGAACCCCTCGGTGTACTTCAGGCCAATGGCCCAGCCGATCTCGAACAGCCCCGCCAACACCAGCAATAGCCAACTCATGGGTGATCCTCTCGAACATGAGGGTCGTCCCCCGAAAGTGAATCCGATGAGGTCGTCCTCATCGGGGCCGCTCAGGCCGGCACGGCCGACCGCTGCGCTTCGCGTGCCAAGCTGCGCCCGACGTAGGGAATCTGCAGCCAGAACGAAAAGTAGAAGAACGTCAGGTACCAATAGGGAACGACGAATCCGATGCCCAGGCCCTTGTAAACCGCCAGCAGCAGGTAATCGTAGACGAACAGCGGCACCGTCAGGTAGAAGGCCAGCCAGCGGGCATTACGGCGATGCTGCCCGTCGCTCCAGAAGGCCCGCAGGGTCCACCGCGCCATGGGGAAGTACAGCAGGGTAACGCCGATCACGATCACCCCCTTGGCCCAGTCGTACCACTGCTGGTAGTAATCGGGAAGGCCGATCAGATAGAACGTCAGCCAGGTGACGAAGCTGTACGCCAGCAGCTTGAGATGTTGCATCAGGGGCACGCCGATACTCCGGGGTTCATGGGGTGGGTCTTCCGCAGAGAAGCGGCGGATTTCATCGCACCTGCATGAGCGCGGCAATAACCTGCGGGGTCATATCAAGACGCTGGCGCGCCGGGCCACTGTGGATGATCGTCGGTGATGGCGTGCCAACTCGCTCGAGATGCGGTGTGGATGTGATACACCCTCGCCCCATGTATCGGGGTATCCACCGTGCCGAGACGCAGGCGCTTCACGTTCGGAAGGTCGTCCCGGGCGCTGTAGATCGGACTGCCGCAGCGGCCGCAGAACACCCGTGCCTTATCCGGCGTGGCGCGAAACGACCTTAGCAATTCGGCCCCCGCCACCAGCCGGAAGCGCTCGGCGTCAATTGGGCTCACCGCCACAAAGGCGGTGCCCTGCGCCTTCTGGCACTGACGGCAGTGGCACATCGAGATGTCGTCCAGCGGTCCATCGTACTCATACCGCACCCCGCCACAGAGACAGCTTCCAGTAATCATGTCGGCCCTCCCGCGCACCCGAGCATCAGCGCCGAGCCTAGCAGGCTTGACCCGCGCCGCGATCCGGAGTCGATCCCACAAACTGACGAGGTCCCGCCCTGGCAGGGGCGCTAAGGTCCGGCGACTATTCAGCCGGGGGCAGTCCCGGCGCCATCGAAAGCGAGGACCTGGAATGAATCAGCCGTTGAAAGGGGTGGTGGCCGTGGTGACGGGCGCGTCGCGCGGCGCCGGCAAGGGGATTGCCGAAGCCTTGGGGGCCGAAGGCGCCACCGTGTACGTCACGGGGCGTTCGCTGAAGGAGGGGGATGCGCCATTGCCGGGCACCATTGCCGGCACGGCGGATGCCGTGACACGGGCCGGCGGCCGGGGCATTGCGGTGGCCTGCGACCATGCACGGGATGGGGATGTGAAGGCCTTGTTCGAGCGCATCGCGTCGGAACAGGGGCGCGTGGACATCCTGGTCAACAACGCCACCTTTCTGCATGACAAGCTGATCGTGAAAGGCGGCTTCTGGGAGAAGTCGCTGGATCTGGTGGACATTCTCGATGTCGGCCTGCGCTCGGCGTATGTCGCAAGCTGGTATGCCGCGCCACTGATGGTGAAACAGAAGAACGGGCTGATCGCCTTCACCTCCAGCTTTGGTGCCAGCTGCTACATGCACGGGCCGGCGTACGGCGCACAAAAGGTGGGCGTCGACAAATTCGCCAAGGACATGGGCGTCGACCTCAAGCCCTACAACGTGGCCACGGCCTCGATCTGGATGGGCATGCTGCGCACCGAGCGCACCAAACGCGTGATGGATGCCGAGCCCGAAAAGTACGCCGGCTTCTGGGACATCGCCGAAACGCCGCACTTCACCGGGCATCTCCTGTCGGCGCTGTATCGCGACCCGCAGCGCGCGGAGAAGTCCGGCCAGGTACATATCGGTGCGGAGCTCGCCGAAACCTACGGGCTCACCGACGAAGGTCGGCAGCCGCCCTCGCACCGTCCCATGCTGGGGGCCCCGACACCGCCGCATCCGGCGGTCGTGGAGTAACCCGTCGCGGCAACAAAGAAGGGCGCCTTTCGGCGCCCTTTTTCATGCACATCGACTACCAGCGAATGATGCCGGTGATGCCAAAGCTACGCGGCTCGACGAAGTTGGCAACAACAAGGTTGCCGAAGCCGGGCCCGAAGTCGATGAAATTGGTGGCCTCGTCCTCATCCAGTGCATTGCGCACCCACAACGCCAGTTCACCCGTGCCCGCGCTGCCCAGCGGCGAGTCGGCGATCGCCAGACGCAGGTTGAGCAGACCGTGGCCCTTCACTTCGCTGTTTTCCGCGATCTGCGCCCCGGGGTTGCTGCTATCCAGCTGATAGGTATAGGTGTGGAAATCGTCGGTATAGGCGTAGTCAACGACCGCTTTCACCACGCCCCAATGGCGTCGCATCAACTCGCTTTCGATTGCAATGTTGTAGCTGAAGTCGGGGGCATGGACAAAAGCTCGATTGTCGGCAACGTCGACCCCACCATCGATGTACTCGTCGTACGCCGGATCGAGCAGCGTGAGGTTGGCCCGCAGGGTGGTGCCAGGCAACAGCACCAGGGTCGTTTCCAGTTCCGCACCCTGTACGGTGGCCTCACCCGCGTTGCGAACCACGGTCGCCGCGGCTCCGCTGCCCAAGAAAATTGAAGTCTGCAGGTCGTCGATCTGGTTGTGGAAGATGGCTGCGTTGAGCTGGGCGCGTCCATCCGCGAACACCGACTTGAAACCCAACTCGAACGTCTGCGATTGCTCGGGCTTGAAGGGGGTTTGGGTCTCCGAGATATTCAGTGCGATCAAGGCCGGGATATCTTCCGCCGGATCTCCGCTGGGTGGCTGACTGAACTCCCCGTTGAATCCGCCACTCTTGAAGCCTTCCGCGTAACGCGCATACAAGTTGAGCTGATCGCTGAACTGCCAGGCGGCCGAAAACATCGGCGTCGTCGCCGAGAAGGTTTCCTTGGCGGAAGTGCCTTCTGGGATCAGATAGAAGAAGGGATCCGCCGGATCCTGACTGATGCCGAAAGCCCGCTCCAGTTGTTTCTCTTCGTGGGTGTACCGGAGTCCGGCCGTCAGCGTCAGCGGCTCGATCGGTCGATAGTCGACCTGCCCATAGCCCGACCAGGCATCGGTTTTGGTGGCATAGCGGGAATCGAACAGCGCCTGATTGACCGGGTCCAGACCAAAGAAACGCTGCGGATTGTTGGTCGCGCCATCATCACCGAAGTAGTAGATCCCGCCGACGAAGTTCCAACGGTCGAAGCTCCCCAGCAACTGGAGGTCCTGTGAAAGCTGGTCGTAGTCGGTGAAGCGCTGCGTCACCACCACGTCGAGCGGCGACCCATCCAGATCCAGAGAGTCGTTCCAATCGAGCCTGCGATAGCCGGTGATGGACTTCAACGTGAGTCCGTCGGAGAGATCCTGGGTAAATGTCAGGGCATGGCCCAGGATGCGAGCCTGTTCGAAGGAAGGCGCATCCACGCTGGCCCGCTTCTGCCTTTCAGCTGAGGCGAACGCGCTGAGAAAGGGCAAACCTGCGCTGTACAGCTGCGTGAAATTGTTCGACTGATCCACATTGGAATGATCGAAACGGTATTCCGCCAGCAGGGTGTCGCTCAGGTCGTAATCCACCGCCATTCGGAAGCCGTCATTGGCGCGGTTGTTGAGGTCCTGCCGGGAACTGAGGCGGTCGGTCTTGACCCAGCCATCGCGACGCTCGCTGCGCGCCGCCAACGAGATACGGGCGTTGCCGATCTGCGGCAGGTCAACCGATACCTTCTGCACCATGGCGTTGTAATTGCCGATATCGAGGCTGGCCTGGCCGCTGAAGACGCCGCTGGGACGACGGGTCACCAGATTGATGGCGCCCGCCAGCGTGTTACGCCCGTACAGGGTCCCCTGTGGGCCGCGCAGCACTTCCACCCGTTCCAGATCCACCACGTTGAAGATGCCGCCCTGCGACTTGCCGATGTACACGCCGTCGACATAGACCCCCACGGCGGGATCCCAGTAGATGGCCGGGTTGATCTGGGTGATGCCGCGGATGGAGATCTGCGAGATGGTGGTGTTGGAGATGGTCTGGCTGATCTGCAGGCCCGGCGCCAGCGCGGCTGACCCGAGTTCCGGCGCGGACCCCGCCTGCAACGGCGGGGCCGCGCCGCTCAGGCCCTCGATCCGCCAGGGCCCGAGGAGCGTCGGCGCCTGAAGATGCAGCGCCGTGGCCTGGACCTGATCCGTGCGGCCCGTCGCCGGAACCTGGGTGGTCAGCAGGAACTGCTCGATGCGCAGCTCCTCGACGGCGAGGTCGCTCCGGCGCAGGGCCTCGCCGAGGTTCTGCGGCACCCGCACGGCGTCGCCCTCGGTGACGGGCAGGCGCAGCTCGGCACGGCCGATGCGGGCTTGCGTGAAGCGCAGCTCGCCCTTGAGGAGCGGCGCCAGGGCGATCTCGGCCCTGAGGAAGCGGATGTCGAGGCCCGGCAGGCCCGCGCCCTCGCCGATCCGCAGCCGGTCCATGCGCAGGCGGGGGGAAGGCAGGAGCCGGACGGCGATGCGGCCCTCGCTCCGGGCCGGCACGCCGAGCGAACGCGCGATCACGCCGTCCAGGAACGCCCGGTAGTACTCGTCCGGCGCGTATTTCGACGGCCAGGCCTGCCAGGACCACGGATCGCCGTCCAGGATGTCGC
>CAKZHZ010000055.1 GCA_936928855.1 uncultured Polycyclovorans sp.
CCGTGCGGGAGCGGTGTTCTGACGCTCCGGCGGGAGCGCGCCGACCGCGGTCGCGGCGTCCGGTGCGCCGGCGAGGGCGTCGAGCACCGCCTGCGGGTCGGCCGGGGCGTCCGGGGCCGCCAGACAAGCCTGAACCCGGGTGTTGACCGCCTCCTCGTCGAGCCCGATACCGAGGAAGACCAGCACCGAGGCCGCCCCACCGCGTCCGCCCCGCTCCGGCGCCGTCCGGACGTGTCGCCCGACGGCGTGCACCTCGAGCCGAGTGCCGTCCGCGGCGGTGACGAAGCCCTTCGTCCGGAAGACGCCGCGCGGCGGATCGGCGAGCAGGTCGGCGGTCGCGTCGCGCAGGTCGGCGCGGAACGAGGTCGGCTCGCGCGGGACGTGCTGCGGCGGGCGGAGCGCGACGAAGAGGCGGTGGCTCATTTCAGCTGCTTGCGGACAGTGGGGAGGATGTTCTTCACCATGACGGCTACTCCGGCGGCGTTGGATCCGTTCCCAACAACGAGACCATCTGGTCCGTCGATGGCGATCAGGCGCTGACGCCGTCGACGCCCGTGACGGCCTCAGCCGCAGTGGCGACGACGGTGGCGCCGGCTTTGCGGGCGCTCGCGAGGGCGTCTTCGGACAGGTCGAACACCCGCAGGGCGTAGCCGGCCTTGAGCAGGTTGCGGGCCATCGGGCCGCCCATATTGCCGAGACCAACGAAGGCAAGGGTTTGGGACATCGGGAAGTCTCCGTCTCAGGGGATGAGGCCGAGGTCGGCCAGGGGGTGGGACTGGTTCTGCCAGGCACACCAGGGCGCGGCAAAGTGGGCGTCGATCAGCGCATCGCTGACGGCCGGCAACTGTGCGGGTGACCACTGCGGCTGGCGGTCCCGGTCGACCAGCAAGGCGCGCACCCCTTCCGGGAAGTCCGGGTGCGCGCAGCATTGCAGCGCGACGATGAGTTCGGTGCGGAACACCTCGGCCAGGCTCATGTGGCGGCAGCGCTGCCAGAGTGCCCAGACCAGCGCCACGGAAGTGGGGGAGCCGGCGGCCAGGCCGGTTGCGGCACGTTGCAACCAGGGGTCATCGCCGCCGTACCCGGTGATACGGGCATGCAAGGCGGCGAGGTCATCGCCTGCGGTGAGGGCGGCAATGGTGTCGGCATGCGCGGCGACAGCTGATGGCGCGGTATCCGGGCGGGCGAAGCCGCTCAGCAGGGTGTGCACGCGGTCGTGGCGCGCCGCCATCGCGGCCGGCCATGTGATGGCGCGCAGGGCCTGCACCACGGCCGTGGCATCCTCTGCCCTGAGCAGGTGGTCGGCGAGCCCGGTGAAGCAGGCATCCGCGCCGCCCATCGACACGCCGGTGAGCCCCAGGAACAGGCCGCAGCGCCCGGGCATGCGCCGCAGGAACCAGCTGCCGCCGACATCGGGGAACAGGCCGATCGCCACTTCCGGCATGGCGATGCGGGAGGTTTCGGTCACCACCCGGTGGCGCGCGCCCGCCAGCAGCCCGAGTCCACCCCCCATGACGATGCCGCTGCCCCAGACCACGATGGGCTTGTCACTGGTGTGGATGCGGTGGTCGAGGCGGTATTCCTCGCTGAAGAAGGCTTCGGCGGCCGGGTTGGGGCCTGGGGCATCGTGCGCCAGGATGGCATCGCGCAGGCCCCGGACATCGCCCCCGGCACAGAAGGCCTTGTCGCCAGCGCCGCGCAGCAGGATCACGGCGATGGTCGGGTCGGCAAGCCAGTCCTTCAAGGCGGCATCGAGACGGCGCACCATCGCGAGGTTGAGGGCGTTGAGGCGGCCCGGGTCATCCAGGGTGGCAATGCCGAGATCGCCGCCGCCGGCAGTGGGCAGGCGTTCCAGGTGGACGCCATCAATCGTTCCGGTCTCAGCCATGACGCCACTCCGGTGCGCGCTTCTGCAGGAAGGCGTTGACCCCTTCCGCCTGGTCCGCGCTGTCGAACAGGCGGACAAAGCGTTCACGCTCCAGCGGCAGCGCCGCCTGCGCCGCACTGCGCGCGGCGTGCACCAGCTGCTTGCAGGCCTCGACACTGCCGGGACTCTGCCGTTGCACCCGGGTGGCAAGGGCCAGTGCCGTCTCCAGTGCCTGCCCGCTTTCGACCACCTCTTCGACCAGTCCGATGCGCAGTGCGGTGGCGGCATCGATGCGTTCGCCACAGAGGATCATCCGCTTGGCCCAGCCTTCGCCGACGGCGTGCGCCAGCCACTGCGTGCCCCCGGCGCAGGGAAGCAGGCCCACCGAGCCTTCCGGCAATGCCATCTGCGCATGCGTTTCGGCGATCCGGATGTCACAGGCCAGCGCCACCTCCAGGCCGCCGCCCATGGCGTAGCCGTTGATGGCGGCGACACTGACGCCGCGGAAGGCGGCGAGCGTTTCGAAGGCCTCGCCAAAGGCGCGCGCCATTTCCACGCCAGCTGCCTTGCCCCCTTCGGCGAAGACCTTGAGATCGGCGCCGGCGCTGAAGAACTTGGCCCCCTCACCGGTCAGCACCAGGGCGCGGACGGCCGGGTCGGCATTCAGCTCGCGGACCAGGTCGCGCAGGCCGTCGAGTGAGGCCCGGGTCCAGACATTGGCGGGCGGATTGGCGATGGTGATCAGCGCGACACTGCCGCGCGTCTCCCGTTTCAGCAGAGCAGTCATGACAGGGGCTCCGTACAGGTGGGTTGCAGGACATGACGCGCCACGATGACGCGCATGATCTCGTTGGTGCCTTCAAGGATCTGGTGCACACGCACATCGCGCAGCAGGCGTTCCAGCGGAAACTCGCGGATGTAGCCGTAGCCGCCGTGCAGCTGCAGGGCGTCATTGCAGACGCTGAAGCCGATGTCGGTGGCCATGCGTTTGGCCATGGCGCAGAACACCGTGGCCTGGGGATCGGCCCGGTCCAGCTTGCTGGCAGCGAGCCGGACCATCTGGCGCGCCGCCACCAGTTCGGTGGCCATGTCGGCCAGCTTGAACTGGAGCCCCTGGAATTCCGCCAGCGGCCGGCGGAACTGCTGGCGCTCCCGCAGGTAGCGCTGCGCGAGGTCGAGCGCACCTTGCGCGGCACCGACCGAGCAGGTGGCGATGTTGATGCGTCCGCCATCCAGGCCTTTCATGGCGATGCGGAATCCCTCGCCCTCGGCACCCAGCCGATGGCTGGCGGGGACGCGTGCGCCCTCGAAGCTGATGCTGCGGGTGGGCTGGCTGTTCCAGCCCATCTTGTGCTCCTTCTTGCCGTACACCACGCCCGGCGTGTCAGCCGGCACGGCAAAGGCGGAAATGCCGTTGGCACCGTCCTCACCGGTGCGCGCCATCACCACCAGCAGGTCGGTGGCACCGGCGCCGGAGATGAACGCCTTGCTGCCCTGCAGCACATAGTCCTCTCCGCAGCGTTCGGCGCGGGTGCGCAGGGCTGCGGCATCCGAACCCGCGCCCGGTTCGGTCAGGCAGTACGAGGCCAGCTGCTCGCCGCTGGCCAGTGCCGGCACCCAGGTCTCGGCAACCGCCGCCTGTCCCCAGGTGGCCACCATCCAGGTCGCCATGTTGTGGATGGTGATGAAGGCAGTGGTGGACGGGTCCACCCGCGCCAGTTCCTCGAAGACGATGCCGGCATCGAGACGCGACAATCCCATGCCGCCGAGCGCCTCCGGTGTGTAGACGCCGCAGAAGCCCAGCTCGCCCGCCTCGCGAATCTGTTCGCGGGGGAAGTGGGCCTCCACATCCCAGCGCGCGGCGTGTGGACCTAGGGCATGTTCCGCGAAATCCCGGGCAGCAGCGCGGAACGCCCGCTGCTCGTCGGACAGTTCGAAATCCATGATCGGGCCGTCCGCATCAGCGCAGACTGATCGTGGTGTTGACCGAGGTCGACGCAGCGTCGTCGAACCACCGTGCGGTCACGGTCTTGGTCTGCGTGTAGAACTGGATGACCTGCTTGCCGTAAGGGCCCAGGTCGCCCAGCTTGGAGCCACGCGAGCCGGTGAACGAGAACAGTGGAACCGGCACCGGGATCGGGACATTGATCCCCACCTGGCCGACATCGATGTCTTCCTGGAACTTGCGGGCTGCCGCGCCGGACTGGGTGAACACCGCCACGCCGTTGCCGTTGGGGTTGGCGTTGATCAGCGCGATGGCGTCGTCCAGGGTGTCGACGTTGACGATCACCAGCACCGGACCAAAGATCTCCTGGTCATAGATCGCCATGCCCGGTTTCACGTTGGAAAAAATGGTGGGGCCGACGAAGTTGCCCTGGGCGTACCGGGGGGCAAGTGCGGGGGACCGGCCGTCGAGTTCCAGCGTGGCGCCTTCGGCAACGCCCTGCGCAATCAGGGCTTCGACGCGGTCCCGGGCGGCGCAGGAGATCACGGGGCCGACATCGGTGCCGGGCTCGGTGCCGCCGTTGACCTTGAGGCCTCGGGTTTTTTCCACCAGTGCCGGAATCCACTGCTGTGCATCGCCGACCAGGACCGCCACCGACGCCGCCATGCACCGCTGGCCGGCGGCACCGAAGCCGGCGCCTACCAGGGCGTTGAGAGCCTGCTCCGGATGGGCGTCCGGCAATACCACCGCGTGATTCTTGGCGCCCATCATGCATTGCACGCGCTTGCCGGCCAGCGAGGCACGCTGATAGACGTGCGTGCCGACCCGGGTGGAGCCGACGAACGAGACGGCCTTGATGTCCCGGTGATCACAGATGGCGTTCACCGCCGCCTCGCCACCATGAATGACGTTGAGCACGCCCTTGGGAACACCCGCTTCCAGCGCCAGCTCGACCAGGCGCATGGTGACCATCGGATCCTGCTCCGACGGCTTGAGCACGAAGGTGTTGCCGGTGGCGATGGCCATGGGGAACATCCACAGCGGAATCATCGCCGGGAAATTGAACGGCGTGATGCCCGCACACACGCCCAGCGGCTGCAGTAGCGTGTAGGTATCGACGCCGCCGGCGACGTTGGTGGCAAGTTCGCCCATTTGCAGGGTGCCGATGTTGGCGGCGTGCTCCACCACTTCCAGCCCACGGAACACATCGCCCTCGGCGTCCGGCAGGGTCTTGCCCTGTTCGGCCGTCAGCAGCGCCGCCAGTTCCTGCATGTTTTCGCGGATCAGCTGCTGGTACTTGAGGAAGATCCGGGCGCGGGCACCAATGGGGGTCTTGCGCCAGCTGACGAAGGCGGCCTGGGCGGCCGCGACAGCGGCGTCGATTTCGTCGGCAGTGGCAAACGGCACGCGGGCCAGCACTTCCTGGGTGGCGGGGTTGATCACCTCGCGCCAGGTGTCGCTGCGCGACTCGACAAAGGCACCATTGATCAACAGTTTCACGCTCGGCACCGATGCCGAGGAAGGGGAGGGGACAGCCGACATTGTGTGTACTCCAGACCACGTCGGGTGACGGCGAGCAAGGCAGGCGACCGACCGCCTTTCCGGGGCGGACCTGGGTTCGTCGTGCATCGATGCGCTACATCACCCTGAATTCCGTACGCCCACCGCGACGGTTCGCTTGAACAGCGACGCCAGACCTCGGCGCCGGTGCATGCAGGCCGGTCTCCGGACTCGCAAGATTGGCTGCGCGGCCTTCCCGGTGACGATTCACCAGTGGCGTGGAGGCGCAGCCCGACTTGCCTACCGTTGCGGGGGCAGTTGCGGCTTGGGCGGCGAAGGGATCGCCGCGGTACCGCATTCCCGTTTCACCCCCCTTCCCAAGGGTTGGGGGACACCTGCATGGCGGCGAGTGTAGTCGTCGGACCGGCGATCCACAGTGCCCGGAAGGCGCATGAGCAATGAGCGAATTTGCAAGGGGTGTCGCGTCGACGCTTGTATGCTTATCTGAGAATACTTATCGTTTGCACGCTGGAGGTCACGAAGAGCACCACGCCCGTCCGAGGTGAGGGTTCTGACAACGGGGAAGGGAAGATGGCGTGGGTGAATCGGGCGGTGCCGTCAAGGCCTGCCGCAGGCTTGGGCGTTGTGATGCAGGTGACGCTCTGTGCGGTGTTGTGGAGTGGCGGATCGGTCGCAGCGGAGGCGGATGCGGAGACTGTGTCGTCGCCGCAGGCGGAATTGCGCGCGCCGGAGGGGGATGCCGCGCCTGAGCCCTACGATACGATCCCGGTGCCCGGAGACGAATCCGCGGTGCAGCTGGCCCCGCTGTCGGTCAGCGGCGATGCCGACACCCTGCCACGCTACATCCCGGACCGCGCGACCAGCGCAACCAAGACCGACACCCCGCTGATTGAGACCCCGCAGTCGATTTCGGTGATCGGCGCCGAGCGCCTGCTCGACCTCGGGGCGCTCAGTGTGCAGGAGGCGCTGCGCTATACCGCCGGTGTTCGCTCGGATGTCTACGGCTTCGACTCCCGTGGCGACTACGCGATCATTCGCGGCAGCGCGTACGTGTCGTACCGCGACGGCATGCGGGCACAGTTCGGCTTCTTCAATAACGTGCGTTCGGATATCTACGCGCTGGAGTCAGTCGAGGTGCTGCGCGGGCCTTCGTCGGTGCTGTACGGCCAGGGCACCAGCGGCGGCATGGTCAACGTCACGTCCAAGCGGCCGCAGCCGGTATCGGCGCATGAGCTGCGGGCGGAGTTCGGCAGCTTCTCCCGCCGCCAGTTCGCCCTCGACAGCACGGGTCCACTGGGGGAGGGGGATCGCCTGCGATACCGGCTGGTCGGTCTGACCCGGCAATCCGAAACCCAGGTGGACTTCGTCGACAGCGACCGCTGGTTCGTGGCGCCCTCGCTGACCTGGAATCCGGTGTCGTGGCTGAGCTGGACCGTGCTGGGCAATTTCCAGCGGGATGCGTCCGGTTCCTCCACCGCGTTTCTGCCCTGGGAGGGGACGGTGTTGCCCAGCCGCAATGGCCGCATTCCCACCGAACGCTTTGTCAGCGAGCCGGACTACGACCGCTACGATACCGAGCAGGATGCCGTGACCTCCCTGCTGCAGGTCGACCTCGGCAGTCGCTGGGCGCTGCACCAGAATCTGCGATATGTCGACAGTGGCGCCGTGTACCGGTCCATCTACGCCAACGTCTATGTCGGCGACCCGTTCATGTTCGACCCGCTGCAGCGGCGCCGCGTGCTCCGGGTCTCCAATGCCAGCGATGCCAGCGCTCGGGCGTTCACGGCGGATCACCGCCTGGTGGGGAGCCTGAACTGGGGGGCGGTGTCACAAACACTGCTGGTGGGTGTGGATGTCACCGACGTGCGGGTGCGCGAAGTGTCGGGGCAACTCAACCTGGTGCAGATCTTTCTCCAGGGGCGATTCGACCTGTTTGATCCCGTGTACGGCAGCTACCTCGAGCCGACGATGGTCCGGCAGCCCGACCTGGAGTTGCAACAGACCGGGATCTACCTGCAGAACCAGATCCGCATCGGCCGCGGGCTGATTGCCCTGCTCGGGCTGCGGCACGATTCGGCCAGCTCGGAGCAGGTGGGCAGCACGGCGGCGGTGGAGGACCGCGAGACCTCGCTGCGGGCGGGCTTGCTGTACCACTTCGAGAACGGCTGGGCGCCGTATCTGAGCTACTCCGAGTCTTTCGAGCCGGTGGCTGACTTCGATGCCGAGGGTGAGCCCTTCAAGCCGGTGCGCGGCGAGCAGCTGGAAGCCGGCCTCAAGTTCGAACCGGCGAGCGGCAACTGGCTGCTGACCCTGGCGGGCTTCGAGATCGAGGAGCGCAACCGCCTGGCCCCGGGCGACACGCCGGTGGAACAAAAGCAGCTGGGCTTGGCCGAGATCCGGGGCTTCGAGGTTGAATGGATGGCGCGGCCGGTATCCGCGGTGGATGTGCTGCTGGCCTATACCTACCTGGATGCGTTCAGCGACCAGGGGAGCAATGCGGATCCGGAAGCCCGATTCAAGAATCTGGTGTCGGTGCCGCGGCATGCGGCCTCCGCCTGGCTGCGCTGGCGCTTTCCGCTGTTCGGCATTCACGGGTTCTCGTTGGGCGGCGGTGTGCGCTACACCGATGCGCTGCCGGACGAGAGCAACACGGTGGAAGTGCCGTCGGTCACCCTGTACGACGCCATGGTGGCCTGGGAGTCGCGGCACTGGCGCATCGCCGTCAACGGTACCAACCTCGAGGACGAATCGGTGCTGACGGTCTGCCTGGAGCGTGGCGACTGCTTCTACGGTGCGCGGCGCAGTGTCGTCGGCAGTGTGGCCTACCGGTTCTGAACGATGCGCGAGCCAGGATTTCGAACGGGAAGATTGATCGGCGTGCTGTTGCTCGCCGCCGGCCCGCTGCATGCAGGGGATGACGACGCGGTGTCGACGATTCCGGTGGCGCCCCTGCGCGCGGACGGCGATCCGGCAGCGACGGCGGCGGAGCCCTTGCGAATGGAGGCCCTGGTGGTGACGGGGGAATTGCTGACCCGCGCCGCCGAGCACACCATCAGCAGTGTCGCCGTGCACGATGGCGCGGAGATCGAGCGCAGCACCGCCCGTGATGTGTATGACGTGCTGCGTGCCACGCCCAACGCCGGCCTGGAGGACAGCGACTACGGTTTCGGTGGCATGACCCTGCGCGGTATCGGCAGTTATGGCGCCAGCGGTGCAGGTGCGTATGCCTCCTACGGCACCACCAATGTCGTGGTGCTGGATGGCGTGGGCCTGCCGCGTTCGGCCCTGAGCTACGCCGACCTGTCCGCCTTTGATCTCGATACCGTCGAGGTCTTTCGCGGCCCCCAGTCCACCAGCCAGGGGCGCAATGCCATGGGCGGTGCGGTGGTGATCAACAGTGTGGCGCCGGAACCCTTTCCCACCCTCGGGGGCTCGTTTCGTGGGCGGCTGGGCGGTGGTGACCATGGCAGCCGCCAGTCCGCGGGCGCGGCGGAAGTGACCCTGTGGCCGGACCGGCTGGCGCTGCGCGGGGTCTACGATGACCGCCGTGACGATGGCGACGTCACCAATGTCACGCGCGGCGAGCGCGACGCGGCGCGGCGTGACAGCCGCAGCATGCGCTTGCGCGGACGACTGCGGCCGGGCGGCTTCGACAGCCGCTACGACCTGCTGTTCAGCGTTGCCGATATCGAGCAGTACCGGGGCAGCCGCTATGTGCAACTGGCGCATGAGCACGACCGCCAGGCCTTGAACGATCAGCCGCAGGATTTCGAGAACCACTCGCAGCTCTACACCCTGGATCAGCGGCTGGACCTCGGCGGCGACTGGACGCTGCGCGCGGTCAGCGCCTGGTTCCGATCCAACACCTTGAGCCGTTTCGATATCGACTACGACCGTGAAGACGGCAGCGCGACGATCCAGCGGGAGGATTCCGACGGTTTTTCGCAGGAGCTGCGGTTGAGCTATGCCGGCACCCGGGTGCGCGGCACGGTGGGGGCTTACTTCTACGACGAGTCCAACCGCGACCACAGCGACGGCTACCTGGATATCAGCTACTTCCTCGGATCGGTTGGTCTCTGCGGCGTGCCTCTGCTGTGTGATGCGCCGCTGGGCAAGATTGTCTATGCCTCCGGCCTGCCATCGGAAGTCCGGGACATGGCGGTCTTCGGCGAACTGGACTGGGCGGCGACCGAGCGTTTGACGCTCACCGCCGGCCTGCGTGCCGACCGTGAAGAGAACCGCCGCGTGTTCGAGACCGCTTACAGCGGCGATTCACTGGTGGCCGATGTGCTGGTGGCTACGCTGCGTGGAACGGTGCTGCCGGCGGACGGCGATGTGCCGGTGTCGCGGCGCTTTTCGGAGGTGCTGCCCAAGTTGGCCGCCCGCTACGAGGTGGTCGATCGCTGGTTTCTGGGCGCCGCCTACGCTGAGGGCTATCGCCCCGGCGGCGATGGCTACAACCAGGTGTCCGGGCGCTATTTCAGTTTCGATTCCGAGCGGACGCGCAACGCCGAGCTGTCACTGAAGGGGCGCCATGACCCCTGGCGCCTGCAGGCGGCCCTGAACCTGTTTCACACCTGGTGGGATGACATGCAGGTGCAGGGCGGCGAGGGCATCGACAACTACATGGAGAATGCGGGGAGCGCGACCCTTCGGGGTGGCGAGCTGGAGCTTCGATGGCAGGCCCTGGCCCCGCTGCGGCTGGTCGGCGGCGTCGGCATCACCCGAGGGCGGTTCGACCGCTACATCAGCACCGAGGGCGAGGATTTTGCCGGCCATCGTCTGCCCAAGGCGCCGGCCTACACCGGAATGCTGGCGTTGGAATGGATGCCCCTGCCCGGCCTGATGGTCCGTCCCGACATGGTCTGGGTGGGTGATACCCCGGCCAACGCCGACAACAACCCTGTGCATCGGCTGCCGGCCTATCAGCTGCTCAATCTGGCCGTGCGCTGGCAGTTCGGGCGGGTCGGCCTGTTCTTTGCCGGCACCAACCTTGCCGATACGCACTATCGTCGGGATGCCAACAATTTCGGCAGTGCCGGGTACGACGTCGTCAGCCTCGGAGAGCGCCGGCGCTTGAGTGGTGGTCTTGAATTCACGTTCTGAGACGGAGAGGGTCATGACGGATTCATGCATCCGGGATGTCGAAACGCTGGAGGCGGTGGTCGGCAAGGTGCCGGGGCCGCTGGACCTGAAAGTGATGGATCACCTCGATGACAGCGCGCAGCGATGGCTGGGCCTGTCGCCGCTGCTGTTCGTGTCTTTTGGAAGCGGTGCGCGCATCGGCATCACCCTGGGCAGTGGCGCACCCGGCTTTGTCTCGGCGACGGATCCGAAGCGTTTGCGGATTCCCGTGGCGTCACTGGACGATGCCGTGCTGGCGCAGCCCGGGGATGGCTGCGGCACCCTGATGCTGTTGCCGGGGGTGCCGGAGACACTGCGGGTGAACGGGCGTGTCGCGGCGATCGACAACGGCGTCATCGAGCTGGCGGTGGACGAGTGCTACCTGCACTGTGCCAAGGCGCTGATCCGCTCCGAGTTCTGGGCGGCCGCCCCACGTGCCGGGGTGCCGCACGAGACGGCGGCCTTTCTGGCCGAGACGCGGTTCATGGCGCTCGCCACCCTCGATGCCGACGGGCGTGCCGACGTCAGCCCCAAGGGCGACCCTGCGGGGGCGCTGCTGCAGCAGCACGAGGGTGCGGTCTGGTATCCCGACCGGCCGGGCAACCGTCGCGTGGACAGTTTTCGCAACCTGCTGACGCAGCCCCGCCTGGCGGCGCTGGCGCTGATTCCGGGCACGCACCGCGTTGCCGTGCTGGGCGGCCACGCGACGATCACCACGGGCGAAACCATGCGTCAGGCGTTCAGCGTGCGCGAGCGTGTGCCGAAGATCGTGACCCGCGTCGACACGCCGACGCTGGTATTGCGTGACAGCGCCGCGTTGGCACGACTGGCCCCCTGGCCCCTCACCACCCCACCCGCCGATATCGACGCGGCGGCGATGTTCGTGGCCCATGTCCGGCAGAGTACCGCCCGCGGTGTGCAGGCCAGCCTGGCGCGTGCGGCCCTGAAGGTGCCGGGCGTGATGCAGAAGGGCCTCGACCATGACTATCGCAACAACCTCTATTGAGCCCCGACAAGCAGGTTTACCTCTCATGACGCGTTTCCGCTGGACCCTGTTGAACCTGATGCTGGGCGGACTGCTGATGCCGTTGATGGCGGCGCATGCGGCATCGTCGGCTTCGGAGGGCGACCCCGAGGCCGCGGCCGAGCTGGAGGTGATTCCCTTGGCGGATCCCCAGGCGGATGCGTCGGCATCCCAGGCGCTCTCGGCACAGCCCCTGCTGCTGGCGCCGATCGTCGTCACCGGCGAGAAGCTCGCGCGGGATCTGCAGGATCTCGGCACCAGCGCCCAGGTGCTGCTGTCCGAGGACATCGAGACCACGGCGATGGACGATGTCTACGACGCCTTCCAGCGCACCGCCAACGTCAATGCCAATACCTCGAAACTGGGCGGCTTCGGCGGCTTCGTCATTCGCGGCATTTCCGACACCGGGGTCTCCGACGCTTCGGTGGGCTCGCTGGCGCCATTGGCCAGCATCCTGGTCGACGGGGTGCCGCTGTCGATTGCGGGCGCCCGTGCCGGTCCGCTGGACTTCTGGGATATCGACACGGTGGAGGTGCTGCGTGGACCGCAGTCCACCAATCAGGGGCAGGGGGCCCTGGCGGGGGCGATTCTGCTCAACACACGTGACCCGGATGAACACTTCAATGTGCGCGGCCGGGTGCGGCGCGGCGAATACGGGCACGCGCAGTATGCCGCCGCCATTGGGACGCCGCTGGGCGCGGGCTTCGCGATCCGTGGCGCGATTCAGCGCAGCGAGGCCGACAACGCCGCCGAGAACCTGACCCGGCAGGAACCGGCCAACGCGCAGGAGTCGAACAACGCCCGCATCAAACTGGGCTGGCAAGGCGTTTCCGCCTTGTCCCCGTCGGTGTTGCTGCGCTACACCCGCGCCGATGCCTTCAGGGGGCAGGGGCAGCTTACGGGCGACCCGCGGGATCGGCAGACCGTCGCCAACGATCCGGAAACCCTGGAATCCGAATCCGAGCTGCTGAGCCTTCGCAGCCGGTTTCATCTGTCGGAGCGGTGGTCGCTGGATGTGATCAGCGGTTTCGCACAGACCGATCTGCGCAGTGACGACGACTACAACTACAGCGCGGAGTCCGACGGCGTGATCATCAATACCAGCGATGATCGCAGCCTCACGCAGGAGCTGCGGCTCAACTTCGAGGCAGTGACATTGTTCGGGCGCAACGCGCGGGGGGTTATCGGCCTGTACGGCGCGCACCTGGATACCGACAGCACGCTGCAGGTGATCGACGGCAATGTCACGGGCGGGGTGCCGGTGAACGCCTATATCGATATCGATTCGGACATCGATCAGCAGCGGCGCGGCTGGGCCGCCTTTGGCGAGGTGGATTGGGATGTGGCGCAGGACTGGACCCTGACGCTGGGGCTGCGGGTGGATCGGGAGTCGCTGGACTTCGGCTACGTGTCGGATGCCTCGCTGTCGATTCTGCAGGACGACGACTCCTTGCTGGGGGGTCTCATCGCCGAGCTGATCAGCAACGTCCTCGGGCCGCAGCTGGGCGTGCCGGCCGACGCCGCGGGCGCCGGCAGCAGTGAGGCCACCGCCGTGCTGCCCAAGCTGGGGCTGCGCTGGCGCATCAGTGACACCCTGACGATGGGGGTGCTGGCCCAGCGTGCCTATCGCGCCGGCGGGCTGTCGGTGAACTTCGTGCGGGGCGACTTCGTCGAGTTCGATCCGGAATTCACCACCACCGGTGAACTGTTCGTGCGCAGTGAGCTGTGGGATCGTCGCCTGCGCCTGCGCGGCAACCTCTACTACACCGACTGGCGGGACCAGCAGGTGGCCGTGCAGCTGTCTGATGACCCCAACGATGCGCAGACCGAGAACGCCGGGCGTTCGCGCTTGTACGGCGCCGAACTGGAGCTCGACACCGCGTCCTGGAAGGGCTTTCGGGGGTTCGCATCGCTGGGCTATGCCCACACCGAATTCCTGCGCTTCGACAGCACCGGCGGGGACTTCAGCGGCAATCGCTTTCCCAGCGCGCCGCGACGGCAGGGGGGCGCCGGCCTGCTCTGGGAGGCCGGCGCACTCGGGCCTTACGCGCAGGTCGACGTCAACCATGTCGACCGCACGTTCCGGCGTCCCGACAATGATCCGCAACAGACCTCCGATGCCTACACCCTGCTCAACGGCCGTGCCGGCTGGCGTTTCCGACACTTCGAGCTGTACGTGATCGGCCGCAATCTGAGTGATCGTTTCTATGTGACGCAGCGGTCCTTCGGTGCCTTCATGGCCGGTGAGCCGCGCACCGTGATCGGCGGCGTCGAGTTCGACTGGGAGTGATCGCGCCATGAGCACCTCCGCGCCAAGCCGCTGGTTCCGGGTCAACCTCTGGCTGCACCGCTGGACCAGCCTGATCGCCACGGTGCCGTTCCTGATCCTCTGCCTCACCGGGACAGTGCTGATCTTCCATGAGGAGATCGACCACCTGCTGGGTCACGAGCCGGAGGCCCACGCCGCGGTGCCGGAGGTGCAGCGGCCGCTGGCCGAGGCGATCGACGAGGTCAATGCCCGGTTTCCCGATCAACGGGTGCTGAGCACCAGCTTCGATCCGATCGGGCACCCGGGACTGCAGCTGATCGTCACCGGTCCGGCACTGTCGCGCAGCTTCGACGATGCGGTGCTGCGCTTCGTCGACCTCGCCAGCGGCGAGCTGGTGGGCGAGACCGACCCGGCGAAGACGGTCACCGGCTTTCTGCTGGAGCTGCACGCGCAATGGTTTCTGGGGCCGGTCGGCGAGCTGATCGGTGCCCTGATCGCCCTGCTGGTGCTGATCTCGCTGCTGTCGGGGCTGGTGGTGTACGCGCCCTACGTCAAGCGCATCGCCTTCGGCGTGTTGCGCCGCGGTCGTGGCCCGCGACTGTTGCAGCTGGACCTGCACAACCTGATCGGTGCCGTGGTGCTTGGTTGGGCGCTGGTGGTGACTTTCACCGGCTTTCTGCTGGGCTTCGGCACGGTCGCGCTGGGTATCTGGCAGATGACCGAACTCGCCCCGATGCGCGCGGCGGCGGCGCAGATGGCGCCGGTCGACCCGCGACAGCCACCGGTGGATGCGGACCGTGCCTATCGCACCGCGACGGAGGCTGCCCCCGAGGGCTGGCAGGTGACGTCACTCATCTACCCCGCCACCGATTTCTCGACACCGCGTCACTACACGGCGCTGCTGGCAGGGCGCGAAGGGGTCGACGAGCGCCTGTTCCGGGTCGTCATCATCGACGCCCAGACCGGCGAGATCGCACTGGCCCCCGAGGTGCCGTGGTACCTCACGGCCATCTCGCTGTCCGAGCCCCTGCATTTTGGCGACTACGGTGGCATGGCGCTGAAGATCCTGTGGACCGTCTGCACCTGGCTGACCCTGTTCATCACCGCCAACGGTGCCTGGCTGTGGTGGAACCGACGACGCCGGCGCGGCGCCCCGGCGCCCGATGTCGTGGGGGTGCGCGCATGAACCGCCGGCCGATGATCCGGGTGCTGGGGCTGGCCCTGCTGTCGGTTGCGGGCCTGGTCGGCATGTTGCTGATCGGCTCGCCGGGTGGCGATGCGGCGGCGCTGCTGCTAGCCGCCGCACCGCTGCTCTACGGCGCCCTGCGCGTCTGGCGTGCCGGCCGCCGCACCTAGGCCGCCAGCGTCTGACGCGCCGCGCGCGCGGTTTCCACCATGGCCCGCAAGGCGGCCTCGGTTTCCGGCCAGCCGCGGGTCTTGAGGCCGCAGTCCGGGTTCACCCACAGCCGCTCGGCAGGGAGCACCTTCAGTGCACGTTGCAGCAGGTCGGACATTTCGGCCTGGGCCGGCACACGGGGTGAGTGAATGTCGTAGAGGCCCGGTCCGATATCGTTGGGATAGCGGAAATCGGCAAAGCCTTCCAGCAGCTTCATCTTGCCGCGTGAGGTTTCGATGGTGATGACGTCGGCGTCCAGCGCGGCGATGGCGGGCAGGATGTCGTTGAACTCCGAGTAGCACATGTGGGTGTGGATCTGGGTGTCGTCACGCACGCCGGAGGCGGTGATGCGGAAGGCGCGCACCGCCCAGTCGAGATAGGCCGGCCAGTCGGCCTGCCGCAGTGGCAGGCCTTCGCGGAGGGTCGGCTCGTCGATCTGGATCACGCGGATGCCGGCGGCTTCCAGGTCCGTTACTTCGTCGCGCAGGGCGAGTGCCAGTTGCAGCGCCACCGCCTGTCGCGGCAGGTCGTCGCGCACGAAACTCCAGAACAGCATGGTCAGCGGGCCGCTGAGCATGCCCTTCATCGGCTTGTCGGTGAGACTCTGTGCATAGCGGGACCATTCCACCGTCATCGCCCGGGGCCGGGACACATCGCCGTAGATGACCGGGGGTTTGACGCAGCGCGAGCCGTAGCTCTGCACCCAGCCGAAGCGAGTGAAGGCATAGCCGTCGAGCTGTTCGCCGAAGTACTCGACCATGTCGTTGCGTTCGGGCTCGCCGTGCACCAGCACGTCCAGGCCCAGGGCCTGCTGGCGCGCCACCACGTCGCGGATCTCGGCCTGCATGGCCGCGACATAGTCGGACTCGCTGATGCGGCCGGCCTTGAAGGCGGCCCGTGTGGCGCGGATCCCGGCGGTCTGCGGAAAGGAGCCGATGGTGGTGGTGGGCAGCGGCGGCAGGTTCAGCCGCGCCTGCTGGGCGGCGATGCGGACGGGGAAGGACGACTGACGGCGGGTGTCGGCGTCGGTCAGCGCGGCGACCCGTTCGCGCACGGTGGCCACCTGTGTGCTGGGCGCCGTGCGGCGATCCTCGAGGGCCTTGGCGGCGGCGTACAGCGCCGGCCACACCGCAGCCTCGCCTTCATCCAGCGCGCGCTTGAGCGTGTTCAGCTCGTCCAGCTTCTGGTTGGCGAAGGCCATCCAGGCCTTGAGGCGCGGGTCAAGCTGGTCCTCCTGGTCGAGATCATGCGGCACGTGCAGCAGGGAGCAGGAGGCGGACAGCCACAGCCGCGCGCCGAGCTGCGCCTTCAGCGGGTGGAGTCGGGCGAGTGCGCGGGTGAGGTCGGTACGCCACAGGTTGCGGCCGTCGACCACCCCCAGGGAGAGCACCCGGTCGGTCGGCCATTCGGCAAGGAAGGTGTCGAGCTGGGCGGGGTCGCGCACCAGGTCCAGATGCAGGCCGGCGACCGGCAGCGCGGCGAGGCGGGTGGCATGGGCCCCGACGCCACCGAAGTAGGTGGCCAGCAGGATCGGGGGTGCCGCCGGGGCCAGTTCGCGGTAGACCACGGGCAGGGCCGCGAGCCACTCGGACGGCAGGTCCAGCGACAGGATGGGCTCGTCCAGCTGCAGCCAGGCCACGCCACGGGCCTTCAGCGCTTCGGCGACGGCGTAGTAGACGTTGAGCAGGGGCGACAGCAGGTCCAGCTTGTTGAAGCCGGCAGGGGCGCTGGCCAGCCACAGCCAGGTCAGCGGGCCGGGCAGCACCACCTTGACCGGATGGCCGGCGGCGAGTGCCTCGTCCACGTCCGGAAACAGCCAGTCGCGGTTGAGCTGGAAGCGGGTGTCCGCCGACAGTTCCGGGACCAGGTAGTGGTAGTTGGTGTCGAACCACTTCTTCATGGCCAGTGCCGGCTGCGAGGGGGTGCCGCGGGCCATGGCGAAGTAGCCGGCGAGATCCACCCGTTCGCCCAGACCAAAGCGCGCCGGCGCTGCCGAGCACAGCGCGGTGACGGTGTGCAGGTGGTCGTACCAGGCGAAGTCGCCGACGCTCACGTAGTCCAGTCCGGCGGCCCGCTGCAGGCCCCAGTGACGGGCGCGCAGTTCGCGCCCCACGGCCTGCAGGCCGTCGGCGTCGAGGGCGCCGCGCCAGTGGTCCTCCAGCGCGCGCTTGAGTTCACGGTGGGCGCCGATGCGGGGGAAGCCGAGGAGGTGGGTGGTGGTCATGGCCGGGTCCGGGTGTCGATGCAGGGGCCGGCATGGTCAGGGCTGACGATATATTATTCAATCTCAAAGTTTTTACATTTTTCATGAGATTTATTCATGTCATCGCCACTCGAACTCCGCCACCTGCACACCCTGATCGCGCTCGACGAGGCCGGCACCCTGGCCAAGGCGGCGGCGCGGGTGTTCGTCACCCAGTCGGCGCTGTCCCACCAGATCCGGGTGCTGGAAAACCATTTCGGCGTGCCCCTGTTCGAGCGCAACACCCGACCGCTGCGCTTCACCCAGGCCGGGCAGCGGCTGCTGCGCGCCGCCCGCGAGGTGACAGCGCTGACCGCCGCCACCGAACGGGATATCGCGCAATGGGTTTCCGGCCGCAGCGGTGAACTGCGGGTGGCGGTGGAGTGCCACACCTGCTTCGACTGGCTGATGCCGGCGATGGACGCCTTCCGCGAGCACTGGCCGGAGGTGGAGCTGGATCTGGTGAGCGGCTTCCATACCGAGCCGGTGACCCTGATCGAGCAGGGCAGGGCCGACTTTGCGGTGTTGCACGACCTGCCGCCGCGCCGCCCCGGCATCGTCACCGCCCCCCTGTTCGACTACGAGACGCTGGCGATTCTGGCGCCGGGGCATCCGCTGGCCGGCAAGCGCTGGCTGCGGCCGGAGGAGGTGGCGGCGGAAACGCTGATCAGCTATCCGGTGGAGGACGACATGCTGGATGTGGTGAGGCACTTCCTGGCACCGGCCGGACTGCGGCCGAAGCGCCGCCATGCCGAGCTCACGGTGGCCATCCTGCAACTGGTGGCCAGTGGCCGCGGGATTGCCGCGCTGCCGGCGTGGAGCGTGGCGCCCTATCTGGCGCGGGGCTACGTCGTCGGCAAGCCGCTGGGGCCGAAGGGCCTGCGCTGCGAGCTGCACGCCGCCATGCCCGAGAGCCTGGCGGCACGGCCCTACCTGCGGGACTTTCTCACCGAGGTGCGCAAGCAGTCGGCCTGAGCCGGAGACTGCAGCGCCGCCCGGATCAGGCCGTAGATGGCCGGGTGGTTGAGCAGGCGCAGGTGGTGGCAGCGGTACAGCAGGGCGACATCGGCGTCGGCCAGCGCGGCGGCGGTGGCGCTGGGCACCTGCACCAGACCGTCGCCGATCAGGTGGCCCATCCACTCCTGTCCCGGATGCGCGAGGGTGCTGCCGATGAAGTGGTAGCGCACGCGGGGGATGCGGGGCGGCAGGGGCAGCGGCCCGCTGGCGGCGCGCGGGCGCCAGTCCTCATCGCGGACATCGCCGCGGTCGAGATCACGGATGCCCACCGAGCGGACCTCCAGCACTTCGGCGATCGGTCGGGTGAGGGTGAATCGGTTCAGCAGGCGACTGCCGTGGCTGACCCAGCGCGCCAGCGGGGCACCGCGATGGGGCGAGCCCAGGCAGATCACCTGCGACAGCGCGTCGGTCCATGGGGCCTGTTGCGATTCGCCGGCGAGTGCGGCGGCGCGGGCCACCAGGCCACCCATGCTGTGCCCGACCAGCACGATGTCGCGCACCTTCACCGGCCAGCGCTGGCACAGGCGCGTGAGCAGACGGGACAGCCGGGCGCCATTGCGGGAGATGTGCAGGCCGGTGTTGTAGCGCAGGTACAGCGCGGTGCAGTCCAGCTCGGTTTCCAGCCGCAGGCCGTAGGGGTGGGTTTCCGGCTCGGCGGCGTCGGCATAGAAATCCCAGGCGGATTCATTGCAGGCGAGGCCGTGCAGGAAGACCACCAGACGGCCACGGCACTGCACGTGTGGGTCGGCGAGGGCGGCCGGGTCCATCGGCAGGCGCTGGCCGTTGCGGTAGAAGCCCATGCGCGGCGCCAGCGGATTGCGGCGGGCGGCGAGGTCGTCGCCGACCAGGCCGGCCAGCGCGCTTACGGCGAGGTCACGCTGTGGGTGGGGTGCCAGCGGCGACGCCGGAACCTGCCGCTCCCATTCGCGTACCGCCATCCCCGCCAGGCCGAAGACCGCCTGGGTGGACGCACGCACGGTGGCATACACGCCGTCGGTGATGCCGTCGTGCACCATCCGGGCGGTCTCGCTGCCGGCGCGGATGCCCGGCAGCGGTGCAAGCGCGCCGAACGGCACGGCGGCGATGGCGTGGTGCAGTTGCTGCGCCCGCTGGGTGATCTGGTCGAGCCCACGGGCGGCCAGGTACAGGGCGCCGCGTGTCTGGGCGGGAGCGGTGTCGCGAGGCAGGGGTGCAGGCATGGGGCGGTCCGGCAGGGAGCCACAAAAGTGTACATGTGTTCACTGAATGTGCCAAGCCATCGTCCTTGCGATCGGGCCGGTGTCCGGCGCGGAACGGTAGAATGACGCCCCATTCCCTCCTGCTGGCATCGTGCCCAGCCCGGCCGCCCTTCGCCATGAACGCGATCACCTGCAATAACGACAATGAGGTGGCAGTTCCATGCTGCTGATGATCGATAACTATGACTCCTTCACCTACAACCTGGTGCAGTACTTCGGCGAACTGGGGGTGGAGGTGGTGGTGCATCGCAATGACCAGATCAGCGTGGACGCGGTCGAGCAGCTGGCGCCGCGTCATATCGTGCTGTCACCCGGCCCCTGCACGCCCAACGAGGCGGGGATCTGCCTGGAGCTGATCGACCGGCTGAAGGGGCGCTTTCCCATCCTCGGGGTCTGTCTCGGGCATCAGGCCATCGGCCAGGCCTTTGGCGGACGGGTGATCCGCGCGCGTCAGGTGATGCACGGCAAGACCAGCCCGGTGTTTCACCAGGGTGCGGGGGTGTTCCGCGACCTGCCCAGCCCATACACCGCCACCCGCTACCACTCGCTGATCGTGGACCGCGAGGGGCTGCCGGACTGCTTCGAGGTGACGGCCTGGACGCAGCAGGCGGACGGCAGTCCCGACGAAATCATGGGGCTGCGCCACCGCAGCCTGCCGATCGAGGGGGTGCAGTTCCACCCGGAATCCATTCTCACCGAGCACGGCCACCAGCTGTTGCAGAACTTTCTGGAGACGACCTGATGTCCATCACCCCCCAGGCTGCGTTGCAGCGGGTCATCGAACATCGCGAAATCTTTCACGACGAAATGGTGGCGCTGATGCGCGCCATCATGCAGGGCGAGGTGTCGCCGGTGATGACCGCCGCGCTGCTGACCGGCCTGCGGGTGAAGAAGGAGTCGGTCGGCGAGATCGCCGCCGCCGCCCAGGTGATGCGCGAGTTCTCGCGCAAGGTGACGGTGTCGGACCAGGGCGGCCCGCTGCTGGATATCGTCGGCACCGGCGGGGATGGCAGCCACAGCTTCAACATCTCCACCTGCTCGATGTTCGTGGTGGCGGCCTGCGGCGTGCGGGTGGCCAAGCACGGTAATCGCGGGGTGTCGTCGAAGTCGGGCAGTGCCGACGTGCTGGAGCAGCTCGGCGTCGCCATCGACCTGCCGCCGGAGCAGGTGGGGCCGTGCATCGAACAGGTGGGCATCGGGTTCATGTTTGCCCCCAACCACCACCCGGCGATGAAGGCGGTGGCGCCGGTGCGGCGTGAAATGGGGGTGAAGACCCTGTTCAACATTCTCGGGCCGCTGACCAATCCGGCGGGTGCGCCCAACATCCTGATGGGGGTGTTCCACGAGGACCTGGTGGGCATCCAGATCCGGGTGCTGCAGGCGCTGGGCGCCACCCGTGCCCTGGTGGTCTACGGCCGCGATGGCCTCGACGAGATCACCCTGGGGGGCAGCACCCGGGTCGGCGAGCTGCGCGACGGCGCGGTCCATGAGTACGACCTGCATCCCGAGGATTTCGGCCTGCCGATGGCGGCTACCCGCCAGCTGGCGGTGGCCGACGCTGCGGAGTCCTGCGCGCGCATCCGCGATGTGCTGGCGGACCGCCCCGGTCCGGCCCGCGACATCGTGGTCTTCAATGCCGGTGCCTCGCTCTATGCCGCCGGGGCCGTCCCCGACGTTGCCAGCGGCATCGCCCAGGCGCGGGAGGCACTGTCCAGTGGGGCCGCGCAGGCCAAGCTGGATGCGCTGGTGATCACCTCGCGCCAGCTGTCGGGGGGCTGAGATGGCCGACATTCTCGAACGGATCGTCGAGGTCAAGCGGGAGGAGATCACCGCGCTGCGGCGACGCTACAGCCTGCGCGACCTGATGGAACGCGCTGCGGCGGCCGATGCGCCGCGCGGCTTCATTGCCGCGCTCGACGGCAAGGCCGAAACCGGCGCTTCGGTGATTGCCGAGATCAAGAAGGCCAGCCCCAGCAAGGGCGTGATCCGCGCCGATTTCGATCCACCGGCGATCGCGCGCGCCTACGCCGACGGCGGCGCGGCCTGCCTGTCGGTGCTCACCGACGAGCGCTTCTTCCAGGGCCACAACGAGTATCTGGTGTCGGCGCGCGCCGCCTGCGCCCTGCCGGTGATCCGCAAGGATTTCCTGGTGGATGAGCTGCAGGTGGTGGAGGCGCGTGCCATCGGTGCCGATTGCGTGCTGCTGATTGCCGCCTGCCTGTCTGTCGACCAGCTCAACAGCCTCCACGCCTGTGCACGCGAGCAGGGGCTGGAGGTGCTGGTGGAGGTGCATGACGGCGAGGAGCTGGCGCGGGTGCAGCGGGCCGGTCTGCGGGAGGGCTGGGTGCTGGGCGTCAACAACCGCAACCTGCGGACGTTCGAAACCCGCCTGGAAACCACACTGGATCTGTTGGGCGACGCGCCCGGCGGCGTACCGGTGGTGACCGAGTCCGGCATCGCCGGGCCGGCGGACGTGGCGCGGATGATGGCGGCGGGTGTGCGGCGGTTTCTGGTTGGGGAATCGCTGATGCGTCAGCCGGACCCGGGTGCGGCGCTCAAGGCCCTGATCGCCGACTGAGCGGCTCAGTCGTCGGTGGTGGTGCGGCCGCCGAGCACCAGAATGCTGCGGCCCTGGCTCTGCACGATGCCGTCCTCTTCCAGGCGCTTCAGCACGCGCCCGGCCATCTCGCGGGAGCAACCGACGATACGCGCCAGTTCCTGACGGCTGATCTTGACCACCACGCCGCGCGGGTGCGGGCGGGCATCGGGGCTGCTGGCGAGGTCGAGCAGCACGCGTGCCAGCCGGCCTGCAACATCGAGAAAGGTCAGGTCTCCGACGCGGCGGCTGGTATCGCGCAGGCGGGCGGCCAGCTGGCCGGCAATATCGAACATGATCTCCGGCTGTTCATGGGCAAAGCTGCGGAAGCCCTGCAGGCCCATTTCGGCGAGCAAGGTGGGCGTGCGGGTGCGCACGATGGCCGAGCGGACCGGCTGCTGCGGAAACAGGCACATCTCCCCGAAGAACTCGCCGGGATTGAGGTAGGCCAATACGATCTCGCGCCCTTCGTCGTCTTCCAGCAGGATGCTGACCGACCCTTCCAGGATCAGGTAGAGGGATTGCGGTGAGTCGCCAGCGTGCATCAGCGTCTGCTTGGGGGGTACGCTGCGCTTGTGTGCCAGCCCCACGAAATGCTGGATCGCGGGACGTTGCAGCATCTCGGCGAAGGCATCGGACATGGAGGGCAACTCTGGAGCTTTGGCGACGGTTGCCGGAAACTACCACACCCCACAGCCGATTCAGGAGCTTTTTCGGTGAAAGCACGCGTCAAATGGGCCGAACAGGCGGCCTTCATCGCCGAATCCGGCAGCGGTCACGCCATTGTCATTGATGGCCCGGAACATATCGGGGGTCGCAACCTCGGGCCGCGGCCCATGGAGTTGATGCTGATGTCGGTGGGGGCCTGCTCGTCGGTGGATGTGGTCTACATCCTCAAACGGGCGCGGCAGCCGATATCGGATTGTTACGTCGAAGTGGAAGGCACCCGGGCCGAGACTGAGCCCAAGGTGTTCACCGCCATTCACCTGCATTTCGTGGTTTCTGGTGATGGGCTCAATGCCAGCCAGGTGAAGCGCGCGGTGGCGTTGTCGGCGGAGAAATACTGCTCGGCGTCGATCATGCTGGGCCAGGGCGGTGTCGCCATGACCCACAGTCACGAGATCCGGGCGGCGGACGGCGGCGTGCCGGCCTGAGCGCCTATAATGCCGCCCCCAAGCTTGGAGCGGTGGGGCCGCCCGAGCGCCTGATTCATACCGAAGGATTCCTGCATTGGCCAAGACCAAGTCCAAACCGACCAGCAACGCCCGCCTCAAGCTGCTGGGATTCAACAACCTGACCAAGTCGTTGTCCTTCAACATCTACGATATCTGCTACGCGCGCAGCCGTCAGGAGCAAGAGGAATACATCGAGTACATCGATGAGCAGTACAACGCCGAACGTCTGACCAACATCCTCACCGAGGTGGCGCAGATCATCGGTGCCAACATCCTCAACGTGGCCACCGAGGACTACGATCCCCAGGGGGCCTCGGTGACCATGCTGATCTCGGAAGGCCACCACGACGGACTGCCCACCCCGGGCAAGAAGAAGGACTCGGTGGTGGCGCATCTGGACAAGAGCCACATCACCGTCCATACCTATCCGGAGACGCACCCGGACAATGGCATCAGCACCTTCCGCGCCGATATCGACGTCTCGACCTGCGGCAAGATCTCCCCGCTGAAGGCGCTGAACTACCTCATCAAGAGCTTCGAGAGCGATATCGTGGTGATGGACTACCGCGTGCGGGGCTTCACCCGCAACGTCCGCGGCATGAAGCACTTCATCGACCACAACATCGACTCCATCCAGAACTTCATTTCCGCCGACATCAAGCGTCGTTACCAGATGGTCGACGTGAATGTCTATCAGGAGTACATCTTCCATACCAAGATGTGCCTGAAGGAGCTGGATCTCGACACCTACCTGTTCGGTGAGAGTGCCAGCGAGCTGTCGGTGCGGGAGGCCAAGCAGATCCGCTCGCGGGTGGACCACGAGATCCAGGAGATCTTCTACGGGCGCAACATCTCCCGCTGAGGCGGGCGGCGCTCAGAGGCGGTAGGCCGCCAGCTTCATTACGTGTGCCACGCGCGCCATCAGGGCGCGCACCGGCTGAGGCAGGTCGGCGCCGCCGGCGGCGGTGGCCTCGGCGCCGTGGCGCGCTTCCTCCGTCTGCATCTGCGCAACCACGGCGCGGCTGCGGCGGTCATCCTGAGGCAGCCGGTGCAGGTGATCACCGAGGTGTTCCGATACCTGGCGCTCGGTTTCGGCCACGAATCCGAGGCTCCAGCGATCGCCGGCCATCCCGGCGGCCGCGCCCAGCGCGAATGAGCCGGCGTACCAGAGCGGCGACAGCAGGCTGGGGCGACTGCCCAGCTCGCGCAGACGGGCGTCACACCATTGCATGTGGTCGCGTTCCTCTTCGGCGGCGGCGCGCAGCTGTGCGGCCACTTCGCCGCCGCGGGCCGTGGCGGCCTGACCATGGTAGAGCCCCTGTGCGGCGACTTCTCCGGCGTGGTTGACGCGCATCAGACCGGCGGCGTGGCGGCGTTCGCGTGCGGCCATGACAGCCTCCTCCTGCCCTTCGGCCGGCGAGGGGCGTGCCCCGTGGTGCGGGGCCAGCAGGTTGAGCCCCTGGGCCAGGGGGAGCAGCCAGCGGTCGGCGGTGGAGTAGCGGCGCGGTGAGGTCATGAGCTGCATTATAGAATTCCCCCATGGCACTGAAACCTGAACAACTTTCCGCGCAGATCGGCAAGGGCTTGCCGGCACTGGCGGTGCTGGCGGGGGAAGAACCCCTGCTGATCCAGGAGTGTGCGGACACCCTCAGGGCCGCCGCGCGCGCCACCGGGTACGACGAGCGCACCGTGTTCGATGCCGAGAAAGGCTTCAACTGGCAGCAGGTGATCGAGGCGGGTGCCAGCCTGTCGCTGTTTTCCAGCCGTCGCCTCATCGAGGTGCGGGTGCAGGGCGCGCTGGGTGACGAAGGGTCCAAGGCGTTGCAGGCGCTGGCGGCGGTACCGCCGCAGGATGTCTGCCTGATCGTGACGCTGGGCGCACTGGATGCACGGCAGCGCAAGGCAGCCTGGTTCAGTGCCTGCGAGCGCCAGGCCCTGGTGGTCTATGCCTGGCCGGTCAGTGCGGCCGAGTGGCCGCAGTGGGTGGCGGGGCGGGTGCGCAGTGCCGGCCTGCGGCTGAGCCCGGATGCGGTCCGGCTGCTCGCTGACCGGACCGAGGGCAATCTGCTGGCCTGCGCGCAGGACATCGAGAAGCTTCGCCTCCTGTACGGCGACCAGCCTGTGGAGGCGGATCAGATGGCCGAAGCGGTGGCCGACAATGCCCGGTTCGGCGCGTTCGATCTCGGCAACCGGGTGCTGGCCGGGGATGCTGTCGGTGCCGTCCGCAGTCTCGGGCGCTTGCGGGAGGAGGGCGTGGCAATCCAGGAGGTGCTGGCGGCGTTGTTGTGGACGCTGCGCGGCCTGGCGCGCGCCGCGCCCTTGTTTGCCCGCACGCGGGACGCTGCCACCGCCTGCGACCAGGCCGGCATCCGCCGATTCCAGCAAGCCGGATTCCGGCCGGCCCTGCAGCGGGTGCGGCCGGCCGAGCCACTGGGTTGGCTGCGGCAGGCGATGCGCATCGACGCGCGGTCCAAATCGACCGGCGGCGAGCCGGGCGCCTGGGAAGACTTGCTAACATTGGTGTTGGCGGCCAGTGGTGCCGCGCGAACAGGAAAATCCAGAAGGACATGAGTGCTGCCAAGAGCCCCCGGGGCCAAAACGCCGACGACGGCCTGTCACGGTTGATGCAGACGCTGGGTCAGTCGGCGCGCCAGTCGGCGCGCACGCTGGCGCGCGTCGAAGCCGGTCAGAAGAACGCTGCGTTGTTTGCGCTGGCGCAGATTCTGCTGGATGCCGCCCCGGACATTCTGCGGGCCAATGCCGACGACCTGGATGCCGGGCGGGAAGCCGGCCTCGACAGTGCCATGCTGGATCGGCTGGCCCTCAACGCCGACCGCGTGGCGGCCATGGCGGAAGGGGTTCGCCAGATTGCCATGCTGCCCGATCCGGTGGGCGAGATCACCGACATGAAGATGCGGCCCTCCGGGATCCAGGTGGGGCGCATGCGGGTGCCGATGGGCGTGGTCGGCATCATTTACGAGTCACGGCCCAACGTCACCGCTGACGCGGCCAGCCTGTGTCTCAAGGCCGGCAATGCCTGCATCCTGCGGGGTGGCTCCGAAGCCATGCGCTCCAATCAGGCCATCGCACGCTGTGTCGAGCGTGCGCTGATCGAGGCGGGCCTGCCGCGCGAGTGTGTGCAGGTGCTCGATACACCGGACCGACGCATGGTCGGCCTGATGTGCGCCAGCCCCGACTATGTCGACGTGATCATCCCCCGTGGCGGCAAGGGCCTGGTAGCGGCGGTGACCGAAGCGGCGCGGGTTCCGGTCATCAAGCATCTGGATGGGGTCTGCCATGTGTTCATCGAGGCGCAGGCGGACCTCGAGAAGGCGATCGCGGTGGCGGTCAACGCCAAGACCCAGCGCTATGGCACCTGCAACACCATGGAAACCCTGCTGGTGGACGCCCCGGCTGCGGAGCGGGTGCTGCCCAAGCTGGCCGAGATCTACGTCGAGGCCGGGGTCGAGCTGCGTGGTTGTGAGCGCACCCGCAGCATTCTCAAGGATGCGCGTCCGGCCACCGAGGCGGACTGGGGAACGGAGTATCTGGCCCCGGTGCTGTCGATCCGGGTGGTGGAGGGTCTTGATGAAGCCATCGACCACATCACGCGCTACGGCTCCGCCCACACGGACGCCATCGTCACCGAGAGCATCACGCTGGCGCGGCGATTCCTGCGGGAGGTCGACTCCAGTTCGGTGATGGTCAATGCTTCCACCCGGTTTGCGGATGGCTACGAGTACGGTCTCGGCGCGGAGATCGGAATCAGCACGGACAAGTTCCACGCCCGCGGTCCGGTGGGGCTCGAAGGCCTGACCACGCTCAAGTGGGTGGTGCTGGGGGATGGGCATGTCCGCTAGTGCGGACGCAGCCGGACCGGGAGTGCCTTGAAGGCCATCGGCATCTTTGGCGGGGCCTTTGCGCCGTTTCACAACGGGCACCTGCGACTGGCACTGGAGGCGCGTGAGCGCCTTGCGCTGGATCAGGTCCGGTTGGTGCCGACGGCCCAGCCGGTGCACCGCCCGAAAGCGCGTATCTCGCCCTTGCGCCGACTGGAGTGGTTGCGGCTGGCAGTCAAGCCGGAATCGGCGCTGGTCGCCGACGACTGCGAGATTCAGCGGGACGGACCGTCCTACACGGTCGATACCCTGAGTCAACTCGCCACGCAGTATCCCCGGGCGCGGCGGGTGTTGTTGATGGGCGCGGATGCCTTCGCCCACTTTCACTCCTGGCATCGTTGGAAGGACATTCTCGACCTGGCCGAAGTGGCTGTGGTGGTGCGTCCCGGGGCCGCGCTGGCCCCACCCCCGGAGGCCGCAGACGCGTTGCGTGGGCGCTTCCAACCGCTGGAGATCCCGATGCTGGACATCTCCTCTACACGGATTCGCCGCAAGCTGCGCCACGGACGTTCGGTGCGCGGTTTGTTGCCGGATGCCATTCTCGACAGCCTCACCGCCGCTGATATTGCGGCTCTGACAGAAGATGAAAACCCCAGCACTCACTAAACTTGCCGTCGCCGCGCTCGAAGACCTCAAGGGTCAGGACATTCAGGTCATGGACGTCAAGGCGCTGACGCCGATGACCGACGTCATGATCATCTGCTCCGGGACCTCCACCCGGCATGTGAAGGCGCTGGCGCAGAACGTAATGGACGAGGCGCGTGAGAAAAATCACCGCCCTCTGGGCGTCGAGGGACTGGATCAGGGCGAATGGGCGCTGGTCGATCTCAACGGCGTGCTGGTGCACGTGATGCAGGCCCAGACGCGTGCCTTCTACCAGTTGGAGAAACTGTGGGCGGTGACGCCGCCACCGGTGGAGGAGAGCAGCGCAGTGGCCAAGCCCAAGCCCAAATCGAAGGCGGTGGCCAAAACCGGCGCGTCCCAGGCCAAGGCTGCGCCGAAGGCCAAGGCAGCCACCAAGCCCAGGGCCGCAAGCAAGGCCAAGGCGCCTGCCCGCAGCAAAGCTGCTCCGGCGCGCGGTACTGCTGCCCGCAAGACTCCGGCGGCCCGTTCACGGCCGACGCGCAGCCGGGACTGATCGGGCGCATGCGGGTTCATCTGATCACGGTCGGGCAGCGGATGCCTGACTGGGTGGAAACCGCATTCTCCGACTATGCCGGTCGTTTGCCGCATGAGGTGCGGCTGACCTTGGTCGAAATCGCGCCGCCGCCCCGCGGCAAGTCCCCGGATCTGGCCCGGTTGAAGCGCCAGGAGGCTGACAAGATCCTGCGTGCCCTGCCGCGTGATGCCGAGGTGATTGCGCTCGACGAGCGGGGGCAGATGCTGGACACCGTGGGCTGGTCCGCGGCCCTGACCCGGTGGCTGCCTTCCGGGCGGGATGCCGTGCTGATCATCGGCGGGGCCGATGGGTTGGACGCGTCGGTGCTGGAACGTGCCGACCACCGCTGGTCACTGTCCCGGTTGACCTTGCCGCACCCTCTGGTGCGGGTGGTGGTGGCCGAGCAGTTGTACCGGGCCTGGTCACTGCACGTGAATCACCCCTATCACCGCGCCTGAGGCCGTCTTGCGGGCGCTGCCGCTACACTGTCGGCATGGCCATTTCCTTTTTCCTCGCCTCGCAATCGCCGAGGCGCCGTGAACTGCTGACCCAGGCGGGGTTCGCCTTCGCCTTGCTGCCGGTGGCGGTGGAAGAAACGCCTGCCGCCAACGAGCGGGGGCTGGAGTACGTGCGGCGGGTGGTGGGCGACAAGCTTGATGCGGCGTTGCGGCTGCGACCGGCGCCCCGGCCCGTGCTGGTGGCCGACACCGAAGTCCTGCTCGATGGTCGGGCACTGGGCAAGCCCGCTGACCGGAACGCCGCTGCGGAGACGCTGGCGGCGCTGGCGGGACGCACGCACCAGGTCATCAGCCGGGTTGCGGTGGCGGACGACACGCGACGCGAGGCGGTGGAATCGGTGACCGAGGTTGATTTCGCGCCGCTGACGGCGGCGCAGATACGACGCTACTGCGATAGCGATGCCCCGCTGGGCAAGGCTGGCAGCTATGCCATCCAGGGCGAGGCTGCCGGTTTCGTGCGGGCCATGCGCGGCAGCCTGACCGGGGTGATCGGCCTGCCGGTGGTGGAAACCACCACGTTGCTGGCCGCCTTTGGCGTGAGGCCGGAGGAGATCGCATGAGCACCGAGATTCTTGTCAACATCGGGCCGCAGGAAACCCGTGTCGCCCTGGTTGAGGGCGGCGCTGCCCAGGAGATCCATGTCCAGCGTGCCTCGCGGCACGGACTGACCGGTAACGTCTACAAGGGGCGGGTGCAGCGGGTACTGCCGGGGATGCAGGCGGCGTTTGTCGATGTCGGCCTCGAGCGCACCGCGTTTCTGCACGTGGCCGACATGTTGCCGGGACCGGGCGGCGCAGCGACGGAGGGGGGCGCACCGCAGATCACCCAGCTGCTGCACGAAGGGCAGGCGGTGCTGGTGCAGATTCTCAAGGACCCGCTGGGCACCAAGGGGGCGCGACTGACCACGCTGTTGTCGATCCCGTCACGGTACCTGGTGATGCTGCCGTTCGAGCCGAATGTTGGTGTGTCCGCGCGCATCGAAGATGAAGTCGAACGGGAGCGGCTCAAGGGGATTCTGTCGGATATCCAGCAACGGCTGGCGCCGCGCTTTGGCGTGATCGCGCGGACCGCCGCCGAGAACACCGACGCTGCGGCGCTGGAGAACGACCTCGCCTTTCTCATGCGCCTGTGGGACTCCATCAGCGAGCAATCCCGCGACGCTGCAGCCGGCACGCTGGTGCACGGCGACCTGCCGTTGTCGATGCGGATCCTGCGTGACCTGCTGGGCACCGATGTCGAGCGCATCCGCATCGATGATGCGGAGGAGTTCGAGCGCGTACGCCAGTTTGCTCGGGTGTTCGTGCCGCTGGCTGCCGATCGCCTGGAGCTGTACGAAGGTGCCGCGCCGATCTTCGACCTCTACGGGGTGGAGGACGACATCACGCGTGCACTGGCGCGCAAGGTGGACCTGAAATCGGGCGGGCACCTGATCATCGACCAGACCGAGGCGATGACCACCATCGATGTGAATACCGGGGCGTACCTGGGGCACCGTAATCTCGATGAGACCGTCCTCAAGACCAATCTCGAAGCCACGCAGGCCATTGCCCGTCAGCTGCGCCTGCGCAACCTTGGCGGCATCATCATTCTCGACTTCATCGACATGCGCTCGGAAGACCATCGCGCGCAGGTGATGCGGAGCCTGGAAAAGGCGCTGACCGCCGATCACGCGCGCACTCAGGTGTTTCCGTTTTCGCCGCTGGGTCTGGTGGAGATGACCCGCAAGCGATCCCGCGAGAGTCTTGGGCACATTTTGTGCGAGCCTTGCCCCCATTGTGCCGGGCGCGGGCACCTGAAGACGGTGGAAACGGTGTGTCACGAGGTGGTCCGGGAGGTGCAGCGGTCGGCGCGCCAGTTCGAGGCCAAGGGCTTTCTGGTGCTGGCGGCGCCGGCGGTGACACAACGCCTGATTGATGAGCCTGCCTTGGGGTTGGCGGACCTTGAGGCCCAGTTGCACCGGCCCATCCGGCTGCAGGCGGAAGCGGCCTATACCCAGGAGACTTTCGATGTCATCCCGCTGTGAGGCGGGCGCCACGTGGAGCGGATAAGGCGCCGATGGTGGACCACCCTGATCTCGGGGGTGGCGGGACTGCTGGTGTTCACGGCGGTCGCCAGCGGGGTGTTCCAGATCGCCGTGCTGATGGTGCCCGGCTACCGTGAGCAACTCGCCGACTGGGTGAGTGAGGTGGCCGGACGGCCGGTGGATATCGGCGGTGTTCACCTGCTGTGGCGGGGCCTGTCGCCGCAGATCGAGCTCAGCGACATCGTGCTGCGCGATACCGTTGATGAGGATGATGGCTCGCTACGGGCCGAGCGTCTGCGTCTCGGGTTTTCGCTGCGGCGCATGGTGCGCGGCGACTTCATGCCGGACCGGGTGCTGCTCTCGGGGCTGCAGCTTCGGGTCGAGATTGACGAGGCGCATCGTGTGCGGGTTGCCGGGTTCGAGTCGCGGCCCCTGCAGCCCGGCGCCGAGCCCCGCAACTGGCGGGCGGCGGTGGCGCGATTCTCGACCCTGGTGCTCAGTGATGCGCAGATCCGGGTGCGGTATCCCCTGTGGGAGAACCGCCCGCTGGATCTGGCCATCGAGGAGGCCAGCCTGTCGCAGACTGATGCCGGGTTCGACCTCGTCAGCGAAGGCAGTCTGCCTGCCGGATTGGGGGGCGCGTTCGCCGCACGGGCAGAAGTGCGCGGCGAGTCTGACCGCATCGATCAGTGGTCCGGCCGCTGGCAGCTGCGCGCACAGGATCTGGTGCCCGCCGGCTGGGTGGTGCCGGGTTGGACATCGCCACTCCCACTGCAGGCTGAACAGCTGCAGGTCGATGCGCGGGGACAGTTCCAGTCCGGACGCCTGCAGCAGGTGCAGCTGGAGACCGAGGCGCTCAGCCTGCGTGCGGTACCGGAGGGCCCCGAGGTCGCGCAACTGACGGCGAAGCTCGAATGGCAGCCGGCCGCGACCGGCAACCTGTTGAGCCTGAGCGAATTGCGGCTCGCAGGCGAGCCCAAAGCGGACCTGCGGCTGCGCTGGGGGAAGCACAGCTTCGAGCTTGATGCCCCATATCTCGATCTGACCACCCTGGCGCCCTGGCTGGCGGTGCTCGACGCATCTGCGTTGCAGCGCTTTGCCGCGCTGCGCGGTGCGCTGCGAAACGCTCATGTGCGCGCGGGTCGCGCGGGGGACGCCGCGCCCTGGCAATACACCGTGGAGTCCGACGTGGAAGCGGGGGGCTGGCAAGGGGAGGACGCGGTGGCGGTCACCGGCCTGAGCGGGCGACTGGTGGCGACCGATCAGGGAGGACGGTTCTCGCCCGCCGACTCGCCCTGGTCGGTGCGACTGCCAACGGCGGATCCGGCGCCGCTGGCGTTCGAGCGTTTTCAGGGAGATCTGCTGTGGACGCGACAGGCGGACGCGCCCTGGCTGCTGCGGATGCCGGCCTTTGAATGGCAGATTCCCGGTGCCCTCGGCACCGGGCGCGGCACGCTGGTGCTCGACCCGCAGGCGGGGCCGGTGCTGGACCTGCAGATGGCGCTGTCGGTTGCCGATCTCACGGCCCTGAAGCCGCTGATGCCGGCGCGCTGGAAGCCCAGACTTCGGGACTGGCTCTCGCGCGGCATCGTTGCGGGGGATGTGCCGGAGGCACAGCTGAGCATCAACGGGCCGGTCCGCGACTTTCCCTTCGGTTCGCGTCCGACCGGCCAGTGGCGGCTGACCCTGCCCTTGCGCAATGCCACCATTGCCTATTCGCCTGATTGGCCGCCGCTGACCGATGTCGACGCCGATCTCGTGTTTGCCGGCAATCGCCTCAGCGTGGATGGGCAGAAGGCACGGCTGGCGGGGTTGGCAGTGACCGCGCTGCGCGCCGATATCGCCGCCATGCATCTGGGGCCCGTCAAGGTGGAGGGGCGGTTGTCCGCGCCTTTGCCGCGCCTGTTTTCCCTGGTGTCGGGCTCACCCTTGCAGTCGAGGCTGGCGCCGCTGTTGGAGGCCGGCACGCTCGAAGGGCAGGGGGCATTGGATTTGCAGCTGGATATCCCGCTGCGAAAAGGTATTCCGTTCGAGGTCGAAGGGGTGCTGCAGGTTCAGGATGCACGCTGGGCGCTGAAGGCGCTGCCGGCACCAGTGGAGGCACTCAACGGCACCGTGCAGTTCTCCCGCAGCCAGGTGCAGGCCTCCGACTTGCGTGCCCGGTGGCTCGATACCGATCTGGTCGCTGAGATCGTGCCCGCCGAGACGCATCCTGGTGACCTGCGGGTTCGGGCCTCCGTGGCTGCGGACAGCGAGGTCGCCGCTGCGTATCTGCCGGCGGCGGTTCGTGACCGGATGGAGGGGGCCAGCGAGTGGACGCTGCAGCAGCCCCTGGGCGTGGCGGACGCGGTGCTCAACCTCGAAAGCCGACTGCAGGGAACCGCATTGCGGTTGCCCGCCCCCTTCGGCAAGCCGGCGGCCGAGGCCATGCCGGTGGCCGTGCAGCTTCGCCGTGAAGGCGGGGCCCGCACCCTGATGGTGGATCTGGCCGGCACGCTGGCGAGCGCTCAGATCCGGCTGCCCGCATCTGAAGGGGGCACCTGGGCTGCGGAAGTGGCCTTCGGCGAGGCGGCGCCACCACCGCCGATCGGCGTCGACGGGCTTCGGGTGGTGGGGGTGCTGCCGCAGGCCGACCTGCTGCAGTGGCACCGGCTACTGCCTGAAGGCGGTGGCGATGTCGGCGTGTTGCGGGCGCTGGCCTTGCGCGTGGCGCGTCTGCGGATCGGCGGCGTCAGTCTGGATGACCAGCAGCTGTCGCTGCAGCCCGAGCCCGGTGGGTATCACCTCGCCCTCGAGGGTTCGGCCGTCGGCGATATCCGGTGGGACACGGCGCTCACGGCAGTCCGCGCGGACCTTGCCTCGTTGTCCATGGGGTTTGAAGGGGTGCGGATCGAGGGGGGCGACATGTCAACCGACAGCCCGCCTGGGGCCAACCTGCAGCCCGATACCTGGCCGGCGCTCACGGTGCGTGCCGGGAAGCTCAGCCTCAATGGTCTGGCGCTGGGTGAGGCGCAGCTGCTGACCGAGCGGCTGGCGGATGGCATGCAGCTCACCCGTTTCGATCTTGCCGGGGGGCAGCTCGAAGGTCACGTTGAAGGTGAATGGCGCCGCAACGCGCGTCGCGGCAGCGCCACGCTGACGTTTGACCTCAGCAGCCCGGCAGTCGAACCGACCTTGCAGGCCTTCGGTTTCGCGCCCAGCCTGCGGGCGGAGCGGACCGTCATCGAAGGCTCGCTGCACTGGCCCGACACCCCTCTGGCCCTGGACTGGACGCAGGGTGAGGGGGAGGTGCACCTGCGGGTGCGCGACGGCACCTTGCGGACCATCGAACCGGGGGCGGGACGGGTGCTCGGGCTGATGAGTTTCTATGCGCTGCCGCGCCGACTGACCCTGGATTTCCGCGACGTGGTCGACGACGGCCTGCGCTTCGACAGCATCGCTGCCGATTTCGAGTTGGCCGACGGTTTGGCGCGCTCCGACAACCTCGAAATCCGCGCGCCGTCACTGCGGATGGAGATCGATGGCAGTATCGACTTGGCGCACCGCACCCTGGATCAGCGGGTGAAAGTGCTGCCGGGACTGTCGGGGGGGATGACGCTGGGCGCCGCCCTGCTGGGTGGGCCTGCCGTCGGCGCCATCGTGCTGCTGGCGCAGGAGCTGCTGGAAAAGCCCCTCGATCAGGTCACCCAGTTCGGCTACCGCGTCCAGGGCAGCTGGGACAATCCGGAGGTGACGCCGCTCGACGCCCGTGGCCTCGCTCCGCAGGAGAATCAGACACCGTGAAGCTTGCCGCTGTACAGCTCAACGCCGGCCTGGATGTTCAGGCCAACCTTGATGCCGCCGCCTACTGGATCGCGGAGGCGGTGGCGGCCGGTGCCCGACTGGTCACCCTGCCGGAGAACCTGCCCCTGATGGGGTTGCGGGAGCGCGACAAACTGGCCATTGCCGAGGTGCCCGGAGCCGGTCCGATTCAGGACTGGCTTGCTGCCCAGGCGGCGTTTCATGGCATCCACATTCTCGGGGGCACGGTGCCGCTGCGGGGCGAGGACCCGGAGCGCGTGCTCGCCAGCAGTCTGTTGATGGGGCCCGACGGGGGTCTGGTGGCCCGTTACGACAAGATTCATCTGTTCGACGTTGCGGTCGACGGCGGCGAGCGTTACCGCGAGTCGCGCAGCATCGCGCCGGGGCCATTGAATCCGGTGATCGCCGACGTCGACGGTTGGCGCCTGGGCCTCAGCGTCTGCTATGACCTGCGGTTCCCCGAGCTCTATCGCGCACTGGTGACGGCCGGAGCCGAGGTGCTCTGCGTCCCCTCCGCGTTCACTGCACGCACCGGCGCGGCCCACTGGGCTACCCTGCTGGCGGCGCGCGCCATTGAGAACCTCTGCTACGTGGTGGCGTCCAACCAGTGTGGTGTACACCCCAACGGGCGCGCCACCTGGGGCCATAGCGCCGTGTTCAGCCCCTGGGGCGACGTACTGTCGATGTGTGAGGACGTCCCGGGTTTTGCGATGGCAACGCTGGAACGCGGCAAAATGGATGAACTCCGACGCAATTTCCCCTGCCTGGAACACCGAAGACTCTGATGACCGATGCCCTGACCCTTGCCCGTGATCAATTCCTGGCCCCTGCCGGCCTGGATGAAGCCCATCTGCTGCGGGTGATGGCACAGCTGATGGCCCCGGGCATCGAAGCCGGTGACCTCTACTTTCAGCATCGGCTGACCCGCAGCTGGGCGCTGGAAGACGGCATGGTCAAGAGTGGGAGTCACGATGTGGAGCGCGGTGTCGGGGTTCGCGCCGTCAGTGGCGATCGTCAGGGGCTGGCCTACGCTGACGATATCGCGTTGGCGCCCATGCTCGAGGCGGCGCAGGCGGCGACCGCTATTGCCCGTGACGGGAACCGGCGCACGGCGCCGCAGGCGGTGACGGGACGGGGGGCGACCGCCCTGTATCCGGCCCATGACCCGCTGTCGGCCGTCGCCACAGCCGCGCAGATCGAGGTGCTGGCACGTGCGGACCAGGCCGCCCGTAGTGCTGACAGCCGGGTATTCCAGGTCAGCGCGCGCCTTGCCGCGCAGCATGAGACCGTGATGGTGCTGGATGCGGAGGGGCAGCTGGCTGCCGATGTGCGCCCTCTGGTACGCCTCGACGTCAGCGTGATGATTGAGCACAACGGCCGGCGTGAGCAGGCGCACGCGGGCGGTGGCGGCCGCGGGCACTTTGACGCGGTACTGACCGGTGATCTGCCGGAGCGCCTGGCCCGCGAAGCGGTCCGTCAGGCGGCCGTGTTGCTGGAAGCCGGGCCGGCTCCGGCGGGAACCTTGACGGTGGTGCTGGGGCCAGGTTGGCCGGGTGTGTTGCTGCACGAGGCCGTCGGCCATGGTCTGGAAGGTGACTTCAACCGCAAGGGTAGCTCTGCCTTTTCCGGGCGCATCGGTCAGAAGGTGGCGCCCGACGATTGCACCATCGTCGACGATGGCACCCTGCCGGGGCGTCGTGGTTCCCTCAGTCTTGATGACGAGGGCACTCCGACGCATTGCACGCCGCTGATCGAGAATGGGGTTCTGGTGGGCTACATGCAGGATCGCCTCAATGCCCGCCTGATGGGCGTGGCGCCGACCGGCAACGGGCGTCGAGAGTCTTATGCCCATCTGCCGATGCCCCGCATGACCAACACCTACATGCAGGCGGGGTCGCGCGATCCGGAGGAGATCCTGCGGTCGGTGAGCCGTGGCCTGTATGCGGTGAACTTCGGCGGCGGGCAGGTGGACATCACCTCGGGCAACTTCGTGTTCTCCGCCTCGGAGGCCTACCTGATCGAGAACGGTCGCATCACCCGCCCGGTGAAGGGCGCCACCCTGATTGGCAATGGCCCGGACACGCTGCCGCGCATGTCGATGATCGGCAACGATCTGCAGCTTGATGGCGGCGTCGGCATCTGCGGCAAGGACGGGCAGTCGGTGCCGGTCGGCGTGGGTCAGCCCACCCTCAAGGTGGATGGGCTGACCGTGGGCGGTACCGAGGCCTGAGGCTCAGTCGCAACGGGCGACGATGGCGCGTGCCACCGCCACCGCGGCATCCCGGCGGTCGGTTTCCGCGTTGGCCACCTCTGCATCGATGCTGAAGGTGGTGTTGCCGACCAGGACTTCCAGCAGTTTGAAGCGGCCGAGGCCGCCCCAGGCGGCAGCGTCGCCCAGTCCCTCAATGCTTTCCCACTGAATCTTGTTGGCGATCGAACCGGCGGCGTTGCGCACGGCTTCGGCGGCGCCATCACTGAGTTGCTTGTCCTTCAGCTCCTCATCGGCCCGTTCGCGGGCAATCGCGTTCATCCGCGCCTGCTGCTCGGCGTCCGGTGTTCGATGGCTGAACCGGAAGCTCTGGACCGGGTTATCGACCTCCATGGACCGGATGTTGGACAGGGTCACCTGGTCGTCGGTATCGACGTCCATGCTCATGGCCCCAATCTGAACGGACTGCTGGCGCCCACCGCTCCAGCTGTAGCGACATTCCAGCTGGCGGCCCAGCGTCGCCTGCTCCTGATTCACCGTGTCCGGCAGCCCGGGCAGCGCTGCCCGCAGGGTGGCTTCGTCCAACAGTTGGCAGGGCGCATCCGCGGCATCGGCGATGCAGTTGGCGGCGGCGCTGGCAGTACCGGCGCTGCCGCCGCCGCAGGCGGCGAGCGCGGGCATGAGCACGGCCACGGCATTCAGGCGCAGGTGTTGGTGAAGTCTGAGGGTCGACATGATCGGAGCTCCGGGTGCGGCCTTCAACGGCCGGTGACGAGGATTTCGGCGCGGGCGCCGGGTGCGTTGGTCTGGCTGATGAGACTGATGGCGCCGACCGCATCGGTTTGCGCCACGCGGGCGAAGGCATCCGCGCTGTCCACCTGGACGACGGTTGCGACGCCGCCCACCCCGTTCGCCTGCTCGATCTCGACCTGCATGCGTGCACCGCCCTCCTGGGCGACCGTCACCACGCTGTCCATGACCCCGTCCTGGATGACCTGGATGTCACCTTCGGCCGTGGCCGACTGGCTCAGTGTGGCCTGTGCGGCGACTCCACCGGACTGCAGCAGCCCGATCGTGCTGGCCTGGGTGTCATTGATCTGGGAGACATCGGCGACATGATCGCTGCCGCCGCGCTGTTCGATTTCCAGGCGTACCACCCCGGCGTCCTGCTGCCGCGTCTCGGCATGACTGGCGGTGCTGTCGACCTGGGTCACCAGGGCGATCGCATCGGCATTCGCGGTCTGCGTGACGAAGGCGAACTGATCCAGGCCCAGCTGCTGCACCGTCGCCAGGGCGGTGCCGCCCAATGGCGGGTTGGCCGAGTAGCTGTGCTCCTGCGAGATGAAGGCATTGTTGTCTTCGCCGCGCTGTTCCAGCGTGGCGTCGCCCGAGAGCGCGGTCTGGGCAATGACACCGATGCGGTTGCGACCTTCCTGCGTCAGGGCCGCCGTACTGGTCGTCCCTGCCACTTCTGCAGACTGGGTGACGACCGCCAGCTGATTGCGCAGGCCACTGTCATTGCCGCTCAGCTCGCTGATGAAAATCTGGTTGAGTGCGTCAACGCTGAGGCTGCCGTCCAGCACTGCACCATCGTTGATCTGGTCAATGGAGGCCCGCTGCTTGCCGTCGCGCTGGGTCAGGTAGGCCAGCCCGGTACCGGTGCCACGCTGACGGATGCTGGCGACATGATCGGGCAGGTCACCGGCGCCGGTGCCGATCTGGTTGATGAAGGCGCGGAAGTCGCCACCGGCATCCGGCTGTTGCTCGATCAGTGCGTGCACCGCAGTGGCATCTGCCTGGATGATCACGGCGGCCCCCGGGTCCATGGGCATTTCGGTGATGGATGCGGCGTGAGCGGCGAGGGGCATCAGGCCGATCAACGGACTGAGGGGGATCAGGAACGATTTCATGGTGAGACTCCTTGGGTCGGGTCAGGGCTGCCGGATCTGCAGGGTGGCGCCCCCGTACTGAATGACCTCGGGGAGTTGCCGCCCCTGGCCGTGTTGTTCGAGGTGGAGGCGGTTGCCCTCACCCCACTGGATGATCCGGGCCTGATGACCCTCGCCGTCCTGCAGAACGGTGATCTGATTGTCCTGTCCGTCCTGCTGCACGGTTGCCTGGTGCGCGCGCCCGTCCTGCTGCAGGCGCAGGTGGTTTTCGATGGCGCCCACCTGATGCTGGCGGAGGTCTCCCGCGTGCTGGTGACCGGTCTGTTCCACCTGCAGGGTCTGTTCCGCCGCGCCGGACTGCTGCAGGTCCAGGCGGTGGTGTTCGCCGGTCTGCCGGACCTGGGCCCATTGCGCGCTGCCGCTCTGCGTCAGGTGCATCTCATGGCCTTCGCCGGTCAGACTGATTTCGGCCTGGTGCTGCGAACCGATCTGCTGCAGACGGATTTCCAGTGGGGCATCACCCTGCTGCTGCAGCTGCAGTCGGGCGCGGGCGCCAGCGCCCTCGCGTTGTTCGATGTCGACCCGGGCGCTGCCGTTCAGCTGGACGCCAGCCTGCGCAGCGGGCGCATCCACCTGTCGGATCTGGACATCGACCTGCGCCCAGGCCAGCGTCGGCAGCCACAGCGCCAAGGCCAGTCGGTGGCTCATCCGTCGACACCGCCGACGGCCACGCGGGCCTCGAACTGCTCGCGCGCAAAGGCGCCGCTGGCTGCATCCGAAAAGCCCCACAGGCCTTTGTCGGCACCCTCGATGATCAACTGGTACACGGCCATCTCGATGGCCTGGCGAAGTGCCAGCAGGCCAGGCTCATTGGTGGCGATGCCGGCTTCCAGCTCCAGCAGCGTGCGGTCGTCAAGAAAACGAAAGGCACCGGCTTCGTTGAGGACCGCATACACCCCTTTCTGCACCATCACCGAGTGGAGCACTTCGCCACTGACCGACGATACGGCCGACAGGCTCACGGTGATGAGGTCATGACGGATCTGGGTGCTGCCACCCACGCCCCAGATCCGCAGTCCGGCGCCGGCACTGCGCACATTGCTGTCGTAGGCAACGATGCCGCCGCTGAACAGTACACCGGCGTAGCGGATGGGCCCGGGCGGCGCGAGCGGCTCGCCATCGGGGCCGGCGAAACTGGCGCGGACTTCGCGGATGACGCTGCGTTCCCGCAGCACGTCGTCAAGCTGACTGCGGTCCATGACCCGGAACCACGCGCCGTTGCCGGTTTCCAGCAGGGCTCTCAGCAGCACGTTGAGGCCGCCCTGCGAGACGGCGCGGGAGTAGGTGGTCAGGCTGTCCGACGGTTTGTATTGCCCGGTCAGGTCCGGGTAGCGGAATACGGCGACATCCACCGGCTGTGCCGGCGCGGGCAGGGTGCGCAGCCAGTCGGTCACCGGCGTGGCGATCGCGGGTTGTGCAGTGCGCGCAAGCGTGTGGGGCGCCTGTCCCCCCACGGCACAGCCGGAGAGCCACACCGCACATGCGGTTACCAGCAACGGTATCCGGCCCGTCATGGCGCGCCCTCGACCTGCAGCAGCGGCACCTGGATCTCGGTGCGTTCTCCCGTTGCATTGTTGGCGATCACCAGCGAGACGAATTCCAGCCCGCGACTGAACTCGATCACCTGATCGCCGAACACGATGGTGCCCGACTCCGCGGCGTCGGCACCGAAGATCGCGTTGTTGACCTCGGTGGCCAGTGAGGACAGCAGGCGGCTCTGCAGCTGACGGACGAACTGATCGGCGGGTGAGTTGCTGCCGAGGCCCAGGCTGCTGCCACGACTGCTGCGGGGGCGCTGTGCCTCTGCGGTAGCGCGCAGATGGTCGCTGTTGAATGGGTTGCCGCCGAAGCTGGGGTTGATCGGCCGGTAGCTCAGCTCACTGGCGGAGCCCGCCACTGGCGCGGCGAGGGCGCAGCAGACGGAAAAAATCGGGAAAGCCTTACGAATCAGGGGTTTCATTACGGTCTGCGGGGGCGTAGGGTGGCGAGGCTGAGAAACGTGCTGGCACTGTGCTTGCCACGCGGTGTTCGGGCATGCACCACCTGGGGTACGGGCATCACGGGAATGAGCACTGGTTCGCAATTGGCGTCGACTACCGATCTGGCTGGCGCCCTGGATGATCTGATTGCGGCGATCTATGGCGCGCTGGACGCGCAGGACCGCTACCAGCGACTGCTTGATCTCATTGATCAGGTGCCTCCGGAGCGATGGCCGGGCATGGCGGGCTTGCTGGCCGGGCACCTGGAACGGGCCTCTTCGCTGGCCAGTCGCTTTGGGCCTCTGGCGCCGTCTCCGGATCCGGAAACTGCCCTGCTGGCGCGTCAGCCCTGCGCCGCCGTGCTGCTGGACACGCGGGGCGACGTGGTCGGGATGAACCCGGCAGCTGGCGCCATTCTGCCGGTGGGCTTTTCGACACTGACGCAACTGTTGCCCGTAGGCCCCTCGGTGGCGCGTGCGCGCGAGTGGCTGCGCCAGCTGGACCCGCAGCAACCGCTTTGCATTCTCGGTCCGCTCCCCTCGGTGTCTTCGGCGCCGGTCGGGGTGATGCAGGTGATCCCGGGGGACAGCCAGCGTGTGCTGCTGCGGCTGGTGGACCTGCAGTGGGGTGATGGCCTTCGCGCGGGGGTGGCCAGCGCCTTTCATCTCACCCAGGCGGAGACCAGTCTGGTGGAGGCGCTGGTGCAAGGCCTGAGCACCAGCGAATACGCAGAGCAACGGCAACGCTCGGTTCACACTGTGCGCACCCAGCTCAAGAGCGTGCTGGCGAAAACCGGCGCCGGATCACAGAACACCCTGATCAAGCTGGTGGTCAGCCTGGCCCTGCTGGGCGAGGTGACGCCGCTGTCGTCGCCGACACCGGTGGTACAGGCTGTCGCCAGCGGATGGCAGGACGAGGAGGTGGCCGGCCTGCACTACCGCAGTCTCGGCGGCGCTGCGCAGCCGGTGCTGCTGTTTCTGCACACCGCGCTGCTGGGGCCGGTGGTACCGCCTTCGCTGGTGCGGTGGGCGCAGGCCGAAGGCTGGCGCCTGGTGGTGCCATGGCGGCCGGGCTATGGCGGCAGCAAGGCGGTGGGCGGGGACCTCCTCGCAGAGACTGCGGCGCGGCTGCAACAGCTCGTCGCTTCGCTGGGGGCTTCACGGCTGCGGGTGGTGGGGAACGTGGTGGGGGCCTTGTACGCGCATGCCCTGGCGCAGCGGTGCCCGCAGCAGATTGAGGAGGTGATCATGGTGGCAGGCTGCGTGCCGCTGACCGATCCCGTCCTGCAGGGACACCTGCCGCCCATGCGCCGACTGTGGGCGCGACTCGCCAGCCGCTCGCCGCAGTTGCTGCGCCCCTTGGTCCGGCTGGGGGCAACCACGGCGTTGCGGGAGGGACCGCTGGCGGCACTGGCGCTGGCGTACCGGCAGCCGGGCGCCGACCGCGCGGCGCTTGCCGACCCCACGCTCACGCCCCTGCTGGAGGCTGGGGTACGGGTGGTGGCGGATGCCGGGCCGGAACAGTTTGTTCGGGAGGTGCAGCTGCAGTGCAGCGACTGGCGCGCGGTGATGGAGCACCCGGTACCGGTGCATGTGATCCACGGGCGCGAGGATCCCATCATCCAGCCCGCCTGGGTGGAAGCGGTCTACGGGCGATGCGACCGCGCGCGCATCACCTGGGTGGATCAGGCGCAGCAGTTGCTGGCGTACACCCACGCCGACGCCTGGGTGCGGGCCCTTTGACCCCGCACCTTGGATCCGAGCTCGGCGGGCGCCCCGCGCACGCGACCTGACGCCGGGTGCGCGGTGTCCGCCTTGCGCCTCAGGGCGTTGCGGCCTGGCGCCAGTCGAGGTAGTCCCGCGCCACGACTGCGGGCGCTTCGAGCATGGGCAGATGGCCGATGCCGGGCAGGATGCGAACCTCGCCATTGGGCAGCAGCCGCTCGAAGACCGCCGCGCCGGAAACGTCCAGCACTCGGTCAGCGTCGCCCCAGACGATGAGGGCGGGCACGGGGTTGCCGGCCAGTTGGGGTTCCAGCCAGAACGCCTCGGCATTGAGGGTTTCGAAGATGCGCCGGTGCAGGGCGTGGTTGGCGGCCGCGCGCTGGCCCAGCACGGTGCGGATGGGGCCCGGAATGAACGGGGGCCTGGCGAAGACCATGTCCATGATGGTGGCGAAATCCTCGGGCGTTTCGGCGACCAGCTTCAGTTCGCCGCTTTCCCGATAGATGCGGCGCATCTCGCTTTCGTCGGCGGTGGCGGTGCCGGCGGCGGCCAGCAGCCAGAGGCTGTCGGCCCGTTGCGGGTAGAGCACGGCAAAGGCGGCGATGATCCAGCCGCCCATGCTCGAGCCGCCAAGGTGGGCTGACGACAGGTCGAGCGCATCGAGAACCTGGCCCAGTCGTTCCGTCTGCTCGCGGATGCCGTAGCGGGCGTCCATGGGCTTGCCGGATTCGCCGAAGCCCGGCAGATCGATGGCGTAGACCGTGTAGTGCGGCGTCAGGTGGCGGGCCACCCGGGTGAAGTTGTCCTTGTCGGCACCGAAGCCATGGACCAGCACCAGCGGCGGACCATCACCTCCCTGCAGGTAGGCGATGTCGAACCCCGGGATCTGCAGGGTGTGGGGCTGAAGGCCGGCGCTGCCGCGCTCCAGCGCGCCCAGACGTTGATAGGCGTCCTCCGGCGCCAGTTGCATCCATGCGAACAGGCCGCCCGCGAGCAGCCCAATCAGTACGAGTAGTGCGATCAGCAGACGTTTCATCGTTTCTTGTCCTCCTGGAGTTTGCGGATCATGCCTTCCTGGGCAACGCTGGCCAGCAAGCGCCCGTCGCGACTGAAGATCTGCCCGCGGGTCATGCCGCGGTTGCCCTGGCTGGTGGGTGAGTCCATCACGTAGAGCAGCCAGTCGTCGACGCGGCCGTCACGGTGGAACCATACAGCGTGATCGAGGCTGGCGGCGACGATGTCCGGCGAGTACCAGCTGCGACCGTGAGGCCGCAATGCGGTGCCCACGAGATTGAAATCGCTCGCATAGGCCAGCAGGCTGCGGTGCAGATTCGGGTCGTCGGGGACGGGGTCGGTGACGCGGAACCAGATCGCCTGTCGCGGTGCCTGGGCGTCCGGTCGCAGCGGGTTCCAGGCATAGACCGGCTTGAAATCCACCGCGATCGGGCGGCTCAGTGCCTGCACCACCTGAGGATGCACATCGGGCGCACTCGCGAACCATTCGTCGCGCAGCTCGGTTACCAGCTTGAGTTGTTCCGGCGGCGGGACCTCCGGCATCTCGGTGGTGTGTTCCATGCCCTCATCCGGAACCTGGAAGGAGGCGATCATCGACAGGATGGGGCGGCCATGCTGGATGGCCTGGATGCGCCGGGCAGAGAAACTGCGACCGTCCCGGATGCGGTCCACCTCGTAGACGATGGGGGCCTCCATGTCGCCGGGCAGCAGAAAGTAGGCGTGCAGCGAGTGGGGGGCGCGGCCTTCGACGGTCCGGCTCGCCGCCACCAGCGCCTGGCCCACCACTTGCCCCCCGAACACGCTGCGGCCGCCGAGGTCGCGCGAGAAGCCGCGAAACAGGTTGACCTCCAGGGTTTCGAGGTCGAGTTGGTCGAGCAGGTCTTGCAGGCAGGGATTCATGATGGGGCCCAATCGGGAGCGCGCATTTGGTCTAATGCGCGCCATGGAACAGTTGGTTCAGACGGCGATTATCAATGGCGATCCCCTGCGGAGCCAGACCGGGGCGCCGGTCATGGGCTGTCGCAGGGGCTGTGGCGCCTGCTGTATCGCGCCTTCCATCTCGTCGCCGCTGCCGGGTCTGCCGGCCGGCAAGCCGGCAGGCGTGCCCTGCCCCCACCTCACGGCGACGCTGGACTGTGCCTTGTTCGACGATCCGCGGCGACCAGCGGTGTGCCGCAGTCTGCGCCCTGCGCCCGACATGTGTGGCCCGCATCGCGATGCGGCGCTGCAATATCTCACCACGCTGGAACAGCTCACTGCAGGAGCCCCGACATGATCACCACCGTCAATCCCAGTTCCGGTGCGCCGCTGGAGACCTATGCTGAACTCGATGCCGCCGCGCTGGATGCCCGGCTCGCTGCCGCGGTGGCGGCGCAGGCACGTTGGTCCCGGCGCACCTTTGCCGAACGCGCCAAGGTGCTCATGGCGGTGGCGCAGCGCCTGCAATCGGCGGCGCCGGCGCTCGCGCGCAGCATGGCCCTGGAAATGGGCAAGCCGTTGGCGCAGGGTGAGGCCGAGGTCACCAAGTCGGCATGGGTGTGCCGCCACTATGCCGAGCACGCAGAGGCCTGGCTGGCCGACGAGCCGGTCACCGTGGATACCGGTTCGGCTGCCGTGGTGCACGCGCCGCTGGGGGTGATCCTGGGCATCATGCCGTGGAACTACCCCCTGTGGCAGGTGCTGCGCTTCGTTGCGCCCACGGTGATGGCCGGCAACGTCGTCGTGCTCAAGCATGCGCCCAACGTGACCGGTACGGCGCTGCAGCTGGCGGCATTGTTGGACGAGGCCGGACTGGGCGAGGGGGTGTATACGCCGCTGGTGATCGACCTCGACGCGACTGCGCAGGTGATCGCCGATCCTCGGGTGCAGGCCGTGTCGCTGACGGGCAGCGTCCGCGCAGGTCGCGCAGTGGCGGCGACTGCAGGTCAATCATTGAAGAAATGTGTGCTGGAGCTTGGGGGGAGTGACGCCTACGTGGTGTTGGACGACGCCGATGTCGAGGCGGCTGCCCGTGCCAGCGTCACCGCCCGGATGGTCAATGCCGGTCAGAGCTGTATCGCGGCCAAACGGTGGATCGTGACCTCGGCGGTGCGCCCGGCTTTCGAGGCAGCGGTCACCAATCTTCTGCGGCGGGAGGTGGTCGGCGACCCCTTGCTCGATGGCACCACACAGGGGCCGATGGCGCGTATGGACCTGCGTGACGAACTGGATCGGCAGGTCAGAGCCTGCCGTGATGCCGGTGCCCGGGTGGTGATGGGGGGCGAATGTCCCGAGGGACCCGGCAGTTTCTATCCGGTCACGCTACTCACGGACGTGGGGCCGGGCGCGCCGGCCTGGGATCAGGAGCTGTTCGGGCCTGTGGCCACCTTGATCGAGGTGGCGGATGCCGCCGCTGCGCTGGAGGTTGCCAATGGCACGCCATTCGGCCTTGGGGGCGCGGTGTTCTCGGCGGATGTTGCCCGGGCGGAGCAGTTTGCGCGTGCCATGCGCAGCGGTGCAGTAGGGGTCAACCGGCCGGTGGTGTCCGATCCCCGTCTGCCGTTTGGCGGCGTTGGGCACAGTGGTTACGGACGCGAACTCGGACGGCACGGTCTGATGGAGTTCGTCAACGTGCGCGCTGTGATGCGCGCCTGAGGGGTTACAGCCGGCCCTTGAAGCTGTCGAGGCGCTGGGAGGACAGGCGCTGATCGCCCCGCCAGTGGCGTACCTGCCACTGCACCCGCAGTCCGACTTCGGGACGGGTATCGCTGCTCAGCGTGATTTCCAGACGGTCGCCGTGGGTGAGCAACACCGGGCGCAGCAGGGGTAGGTAGATCTGCTCCCAGTGGGTGGCGGGTGCGTCGGGTGCGGTGCTGATCTCGATGCCCGGCCAGAGCTCGCAGACCCACCAGAGTGCAAGGCCATGAACGACCCCGCAGGTGCCATCGAAATGGACGGTGCCGCTGCGTTGGCTGGGTGGGGGTGTGGCGTCGGGGCGGAAGTCCAGGGTTTCCCAGCATTGGCCGGCAGCACCCAATTGCTGCGGGTGCAGACTGCGTACGTAGAGGTTGTTGAGGCAAATTTCGCGCGCGCGCGAGAGGTCGAGCGAGTAGCCCACGTCACCCCAGATGTCGATGCCCTGCTGGAGGGTGGGGTCGCTGACCGGAGCGACGTACTGCTGCAGTCCGATGGGCATGAGGCGGCCACCGGGCTTGAGATAGCGGCGCGCATCCACCAGGGTTTCGAGCAGACCTTCCTCCAGGGCGTAGTTGCCCAGGGTCTCGGACACCACCAGGTCTACCCGCGGCGGGTTGTCGATCTCCCCCGAATGGCCTTCGATGAACTTGAGACCGTCGATGCCGTTTGCCTGTGCCAACTGCCGGGCCAAGGTCAGAGCATCGCTGTATTCCACCAGCCAGCATTCGCGGGCGCCGAGCTGTCGTGCCAGGAAGGACAGAAAGCCGGTGCCGGCGCCGAGATCGGCCACTGTGGTCTGCCCGGGCGTGATGGCGGCCTTGAGGGCGGCATGAAAGGCCCGGTTCCGTCCCTGGTCGCCCAACAGTTTGCGGTGCAGTTCGATTTCGCTCATGCAGGCGATTGTCCGCGATTCGCGAGAAAATGGGGCCATGCAGACACACGTGCCCACGATATTCATCGGCGCCATCCGGTCAATGCCGGATGATGGGCGCCCGACCGGTATCTTCAAGGAACCCGTGCGCGGGCCGGTCTGGCTGGACACGGACGGGTTTGCGGGGGATCACCAGGCCGACCGGCGCGTGCATGGAGGGCCTGAGAAGGCAGTCCACCTGTTTCCCGTCGAGCATTACCGTCGGCTGCGCGCGCGGTTTCCGTCGGCTGCGGGTGGCTTGGTGGCGGGTGCCATGGGTGAAAATCTCACCAGTCAGGGCCTCGATGAAGGTGCCGTTGGTATCGGGGATGTGTTCGCTTTGGGGAGTGCCGAGCTGCAGGTGTCGCAGCCGCGCAGTCCGTGCTGGAAGATCGATGTACGTCACGGCGTGGAGGGGATGGCGGCGTTCATTGAGGCCGAAGGCATGGCGGGATGGTATTTCCGCGTTCTCCGCCCCGGCCGGGTGCAGCCTGGCGACACGCTGGTCCGTATTGCCCGCAATCCAGACCCGGTGAGCCTGAAGTGCTTCTGGGAGGTGCGGAAAGCCACGCGCCCCTCGTTGGCACTGTTGCGCAGAGTGGCAGACACCCCCGGCCTCACGCCTGACTGGCAGCGGCGCCTCCTTCAGCGTGCTCAGTGGCTGCAGGACAACACATGAACGCTCCCCGCAGGCTGCCCAATCTGCCCGTCGTCGAGGCCCTTCCCGCGTTGCGTGAGGCCCTGAAACATCAGGGGCGCGCTGTACTGACCGCGCCACCGGGTTCGGGTAAGACCACCGTGGTGCCGCTGGCGCTGCTCGACGAGCCCTGGCTGGCGGGGCGTCGGATCGTGGTGCTCGAGCCCCGCCGCGTGGCGGCCCGTGCCGCCGCTGCGCGGATGGCGGAGCTCTGCGGTGAGCCGGTGGGTGAAACCGTCGGGTACCAGATCCGGTTCGACCGCAAGCTGGGGCGCCACACGCGTGTCGAGGTGCTGACAGAAGGTCTGCTGACGCGAAGGCTGCAGGTGGATCCGGATCTGCCCGGTGTCGGACTGGTGATCTTCGACGAGTTTCACGAGCGCAGTCTGGAGGCTGACCTGGCACTGGCACTGACGCTGGATGCGCGTGCCACCCTCAACCCCGAGCTCCGCGTGCTGGTGATGTCGGCCACCCTGGACGCGGACCGCGTTGCCCAGTTATTGGCGGCGGCACCGGTGGTTCACAGCGACGGCCGCCTGTTTCCGGTCGAAGTCAGCTACCACCCCAGTGCGGCGTCCGTGCCGGAGGCGGTGGCCGCCGGTGTCGAGACCGCGTTGGCGACGGCTGACGGCGACGTGCTGGCGTTCCTGCCTGGGGCGCGCGACATCATTGCCGCTCAGGCTGCCGTGGTGGCGCGCCGCCCCGGTGCTGCGGTGTTTCCGCTGTATGGCGCCTTGCCGGCAGCGGATCAGGATGCCGCCCTGCGGCCGCTCCAGGATGGGCGCCGCAAGGTGATTCTGGCGACCAACCTGGCGCAGACCAGTCTTACGGTGGAAGGGGTGACCCAGGTGGTCGACAGCGGTTGGGCACGGGCGGCTCGTTTTGATCTCGGCAGTGGTGCGGATCGCCTGGAGACGGAGCGGATTTCGCGTGCCTCCGCCGACCAGCGCGCCGGTCGCGCAGGGCGGCTCGGACCGGGACGCGCCCTCCGTTTGTGGAGTGCCGAGCGACAGGGGTTGCTGGCGCTACACGACACGCCCGAGATCATGGGTGTTGACCTTACCCGGTTCGCGCTGGAACTCGCCGCCTGGGGGCTGTCGCCGGCGGACGCGTTGTTGCTCGACCCGCCCCCACAGTCTGCATGGGAGTATGCGCAGGACCTCCTTGGCGCGCTGGGCGCCGTCACCGGTGAGGGTCGGATCACCGACCACGGCCGCCGCCTGCTGTCCATGCCCACCGGGCCGCGCCAGGCGCATCTGCTGATGCGGGCCGAGGCTGCCGGCCTCGCGGCGCAGGCGGTGTGGCTGATTGCGGCACTGGAGGAGCGACTGCCGACGCTCGACCTGACCGATGTGCTGTCGGCCTGGGTGGCAGGGCGTGGCGAACCCGCCGTGCGGCGGCGGGTTCGCGAGACGGCGCAGCAGCTGGGGCGGCGTCTTGGCCTGACGCCCGCGACCGATCTGGTGGCCCGCGACCTTGCGCGTCTGGTGGCCTGGGCCTATCCCGAGCGCGTTGCCCTGCGACGACCGCGAGGAGACGGGGTGTACCAGTGCGCCGATGGCCGTGAACTGCGGCTGCCGGCGCATGAGGCGCTGGCGCGGGCGCCGCTGATCGCTGCGGCGCACTGGGATGCCGGCCCGCCGAGGCGCCTGCGGGCAGGTCTGCCGCTAGAGGAGGCTGATCTGCGACAGGATCAGGCTGACCGGATCACCCGCCAGGACATCGGTGCCTGGGATGAGCGGGAGCAGGCGGTCATCGGGGAGCGTCAGGAGCGGTTTGGTGCGCTGGTCCTGAGTCGCAAGCCACGGCCCGCGGAGGATGCACTGCGTATCGCTGGGGTGTTGCACGGCATTCGCCGCCTTGGCCTCGCAGCGCTGCCCTGGCCGGAGGCGAGCCGGCAGTGGCGGCAGCGGGTGGGCAGCCTGCGGTTGTGGCAGCCTGAGGCGGTATGGCCTGCAGTCGATGATGAAGCGCTGTTGGCCACGCTGGAAACCTGGCTCGCGCCGTACCTGGAAGGCATTAGTCGGCGTGAACATTTTTCGCGCATCCCCCTCCAGTCGGCCCTCGATGGGCTGTTGGACTACCCTGCGCAGCGCGCGCTGGCACAGCTGGCCCCGACCCATCTGACGGTGCCAAGCGGCCATCGCCACGCCGTGGCTTACGAAGTGGGGGCGCCTCCGGTGCTTGAGGTCAAGCTCCAGGAAATGTTCGGCTGTACCGACAACCCCTCCGTATGCGAGGGGCGGGTGGCGGTGCGGCTGCACCTGTTGTCACCCGCCAGGCGGCCGATCGCGGTGACGGCGGATCTTGCGGGATTCTGGCGGCAGGGCTACCTCGATGTGCGCAAAGATCTGCGCGGACGCTACCCTCGGCACCCCTGGCCGGAAGACCCGCTCTCGGCAGCGCCGACGGCGCGCGCGAAACCGCGCTCAGGTGGTTGACGGGATGCGGGTGCGTCAGCACAATACGCGGCTCCTTCGCCTCCCCGGGGCGCGGACTGCTGGAGGGATACTCAAGCGGCCAACGAGGGCAGACTGTAAATCTGCTGACTTATGTCTACGTAGGTTCGAATCCTACTCCCTCCACCACTCTCCCCCGGCAAGCTGAGGACGCGGTACAGATTGCAGAGCGGGATGGATAGCGCGGGAGTAGTTCAATGGGTGAGGCCTTTTGGCGCATCCAGTGAATGCGCCGGAAGGCCGAACGCGAGGCAGGAGCCGAGCTGGGAAACGAGGCAGGAGGCCTTGAAGTGCGGTGGCTTAATGGATAGCGCGGGAGTAGTTCAATGGTAGAACTTCAGCCTTCCAAGCTGATAGCGCGGGTTCGATTCCCGTCTCCCGCTCCAGTTCTGCAGGTAAAGTAGGAAGTAGTAAAGCCCACATAGCTCCAGTGGTAGAGCGCACCCTTGGTAAGGGTGAGGTCATCAGTTCGAATCTGATTGTGGGCACCATTTTCGCGGTAGGTAGTAGTGGTACGGCAATCAGATTGGAACTGATGACCTCTTGGGAGGATCAACATCTTGGATGTTTCGGCCGAAGGCCAAACATCGGTTCGAATCTGATTGTGGGCACCATTTTCGCAGTAAGGCGGTAGCGGTACGGCAATCAGATTGGAACTGATGACCTCTTTGGAGGATCAACATCTTGGATGTTTCGGCCGAAGGCCAAACATCGGTTCGAATCTG
>CAKZHZ010000056.1 GCA_936928855.1 uncultured Polycyclovorans sp.
GGCATCTTCGAGAAGGACCGGGCACTGGCGCGGCGTTTCCAGAAGATCGACGTCAACGAGCCCAGCATCGAGGACACCGTGAAGATCCTTGAAGGGCTCAAGACCCGGTTCGAGGAACATCACGCGGTGCAGTACACCCGCAGCGCCCTGCGCTCGGCGGTGGAGCTGTCGGCGCGCCATATCACCGACCGCCAGCTGCCGGACAAGGCCATCGACATCATCGACGAGGCCGCCGCCCGCCTGCGCCTGCTGCCGGAATCCCGGCGGCGCAAGACGGTGCAGGTGCGCGACATCGAGGAAACCGTCGCCAAGATCGCACGCATCCCGCCCAAGAGCGTCTCCACCAACGACCGCGACAAGCTGGCCACCCTGGAGCGCGACCTCAAACTGGTGATCTTCGGCCAGGACACCGCGGTCGAGCAGCTGGCGTCCAGCATCAAGCTGTCGCGGTCCGGCCTGGGCAGCCCGGACAAGCCGATCGGCAATTTTCTGCTGGCCGGCCCCACCGGCGTCGGCAAGACCGAGATCACCCGTCAGCTCGCCCAATGCCTGGGCATCGAGCTGATCCGCTTCGACATGAGCGAGTACATGGAGCGCCACACGGTGAGCCGCCTGATCGGCGCGCCGCCGGGCTACGTGGGATTCGACCAGGGCGGCTTGCTCACCGATGCCGTGATCAAGCAGCCCCACGCGGTGGTGTTGCTCGATGAGATCGAGAAGGCGCACCCGGATGTGTTCAACCTGCTGCTGCAGGTCATGGACCACGGGACGCTCACCGACAACAACGGCCGCAAGGCGGACTTCCGCAACATCATCCTGGTGATGACCACCAATGCCGGTGCCGAGGAGTCGGCGCGGCGGTCCATGGGGCTCATCGAGCAGGACAACGCGCAGGATGCATTGGAAGTGATTCGCAAGCAGTTCACGCCGGAGTTCCGCAACCGGCTGGATGCCATTGTCGCCTTCGCGCCGCTGGGCGCCCGCGAGGTGCTGCGGGTGGTCGACAAGTTCCTGATGCAGCTGGAGGCCCAGCTGGCCGCCAAGAACGTGCAACTGGATGTGGACGAAGAGGCGCGTGCCTGGCTGGCCGAGCGCGGCTACGACGCCCGCATGGGGGCCCGGCCGATGGCACGGGTCATTCAGGAGCAGATCAAGCGTCCGCTGGCCGAGGAGCTGCTGTTCGGCAAGCTCGCCCACGGCGGGCGGGTCGGGGTCGGTGTCGACGATGACCAGCTGCAGTTCGACATCGAGGCGCGCGAACGCAGCCAGTCCCCCGAACTGGTCTGAGGCAACCTTGATGTGCCGCGCCGGCGTCACGCCGGCGCGACTTACTTGTCGCGGAAGGTGATACGGCCCTTGGTGAGGTCGTAGGGCGTCAGCTGCACGGTGACCTTGTCACCGGTGAGGATGCGGATGTAGTGCTTGCGCATCTTGCCGGAGATGTGCGCGATCACGATGTGACCGTTCTCCAGCTTCACGCGGAAGGTGGTGTTGGGCAGGGTGTCCATGACCACCCCCGCCATCTCGATATGATCTTCTTTCGACATTCGTTCCTGCAGTGAATCGCGGCAGGCGCGGGGACGCGACTGCCAATCGGCTCAAAAAATGAGCGCGCATTATCCGCGCATGGGGGGCGACGATCAACGCAGGTCGCTGCGGGTGCCCCGATCCGGCTCGAAACGCCGCCACTGACCCCCGCTGAAAACCTCCAGCGGCTGGTAGTCGCGCTTGTACTCCATCTTGCGGCTGCCCGGGACCCAGTAGCCCAGATAGACGTGCGGCAGCTCGGCCTGACGGGCCACCTCGATCTGCTGCAGCACGGCCTGTGTGCCCAGGCTGCGGCGGGTCGCCTCCGGGTCGTAGAAGGTGTACACCGCCGACAGCGCCAGCGGCAGCCGGTCCACCACGGCAACGGCCAGCAGGCGCTGGTCGGCACGGAACTCCCAGTACTGCACCTCGCCCCAGCTGCACTGCAGGAACTGCTCGAAGGCCTCACGGTTGTCAGGCTCCATGCCGCCATCGGCATGACGTGAGCGCAAATAATCGCGGTACAGGGCGAAATGCTCGTCACTCAGACGGTTGGTGACCCGAAGCTGAAGGTCATCGTTGCGGCCCTGACAGCGGCGCTGACTCCGGTTGGGACGAAACTGACTGACCGGGATGCGCGCGGGAATGCAGCGGGTACAGCCCATGCAGTGCGGCCGGTAGACGTGGACGCCGCTGCGGCGGAAGCCCTGCTCCAGCAGCCAGCCGTAGCGGGTGGCGCTGAGGGGCAGGGCGGGGTCGATATAGGCATTGCGGGCCACTCGCCCCTGCAGGTAGCCGCAGGGGTGCTCGGGACTGAGAAACAGGTGCACCCGGTCGTTCATGCCGCCACCGTCGGATCGAAACGCCAGGGGGCCGGGAATCCAGCGTCATGGGCGGCCGGACGTGCCCGTTCCAGAAAGGCCTGGCGCGGCAGTTCGACCGCGCCCATGCGTCCGAGGTGGGGGGAATGCACCTGGCAGTCCAGCATCTCGAAGCCCCAGGCGCGAAGGTGCCGGCACAGCCAGTAGAGCGCCAGCTTGGAGCCGTCGGCTTCGGCGGAAAACATCGATTCGCCATAGAACATGCGGCCGATGGCGATGCCGTACAGGCCGCCGATGAGGCGATCCTGACAGCGGATCTCGATGCAATGGGCGTGGCCCTGATCGAACAGCTTGCGGTAGGCGCGGCGCATGTCGGTTCCCAGCCAGGTGCCGCGCGTGCCGGCACGTGGGCCTGCGCAGGCCGCGAGCACGGCATCGAAATCAGTGTCGAAGTGGATCTCGACGTCGCGGCGGCGGATACGGCGTGCCAGCGAACGGCTGACGTGGAGCCCGTCCAGCTCGATCACCGCACGTGGATCCGGGCACCACCAGAGGATGGGTTCGTCCGGGTTGTACCAGGGAAAGATGCCCTGCCGGTAGGCGTTCAGCAGTCGGGGCGTCGACAGGTCACCGCCGATCGCCAGCAGCCCGTTGGGCTCGCGCATGGCGAGGTGGGCGGGCGGAAACGGTTGTTGCGGGTCACGCGGGTCCAGCCAGTGGAGTCGGATCGGATTGTCCATATCACGCAGCGTGCCGGTAGGCGCCCTGTTGTCGCAAGGTCTCCGCATGGTGCCGCACCGCCGGGCGTTCCCGCGCGAGGAAGCTGGCGACGGCGTCGCGTAGATCCGGGGCCTGCAACCAATGCGCGGAATGCGTGATCACCGGCTCGAAACCGCGCGCGCACTTGTGCTCGCCCTGGGTGCCGGCGTCGAAACGGCGCAATCCCGCTTCGATACACCACTCGATCCCCTGGTAGTAACAGGTTTCGAAATGCGCGCCGTTGAGTTCGACCATGCTGCCCCAGTGCCGCCCGTAGAGACAGTCCCCAGACTGCAAGAACAGGGCCATCATCACCACCTGACCTGCCCGATGGCCGCGCAGGACCCACAGCCGGTTGTCGGGACAGCGGGCATAGTCGGTGAAAAAGGCCCGGGTCAGGTAGGGGGCCTGCCCCCGCATGGCATAGGTGCTCGCGTACAGGGCGTAGACGTGATCCCACTCCTCCGGCGTGAGTGCCGCTGCCGGGCTGCGCGTGTAGCCAATGCCGGCATCGGTCACGCGGCGCCGTTCACGCTTGAGCTTCTTGCGCTTGTCGGCCGAAAGCGCGTTCAGAAAGGCATCGAAATCCGGATAGTCCCGGTTGAACCAGTGGTATTGCGCATCCTCGCGTAGCAGGGCGCCCCGGGCGGCGAGGGCCGTTGCCGCCTCGGCGGGCAGAAACAGGGCGTGCAATGACGAGCAGGCCGGGTTATCTGTGAGCGCCGCCAGCTGCTGCAGGAGAGCGGCCTCCGCAGCGGCATCGCGGGCGGCCCAGCGAGGCCCGGTGCTGGGTGTGAAGGGAATGGCGCAGACCAGCCGGGGGTAGTAGGGGCGCCCCGTGGCCTCCAGGGCCCGTGCCCAGGCGAAATCGAACACGAACTCGCCGTAGGAATGATCCTTCAGGTAAAGCGGGCAGGCGGCGAGCAACTGTCCGTCCGGGGCCTCCAGCAGCAGGTGGCGGGGGTGCCAGCCGGTCCCCGGGCCGACACTGCCGCTGGTTTCCAGCGCGGACAGGAACGCATGCCGGGTAAAGGGGTAGTCGGTCCCGAACAGGGCGTCCCAGGCCTCAGCCCGAACCTCGCTCAGCGTGGCAATCTGCCGGAAACGGCCGGGCGGCGCCTTCACATGTGCTCAGAGCTTGTGAAAATATCGAACGCCGTCGCG
>CAKZHZ010000057.1 GCA_936928855.1 uncultured Polycyclovorans sp.
CCTCAGTAAACTCCTTGGATTTCGCGCAGGACGCCTTGCCGGAGACGCCCGGCGAAGCGCTCGCGACGGCGTTCGATATTTTCACAAGCTCTGAGTACAGGACAGAAGCCCCGGGGGCGGGCATTGCGCCTGCCCCCGGAGCCACGCGCTCAGAAGTCCTTGGAGATGCGCAGCCCCCACAGGCGCGGATCCAGCGTGAACACGTTGGTGGTGAGCTGGGTGTCATCGCTGTTGGTGAAGGCATCGACGATGGGGGTGTCGTCGAACACGTTCTTCACGTACAGCTCCAGCACCAGGCGGTCGCGCGGGCGCACCATGGTGAAGGAGACGTTGAGGTTGTCCCAGGATTTCAGGCGGTCGTACTCGCTGTTGAACACCCGGAAGTAACTCTCGTCCTGCCAGTAGTAGTCGGCGCGCGGCGTCAGTTCCCATTCGCCTTGATGGAAGGTGTACTGGGTGCCCAGGTTCGCGGTCCAGCTCGGGGCGTTGGGCAGCTCATGGCCGCTCAGGTCGGTTTCGATCCCACGTCCGTTGTTGGGGGCGTCGGTGAGGGGGTTGTAGACGAAGCCGTAGAACTGGTTGAACCGGAGAGTCGATTGAACCTCCGGATTGAAGGTGCCCCAGTTGCGGGAGCCCGAGCAGAGGGCCGAGAGCGCCAGCGTCGTGAGGAAATCACCGTAGGCGGGTGCGCCTGCAATGACCGTCTCGACATGCTCGGTGGGGGCAATGCAGTTCGAGGGGACCTGCACCCAGGGGCGCACGACGGTCCAGTCCTCATTGCCCGCAGTGCGGTCCATGACATCGATCGATCCCTCGCCGCTGGCGATGCGGGTGTTCAGGTACCCGAGGTTGCCGTCGAACTGAAGCTGCGGGGTCGGGCGCACGATGCCTTCGAGCTCCAGGCCCCAGACGGTGGCATCGAAGTTCTCGTTGAGCGAGGTGCGGTCGACGATCTGCGAGACCTGATAGTCCTGATAGTCGTAGTAGAACGCGGTGGCGTTCAAGGTCGCCCGCCCGTCGGCGAAGGCATTCTTGGCGCCGACCTCGAAGGCGTTGAGGTATTCGGGCTCGAAGGTGCCAACAAGCGGCAGATACTGAACGATATCGGTATTGATGGCGGCCCTCGGTGGGTTCGTGCCGCCGCCCTTGTAGCCGCGGGAGTACGAGCCGTAGATCAGGGTCTCATCGGTGAAGGCGAGCTGCGGGCGCCAATCCACTACCAGACGTCCGGTCAGTGCCTCCCAGTCCTGCTTGACCTTGGGGTCGGCGAAGAAGCCCCGACGCAGGAAGCCCCCCGACGAGGCACCTGGTGAACCGTCGAGGTTGGCGCCCAGCAGCAGTTGGGTCGGGTAGGGCGTGGAGGATTTCCGGTCGTCCGTGTAGCGCAGCCCCAGGGTCACGCGCAGGTCGGGGCGGACATCCCAGTAGCCCTCGCCAAAGACAGCCCAGGAGCGGGTTTCGATGACGTTCTTGGAGCGGAAGTAGTTGTGGCCGTCGCCCGCCAGGTTGTTGATGGGACTGCGGTCGATGTACACGCACTCGGAGAAGGTGGGGTTGCCACCGTTGTAGTCCTCGTCGCACTCATCCGTGATGACGCTGGTGTTCTCGAAGGGCGGTGGCTTGGGGCCGGCGCCGACCAGCCACTGGTTGTAGATGTACTCCGCCGCCACACCGAACAGGTTGTTGAAGACGTAGTAGTCGTCCTGGGTGTCGAAATGCAGATAGTTGGCGCCCAGCAGGAAGTTGAAGTTGCCGTCGAGTTGCGACTGCAGACGGAACTCCTGATACCACTGTTCGTTATCGGACTGACTGAGATCGGCCGCCTCCAGCCGGCTCGAGGGTCCGAGTTGTGGATCGGTATAGATGCCGCCCGGTGCGATCGGGCTTCTCCGCTCGAGCAGACTGGTGTCGAAAAAGATGTCGTTGGAGATGAATCGCGCGTAGTCCTGCGTGGACCAGTAGTCATCCTTGGCATAGGTCGTCTGCGAATGGATCGTCAGCTGGTCGGTGATGTCGAATTCGAAATTCAGCTGTGCGACATCGTTTTCGGCTCGGAAGTGCGGGTCGTAGGCGGTGGCAATCTCGCGGAGGTCGCGCGACTGTACGATTCCTTCGTACGGGTTGGCGCCGAACGGAACGATGGACTGAAACACGTCGTCTCCCGGCAGGGGGCCCAGACTGATGACCACACTGGTCGCGCGGTACGCGGGGAACGAGGCGGCGTTGGGGGTGCCATAGGCAGCCGGACTGAACAGGGATTCGGGCAGGCAGCCCTGGCTCAGGATGTTCTGCAGCCCGATTTCATTGATCGCGGTCGCTCCGATCTGTGTCGGTCCCGGATCCGTCGTGCACAGCTGCTTGCCGGTCCGCGCCCGTTGATCATCTTCATCGAAGTGTTCCCAGATCAGGTTGGCGCGGAAGCGGTCACTGGGCGTCCAGCTGGCGCTGAGGCGGCTGGACCACAGGTTGCGGTCGTTGACGTTGCGCTCGGTGAAGGTGTTGTAGTCGAAGCCGTCACGGCGGGTGGCGGCGCCGGCCAGGCGCACGGCGAAGGTGTCGGTCACCGGAACATTGATGTGACCCCGCATGCGGCGGCTGGCGTAGTTGCCGACCTCGACGCCGAAGTTGCCTTCGATCTCATCGCTGTGGGTGGCGATGTTGGGAATCATGTTGACCACGCCGCCGGTGGCATTGCGGCCGTACAGGGTGCCCTGCGGGCCGCGCAGCACTTCCACCCGCTGCACATCCAGATACTCCTGTTCGAACAGGCGATTGCGGATCAACGGCGTGTTGTTGAAGCTGATCGCCACGCCCGGATCGCTGGCCGCGGATATGGCCTTGGTGCCGACACCGCGAATCGAGAAGTTGTACATCGAGAAGTTGTTCTTGGAGAACGTGACGTTGGGGATGGCCCGCAGCAGTTCCGAGCCGCCCTCGATCTTGCGGCTGTCGAGATCGCGTGCGCTGAAGGCCGACACGGCGATCGGCACGTCCTGGATCCGCTGTTCGCGGCGCTGCGCGGTGACAGTGATGTTGTCGATGCTCTGGGCAGCACCCTGGGGCTCGGGTTCTTCGGCCGGCTCCTGATCGGTGTTCTCCTCCTCGGGCTCGTTGTCGCCATCGTCGGCGGCGCGGACGCGGTAGGCGCCCGAGGCGCTGCGCTCGGTCGACAGGCCGGTGTCGGCGAGCAGCCGGCGCAGGGCCTCTTCGGGCGGCATGTCGCCGGACACCGCTTCAGCCATGCGGCCTTCCACCAGGGCGGGCGGTACGGTGATCACGCGGTCGGACTGACGCGCGTAGTCGAGCAGGGCGTCGCTCAGCGGTTGGGCCTCGATATCGAAACGGCGTTGCGGTTCCTCGGCCTGGGCGGTGCTGGCCGCTGCCCAGACCAGCGCGGAGGTGGCGCCCAGCGCGGCGGCGCGCAGAGCGCCCTTCGCGGTCAGGGCGGGATGGGTGAACAAGTGGCGCGTCATGGCGTCTTCCCCTCGGTATTTGGTTTGTCGACGTGGCTCCCCCGGAAGGGACCGTGTCGGACCGGTTCCCCTCCCAGGTGAAAGGAAGACGTCGATCCGCCCGATAGCGGACATTCGGTTGGTTGGGGGGCGGCCGGGGATGCGGGGGTCGCTTGCGCCCGGCGAGGGGAAAAGGCCGCTTACCCCGACGGTGATCGCGCCGGTGCCAGCAGCACATCCTCACCCTGGCGGCTGACCGAGATCGGCAGCGCGCCTTCCAGGGAGTCGAGCATGGACAGCACCTGATCCGCCCGGAACGAGGTGGTGACCCGCAGGGTCTCCAGCGTGCTGCCCTGCAGCAGGATGCGACCCGGGTAGTAGCGTCGGGCATCGGCGATGACGTCGATCAGGCGCGCATTGTTGTAGTCGAGCCGGCCATCCCGCCAGGCGCCGACGTGGGTGGGCGCAGGAGCCAGCACCGGTTCGGTTGCGGCGGGGGCGACGCGAACGCCTTTCGGGCGTCGGGTGGTGAGCTGCTCACCGGCGGTCAGCCGGTTGCCGGTGGTGGACGGGTCGGCGACATCGACGCGGCCTTCTTCCACCGCCACCTCGACCACGTCCGGGCCCAGCCGGACGTTGAAGCGGGTGCCGACCACACGGACTTCCGTGGCTTCGGCCTCGACGAAAAACGGCCGCAAGGGGTCAGGCTGCACGGTGAAGAAGGCCTCCCCCTCATGCAGCACCACACGGCGCTCCGTGTCGGTGAAGCGCACGTCGGCGCGGGAGCGTGCGCCCAGTGTCAGGCGGGAGCCGTCGATCAGTGCGATCTCGCGAATCTCGGCCACTTGCGTGGCGTACTGCTGCTGCAGCGCGCCCTCGGGCGTGGCCGGGCGGAACTGGGAGAACAGCAGGAGGGCCAGCAGCAGGCTGGCCGCCAGCGCGCTGGCCGCGGGCATCCACCGGCGCCGACGCGGGCTTGCCGGCTGCGGGGGGGCTGCCGTTCCATGCAACGCCTGATGGGCCTGGGGCAGGGCGCTGAGGCCCGCCATGCCATGCCAGGCCCGCTCGGCCTTGGCGTAGAGCGCATGTCGCCCCGGCTCGACCGCCAGCCAGGTTTCGAAGGCCGCGCGCTCCTGCGGCCCGACCGGGCCGGCCTGGAATTGCAGGACCCAGTCCATCGCCTCTTCGGTGAGGCGCTCCTGATCTTCAAGGCTGCGTGCGTTCATCCGACTGTTCCGCTTGCTGCATCGCCATCAGGCATTTTGCGGCTGCCCGCGCGACTTTCCGCTGGATGGCATCGACACTGGCACCCTCGCGCTCGGCGATCGCCTTGATGCTGAGGCCCTCGACGCGGCTGAGCAGGAACACACGCCGCTGCGACTCCGGCATTTGCGCCACCGCCGCCAGGGCGACCGTGAGCGCCTCCCGGCTCAAGAGCATGTTTTCGCTGTCGAGAGCCGTTGTCGGCGCGTCGCTTTGAAGGACGGCGAAGTCGCGCCCATAGGCCGCATGCCGCTTCGCCTTGCGGTGATGATCCATCACGGCATTGCGCGCCGTCGCAAACAGGTAGGCGCGGATGTTCGCGACCGTGTCCCGCCGCTGCTCGGCGAGTTTGGTGAAGGCGGTCTGGGCGATATCCTCGGGCTCCGGTGGCCCGGCGCCGAAGGCCCGCGTCAGGTAGCCGCACAGTTCGCCCCAATGCGCGCGGTAGGCCTGATCGATCCAGCCCGTATCGGTGTCAATCCCGCTTGAGCGATGCAAGGTCACTCGCGTCCCTGTCGTCACCCGCGTCTCCAATTCTTATTCTCATCATCAGGGTAAGCGGGGGCACTATGACTGACAAGTTTGCGGCCGACGTCAGCGCTCACCGAAGGCAGGCGTGGCGTTGCGGGGGTTGCTGCCGATCCGCCGTCGCTGCCACAGCAACCATGCCGCCGGCATCACCAGCATCGACAGCAGGGGCGCGCTGATCATGCCGCCGAGCATCGGGGCGGCAATGCGTTGCATCACCTCGCCACCGGCACCGCTGCCGATGAACAGGGGGATCAGGCCGGCGATGATGGTGACCACCGTCATCGCCTTCGGGCGCAGCCGCAGGACCGCGCCTTCCATCAAGGCTGCCCGCAGGTCGTCTTCCGTGTTGAGGCGGCCTTGCTGGCGTCGCTGGTGAACGGCGGCTTCGAGATAGAGCAGCATCACCACCCCGAATTCTGCCGCGACGCCTGCCAACGCAATGAAGCCGACGGCGGAGGCCACCGACAGGTGGTGGCCGAGCCCGAACAACAGCCAGATGCCGCCAATCAGCGCGAACGGCAGGCTGGCCATGATCAGCACCGCCGGGGCCAGCCGGCGGAAGCTCAGATAGAGCAGCACGAAGATGATGGCGAGGGTGAAGGGCACCACCTGCCACAGGCGGTCGCGGGCCCGCTCCAGCGATTCGAACTGGCCGGACCAGCGTAGTGAGTAGCCGCTGGGCAGCGCCACCTGCTCGGCCACCCGTTGCCGGGCTTCCGCCACATAGCCGCCGAGGTCGCGGTCGCGGATATCGACATAGATCCAGCCATTGGGACGACCGCCCTCCGACTTGATCATCGGCGGGCCGTCGACCACCGCCACGGTGGCGACGCTGCCGAGCGTCAGCGTCTGCCCGGCGGCAGTGACGAAGGGCAGGTCACGCAGCGCCTGCAGCGAGTCGCGATATTCGCGGGGGTAGCGGATGTTGATGGGGAAGCGGTTGAGGCCCTCTACTGTTTCGCCGAGGCTGCGGCCGCCGATGGCGACGCTGACGACACGCTGGACATCGGCAATGCTGAGGCCATAGCGCGCCGCCGCCAGGCGGTCCGGAGTGATGTCGATATAGCGGCCGCCGGTGACCCGCTCGGCGAAGACCGAGGCGGTGCCGGCGATCGGTTCCAGCGCCGCGACCACGGCATCCCCGATCTCGGCAATCACCGCGAGGTCCGGCCCGGCGATCTTGACCCCGACGGGTGACTTGATGCCGGTGGCCAGCATGTCGATGCGGTTGCGGATCGGCTGTACCCAGACATTGCCAAGCCCGGGAATGTTCAGCGCCGCGTCCATCTCTGCCACCAGCGCCTCGCGGGTCATGCCCGGTCGCCACTGATCCCGCGGCTTGAGCTGGATGGTGGTCTCGATCATCTCCAGCGGCGCCGGGTCGGTGGCGGTTTCGGCGCGGCCGATCTTGCCGAACACCCGCGCCACTTCGGGAAAGGTTTTCAGCATGCGGTCGGTCTGTTGCAGCAGCTGCGCCGCCTTGCCGGCGGACAGGCCGGGCAGGGCGGTCGGCATGTACAGCAGGTCGCCCTCATCCAGCGGCGGCATGAACTCGCTGCCCAGTTGTTGCAGCGGCCACAGTGACGCCACCGTGGCCACCAGCGCCACCGCCAGCGTCAGCTTCGGGTGGCGTAGTGCGGCAGCCAGCGCCGGGCGGTACAGCGCCATCAGGCCGCGATTCAGCGGGTTGGCATTTTCGGGTGCGATACGGCCGCGGATGAACACCGCCATCAGCATCGGCACCAGCGTCACCGACAAGGCAGCCGCCGCCGCCATCGCCCAAGTCTTGGTGAAGGCGAGCGGTGCGAACAGACGTCCCTCCTGCGCTTCCAGTGCGAACACCGGAATGAATGAGAGGGTGATGATCAGCAGCGAAAAGAACAGCGCCGGGCCGACTTCGGTGGCGGCATCGGCGATGACCCGCAGGCGGGTGGTGCCGGCGGCCGGCGCACCGTGTTCGGCATCGTGGGTCTCCAGCCGCTTGTGGGCGTTTTCGATCATCACCACCGCTGCATCGACCATGGCGCCGATGGCGATGGCGATACCGCCGAGCGACATGATGTTGGCGTTGAGGCCCTGGACGCGCATCACCAGAAACGCCACCAGCAGCGCCACCGGTAGCGTGATGACCGCCACCAGGGCCGATCGCAGGTGCCACAGGAACAGGGCACAGACCACCACCACCACCGCAAACTCTTCCAGCAACTTGTTGCCCAGATGGCGCACGGCGCGGTCGATGAGCGTGGCGCGATTGTAGGTTTCGACCACCTCGACGCCTTCCGGCAGGCCGGCTTTGAGCTGCTGCAGGCGGGCTTTCACCACATCGATGGTACGGCGCGCGTTGGCCCCCGACCGCATGACGACGATGCCGCCGACCACTTCACCCTCGCCGTCGAGTTCGGCGATCCCCCGTCGCAGCGCCGGGCCGCGGCGCACTTCGGCAACATCGCCCAGCAGCAGCGGCGTGCCGCGTGGCCCCAGTTGCAGCGGAATGGCGCGGAAGTCCGCCAGTGATCCGAGATAGCCGCGGGCCCGCACCCGGTACTCGGCCTCGGCCAGCTCCAGACTGGCGCCGCCGGTCTCGCCATTGGCGTCCTCCACGGCCGCGATCAGCTGCGCCAGTGTCAGGCCATGCTGTTGCAGCTTCTGCGGGTCGGGCACGATCTGATACTGCGGCGTGAAGCCGCCGACCGTGGCCACTTCGGCCACATCCGGTAGTGCCGTCAGCTCGTATTTGAGAAAGCGGTCCTGCAGGGTCTTGAGCTGGCTCAGGTCCTGGCTGCCGCTGCGGTCAACCAGGGCGTACTCGTAGATCCAGCCGACGCCGGTGGCATCCGGCCCCAGCGTCGGGCGGGCGTCGTCGGGCAGCTGTGCCTGCACCTGCGACAGCACTTCCAGCACCCGCGAGCGTGCCCAGTAGAGGTCGACATCGTCATCGAACAGGACGTGGATGAAGGATTCACCAAACATCGAATAGCCGCGAACGGTTTTCGCATGCGGCACCGACAGCAACCGACTGGCGAGCGGGTAGGTCACCTGGTCTTCCACCACCTGCGGCGCCTGCCCGGGGTAGGGCGTCTGTACGATCACCTGGGTGTCGGACAGGTCCGGCAGTGCATCCAGCGGCGTCTGCCAGACGGCCATCAGGCCGGCGGCGCTCAGCATCAAGGTGGCGAGGGTGACCAGAAACCGGTTGTGCAGCGACCAGCGGATCACGGCGCTGATCATCGGATGGCTCCGTCGTCGCCCATGCGGTGGAAGGCACCACGCAGACTGGCCTCCGAGTCAATCAGGAACTGGCCGGATACCACCACCCGGTCGCCCTCCATCAGGCCGTCGAGGATCTCGGTATCACCGTCCACCTCACGGCCCGGCGTGACCGCCACCGGCCGGTAGTGCCCATCCCCCTCGGCGACGATCACGGTGTTGCGACGGCCGGTGCGGATCAGCGCCTCGCTGGGCACCCGCAGCACCGGTGTTGCAGTGGCACCTTTGAAGTGAACCTGGGCGAACATGCCGGGTCGCAGCCGCAGGTCCGGGTTGTCGACAACCACCCGCACACCGACGCGACGGGTGTCGCGATCAAGCTCCGGATAGACCGTGTCGATGTGTCCGGCGATGGTATCGGACCCGCCTCCGGGAACCTGCAGCGAGACCGGCTGACCGCGCACCAGCCCCGGTGCCTGGGCTTCCGGCACCTCCGCGCGCACCCACACCTGGCGAAGGTCGGTCAGCGTCATCAGCGGCATGCCGGGTCCGACTTCCGCGCCATCACGAATCATCAGCGTGGTGATCACGCCGTCCGCCGGTGCCCGAAGGACGGCCCGACCCCCGGCATCGGTGTCGTCAATGCCCAGATTGCGGAGCCGGGCGATGGCGGCCGAGATCAGCGATGCATCGTCGAGCTTGCGGGCCAGCGCGAGTTCCTGCTGCGCGCTTTCGAGCGCCGGCGCGTAGAGCCGCGCCAGCGGCTGGCCGGCAGTGACGACATCGCCGGTGCCGTCGACCAGAAGCTTCTCAACCCACCCCGATGTACGCGAGGTGATCACCGTCACCCGCTGCTCATCCTCCATCACCGCACCCTGGGCGGTGATACCCGCCGACAGCGCACCGCGCGTGACCGTCGCGGTGCGCATACCCAGATTCTGGACCATCGCCGGGTCGATGTGGATCGTGCCGGGGTCCGTGGTTTCGCGTTGTTTTGGGATCAGCGCCATGCCGCAGATGGGGCAGTTGCCGGGCGCGTCGAGGTCGACTTCCGGGTGCATCGCGCAGGTGTAGCGCACGCTGCCGTCGTCCTCCACGACCGCCACCGGGACATGCCGGTGGTCGGCATGGCGTGCGGCCAGGCCGATGCCGATGGTGAGCGCGGTGAGGACAACGAGACCGATCATCAGGGGCTGTTTCATGGTGTGGGGTTCCGGGCATCGGGCGCGCGGGTGGCGCCGAGGGATTCAAGTTCGATCAGGCGGGCCGCGTGGTCGTGTTGCAGGGCCAGTCGGGCGAGCCGCAGATCCAGCAGATCGCGGCGGGCCGACAGCACCCCGTCGAGCTCGTCGCGGCCGGCCTGCCAGCCGGCGAGCGCGGCGGCGACCCGCGCTTCGCCATCCGCCAGCAGCGTGGTGTCGTAATGGTTCAGCCGGGCGGCCAGTCTCGTGGCCTCGTCATGTGCCAGGGCCAGCGCGGCGGACAGCCGCCGATGCAGGTCGGCGACGCGGGCCTGGGCGGCATCGCCCCCGGCCAGCGCGGCGGCCAGACGGCGGTCCTGACGACGGGCCGTGAAGACCGGCAGATCAACCCCTACCCGCAGCGTCACCAGTTCGGAAAACGCGGGGCGATAGCCGACGCCAAGCTCCGCGCGCCAGTCCGGCCGATAGTCGGCCCTGGCGAGGTCCGCCTCGGCGCCGCGCATCGCCTGCACCGCGCGCAGTGCCCGTAGCTGCGGATGGGTGGCGAGGCGTGCTCGGGCCTGCTCCAGCGGCAGTACCGTCGGCAGCGGCGGCAAGGCATCGCCGATCGGGCGGTCCGCGGCATCGCCGATCCAGCGCCCGAGCGCGCGACGGGCTTGCGCCACCGCCTGATCGCCTGCCGCCTGCTGGTCCTGCTGGCGGCCGGCCTCCACGCGTGCGGCCAACAGCTGGGCCTGACTGCCGTCACCACCGCTGCGTACCGCAATGGCAGCGGATTCGACCTGGGTGTCGGCGGTGGCCCGATGCGCCGCGGTCAACGCGCGTTGCCGCTGGGCTCGCCACAGGGCCAACCAGTCGAGCGCAACCGCCTGGCGGATCTCGCGTGCGGTGGCGTCGTGCTGTGCCGCCCGTACCGCCGCCTCGGCGTCGGCCTGATGTCCGCGAGCCTGGCGTTTGCCGGCGCCCGGAAAGGTCTGCTGCAGCGACAGGCTGAGCTGCGACATGCGCTCGCGGTCGAGACGGCCGGCATCATCGCCATTGGCCGGCAGGCCGCTGACGGCGGTCATCAACTGCGGGTCCGGTAGCTGACGCGCGGCGATGGCGGTATTGCCCAGTGCACGTCGCTCGGCATCCAGCGCCTGCAGCAGGGGTTGCTGCGTCAGGGCGAGCGTCTGCGCAGCCGACAGACTCAGTGGCGGGTCATCGGGCGCCGCCCATGTGGTGGTGGCCAGCCCGCACAGCAGCAGGCCCACCAAGGCAGGGCACCCGGCCGGGTGCCAGGGGAACAGGAACATGAAACGTCTCCACGGTCGGGCCTTGCAGCCCGGAGCGGCTCGCAGGGAGCCGGCGACGGTTCAACCGTGGGAGACGATAGGCGGACGCAGCTGCGGTGTCGGCGGGCGCAAGGTGAGACGGTCCGCCCGCGCGGCCACGGTGGCGGCCGGGGGCCGTGCCAACACCGCCACCACCGGGGTTGCCGCCGCCAGGTGGCCCAGTGCGCAGGCCGCCATGTGCGGGCAGTCGGCGTCACAGCAATCCGCCGTGGCGGCGGTGTCGCCGGTGGCTGCCGCGTCGTCATGACAGGGCGACAGCATCATCGCGGTGCCGCCGTCGTCGGTGCCATCGCCGCGGATCGGCGCGGCCGCCACCGCCAGGGCCTGCAGCAACAGCAGCAGGCCCATTGGAAGCGCGATCCACAAACGATGGCGGGACGTCGGCATAGGGCTATGACCTTAGGCCGCAGCCACCGGTTCCGCAAGGCGCCCCGGCCCCATCATCCGCAGCAGCGCCGGCAGCACCAGCAGCGTCAGCAGGGTGGAGGACAGGATGCCGCCGATCACCACGGTCGCCAGCGGCCGTTGTACTTCGCTGCCGATGCCGGTGTTGAAGGCCATGGGCACGAAGCCCAGCGCTGCCACCAGCGCGGTCATCAGCACCGGGCGCAGGCGTGACAACGCCCCGTCCCGGATGGCCTCGTGCAGGGGCAGACCGTCGTCCTGCAGGCGGCGGATGAAGCTCACCATGACCAGCCCGTTGAGCACCGCGACACCGGACAGCGCGATGAAGCCGACGCCGGCACTGATCGACAGCGGCATGTCGCGCAGCCACAGCGCCAGCACCCCGCCGGTCAGCGCCAGCGGCACGCCGGTGGAGATCACCAGGGCATCGCGGACCGAGCGGAAGGCCATCACCAGCAGGCCGAGGATGAGCGCCAGGGTGGCCGGCACCATCACCGACAGGCGCTGGCGGGCGGAATGCAATTGCTCGAAGGTGCCGCCGTAGTCCAGCCAGTAGCCGGCCGGCAGTGTGATCCCGGCGTCGATGGCGTTCTGCACGGCTTCGATGAAGCTGCCGAGGTCGCGGCCCCGCACGTTGGCGGTGACCACCACCCGTCGTTTGCCCTGCTCGCGGTTGATCTGGTTGGGGCCGGGCGCCACGGTGACCGTCGCCACTTCCCGCAGCGGCACCTGGCCTCCGGACGGCAGCGGCACGGTCAGCCGGTCGATGCTGGCGGGATCGTTGCGCAGGGTTTCGGGCAGGCGCAGGGTGATCGGAAACCGCCGGTCGCCCTGGTACACCATGCCGATGTCGCGACCCCCGAAGGCGGTGGCCACCACCGCCTGCACCTGCGCCACCGACAGGCCGTAGCGCGCCAGCGCCGCGCGGTCCGGGAGGATCTGCATCATCGGCAGGCCGGTGGTCTGTTCGACACGCACGTCGGCGGCGCCGGGAATGGCCGCGATCAGCGCCTCGACCTTGCGTGCCTCCGCGTTGAGCGTGTCGAGATCATCGCCGTAGAGCTTCACCGCCACGTCCGAACGCACGCCGGAAATCAGCTCGTTGAAGCGCATCTGGATCGGCTGGGTGATCTCGTAGTTGTTGCCGGGCACCCGCGCCACGACCTCGGCCAGTTCCGCCACTACGGTGGCTTTCGGCTTGCGTGGATCCGGCCATTGATCACGCTCCTTGAGCATCACGAAGGTATCGGCAACCGACGGTGGCATCGGGTCGGTGGCCACCTCGGCGGTGCCGAGCTTGGCGAACACCCGGTCCACTTCGGGCATCTCGCGGATCGCCGCTTCCAGGGTGACCTGCATGTCCAGCGCCTGGGTCAGCGAGGTGCCGGGAATACGCAGCGCGTGCAGGGCGATGTCGCCCTCGTCGAGGCTGGGGATGAACTCGCTGCCCATGCGCGTGGCCAGCGCCGCACAGGCCAGCACCAGCACCAGGGCCGCCGCGCAGATGGCCCAGCGTGCCCGCAGCGCCAGCGCCAGCAGCGGACGATAGGCCGCGGTGGCAGCGTCCATCAGGCGGTTGCGTTTTTCCGTGACGCGGCCGCGCAGGGTGAGCGCCACGGCGGCCGGCACGAAGGTGAGCGACAGCACCAGCGCTGCCATCAATGCCATCACCACGGTGATCGCCATCGGGTGGAACATCTTGCCCTCCACCCCGGTCAGGGCGAACAGCGGGACGTAGACCACGGTAATGATGGCGACACCGAACAGGCTGGGGCGGATCACTTCCTGGGTGGAGGCGTAGACCACCTCCAGCCGCTCGCGCAGCGGCAGCGCATCGTTGCGCCCCCGGTGGGCGTCGGCCAGCCGTCGGACGCAGTTCTCGACGATGATCACCGCGCCGTCGACGATCAGGCCGAAGTCCAGCGCGCCCAGGCTCATCAGGTTGGCACTGATCTGGTTCTGCACCATGCCGGTCACGGTGGCCAGCATGGCCAGCGGAATCACCAGGGCGGTGATCAAGGCCGCGCGCAGATTGCCGAGCAGCAGGAACAGCACCACCACCACCAGCGCCGCGCCCTCCAGCAGGTTCTTGCGCACGGTGTCCAGCGTCTTGTCCACCAGCCAGGTGCGGTCATACACCGCCCGCGCCGTGATGCCGGGAGGCAGGCTGCGCTGGATGACTTCCAGCCGGGCCGCGACATCGCGCGACACCGTACGGGCGTTCTCGCCCATCAGCATGAACACGGTGCCGAGCACGACTTCCTGCCCGTTCATGGTGGCGGCCCCGGTGCGCAGGGCGCTGCCCCAGGCGACGGTGGCGACATCGGCCAGCCGGACCGGCGCGCGGTCCGGGCCGGCGGCCACGGCGATGCGGCGGATGTCCGCCAGGCTTTCGGCCTGCCCGGGGCTGCGGATCAGTACCTGGCTGCCGTGGCGCTCGATGTAGCCGGCGCCGCGGTTGCTGTTGTTGCGCAGCACCGCCTCGGCGAGGTCGTCAAAGTCCAGTGCATGGGCCCGTAGCCGTGCCGGGTCGGGGGTGATCAGCACATGCCGCGGCTGGCCACCGAGGCTGTTCACCTCGGTCACGCCGGGCACCTGCGCCAGTTGCGGGCGCACGATCCAGCGCATGGCGTCGTCCAGATCATGGGCGTCGAAATGGGCGCCGTCCGCACGCCGTGCATCGTTGCCGGCGTCCAGCGTGAACATGAAGATCTCGCCCAGCCCGGTGGCAATCGGCCCCAGCGCTGGATCGAGCCCCACGGGCAACAAGGTGCGCACCTGCTGCACGCGCTCGTTCACCAGTTGCCGTGCGAAGTAGATGTCGGTGCCGTCCTCGAACACCACGGTGACCTGTGACAGACCGTAACGGGACAGTGAACGCGTATAGGCAAGCGCGGGCAGGCCGGCCATCGCGTTCTCCACCAGGTAAGTCACGCGCTGTTCGGTTTCCAGCGGCGAATAGCCGGGGGCTTCGGTGTTGATCTGCACCTGGACATTGGTGATGTCGGGCACGGCATCAATCGGCAGGCGGGCAAGGTTGTAGAGGCCGAGCGCGATGAGTGCCACGGCGGCGGCGACGATCAGCCATCGTCGGGCCAGCGAGAAGCGGAGTATGGATTCGAGCATGAGTGGCGTCCTAGAACACGCGGCCGAAATGGCGGAGCACCGCGATCATCACGATGTAGAGCGCGGCGGTGGCGAGGCTGGAAAGCCCCAGGGCCGGCCAGAACCCCAGGCCGTGACGCAGCAGCACCGGCAGCAGGGCCAGCAGCGCCAGCGACGGGATCACCATCCACAGGACGTCGACCGACAGCGCCGCCACCCGCGCGGTGTCCTGCGTATCGACGTAGAGCCAGATGAGGGCAAGCAGGGTGGTCAACGGCAGCGAGGCGAGGAGCGCGCCGGCCAGGGTGGAGCGGCGCGCCAACTCCGATACCGCCACCACCACGGCAGCGGAAAGCGAAAACTTGAGCAGGAGATACATGAGAAGGTTCCGGTGACCCGCGTTGCGGGCTCAGTGATCGTGGGCGGCGCCGGATTTCTCCAGGTCCGCCTTGAGCAGGTAGGCGTTGTCGGTGACCACGTCGGCGCCGGGCAACAGGCCGTCGAGGATTTCGACGTGTTCACGGTCGCGGGCGCCCAGGGTCACCGGCAGAGCCTGGTAGTGGATGCCCTCGCGGACGAACACCACATCCCAGTCGCGGAAGGTCTGCACCGCCGCTTCCGGGACCACCAGTGGGGCATCGCGGCGATGGATGGTGACCTCCGCTTCGATGTGAGCGCCGGGCGGCCAGCGACCGTCGCGGTTGTCGATGATCACGCGGGCGTGACGGGCCTGGTTGTCGTCGGCAGTCGGCGACAGGTAGGCGAGGGTGCCGTCCATCGCCGTGTCCCCGGTGGGTAGCCACACACGCACCGGTGCGCCCGCCTGCACGCGATCCTGGTCGCCGGGAAACACCTGCAGTTCGGCCCAGACCTCCGATGGATCAATGAGCCGGAACATCGCTCCGGATGTCAGCTCTCCGGGGTTCACCAGGCGCGTCTGCACCACACCGTCGGCGGGCGCGGTGACCGCGTAGCTGCGCAGGCTGTCGCTGCTCTCCACCCGCGCCAGCACCTGGCCCTTGCGGCCCCCATCGCCGGAGCGCACCGCAACCGACTGCACCAGGCCGGGGAAGCGGGCGCCGACGGTCCACTGGCGATCTTCGGGAATCGCGATGCGGCCGTACAGCGAACGGGTTTCACGGATCTCACCGGCCGTCGCTGCGGCGGTGCGCAATCCGAACGTGTCCGCCTTGTCGGCAGCGATGTCGACACGGCCTTCGGGGGAATCGTACTGCCAGCGATAGCGCTTGCCGGCGTATACCGCTGACACTGCCACCGTGAAGGCGTGTGGCTCGTAGACCGTGTCGGGACTGCGCAGCCAGTCGCCCGCCGGCACCAGCTGATGGTGATCGACGGTGCCATCGGGCAGGCCGGTGATACGACGCAGGCGGATCTCGACCGCGACGTCCTCCACCGGCAGCGGCGTTGCATCGCGTCGCGGGTAGACCCGGAACTCGGGCGGGATGCCGCGCTCGGCGATGGTGATTTCCAGATTGAAGCCGTCCTCGTGTTCGAGCAGACGGCCGCCGTGCGGACCCTTCTGCTCACGCGCACTGGCGTGATCGTCTGCGGCCGCCGAAGCCGGTGCCGGCAGGCCGATGGCCAGCAGTGTCGCCATCAGGGCGCCGACAATGCCCCCGACGGCAAGCAGCCTTTCATTTCGAGTGCTGGCAGTTTTAGGCGCAGATGCAGCATCAGCACGCGCGTTTTCGTTCAGTGGCGGCTTCATGGGTGGCACATATGTCCTTATCCAAAGTGCGATGTAGGAACCAGCCTAAACTCTTTAGTTACTACAGAGTCAAGAGGGTTTGATGATTTCTTTTGAGATGGCTTCGACCCAGGCCGAAAGCTTGCGGAATCTGGCCTGAGTACGTGTCGCGGCTTTTGGATCTATCACCTAATCAGCCCTCAAGTGTTCGTGGAGGTACACTCTCGTAGCCTTAGTGACGAAATCATCTGAGCCTTAGACAAAGATGGAAATTTTCAAAACATTCGGACTTTTTGTCCTGACCGCGATTGCCGAGATTGTTGGCTGCTATTTGCCCTATCTCTGGCTCAAGCATGGCCACAGCATTTGGCTGCTGGTTCCGGCGGCCTGCAGCTTTGCCCTGTTCGCCTGGCTTCTCACCTTGCATCCACACGCTGCCGGGCGCGTTTACGCGGCCTATGGTGGTGTCTATGTCAGCGTGGCGCTGGTGTGGCTCTGGGCGGTCGATTCTGTCCGCCCCACAGCGACCGACTTGATTGGAGTCGGTGTCTGCCTAGTTGGCATGGGCATCATTATGTTTGGTGCACGGACCACTTAAAACGTCAGAGCATCGAAATCAGCAGGTCCACACTGACACCGTTTGCTTGAAGCCCTTCAAACTGACCTTTTCTCTTTGCATCTCAAAGCCTGCGACCAAATCCGGATCACTACCCGCCGCCAGATCCAGGACTTCACGGGCCGTTGCAATCTGGCCGGGTTTGGCGATTTTCTGAAGTCGTGCCGCAGCATGGACTGCCGGCCCCACAAGTAGCAACGAGCGGCGGACATGATTGCCAACGTAGCCCGCCAGCAGTTCCCCGAAGGCCAAACCGAATCGGGCTTCCGGGATAGCATTGCCATTTGCCCGTTCGGCATTGAGACGGTCCCGAATCGCGAACGCGGCCGGCAGTGCTTCACCGACTCCTGCGAAGTACAACAAGGCGCCGTCGCCTTCGAAGTCACGGACATCACCGCAATGGGCGACGCCTTCCTCGACGACGACCGTCATGAATTCCTGAATCGCTTCGAATGCCGCTTTGGGATCCTGCGATTCAATCAGGCTGGTGGAATCGACAATATCGACAAAAAGTACCGCGAGCTTGCGACGGACAGGCAAGGATTCCCCCGCCAGCCATGATTGCTCGGCAATTGGCCGCTCCGCATCGGCGGTCAGTCGTGGTGCCATCTGCCAGGGCAGTTTGGCACCTGCGTTTGTGTCGATAAGCTCGACTGCAAAGCCGGCCTCGCGCCAAGTTGGCAGGCCGCCCTCCAGCACGGTGACATGTTCATAGCCCGCAGCTATGAGCCAAAGCGCGACACGCACACTGGAAGCATCCCCATCGCAGACGCAGTACACCGCGATGGGCCTTGATCGATCGCAATCCGGAATCTGAATGGCATGAGCGTCCAGATATAGGGGCACGGCGCCACGAATCCCTCGCGGTTCGCGAGCGAAGGCAGCTTTACGCCGCGCATCAAGTACCAGGGCCGAGCCTGATTCAGCCATGCGGGCAAAAGCCTGTGAGGACAACTTGGAAAAGGCCTTGGCTGTCATGATGGTGAATCACCAGCCGGTGAGCACTCATCATCCGTCCTGCATTCATCTTCCTTTTGGGCTTCACGAAGAATACGGATACCTCCGCGAAGCACGATCAGCGCCACAACCGAACCGATCACAAGGTCCGGCCAGCGTGAGCCGGTGGCCACCACAAGAATCCCGGCCAGGATGACGCCGCTGTTGGCTATTACATCGTTCGCGGAAAAGATCCAGGCGGCCCGCATATGAACCTCGCCATCACGGTGTTTTCGGATCAGCCACAGGCAGGTGACATTGGCCACCAACGCCACAATGGCCACCGCAATCATCCAGTCGCCTAAAGGCTCGCTGCCCAGCACGCCGCGCCTGGCGACATCCAGCAGCACCATCCCGGCCAGCGCAATCTGCAACCAGCCGGACAGCCTCGCGGCTGTCCGTTTGATACTGGCGGCACGCCCTACGGCATACAGGCTGGTGGCATAGACCAGCGCGTCTGCGAGCATGTCCAAGGAATCGGCAATCAGGCCGGTGGATTGCCCAATCCAGCCGAGCAAAAACTCCACTACAAACATCACGCCATTGATCGCCAGCAAAGCGATCAGCACGCGCCGCTCGGCCTGGTTTTTCGCCTCGAATTCGCAGCCGCAATCACTCATCGCGCACCTTCCTCTGTTTCCTGAAATTCCACCAACTCTTCCTCCCGCCCATGCACGATGCGGTACAGCGCGGGAAGCAACAGCAATGTCAACAGGGTCGATGATACGATGCCACCGATCACCACCGTGGCCAGCGGGCGCTGCACCTCCGCTCCTGTTCCGACGTTCAATGCCATGGGCACAAAGCCCAAGCTCGCCACCAAAGCGGTCATGAGAACTGGTCGTAGCCGAGTCATAGCACCCTGCACAATGGCGACTTCAAGCCCCTGCCCCTCATGCCGCAGTTCACGAATGAATGACAGCATGACCAAGCCGTTGAGCACCGCGACCCCCGACAGCGCGATGAAACCGACGCCGGCAGAGATCGACAGCGGCATGTCACGCAGCCAGAGCATGGCAACACCGCCAGTCAATGCCAATGGCACACCAGTAAAGATGATCAGCGCATCCTTCAGTGAGCCAAAGGCCATCAGCAGCAGACCCAGTATGAGCAGCAGCGTGACCGGTACGACGATGGACAGTCGCTGACTGGCTGATTGCAGTTGCTCGAAGGTGCCGCCGTAATCCAGCCAGTAACCTGCGGGTAACTCGACTTGCGTCGTGATGCGTTGCTGAACCTCTTCCACAAACGAACCGAGGTCGCGTCCGCGCACATTGGCGGTCACCACCACGCGCCGTTTGCCATTCTCGCGACTGATCTGGGCCGGTGCCGGGGCCAGCTCGATGCGAGCGACTTCACCCAGCGGGATGTAATGGGCACCGTCGCTGTTTTCACTCACGCCAGGCAGCAGCAACGGCAGTCGCTCAAGCACGGCCGTGTCCTGACGCAAGCGTTCAGGCAGACGCACAACCAGCTCGAAACGCCGGTCGCCGTCGAAGATCAGACCGGCGGAAGTGCCGCCCACTGCGGTGGCGACCAGATCCTGTACCGCCTGCACATTGAGACCGTAGCGTGCCAATGCGGACCGGTCCGGAATCACTGACAGCACGGGCAGCCCACTGACTTGCTCAACGCGCACATCAGCCGCGCCATCAATGCCTTGCACCACGCTTTGGATCGCCTGTGCACTGCTGAGCAATTGCTCCAGGTCATCACCAAACACTTTGATGCCCAGATCCGCACGCACGCCCGAGATCAACTCGTTGAAGCGCAATTGTATCGGCTGGGAAAATTCATAGTTGTTGCCCACCAGTTCATTCAAGGCCTGCTCCATCTGTTCGACCAGCTCGGTCTTGGGCAGATTAGGATTCGGCCACTGATCACGTGGCTTGAGCATCACATAGCCATCGGCAATGTTCGGCGGCATTGGATCGGTGGCCACTTCGGCTGTTCCCACTCGTGCGAATGCAATCTCCACCTGTGGAAACTCGCCGATGCGTTTTTCGACCTGAGCCTGTAACGCCAATGATTGCTCCAGCCCGGTACCGGTGATCCGCAAGGCTTGCACCGCAATATCACCCTCATCCAGCTGAGGCACGAACTCCGAGCCCAGTGTCGTGGCCAGCCATCCGCTGGCCACAACCAACGTGGTCGCCCCAGCCACCAATGCCCAGCGCAGTTTCAAGGCCCCATTGAGTAGTGGCTCATAGGCCTGCTTGGCTGCGCGCATCAGCCAATTTTCTTGCTCGGCCACCGGCCCACGCATAAACACCGCCACGGCGGCAGGCACCAAGGTCAATGACAGCAGCATTGCGGCCAGTAAAGCCATGACGACGGTTGCCGCCATCGGGTGGAACATCTTGCCCTCAACCCCGCTAAGCGAAAAGATCGGGATATACACCACGGTGATGATGCCGACGCCAAACAGGCTGGGCCGAATCACCTCGCTGGTGGCGGTGTACACCACGTTCAGGCGTTCCTTAAGTGCCAACTGTCGTTCGCGAATGCCGCTCTGCGCTTCGGATAAGCGGCGAATGCAGTTTTCCACCACGATCACCGCGCCATCAACAATGAGCCCGAAGTCCAGCGCGCCCAGGCTCATCAGATTGGCCGATACGCCGGTGCGGACCATGCCTGTCACGGTGGCCAGCATCGCCAGCGGAATCACGGCGGCGGTAATCAGCGCCGCGCGGACGTTACCCAGCAGCAAAAACAGCACAACGATCACCAACAACGCACCTTCCAGCAGGTTCTTCTGCACCGTGGCGATGGCTTTATCGACCAGTGTCGTGCGGTCATACAAGGGCTGAATGAAAACACCGTCCGGCAGGGACCGATTGATCACTTCAAGGCGCTGCGCCACATCGCGGGCCACAGCCCGTGAGTTTTCGCCAAGCAGCATCATCGCAGTGCCGAGCACCGCTTCCTCGCCAGCCACCGTGGCAGCCCCCGAACGCAATTCGCGGCCCAGACCCACGTCGGCCAAATCACGCACCAACACCGGCACGCCGTCGCGGTGACTGACCACGACCTGCTCAATATCCGCGATGGTCTGCAAGCGGCCGGGGGAGCGCACCAGCAATTGTTGGCCGTTGCGTTCGATATAACCGGCACCACGATTGTCGTTATTGCTTCTCAGCGCCGCGCTGAGGTCTTCCATCGACAGGCCCCAGGACAGCAGCTTTTGTGGGTCTGGCAATACGTGGTACTGCTTGTCGAAGCCGCCAATGCTGTTGACCTCGGCGACGCCCGGCGTGAGCACCAGTTGCGGGCGAATAATCCACTCCTGGACTTCACGCAGACCCATCGCATCCCACGGGCGGCCATCGGCCATCAGGGCCCCAGGCTTGGCCCGCACCGCGTACATATAGATCTCACCCAGGCCGGTACTGATCGGCCCCATTTCGGGCTCCAGGCCGGGGGGCAGCTGGCTGCGCACCGCAGACAGCCGTTCGTTGATCAGATTTCGCGCGAAGTACAGATCGGTGCCTTCCTCGAACACCACGGTCACCTGCGACAAGGCATAGCGCGACAGCGACCGCGTGTAGGCCAGACTCGGCAGGCCAGACAGGGCCGTCTCCACTGGAAAGGTCACCCGCTGTTCAGTTTCCAGCGGTGAATAGCCGGGTGCAGCGGTATTGATTTGCACCTGCACATTGGTGATATCCGGCACCGCGTCAATAGGTAGGGATTGGTAACTCCAGACACCAATACCGATCCAGACCAGCATCAGGGCTAGTATCAGCCAGCGCTGCTCGACGGCAGCGCGAACAATTGAATTGATCATGACCGCCCCTTAGTGATCGTGCTCGGCACTGGATTTCTCCAGCTCGGCTTTCAGCAAGTAGCTGTTCGTCGTCACATAGCGCGCACCTGGTTCCAGGCCGCCCAGTACCTCGGTCATGCGACCATCGCTGTGGCCCAAGGTCAGTGGGTGAGCTTCAAAGCGCTGACCGTCCTGCACAAAAACGGCACGCTGGCCTTCAATGTCCTGCAAGCTCGGGGTTTCAATGACGAGATCAACCGATGTTACAGCGGTGACGATCTCGGCCCGAACTGTGCTTTCTGGCACCCAGCGACCATCTGGGTTGTCCAGCACCACACGCGCACTTCGCGCAGGGCCATGGTCGGCAGCCGGGGCGATCCAGTCGATGACGCCCTCGGCCTGCACGTTGTCGCCAAAGAGCATGACGGTCTGGCCAAGCTCGACGGCTGCTGCTTGCGACGGAAACACCGCCAGCTGGGCCCAGACTTTAGAATAATCCGCGATGCGCAGCAGCGGCCGACCAGCGGTCGCTTCGCCGGCCGAGGCCATGCGATCAACCACGGTGCCGTCAATCGGTGCGAGCAGCTTGTAGGGCCGCAGGCTGTCATCGGCTTCCACGGTAGCGATCACATCCCCTCGAGACACGTTCTGACCAATGTCCGCGCGCAGCTCCAATATCTGGCCGGGGTAGCGGGCGTGCACAACGGCCATACGAGATGGCATTGCTTCAATCCGACCATAGACCGGTAAGGTCTGGCGCAATGTGCCAGGGCCAGCCGTGGAGATTTCCAATTTCGCCAAGGCGATTTGTGCTTCGTTTAGTTCAACGACGTCAGCTTCATCATGATGCTCTCCATGGCCTTCGTCATCGTGTTGGCCATCATCATCTTCGCCTTCGTGCGGTTTGCGATGACCTTCAAGCTGCTCTGAATCGGCCTCATCATGCGAGGAATGGTCATGAGCGTCATTCGATGCGAAAGCGCCGGGAACAAATCCTGCTGCGATCAGTGCCAAGGTCGTTGCGAACAGGCTTGCAGCGGCAAAGTTTTTCTTAGTGGTCATGGTTTTGATCCTTGTGTTCTTCTGCTGGGTCACCATCGGCGGCGGTCAGTGCCGCGCCGGCCAGGCGCTCCAATTCAATGCGGTTGAGGTGTGCGCGACGGGCGGCATCCAGCAATGCCAGCCGTGCATCGATGAGTTCTTGCCTGGCCGCGATCAGGTCCAGATAGCTGTAGCGGCCGGCACGGTAGGCCTCGCGGGTATCGCTCAGCGCCGATTCCAACCTTGGGATAACGGCATCGCGCAGCGCCGCAAAGGCTTCGATGGCATGGCTGCGATGCTGCCAGGCTTCGTACAGGGTGGCCCGCGCAGCAATCCGCGCTGCTTGGGTATCGAAGCGTGCAGCTTCATGTCGCGCACTGGCGGCATCAAGATCCCCCCGTGCCCGGCGCCCTGAGAACAAAGGAATGCTGAGTCCAGCCACCAAGCCCGTACTGTCAGAACCCTCCAGCCGACGGACACCCGCCTGCCAGCGCACATCACCGCGCGACGTGGACTGAGCCAGTCGCAGATTGGCGGTCTGGATGCGTTCCTGGCTCGCTAATTGCTGCAAGTCGGGACTCTGTTCCAGGGTCTTAACCAATGGTTCGAAGGCACCGGCCCGCCCCGTATGAAACAGCGCATCATCGTCCACGCGCTGGAAATCCGGCGAGGTCTCACCCCAGAGCGCGGCCAGCTTGACCTTAAGTGTGGGAATCTGATGTTCCACATGGCCCGCCTCGACGGCGGCACGGGCGGTTGCGGCCTGAGCGCGGTGCAATTCCGCCTGGGGTGCGCGCCCGCGCTCGACCCGCTGCTTGACTGTTTTTTCAGCTTGACGCGCCAGCGATTCCGCGCGCCGGGCAACCTCCAGCTCCTGCTGAAGTGCGGCCAATTTGACGAACAAACGCGCGGCTTCGGCCTGGACATCGAGCAGCTGTGTCCGGCGCGCAGCGGCAAGCAGGGCCTCTTTGGCGTCAACGATGGTGATCCGGGATCCAGGCCGGCCGCCCAGCTCAACAACACCCGACAACGCCAGGGTCAATTCAATATTGCGGGTGCCCTGTGCTTCATTGGAGCCGCCGAATTCGTCCGCTTCCGCAGAGAGTTCCATTGGCGGTTTGAGACCAGCTGACGCGCGGTCGCCGGACAGGGCTTTCAGGCGCGGTGCGTAAGCCATCAAGGAAGGGTTGTGTTCGGTCACCCGGCGTACGGTTTCCCGCAACGTTAGGGTGTCTGTGATTTGCGCTTGCGCTTGGCCCACAGAAAGCCAAATCAGACCGGCGACATATAGCCCCGACCGAGAGAGAAAACCAAGCATGGTGACTCCAGAAATCATTGCGCCAACCGGCGCTGGAAGGTGCCGTTATGGCACCTGCGATGATGACTAGAGAGTTAGAGGCGGCGCTCTGGCGGGTGGTGGAAGACCGGTCGCGCTCTTCTTGGGTGACGCAGCCCGCTCCGCTGTAATATCGCTGCCCCGTGAGAACAGCAGCAAACCCAGAATGCCCACAACAACAATCGCGAGCAGCTGGACATCATCCAGATCAAGCAACTTGGCCAGCACACCGTCGCCCACTTCGACTCTGGTATCCACACAGGATTCTTCTGCACAGGATTCACTCGCATGCACGAGCGCGTCGGCATGCGATTCCTGAAGGCAGTCGATATCGCCGTCTGAGCACGCATGTGCATGCACACCCACAACCTGACCGACCAGCAAGAAGATGGTCAGCAGCCAAGTGAGTCTGTGGGGCGAGTTAAGCACGAAGTGAGGATTTATTCTTTGGATGTGAACAGACCAATATTATCTCAAGTCGTTCCAAAACGTTTGTCATAAGGGAAATTCGGGCTCGACCACTTGGCCTCAGCTTGACCTTAGACCTGACTCCAGACTTATTGTTATGCCATGAATGATCATTTTCTGAACACCCGCGTACCGCCATTGGCCTTAGTTATTATTGCTGCATTGATCATGTGGTTTACCAAGCTTGCCTTAGGGTCACCAGCATCGCCAGGCCAACCGCCGGCACGTCGATGAGAAGCTTGATCAGCCCCTTGACGACGGCTGGACGCTCCATGTCGAAGTGCAGGTGCGCCGGACCCTGGGGATGGCCGTCGTGCGCCGCGTCCGCGGCCGGTGACAGGACGTGCAGACCGGTATCAGCGAGGTGGACCTCGGTGTGGTGGCGCTCACCGTCGACCGCGAGATGACGGTGATGATGCACGCCCAGCGCCTGCGCCAGCAGCACCGGTAGCAGACACAGAAACACCAGCAGATGGGCACGGGGGATGCGCGCGAACATGGCGGGACTCTAGCAGAAGTCCGGCGCCGCCCGCGCTGCGCCATCGTCCACCCTGGTGTACGGTCTGGGCTCGTCCGCGTCCCCAAGGCCACTGATGAACCGCCACTCCGAGGCCCGCGAATTCACCCGCCGCAGCCTGCTCACCGGGGTGTTGATCGGCGCCGTGCTGACGCCCTGCAACGTGTATTCCGGGCTCAAGATCGGCTGGTCGTTCAACATGTCGATCGTCGCCGCGCTGCTGGCCTACGGTTTCTGGAACCTGGGCGCGCGGCGGCTGGGTGCGCGGCCGTTCGGGCTGCTGGAAAACAACATCAACCAGACCACCGCCTCGTCGGCGGCGTCGATCATCTCCGGTGGCCTGGTGGCGCCGATTCCGGCCCTGGCGCTGATCACCGGCCAGACCCTGCCGTGGCACTGGCTGGCGGTGTGGGTGTGTGTGGTGAGCCTGCTCGGCGTGTGTGTGGCGGTGGCCTTGCGGCGGCAGTTGCTGCTGGTGGAGCAGCTGAGTTTTCCGGCCGGGGTGGCCACCGCTGAAACCGTGCGCGAAATCTACGGCCGTGGCGCCGAGGCGGTGGCGCGGGTGCGCGTGCTGCTGGCGAGCCTGGCGCTGTCGGGCGCGGTGAAACTGTTGACCTCGCTCGGCGGTATCGCCGCGGTGCCGCTGGGGTTTCGGCTGGCCGGGCAGGGCGCGGTGGCCGGGCGCACGCTGGGCGGCGGCTCGCTGGGTTTTGCCTTTGATCCGTCGCTGCTGCTGGTGGGCTTTGGCGCCATCATCGGCCTGCGCGCCGGGGTGTCGCTGCTGCTGGGCGCAATGCTGGCCTGGGGGCTGATGGCGCCGTGGCTGCTGGCCCGCGGCTGGGTCGACGCCGACCGCCTGCCGGACAGCGGGTTCTGGTACCCGGTGCTGGTGGAGTGGCTACTGTGGCCGGGGGTGGCCTTGATGGTGACTGCCTCGCTGACGAGTTTTGCGCTGGTGCTTTGGCGCCGCCGTCGGCGGGTTGATCGCGATGTCGGCGGCGACGTGCCGCGTTCGGCGTTCTGGGCCGGTTTTGCCGCCACCCTGCTGTTGGCGGCGGCGGCACAGATCGGCCTGTTCGGCATCGATCCCGTTACGGCGGTGCTGGCGGTGCTGCTCGCCTACGGCCTGGCAGTGGTCGCGGCGCGGGTGGTGGGCGAGACCGGCATCCCGCCCATCGGCGCGCTGGGCAAGGTGTCGCAGCTGAGCTTCGGCATCCTCACCCCCGCCAATCTCACCGCCAACCTGATGACCGCCAACGTGGCCGGCGGCGCCGCCGGCCAGTGTGCCGACCTGCTCAACGACCTCAAGACCGGGCATCTCGTCGGCGCCACCCCGCGGCTGCAGGTGCTGGCACAGCTGTTCGGCATTCTCACCGGCAGCGTTGTCGGTGCCGCTGCCTATCTGGTGCTGATCCCCGACCCGCAGGGGATGTTGATCACCGCCGAATGGCCGGCACCGGCGGTGGTCACGTGGAAGGCCGTCGCCGAGGTGCTCTCCGGCGGGATCGCCGCGATTCCTGCCGGTGCTGTCACCGCCATGGTCATCGCCGGTGGGCTCGGCGTGGCGATGGCGCTGATGCGGGACGGCGCCTGGGGCCGTTGGCTACCCAGCGCACCTGCGGCCGGCCTGGCCTTCGTGATTCCGGCATCGAACAGCCTCAGCCTGTTTGCCGGCGCTGTGCTGGCGGCCTTGCTGGCATCCTGGCGGCCGTCACTGGCGGCCCGCTTCACCATCGCTGTCGCGGCCGGCCTGGTGGCGGGGGAAAGCCTGACAGGGGTGGGGCAGGCACTGTGGGCCATGGGCGCCCGGGGCTGAGTGTTTGGCGCTCAGGGCGTGACTACACTAGTCTTGGCGCATAGCCGTTTGCGGCAATAAACAAAGCGGTGCTGTCTGGAGAGAGCAGCCTATGGGTTCTGCGCCTCGTGATGAGGGGCCCGTGCACGTCGCCGTATGTGCACACAAACTGTACGCGCCACCCGCCCCGGCGCGGGCGATTCCGCGTCGCGCGTTGCTGGACCGGCTGCTTGGCCCCGGGCGGCCATCCATTGCGTTGTTGCAGGGGCCGGCAGGTCACGGCAAGACCACGCTGTTGCAACAGTTGCGTGCGGCCTGCGAGGCCGAGGGGAAGGTCACCGGATGGCTGACGCTGGATGAGGCCGACAACGATCCACGGCGTTTCTTTCCACACATGTCGCAGCTGATCCGGTCGGTGACCGGCGCCGCCCCGGCGGCCCGTCCCGGGCCGCGCTGGCAGCGGCAATCGGACCAGGTGATCGATGCCCTGATGGCGTTGCAGGGCTCGCCGGCGCTGTTCATCGACGAGTTTCAGACTTTGGGCAGCCGGGCGTTGCAACAGTTTTTCCGTGAGTTGATGGAACGCATCCCGCCCAATGTGCACCAGATCGGAAGAGAACACGTCTGAACT
>CAKZHZ010000058.1 GCA_936928855.1 uncultured Polycyclovorans sp.
CCAACATCTTCACGCTGGACCCGCGCCTGTTCGGCCTGTCCATCACCAAGTCGTTCTGAGGGGGAGACGAACATGAACAAGATGACGACCGATATGGGTGCCCGTGGCCCGGTGTCCGTTGCCCGTTGGGGGCGTGACCGCGTGTCACGCCCAACACGCCGCGCGCAACGCGTCACGGTGCCAGCGCGCACTGCATTTGCGGCTCTGCTCGCCGCGCTGCTTCATTTCCCCGATGCCGCCCGCGCCCAGGCCTGCGCGGGGACCACGGTGACCGCGAATGACGACATCGTGGTGAACTGCGAGGGCGGGGTGACGATTGTTGACAAGCAAGACGATACTTCCGGCACGCCATCGGGGTCCGGCTTCCTCATCAATGCCGAAGGCGATGTCGTCGTGACCGGAAATGCCCGCGGTGCCGACTATGGCGCGGATCTGTCGATTGCCCAGGGCGCCACGGTCACTCTCAACCTCACGTCGAGTGCCAGCGGTTCGACCACAGACAACCGCACCACCAATGGTGGTATCGCTGCCCTGCGGGCAGCAGGCGCCGGAAATCTCGTCGTGAATATCAGCCGGGATGCGACGGCCCAAGCGGCGGAGTACGCGAGGCTGGCCGGCGAAATCGACCTGCGGAACCTCACGGGTGGCGTCACGGTGAATGTGGGGGATTACGGTTTCTGGAACATGGGACGTGCGCGGGGCTCCCGACATTCCGCCAACATTACGGACGGCAACGACCCGACGCCGGGGCTGGTGGCCTTTGGCGACGGTGATGTCACCCTCAACGTGCTGGAGGGTGGCCACCTGGCCATTCGGGCTTATGCTGCCCAGGGCGACGGCGTCAGCCCGTCTCAGGTCAAGAACCTGGTGGAACAGCCCGTGGTTGTCGAGCTGGGGGGCGGTACCAATGTCGTCAACAACGCGGGGAATCTGTTGGTGGGCAGTGTCCGCTTGCAGGGATCATTCAGTACGGCTTGGGGCGGTGTGTTCAGCGAAAACGAACCCGCCCGCGACAACTACGAGGCCGAGATCCGTTTCGAGGGGCTGAGCACCTTCAACAACAGCGGCAACATCTGGCTGGGGTCCGGCCTGCCCAGCACCTTCGGCGAGACCTCGCCGCCGGGGACGCCCTATCAGCAGGCTGTATTCGGCTCCGCCATCCAGGACTACTGGCCGGACGACATCCTGTCGATGCCCGGCGCCACCTTTGTCGGGCTGGAAGGCAGCCGCCTGTGGCTGGACTTCGACAACACCAGCGTCGCCAGCCAGCCCGGCTGTTCTGCGGCCTTGCGCAACGAGGCGGGCGACCTGCCGGCGGCGGACTGCCTGAACCTCCAGGATGGCGCCACCGAGGGCCGTACCGAAGTGATCCTGAACCTGCTGGCGCCGAGCGCCCGGGGTCTGTTCCGGGATGAGAGTGTGGTGATTGTCGATGTTTCGGGCAGCGGCGCCGGTGGTGCGTTCGGGCATTTCGTGATCGGCGCGGAATCGACCTCCTACAGCCCGGCATTCGGCGGCATCGTTGATGGCGGCTTTCTCGGCTATGCCATTGGCTACGACGAGACCGAGCAGACTTTCGAGATCACCAGCCTGCCGACCGCGGGCGCCTATCACCAGAGCCTGCTGGCCAGTGCGGCACAGGCGGCGTGGCGGCAGTCGTCTGGCGCCTGGTTCGATCGCCAGGCCGACCTGCGCGACACCCTGGGGGGGCGTTCAGGCCCGGGCGGTGGCGTGTGGGTGCGGACCGCCTTCGATGAGGTGGAGCGCGAGGTCACCCAGGTGTATGCGAGCCCGGCCGGCACCGACTTCGCCTTTGACAATCGCCACGACATCAGTAGTTCCGCGGTCACCATCGGTCTGGACTTTCTGAGCGGTGGTGAGGCGGCGCGCCACTGGGTGGTGGGCGGCACGCTGGGCTATCTCCGCAGCGACATCGATTTTGCCAACTGGACCAACACGGCCTACCTCAACGGCATGAGCATCGGGGCGTACGGCAGCCTCGTGGACGGGGCGCGTTTCGTCGATGTGGCGCTGAACTCCACCTGGTCGCGCATGCATCAGGACATGCCTCAGGCCGAGCTCGACCCGGTCACCGCGCGCCTCAGTGGAAACGTCGAAAGCCTGGGCCTTCAGGCGGAAGCGGGGTGGCGGTTTGGCGAGCGAGCCCTGTCGGTGGAACCGCTGCTGTCCGCCAGTTGGGTGTCGACATCGGTCGATGAAATGTTCCTGCCGGATGCCAATCCGGACGGGCCGGGCAATACCGCACAGTTCGACGACACGGACAGCCTGCGCTTCGGATTGGGGGCCCGCGGCCGCTTCGAGACGATGATCGGCGGCTTGCGTCTGGGGGCATCGCTGATGGTGCGTGCGCTGCAGGAGTCTGAAGGAGAGGCGCGCGTCACGATCCTCAATCCCGGTCAATCGAACCCCGAGGTGCAGGATGCCTTCGACGGCACCTTCACCGACGTGACCGGCGGCCTCACCCTGGCCAACTCCACCGGCCGCGTCTCCGGCGTACTGAACATCGGCACCCGCTCCGGTGACGACTACAGCGCCACCTCCGCGTCCGCCAGCTTCCGCTACCAGTGGTGAGCGCCATGACGAACAGGACGAACATCATGAA
>CAKZHZ010000059.1 GCA_936928855.1 uncultured Polycyclovorans sp.
TCATGGATGGCAGTCCGGTCAGGTCAGGGGGGGGAGAAGCAGCCCGACCGCCGGCATCGCGATGCCCAGTCGGACCATGGTGCGAGGAAAGTAGGGCAGCAGGAACACGTAGATCAGCGCCGAAGCACTCAGGGTGCCGCCCCAGACGCCGAGCAGCCCCACCGACGGGCCCCAATGTCGGATGCACAGCCAGGCTGCGATGAGCAGCGCCGCGCTGCCCAGGCCTTTTGCGACTGCCGCGCGCCGCGTGCTGGGACGGTGACCCAGCACCTGTTCGTGATGACGACTCATGGACAGGCTGATCAATACCCAGCCGGCATAACTGAGGCCGAAGGCCAGCGGTACAGGGTTCATTCGGATAGCGCCGGTGAGGGAGCGATGCCTTGCGACGGAGGCGCCGAACGGTTGCGGCGGCTTTGCCGGACTTCAGGGCGATGGAGCTGGACGCGCCACGCCGCCCACAGAAGTCCTGCTCCCGTCAGCAGCAGGGTCAGTTCGACACCGGCCACTACCGTGTGACCGGCCAGCAGATGTCCGGGCAGGTGCTGACCGGTGGTCAGGGCGCTGAGCGCCGGCGCCAGCACGAACAGTGCGCCCCCTATTCCAAGCTGCTCTGTCCAGGCACGTTTGGCCGGCCGCAGCCAGGGGTGCAGCAGCGCGAGGCCCCAGGCCAGGAAGAAAACGCGGATCTCCCACGCACTTCGGTCCGGCAACGTGACAGGCAGCAGGCGGTTGGCCCAGAAGTAGGCACCGATGGCGATCCACATCCCCGCCAGCGTGCCGACATTGAGGCTGTGCACGAGGCGGTGACCCGCGGGAGTGTGATTCCGTTTGGCGCGCTCCGGCGCTCGCTTGGCAAACCAGAGCAGGACGCCGGTGGCGACCATTGCCGTACCCATCAAGCCTGCCACGAAGAACAGCGCGCGCAGCACGGGGTCCGCAAAGCGGAGCAGGTGCAGCGCGGTCAGGCTGTTGTACAGCCCCCGGGCGGCGTTGGGTGTCGCGGTGTTGTCGGGGTCCGAAATGCGTTCGCCCGTGACACCGCTGAACCGCAGGCGGTCCTGCTGGCCACGATCCAGCAGGCTGTCGCCGTGGCGCGCACGCAGTTCCACGGTGGCGCGGCGGGTGTTGGGTTGAGTGATGGTGATGCTGCCGACGCCATGCTCAGGCCACTGCCGCGCCGCCGCCTCCAGCATGGGCAGGAGCGGGGACATCGGGACCACGGCAGGAGGCGCCGCCGTCGCGCGGGCGGGGCCGCCCTCGCGCCCACCGCCGCCTCGTCCACCGCCACCGCTTCGCAGTTCGGCGAAGTAGGCGTTCCGATCCTCCGGGTAGGCGACATCAACGGGCCAGGGCATCAGCTGGTACATCAGTAGCAGCAGTCCACTGTAGGTGATGATCAGGTGGAACGGCAGCGCCAGCACCGCAGTGGCATTGTGGGCATCGAGCCAGGATCGCTGCTGTTTGCCGGGGCGGAAAGTGAAGAAGTCTTTGAAGATCTTCTTGTGGGTGACGACACCGGTCAGCAGGCCGACCAGCATGACCATGGTGGCAACGCCTACGACCCAGCGGGCCCACAGGCGGTCCAGCCCGTAGAGTTCGAAATGAAAGCGGTAGAGGAAGCCCCCGCCCCGCGTTTCGCGGGGCTCGATCAGTTCGCCGGTGCCGGCATCCATCACCGCCCGCTCCACACCCTGCCGGCCCGGCGCTGCGCCGGGCATGCGCCAGGCCAGTTGCACACTGGGGTCGCGCTCACTCGGCAGGGTGATTGACCAGAGCTGTGCGCCCGCTGCATGGGTGGTCAGCCGCGCCACCGCGCGTTCCGGGGTGTGTTCATCCGGTACCGATGCATGCAGCTCAGGCTGCATCCAGACCGAAATTTCGTCTTGATAGAAGCTCAGTGTTCCCGTCAGGAAGATGGCGAACAACAACCAGCCCACCACCAGACCGGACCAGGTGTGCAACCAGGCCATGGACTGACGAAAACCACCGTGCAGCCCGGCTTGGGCGCTCATGGCACCGCGCCGTTGCGCAACAGCGGCAGGGTCAGAGCCAGCACAGCTGTCATCGCGGGGATGCCCAGCAGCACGGTGCGTAGCGGGCGGCAGTAGAACGCCCACATCAGCACCGCGCCGTAGAGCAGAAAGGACAGCATGGTGGCGGTGAGGGTGGCGGTGGAACGCTCAACCGGCAGTGCCAGGGCCAGCGCAGCGCTGGCCACGGCACTCAGGGCATACCCGCCGATCACTGCCATCGCTACGCGGGCAGTCATGCGGACCCGATCAGAACGCATAGGTGGCGCGGACGTAGTAGCGCCGCCCGTCTTCGACGCTGCCGCGGCTGTCGTAGTCGAACCACTTGCGGTTGGTGAGGTTGTAGACCCCGAGGTTGAAGCGCAGGTCATCGCTCGCGCGAACGGTACCGCCAAGATCCACCAGCGACAGTGATGGGCAGCTGTCACTGGCGAAGCAGCCGGGGGCCGGTCGGTTGCTGGCCTGCAGACGGCTGCGATAGCTGTAGCTGAGCCAGGTGTCCAGGCGTGAGGACCAGGTCCATTCGAGCGTGGTCACCAGCTTGTGTTTCGGCGAGCCGCTCAACGGCTGGCCAATATTGGCGCCGCTCTGTTGCTCCGATTGCAGGAAGGTGTAGGAGGCCTGCAGGGACATCGGTCCGGCGAGCGGGGTGTCGGCCGCCAGTTCAACCCCGCGGGACTCCGCCTTGTCGATGTTGACGCGTTCGGTCCAGCTGCAGCCGTAGTTGCCCACCGCGGCGGCGCACAGCCCGCGTGGATCCATCGGTCCGATGGCATCGAAGGGACTGGTCGCGGAAACCACCTCATAGGAATTGCTGCTGAGCTTGTCCTCGTAATCTGTCTGGAACAGGGTCAGGGAGGCGTACCGTCCGTCATCGCCCTGCCAGATGGCACTCACTTCGTAGTTGGTGCTGGTTTCCGGTTCCAGCTCGGGGTTGGCATAGGTGTAGGACAGCGCACCGCTGGTCGTGTCCTCGCTCTGGGTGACGAGACCGTTCGCCACATAGTCGGCGCGAGGTGCTACGAACCCGGTGGCGACGCCGCCCTTGAGCACGATATTGGGCGTTGCACTCCAGACCAGGTAGCCGCGCGGACTGACATGGCTGGCGAAATCATCGGGGTCGTCGAAGCGGGTGCCCAGGGTGAGGGCAAGTGACGGCGTGAGACTCCATTCATCCTCGACGAACACGGCATAGTTCTTCTGCTCGATGACATCAATGATGTCGCCGTCCACCGTTTCGATGTTCCAGGCATTCACCTTGTTGCGGGTGAGCTGGGTGCCCACCGTGGTGACGTGTGCACCTGCGCCCGTCCAGGGCATCACCATTTTGGCATCCAGGGTTGCATGATGGGCCTCCCTTGTCATTGGCAAGGGACGTCGGCGGACCCCGTATCC
>CAKZHZ010000060.1 GCA_936928855.1 uncultured Polycyclovorans sp.
AGTGATCCGGTGGTTCTGTATGGAAGGGCCATCGCTCAACGGATAAAAGGTACTCCGGGGATAACAGGCTGATACTGCCCAAGAGTCCATATCGACGGCAGTGTTTGGCACCTCGATGTCGGCTCATCTCATCCTGGGGCTGTAGCAGGTCCCAAGGGTCCGGCTGTTCGCCGGTTAAAGAGGTACGCGAGCTGGGTTCAGAACGTCGTGAGACAGTTCGGTCCCTATCTGCCGTGGGCGTTCGAGATTTGAGAGGCGTTGACCTTAGTACGAGAGGACCGGGTTGAACACACCTCTGGTGTTCCAGTTGTCACGCCAGTGGCATCGCTGGGTAGCTATGTGTGGACGGGATAACCGCTGAAAGCATCTAAGCGGGAAGCCCACCTCAAGATGAGATCTCGCGGGTCCTTGAGACCCCTGAAGAGCCCTTGTAGACGACGAGGTTGATAGGCACGGTGTGGAAGTGCAGTAATGCATGGAGCTAACGTGTACTAATTGCTCGTGAGGCTTGGCCATATAACGCTCAAGCACTTCGGGATGATGAAAACATCCCGCAACGACAAGTCGTCAATGCATCTAGGCATTGAATCGCAGTGTTCGAACAACAAACCAAATTTTGAGGTTACCCAGAAGCACGGGGTTCCGGATCAGATCCGGGATTTACAGTGATCAGGGTTCCCTCATACCAGTTTGCCTGGCGGCTATAGCGAGTTGGACCCACCTGTTCCCATCCCGAACACAGAAGTGAAACGACTTAGCGCCGATGGTAGTGTGGCTTGCCCATGTGAGAGTAGGACACTGCCAGGCTTTTAGTACCCAACCCCCGGTCGGAAACGATCGGGGGTTTTTGTTTTTGGGCGGTCGGGATGGCATGGGCATAAGGACGAAACCCCGGAAGATCCGGGGTTTCGTCCTTGAGTCACTTGCACTGCACTGGTGATCAGTAAGCGTAGGGCGGGTCGCCGCGGACGCCGTCCGCGAGAACGGTCATAACGGTGTCGATGATGTCATCGTCGGATTGTTGTGAATCCCAGTGGTTCTGGGCAAGGCCAACGAAGTGACCAACACCGATCATCATCCAGGTCAGCACTTGGGGATTGACTGCTCGAAGCTCGCCGATGTCCATACTGCGGCCCAGACGCAGATGGTAGTCCGACGTCAAGGCTTCAAAGTACGCTCGAAACGCGCTCGGGTCGATCAACTGGCATTCCTGGAGGATGCGATACAGTCCAGGGTGGCGTTTGGCGTATGCCAGGAACCGACGCAGGGCAGCTTTCTCCCCGGCAAGCACTCCGCTCTCTCGGGCTCGCGCCTCTGCCATGTCCTGTTGCATCCGCCGGCTGATTTGTCCCACCAGCATCTGGAAAATCTCTTCCTTGCTCTGGAAATACAGGTAGAACGTGCCCTGACCGACCCCAGCGCGCTGGGTAATGGAGCTTACGGAGGTGGCATGGAATCCACGCTCTCCAAACTCTGATTCGGCGGCGCTCATCAATCGGCGTCGGGTCGCCACGCCGCGTGCAGTTGTCGGCATGCGTGGGGCCGTGGGAAGCGAGGGGCTGACCAGTGACATGAGAAAGAACCTGTCGATTTTCCGACACCAGTGTGCGCCGCCCGCACCGAGGCGGACATCGGTCTTTATTTCGTCAGCGTGTCAGCGATGTTCGACGTGCAGGGGAAATGTTGCCGCTTGCGATTACACTGCCACGCCACCTGCTGGAGGCGGTTCAGATGACGACACTGTTGTGGTTGCTTGCGCTATTGCTGGTTCTGGTGGGCCTTGCTGGGGCCGTGCTGCCGGTGTTGCCGGGCGTTCCAATGGTGTTCATCGGGCTTTGGTTAGCGGCCTGGATTGAAGACTACACCCGGATAGGAGCATGGACCCTCGGTCTTCTCGGGGCGTTGACGCTCCTGTCCATCATCGTGGACTTTCTCGCCAGTGCCCTCGGCGCCAAGCGGGTGGGCGCCAGTCCCAGGGCGGTATGGGGCGCCATGGTTGGTTCGGTGGTTGGCATCTTTTTCGGGCTGCCAGGGCTGCTGATCGGACCGTTTGCAGGCGCCGTGCTGGGCGAGCTGACCGCCCGGGGGGGATGGGCACAGGCAGCGGAGGTCGGAATGGCGACCTGGATGGGTTTGTTATTGGGGACGCTGGCCAAGCTGGCGCTGTCGCTGACAATGATCGGATTGTTCGCGCTGGCCTATTGGATCAACTGACAATCTGGCCGTATCTCAGCCGGGGATTTTCAGTCGCTGACCGGGGTGAATCATGTGGCGGTCATCCAGGTTGTTCTGTCGTGCGAGGGCGCTGACGGTCACGCCATACCGCCGAGCGATGGCGGACAGGGTTTGGCCTGAGCGCACGGTATGGATACGCAGGCTGACTTTGCGAAGACCGCTTGGTGCCCCCGCCTGTGGCGGGATCTTCAGCTTCTGGCCAATCCGGATGCGGGAGACATCTGCGATGTTGTTGGTGCGGGCGACGGCACTCAGGGTTACGCCGTAGCGACGAGCAATCGGCCCGAGGGCTTCGCCTTTGCGTACGGTATGGTAACGGTAGTAGGCACGTTGGCGGTCCGCCCGCTGATCGGATGACAGCATGGCGTACTGTTGTTGAAACTGTGGTGATGTCCCGGCCGGAAGACGCAAGCGGTGACCCTTGGGGACCCATAGCTGCCCGCGATACACCGCTTCGCTATAGGCGGGATTGAGCTGTCGCAGAGTCTGGGTGTCGGTCCCGCCCAGGCCGGCAAGTGTCGCGAAGGGCACGAAGTGGGAGACCTCCACCTCATCAAAGGCCAGGGGGGCGCGAGGCTGCAGGTCAGGGAAGAACCGGGCCCGTTCGGCCTCGATATCTGCCACCGCCAGGAATTCCGCATAGAAGTTGCGCGAGGCAAAGCCGAAGCGAGGATGCTCATAACGTTCGATGAGGTCCATCAGCGACACGCCTTTGACGGCCTGCAGGCCACGCGCGACGCCGTTCCGGCCATGGTTGTAAGCGGTCAGGGCGAGAGGCCAGCTGCCCAGCATGGCGTAGTCATCGCGCAGGTGCCGTGCGGCGCCGTCGGTTGAGGTCCAGGGGTCCCGGCGGTCGTCGATGACATCGTCCAATCGCATGTAGATCCGTGCGGAACTTGGCATGAACTGCCACAGCCCGGCCGCGCCAACCTTCGAGTAGGCCTCGACATTGAAGCTCGACTCCAGCAGCGGAAGCCTGGTGAGCTTGAGCGGCAGTGCGTACCGGCGGAAGGTGTTCTCCATCGTGGGCAGGTATTGACCGGCGATCTCAAGGGCCTTGCCGGTGCGCTCCTTGATCCCCCTCTGAGCCCTCAGCGTATCGGCCGCCTTGCGGAAGCGGTCGTCTCCGGGGATGCCTTGGAAACGGTCGAACAGGGCGCGATCAGCCCCTGACAATCGGGCCGGTACCTGACGGTGCTGGTGCACCCGAAGCAGCGCCGCCTTCATCTTCCGTTTAGCCGCTTCTTCGCGGTCCCGACGGACGGTGGCTGGTAGGTCTTCCGGAAAGTGCAACACCTCCAGGACCACCTGTGGGTATTCGGCGGCATGCACGATGCTGTCTTGGGTGGAGTATCGCCCAAATACGTCGGTCCAGAACGCCACCACCGGTTCCAGTGCGGGATACCGGGGGAACGCTTCGTCGGCTCGCGCGGTGAAGCTGCAGACGGCCGACAACATCAGGGCAGCGCTACAAAGGGAGAGGCTCCGGCGTGACGCGATCATCGACTTCCTTCCGTGGGCGGCAGATCGCCGACGATACTAAGGAGCCGGTCGGTCCAACGCAACGCGTTTCTGATTAGGCTAGGGTTCGGATTCACTTCTTGAGGTCATTGCTGTATGCCGAACCGCGTTCCGCAACTGTACCCCCCGCTCGAACCCTATGCGACGCACCGCCTTGTCGTATCAGGCTTGCACACGCTGTATGTGGAGGAGTCGGGAAACCCCGACGGGCAGCCGGTGGTGTTCGTCCATGGCGGGCCGGGCGGCGGTTGCGAGCCCTGGTATCGCCAGTTCTTTGATCCGCGGCGCTACCGCATCGTGCTGTTTGACCAGCGCGGCTGTGGGCGCTCTACGCCACATGCGGAACTGCGCGAGAACACCACCTGGGATCTGGTGGCCGACATGGAGCGGATTCGCGAGCATTTGGGTATCGAGCGTTGGGTGCTGTTCGGCGGTTCCTGGGGCTCCACGCTGTCGCTGACCTATGCGGAAACACATCCCGAGCGGGTGATCGGGTTGATTCTGCGTGGCATCTTTCTGTTGCGGCGTGCGGAGATCGAGTGGTTCTATCAATCTGGGGCAAGCTGGTTTTTCCCAGAGCCGTGGGAGGCCTATCTCGCCGAGATTCCCGTTTCGGAACGCGACGACATGGTGTCGGCCTACTATCGGAGGCTGACTCACGACGACGCTGCGGTGCGGCGCGCCGCCGCCCGGGCCTGGAGCATGTGGGAGGGGGCTACCAGCAAGCTGGTGCCGTCGGCGGCGGCGACACGGCGCTTTGGCGAAGATCATTTCGCCGAAGCCTTTGCCCGCATCGAGTGCCACTATTTTCACCACCGCGGTTTCTTCGATCGCGATGATCACCTGCTGGCCAACGTCGGTCGTATCCGCCACCTGCCGGGGGTCATCGTGCAGGGGCGTTACGACGTGGTGTGCCCGTTACGGTCGTCATGGGAACTGCACCGCGCCTGGCCGGAGGCGCGATGGGTGGTGGTACCGGACGCCGGGCATGCGGCCAGCGAGCCCGGCACGCTGGCCGCCTTGATGGAAGCCACCCAGCAGTTCGCCAGTCTTCCCTGATTCAGGCCTCGTGTCGCCGAAGCTGTTTCAGGTCGGCGGCATGACGCAGGCGCATCTCGCGCCGCAGCTGGGCTTCCTCGAAGCGTTGCTCGGCACGGGCGTCATCCGGAGTCAGGGGCGCCACCGGGCGCGGGCGTCCTTCCGTATCGGTCGCGACGAAGGTGAGGTAAGCCGCCAGGATGTCTCGGCGCTGGTGGCCGCAGCCGTCCACGGCCTCGACCGTGCACCCCACCTCCATGGAGGTGCCCCAGGCACGGTTGACCATGGCATTGAAAATCAGCACGTCGCCGCGGCGGGCGGGCGCGATGAAATGCACCGCATCCATGCCCACCGTGACGCATACGCCATCGGCATGCCGGTCAGCGACCACTGCGCAGTAGCGGTCCATCAATGCCAGGATTTGTCCGCCGAACACCGTGCCGTTGGCGTTCAGGTCGTTGGGGAACACCATGTAGACCTGCTCTCGGACAGCGGAATCTCCCGGACGCTTGGCGGGCAGTCCCATAGGCGGTTCAGCGGACATTGGCGAGGCTGTTTTCGTCGAAGTCGCGGTCGCTCAAGCCGACGTCGAAGGCATAGTCGGCGAATCGCAGGGTGGTGGATTTTCCGGTGATGTGATTGACCATATCCAGCTGCCGGGGACGCCAGTGCCGGTCGAGGAACTGTTGGTATTCACCGGCGGTGAGCGTTTTCAGCAGTTCGCCCTTGCGGTCGTAGAAGGTGACCTTGCGCAGCAGCAGCTCGGCCTGATCGAGCCAGACGACTTGCTTGGAGTATCCGGAGTTCTGGTCCTTGGGGATCCGCTGCAGGACATGCATGTCGGTACCCTCGACGGTTTCGTCGCGTAGCCAGGTGAAGTCGTACTTTGCGATCTCCTGCCCGCCGAGATCTTCATAGGCAAACTCGCTGCCCATGAAGGACCCGCTTTGCCCGGAGCTGGCAATGCGTTTCACGCGGCGCAGGGCGGGGAGATAGAGCCACCGATCGTCATCTCCCTCGGTGTGCGCGTGCGTGAGAAGCGCCGTGCCGGCCACGTCCCGCGGCTCATCAAACACCACCAGGGATTTATCGCCGTCATCGGCGACCTCCAGCGTGCGGCTGCGGAGGGTGCGCACGGCCTCATCCCCGTTGCGGTTTCGCAGCACCATGGTCATGGTGGATTCGGTGCTGCCATAGCCCTCATCGCGTTGTTCGGCCTCGGTTGCGATGGCCAGCCCTTTTTCCTCCGGGGTCTGGGCATGGGTGGCGGACGCACAGACCAGGGCGGCCGCCGCAATGAGGTATCGGTGATTCATCATGAACTCCGTTGTGGCTTGAGTGATTGCAGGTAGTCGATCAGGCCGCGCATGGCCGCCTGAAGAAAGTCGGCGCCGCGGACGTTGCCGGCCAGTCCGCCGCTGCCTTCGATGGCGCTGAGGATAAAGGCTGCCGCATCTTCGGGGTCGACATCGCGGCGCACCGTTCCGGCGGACTGGCCCTGGCGCAGACCGGTGACGATGCCGCGGTACCAGTCATCGATCACCGCTTGGAGTCGCTCCAGGAACGCCGGGGGTTCGTCGCGGAGTTCGTGCAGCAGGCTGGTCAGCGGGCAGCCGCTGCCGGCAACCTGCTCGCAGCGCTCGGCGGTGAGTTGGCGGCACAGCTCGATGGCGGCGCCGACCACGTCGGGCGCCCCCAGCACCGGGCGCCAGGTTGCCTCGATCCAGGGGCGCAGCCGCTCTTCGATGACGGCGTGCCCGAGATCGGCCTTGCTGCGGAAGTGATGGTAAAGCGCGCCTTTGGTCAGGCCCAGCCGGTCCAGCAGGACGTCCAGCCGCATGGCGCGGTAGCCCTGTCGGTAGAGCTCATCGAAGGCGGCATCCAACAGCAGGTTTCGGGTGTGATCAGCGGAGCGGCGAGCGGCCGTCATGTCCAGGACTCGGTCAACATACTCATGAGTATGTCGGTTCGCCGGTGACTGTCAATCCCGCATAATCGGACATCGCCGCCAGGATGAGACCGATCATGACGCCCTCTGCTTCGGATGCGCCCGCCACCCTGTTGCGCGAAGTCCGTTCCCGGGTGCCGGTAGATGCGGCGGCATTGCTGGCGCAGGCCACGCCGGAAGACATCGAGGCAGTGCTGCGGGCCTTGCCGCCGGACTTCGCTGCCCGGATTGCCGCCCACCTGCCCGGCGCTGCCGATGATATGCCGGAGATCGACAGCGATGCCCGCATCGAGGCGTTGATGGCGCCAGCGGTGGGCATGTTGCCGCCGAACACCACGGTTGCCGGGGCGGTGGACTGGCTGTCGCGCTGCCCCGAAGTGGCCGATGTCACCTACCTGTACGTGGTGGCCGAGGACCGGCGGCTCCTGGGCATGGTGGTGATGCGGGATCTGCTGTTGGCGCGTCCCGGACAGCAACTGTCCGACGTGATGCTGCACGATCCGTTTCACTTCACGCCGCAGATGGACATCGGAGATGCCATCCGTGCTGCTGTCAGTCGGCATTACCCGGTCTACCCGGTTTGTGACGACAGTGGGCGCCTGGTCGGCTTGGTGCGGGGCTGGCAGCTGTTTGAGCGCCAGGTCATCGAAATTTCCGCGCAGAGCGGGACCATGGTCGGCCTGGACAAGGAAGAGCGGTTGACGACGCCATTCTGGCAGGCGTTCCGCCGCCGCCATCCCTGGCTGCAAGTTAATCTGATGACGGCCTTCCTGGCGGCGTTCGTGGTGGGTGTGTTCGAGGACACCATCGCGCGGACGGTGGCACTGGCGGCCTTTCTGCCAGTGCTTGCCGGGCAGAGCGGCAACAGTGGGTGTCAGACCCTAGCGATCACCCTGCGCGGGGTCACCTTGGGGGATCTTCGCACCGTCCCGGTGCGGGTCCTGTTGCGCAAGGAAATTCTCATGGGGGCACTCAACGGGGTGCTGACCGGCGTGGTCGCTGCGGTTGCCATGTGGTGGTTTGCCTCAGACGCACCGGACCAGCGCGGCGCGCTGGCGCTGGTGATCCTTCTGGCAATGTCCGGCGCCTGCGCCCTGTCCGGCCTGTTCGGTGTGCTGGTGCCCTTGACCCTGCGTCGTTTTGGCGCCGATCCCGCGACGGCGTCCAGCATCTTTCTCACCACCGGCACCGATATCGCGGGCATGGGGCTGATGCTGTTCCTGGCCACGTTGCTGGTGGCGGGCTGAGAGCGGGAGCGCCGTTGATGTCCGAGCTCAACGATCCGCGGGTCCTGTTCGCCGCCGAACGCACCCTGATGGCGTGGACCCGCACCGCCATTGCCCTGATGGCGTTCGGTTTCGTGGTGGAGCGCTTCGGCTTGTTCGAGTTCTGGCTGCACGATCAGGGTGCAGCGGCGGCCACCCCCACGGTCACCCAGGCCACCGGCATCGCCTTTGTCCTGCTGGGCGTCGCGGTCAGTTTGCTGTCGGTAGTGCAGTATCGCCGGGTGCTGCGGCAATTGCGTCCGCCGGAGTTTCCCCGGGGGTATTGGGTCTCGTTGGCGGTGGCGGTCAACCTGCTGGTGGCGCTCGCCGGGCTGCTACTGGGGGCGCATCTGGTGGGGGTGCTTTGAGTCTGCTCGATGGCGTGTTGATTCTCAGCGGATTCCTCACGGCGGCCCTGTCCGGGGTGGCCGGGATGGGCGGCGGCACCATCCTGATCGCACTGTTCTTCGCATTCGGACTGGCGCCGGTCGAGGCTGTTCCATTGTTCGCCGCCGTGCAACTGGTATCGAACAGTGCGCGGACCGCCGCCTATGCGCGGCACGTTCAGTGGCAGGCCACCGGTTGGTTCCTGCTGGCCGCCGTGCCGTTGACCTTGCTGGTGGCGCCCTGGGTGGTGGTGGTCAACGCCGCAGTGGTCGAGGTGATTCTGGCCGTCCTGATCCTGGCGTCGTTGCGGGGCAGCGCCACCGCAGCCCCGCTCCGACCGCGCAGCGCGTTTCTGGTGGCCGGGGCACTCAATGGAACGCTGGGGCTGTTCGTTGGTGCGACCGGGCTACTGGTCGGTCGTCTGTTCCTGCGACCGGATTGGCGCAAGGAAACCACCATCGGCACCCTGGCGCTGACCCAGGTACTGGGCCACGGCCTGCGGGTTATTGCCTTTGGCGTTGCCGGATTCAGCATCCTAAACCGACCGGTGCTGCTGGTTGGCTTGTGCCTGGCGGTGATCGCGGGCACCCTCGCCGGCCGCTATGCCAATGGGCGCCTGGACGAGGCGCGATTCCAACGCGTCAGCCGCATCGTGCTGCTGGTGCTGTCCGTCTATTTGCTTGTTTCAGGAGTGTGCTCACTATGGAGCCCGTCTTAGCTGCCGAGGATGTTCAACAGTTAATCCGGTCAGGGTTGCCGCAGGCCGCCGGAGTGGTGGTGGAATCGATCACGGCCGGAACGGCGCGGGTGCGCCTGCCGTATGACGCGCACATGTTGCGTCCGGGTGGGGTGATCTCCGGTCCGACCCTGATGGCGGCCGCCGATACCGCCATGTACGCCTGCGTGCTGGGGCATGTCGGCCCCGACCTGATGGCCGTGACGTCTGACATGACCCTGCATTTTCTCAACAAGACGGAGGCGGGTGATGTGCTGGCGGAGGCGCGGCTGCTCAAGCTGGGGCGCCGCGTGATCGTGCTGGAGGTCTCGGTGTGCGATCACCGTGGACGGGAGACGGTGCGCGTGTCGGGCAGTTACATGCGGTCCAGCCAGGTCCCGAGCCCGGTGACCAGCGAGGGGCACAAGGCGAGCACCGTCAACAGCGCCAGCTGAATGGCGATGAACGGCACCACACCACGATAGATCGCGGTGGTGGCCACCTCCGGCGGCGTCACCCCGCGCAGATAGAACAGCGCGAAGCCGAACGGCGGTGTCAGGAAGCTGGTCTGCAGATTGAGGGCCATCATGACCCCGAGCCACACCGGGTCGACGCCGAGCATCAGCAGTGCCGGCGCGACAATGGGCACCACCACGAAGGTGATCTCGATGAAGTCGATGATGAAGCCCAGCAGGAACATCAACACCATCACCGCCAGGACCGCCCCGACCGCACCGCCCGGCAACTGGTGCAGCACATCGTGCACCAGTTCGTCGCCGCCGTAGGCGTTGAACACCATTGAGAAGGCCGACGCGCCGATCAGGATCATGAACACCATGGTGCTGATGCCTGCGGTTCGTTCACCGCTGTCGCGCAGCAGGTCGCGGGAGCAGGCGCCGCGTGCAAGCGACAGCAGCAGGGCGCCGACGCCGCCGACGGCAGCAGCTTCGGTCGGCGTGGCAATACCGCCGATGATGGAGCCCAGGACGGCAATGATCAGCAGCAGCGGCGCGGAAAGGCCGACCAGCAGGCGTCGTGCCGAAAGCGGGGGCAGATCGGTGACCGCGGGGGCGCGTTCGGGGTGTCGCCAGGCGACGAAGCCGACATAGGCCAGATAGGCCAGTACCAGCAGCAGCCCCGGGACCAGGCTGCCGACGAAGAGATCGCCGACCGACACGGTGTCGGTGGAAAACAGCCCCTGGGCCAGCTGCGCCTGCTGATAGGCCGACGACAGCACGTCACCCAGCAGGACGAGAATGATCGAGGGCGGGATGATCTGCCCGAGCGTGCCGCTGGCGGCCAGCGTGCCCGTGGCCAGTGCCGGGTCATAGCCGCGCTTCAGCAGCGTGGGCAGGCTCAGCAACCCCAGCGTCACCACGGTGGCGCCGACGATGCCGGTGCTGGCCGCCATCAGCATGCCGACCAGGACGACCGCGACCAGCAGCCCGCCGCGCAGGCGCCCCACCAGTGAGGCCATCGACTCCAGCAGGTCCTCGGCGATGCGCGCGCGCTCCATGACCACGCCCATGAACACGAACAGTGGTACCGCCATCAGGGTTTCGTTGGTCATCACCCCGAAGATTCGGCTGGGCAGATCCATCAGCTCCGGCATTCCGAAGGCACCGATCCCCAGGCCCAGCAAGCCGAACATCAGCGCGGTGCCGCCCAGCACGAACGCGACCGGATAACCCAGCAGCAGCAGCCCACAGACCATCAGGAACATCACCACTGCCAGCGCGCTCACGGCGTCGCCTCCTGGCGTTTGCGCAGGGCGTGCCGGATTTCTACCAGGCCTTGCAGCAGCAGTTGCGCGCCGAGCACCAGGATCAGGGTTTTGAGCAGCCATACCAGCGGCAGTCCGCCGGGGTCCATGGAGGTTTCACCGATGGCCCAGGCGCGTGCCACGTAGTTCCAGGCGATGATCAGCAGGAACAGCGCGAACGGCATCAGCAGGCACAGCGTGCCGAACAGATCTGCGGTGGCCTGGCCGCGCGGCGACAGGCGCCCATACACCACGTCGACCCGTACATGCTCGCCGCGGCGCAGGCCGGCAGCGGCGGCCAGCATGAAGATCGCGGCATGCAGGTAGAGCGCGCTTTCCTGCAGTGCGGCACTGCCGATGCCCGCGACATAGCGCAGGGCGACCACGGCGAACACCAATAGGGTCAGCAGCAGCGCGAAACGTCCGGCCAGACGGAACAGTGCGTCATTCAGCCACTCGATGACATCCAGCAGCCGGCTCACAGCGGCGGTGGCGCCTGCTCGCGGTGGTGGGCGAGGATCAGCCGGTAGGCTTCCGGATCCTTTACGTGGACCACGTCGCCTTCACGCGGGAACAACCAGTCATAGAGTCGGGACAGATAGAAGCGGAACGCCGCAGCACGCAGGGTCAGCTGCCAGGCAGTGCGCTCCTTCGCGGTGGGTTCGCGGCGACTGCGGTATGCCGAGACCAGTGCCTCCCAGCGGGCGGCATTGACCGTGCCATCAGGCTCGAAGCACCAGTCGTTCACGGTCACCGCCAGGTCATACAGCAGGGCGTCATTGCAGGCGTAGTAGAAGTCGATGACCCCGGTGAGGCGGTCATCGACAAACAACGCATTGTCACGGAACAGGTCAGCGTGGATCACGCCCTGCGGCAAGGTCTGGAGGTCCAGTTGGGACTGCGCGGCGAGTTCATCCTGAATCAGGGCCTGCGCCTCTGGGTGGGCCTTCGGCAGGACGGCTTCGGCCGTTTCGCGCCGCCATTGCGGGCCGCGGCTGTTGTCGCAGTGTCCGCCATACGACTGTCCGATCACATGAAGCTCGCCCAGCGCACGGCCGACTGCGCGGCATTGCTCGATAGTGGGGAACAGGACGCCCTGACCCGCAAGCCGGCGGACCAGGGCCGCCGGCTTGCCGTTGAGCGTTGTCAGCGTCGTGTCGTCGCGGGTGCGGACCGGCATGGCACCGGGGAAGCCGTGGCTTGCGAGGTGCTCCATCAGGCCGAGAAAAAACGGCAGGTCGTCGTAGTTGAGGCGCTCGAACAGCGTCAACACCCAACGTCCGTCGCTGGTATCGACGAAATAGTTGGTGTTCTCCACGCCTTCGCCGATGCCCTGGAAGTTGAGCAGCCGCCCGACTGGATAGCGTTCGAGAAAGCGCTTGAGTTCGCTGTGGGAAACCTTGGTGAAAACAGACATGAGGGCGGACGCGGCCGGAAAGACCGCAAGCCTATTTCGAGCAGGGGCCGAAGTCCAACCCGTGAGGGGCTGCTGTCTCCGCCGGGACGCTATCGACGCCAGAACGCGGGGGTGAACAGCACCAGCACAGAGAAGATCTCCAGGCGCCCCAGCAGCATGGTGACCACCAGTATCCACTTGCCGGCGGGGCTCACGCTGTTCATCGCCGCATTGACCTCTCCCAGGCCGGGCCCCATGTTGTTGATCGAGGCCGCCACTGCCGAGAACGCGGTCAGGGGATCGAGCCCGGTAGCGATCATCGCGCAGGTCAACACCAGTGTGCAGGCGATGTAGATTGAAAAGAAGCCACCCACCGCATGGACCACATGCTCCGGAATCCTGCGCCCGTCCAACTTGATCGGCGTCAGGCTGCGAGGGTGCGTCAGCAGGCGCAACTCACGTGCGGCCTGCTTCGCGAACAGCAGCACGCGAATGGCCTTCACGCCGCCCGAAGTGGATCCGGCACAGCCCACCACAAAGCCGGCAAGGATGAGTGTCACCGGCAGGTAGGCGGGCCACAGTGTCGGGTTGGCGGTGGCGAAACCGGTTGTGGTGCCGTAGGAGATCACATGGAACAGACCGCTGCGCACTGCGTTCAGCGGATGGTCGTAGAGGCCGGAGGCTGCCAGCGGGATGCACACCACCAGTGCCAGCCCGAGGATGATACCCAGGCTGGTTCTCAGCTCCGCATCGCGCAGGTAGCGGCGCGGGTCGCCGGTACGCCACACCATGAAGTGCACGGAGAAGTTCACCGTGGCCAGCAGCATGAACAGCATGACCACCCATTCCAGCAAGGGGCTGCCGTAGTGGCCGATGCTGGCATCGTGGGTGGAGAAGCCGCCGGTGGCGATAGTCGACATGGCGTGGCAGAGCGCGTCAAAGCTCGACATGCCGCACAGACGGTAGGCCACCGCGCACAGCAGCGTCAGTGTGAGATAGACGGTCCATAGCAAGCGGGCCGTCTCGGCGATGCGGGGCGTCAGTTTCTCGTTCTTGATCGGCCCTGGCGTTTCGGTCCGGTACAGCTGCATGCCGCCAATGCCCAGCATCGGCAGCACTGCCACCGCCAGCACGATGATGCCCATGCCGCCCAGCCAGTGGAGTTGCACGCGGTAATAGTTGAGCGAGGGGGGCAGCAGGTCGAGCCCGGTGGCGATCACCGTGGCGCCGGTGGTGGTCAGACCTGAGGTGGATTCGAACAGCGCGTCGGTGAAGCTGTCCCAGCCGACATCGGTGACGTAGAGCGGGACTGCCCCGAAGACGGACATCACCGCCCACAGCAGTACCGTGATGAGAAAGCCGTCCCGCACCTTCAGTTCGCGCCGCGACCTGCGGGCGAGCGCCCACAGCACAAAGCCGGTGCCCAGCGTGATCCACAGCGCTTCCAGGTAGGCGTAGGCCACACCATCGGCAAGCGCAACGCTCACCGCCAGCGGCACCAGGTGGGTCAGCGAAAACGCCATCAGCAGGATGCCGATGACGCGCTGAACCGGAGCGTAGCGGTGGTCCATTTCAGCGACGCCAGAAATAGGGCGTCATCAGTACCAGCAGGGGGAAGAGTTCAAGGCGCCCCAGCAGCATGGCGTAGGTGCCGATCCATAGCGCGACATCATTCATGCCGGCGAAATTGGAGGACACCTCGCCCAGGCCCGGGCCCAGGTTGTTGATGCAGGCAGCGACGGCCGAGAACGCAGTGACCAGATCCAGGCCGGTGGCGAGCATGGCGATCAGCAGCAGTACGAAGAACCCCATGTAGATGGAGGTGAAGCCCCAGACCGCCTGAACGATTTCGCGTGATACCGATTTGTTGCCCAGTTTCACCGGAATCTCGGCACTGGGGTGGATCAGGCGCACCACCTCGCGGATGCCCTGCTTGAATACCAGCATGACCCGCACCACCTTCATGCCGCCGGCAGTGGAATGGGCGCAGCCACCGATGAAGCTGGCGAGCAGCAACATCGCGGGCAGGAACGAGGGCCAGACCGTGATATCGGTCGTGGTGAAGCCCGAGGTGGTGCCGTACGACACGACATGGAACAGCCCGGTGATGAAGCTGTCGGCCAGATCGAAATGGCGGCTGCCGAACAGCAGCAGCCCGGCAATCAGCGACAGCCCGGCCAGGATCAGCACGAAGGCGCGGAACTCCGGGTCCATTCGGTAGATGGCGAAGGAACGTGCCCGCCAGGCCGCGAAATGCAGGGAGAAATTGGCGGCTGCCAGGATCATGAAGATGATCGCGATGCCCTCCACCAGTCGGCTGTCGAAGTGGCCGAGGCTGGCGTCGTAGGTGGAGAAGCCGCCGATCGCCACGGTGGAAAAGCTGTGGCCGATGGCATCGAACCAGCTCATGCCGGCCCAGCGGTAGGCCAGGGCGCAGAGCATGGTCAGGCCAAAGTAAATGGTCCACAGGGCCCGCGCTGTTTCGACGATGCGGGGCGTCAGCTTGTTGTCCTTCACCGGTCCCGGTGCCTCGGCCTTGTACAGCTGCATGCCGCCGATCCCCAGCATCGGCAGAATGGCCACGGCCAGGACCACGATGCCCATGCCCCCCAGCCATTGCAGCTGCTGACGATAGAAGCGGATGCCCTCGGGCAGGTGCTCGATGCCGACCAGCACGGTGGCGCCGGTGGTGGTCAGGCCCGAAATCGACTCGAAGACCGCTTGTGCGATGGTGACTTCCGGGCGGGGGGCGATATAGAAGGGGATGGCGCCGTAGAGACCCAGCACCACCCAGAACAGCACCACCACCAGGAAGCCGTCACGGATCTTGAGCTCCGAATGCCCGTTGCGCACAGGCCACCAGAGCGCTGCGCCGGAGCTGAGCGTGACCAGCATGGCCGTGAGAAAGGCGTGTTCGACCGCGTTCTCGTGGAGGTGGCTGACCAGCACCGGCGGCAGCATCGTCACCGAGAAGATCATCAGCAGCACGCCGATCACCCGCTGTACCGCCGCGAAGCGATGGATGCGATGGCGTTTGGCGTCGACCAGCGGCACGGGTCAGAAGAACGTCAGGCCGACCTGGAACAGCTTTTCGACATCTTTCACGTGCTTGCGGTTGACCAGGAAGAGAATGACGTGATCCTCCGCCTCGATCACCGTGTCGTGATGGGCGATGATCACTTCGTCGCCACGCACGATGGCACCAATGGTGGTGCCGGGTGGCAACTTGATCTCCGCCAGTGGCCGGCCCACCACCCTCGAATTGGACGGATCGCCGTGCGCCACCGCCTCAATGGCTTCTGCCGCGCCGCGCCGCAGGCTGTGGACCTTGACCACATCGCCACGGCGCACCCTGGCCAGCAGGGCACTGACGGTGGACTGCTGCGGGCTGATCGCGATGTCGATATCGCTGCCCTCGACCAGCTCAACGTAAGACGGACGGTTGATCAGGCATAGCGACTTCCGGGCGCCCAGGCGCTTGGCCAGCATCGCCGACAGGATGTTGGCTTCGTCGTCGTTGGTGATGGCGCAGAAGACGTCGCAATCCTCGATGTTCTCCTCGCGCAGCAGCCCCTCGTCGGCGGCGTCGCCGTGCAACACGATGGCTTTTGACAGCTCTTCGGACAGATAGCGGGCGCGGTCCTTGTACTTCTCCAGCAACTTGACCTGGATGCGGTCTTCCAGCACCCGGGCAAGCCGCAGGCCGATGCGACCGCCGCCGGCCAGCATCACCCGTTTGACCGGTTTGTCGCTGCGGCGCAGCTCCGCAATGATCTTGGGGATGTGCGCGCGTGCGGCGACGAAGAACACCTCATCCTCCGCTTCGATGATGGTGTCGCCCTCGGGGATGATCGGCTTGCCCCGGCGGTAGATCGCCGCCACCCGGGCATCGATGCCGGGCAGGTGCTCCGGCAGTTCGCGCAGCTGGCGCGACACCAGCGGTCCGCCGTAGTAGGCGCGCACACCGACCAGGCGCACCCGGCCATCCGCAAAGTCCACCACCTGCAGCGCGCCCGGATACTCGATCAGGCGCTGGATGTAGTCGGTGACCAGCTGCTCGGGCGAAATATGCATGTCGATCGCGAGGGCATCGCTTTCGAACAGCCGGTCTTCGCGCAGATACTCCGCCGCGCGCACCCGCGCGATCTTGGTGGGGGTATGGAACAGCGTGTAAGCGACCTTGCAGGCCAGCATGTTGGTTTCGTCACTCTCGGTGACGGCGATGATCATGTCGGCATCATCGGCACCCGCGCGCCGCAGCACGTTCGGGTAGGAGGCATGCCCCTGCACCGTGCGGATGTCGAGCCGCTCCTGCAGGTCTTCGAGCAGGCCCGGATCGGTATCGATGACGGTCACATCGTTCTGCTCGCTGGCGAGATTATCCGCCAACGTGGCCCCGACCTGACCGGCACCCAGGATGATGATTTTCATGGGGGGCGCACGTTACGCCGGGGCTGGTGCCCCCGCAAGCGTTCTGCGTGGCTGGGACCGCGGAAGATGTGAATATATATACAAAAAAACATCAATAAATAATATTAAATCTCTATTCACGGCAGGGGCTCACGAAGGCGTCGCCCACCTCCGGCGGTGGCAACGGGCGTGCGCCCAGCCGCCCCTGCAGTGCCAGCAGGCAGCCGGGGTAGTTGGTGATGATGCCGTCGACCCCGATGTCGATCAGAGTCAGCAGTTCGGACTCGCGGTCCGCAGTCCACGGCACCACCTGTTTGCCTGCCGCGTGCGCGGCATTGACGAAGCCTGCGGTGAGGTCCGGCGAGCCGATATTGGGGGCGACGAACTCGTGCCCCAGCAGGGTGGCGTAGGTCAGGCCCGCCACCGCGGCGGTGGGGGTCAGGAAGAGCGTGCGGATCGAGCCGTCCAGCCGTTTGACGCTGTCGATGGCTGCCGGGTTGAACGACTGCACGATGATGCGCTCGGCAATACCGCTGCTCTGGATCAGGGGGACCAGGGCCGCTGCGGCCTGCAGGCCCAGCGCATCGCGTGGGTTGATCTTGATTTCGATGGTGACGGTGGGGGCATAGTCCCCCTGATACTCAGCGGCGAGCGCGAACAGCGATTCGGCCGTCGGAATGGCAACACCGAGGCCGCGCAGCGGGTGGCTGCGATCCTCCGATGGCGAGGTGGTGCTCTGACCTGGGGACCACCAATATCCGGCATCGCATTCGCGCAGTTGTGCATAGGTCAGATCGGCGACCGTGCCGCTGCAGTTGGTGGTGCGATCAACCGTGTCGTCATGCATCAGTACCGGGATCCCGTCGGCCGACACCAGCATGTCCGCCTCGAAGTCATCGACGCCCAGACGTGCGGCGTTGCGGAAGGCCATCAAGGTGTTTTCTGGCGCATAGGCGGCACCGCCACGATGCGCGGAGACGAACGGTACCGCGGTGAAGGATGCCGGGGGCGGCGGCGTCGGACCGTCGTCAGACGCAGGAAGCGTCAGCGGGACCGAGCGGCCACAGGCCGCGAGGGCGAGCAGTGTGGAGCAGACGAGCAGCGGGCGGCACGACCAGACAGGCATGAGGGCATCCAAGGGGGCGGGAACGGGGATCAGTCGCCGTGGATCCAGACCGGCGCGAGATAGGCGGCGGAGGTGCCGTCGTCGCGGTGGGCGCGGACGAAGTACCAGCGCGTCTCGTCCGCCACCACCGGGAGCGAGAACCGGGCGCGTCCCTCGCTGTCGGCGGGGACGGCCGCAAGGGTGTCACCACCCGAGCCGAACAACTGGTAGCGGCCGATAAAGGGTTGGCCATCGCGTTCCTCCAGGCGCACCTCCATCGGGATGGTGTCGCTGCCGGAGGGGCACCGCAGCTGGGCCCCCATCGGCGCCTGCGCATCCACAACGAGCGTGGCACGCAGATGTTCACCGGGACTGAGGGCGTAGGTGCGGCGCGCCATCCAGGCCTCCCGGAAGCCGGCTTCGTCGAGCGAGGTGGCCAGTGTGACCGTCTTGGGGCGAACTTCGCTGCCGAACTCGAGCTCGTGCTCATCCTCGGCGCCGATCGGTGACAGTCGCCAGCCCGCATCCAATGCCCGCACGTAGTCGGCCAGATAGCGATCCGCCCCGTTGCGATCGTTGTAGACCTCCATGCCGAACATGCGCGGCACCGCTTCAGGAATCAGGGTGTAGTCGTTCCAGTTGCAGCCGGGGTCGCTGTCGGTCAGGCACTTGTCTGACGGGTGGTTGAAATGCGCGAGTCCATCCGCGCCGCCGCCGAGCGGTACCGGGGCCAGCAGGCTGCCGCCCAGCCCCGGGGTGTCGGGATCGCGGGCGAACCACTGCCAGAACGTCTCCATTGTCACCAGATAGCCCAGGTCGGTCTTGGCGTTGCTGAAATTGCGACTGAAATAGACGTTGATGTGACCGAAGCGATCAGAGGTCCATTCGAAACCGCGGATCGCGAAGAAGTCCTCGTCGCTGGCGGCGGCTGCCTGTTCCTCGATGCGCCGCCATTTCACCAGCTCGTCCGGGGTGGGCGTGAGGCAGGTGAGCAGACCGTCAGGGGTGGTGAAGCAGTCGTTGCCCAGCGAGATGAATACGAGTGGGTCCAGAGTGTCACTGTGCTCGCTGCCGCCGGCGAAGGCATAGCCGGCCTCCCGGATCTGCCGGTAGTAGTCGGCCGGGACGGTGTGGATATCGCCGTCGGAATAGCTGCTGTGGGCATGCATCGTGCCCTCGTACTGTTTAAGCGCCAACAGGCTCGGTCCTTCAACCGCCGCGCAGCGGGCGGTGACCGGTGACGGCGGGGCGCCCGGCTCCAGCGGGGCGCTGCTGCCACAGGCCGCCAGCACGGCGGCCAAGCCTGTCGGCAGCAGGAAACGAAAAACGGTCTTCATGGTGATCCCCTTGATGGGAGAGCGTAGGGCGAACCGGTGACGCGCGAATGACGTCAGGATGAGCAGGCGTGGTTGCACGCCACGGGGTGAATCATGGCGGCGCCAGTGCCTCCAGGCCGCCCCAGACCAACCGCATGGTGCGCGCCACCACCGTGGCTCTCGGAATCGTCGGGTTTCCACGCCACCATTTGGCAATCTGCTCGGCCGCACCGGAGACGCCGTGTGCCAGCACGCCCAGTTCGGCGGCGCCGATGGCGGGGAGTTCGCGCCGCAGCAGCGCCGCGATCTGGTCGACCGTGCGGAATCGCAGCGCGCGGGCCTCGCGCTCCGCTGAACCGGCGACGGCCGCGCCACCCCCGAACAGCACATCCCAGGCATCCGCCTGTTCCGCCACGAAGCGGAAGTAGGCATCCAGGCCGGCTTCGACCCGGCTGCGCGGGTCACAGGCGCCGGCGACGGCTTCCAGAATGCGTTGTTCGAGCTGCTGGCGCGCGGCGGACAGGCAGGCCAGGTAAATCCCGTCCTTGGTGCCGAAGCAGTTGTAGACGATCGGGCGCGTCACACCGGCCGCAGCCGCAATGTCCTCGATGGTGGTGCCCTGGTAGCCCTTGCGGGCAAAGGAGTCCTGGGCGACATCAATCAGTTGCTGCCTTCTTGCCGCGCGCGGCAGGCGTTCCGCCTTGCTGGCGGCGGTGGCGCGTCGGGGGCGTGTGGACTTGGCGGTCATGTCAGGTCTGGAATTTAAGTTTCATAAGCGTAAGATAATGAATCCGCACCGTCACCCAAGACGGGCGAAGGGCGCCGGGCACGGGTGTGCGAGCACTGCCCGACGAACGAGAAGGCCGGAACGAACGAATTCCGGTGGCTGACTGTTGAGGAGAGAAGTCGATGCTGAACTGGAAACGCGCTGCAGCGCTGGCCGTGCTGCTGCCGGGCGCATTGGTATCCGGGTGCGGTGGAAGCGAGCCGCTGACCATGACCGATGGCCCCGACACCGGCGGATCGGGAGGGGTGGCGCCGGTGATCGAGGTGCTCTCCAACCGGGCCGACATGATCAGTGGCGGCGATGCCCTGGTCGCCGTCCGCTCGGCGGAAGGTGAGGCGCTCAGCGGCCTGCGGGTCACGCTCAATGGTGCCGATGTCACCGACCGTTTCGTGTCCGTTGCCGACGACCGGGCCATGGCCCGCGTCGAGGGCCTGGAAGTGGGCGACAACACGCTCACGGCCCGTGCCGGCGGGGGACAGAGCCAGCAGCTCATCCATAACTATCCGAACGAAGGGCCGATTTTCTCGCGCCCCGAAATCAAGCGGGTCCGCTGTCAGGACGGGGCGGTCGACCTGTTCTGCAACAAGCCCGCCGAGTACACCCTGCTGTACCGCCCCAACGCACCGATCATCGATCTCGCCCAGGGCATCCTGGAGGGGCTGCTCGATGAGCCCCCGGTGGTGCGACTGGGCACGGAGCTGCTGCCCTACGACCCGGAGAACCCCCCCGACGACGTGGCGATGACCACCACGCAGGATGGCCGGACGGTGCCCTTCATCGTCCGCCAGGAACTGGGCTATCAGGATCGCGACCAGTACAAGATTCTCACCCTGTTCAACCCGGATGAACCCTGGGAGCCCTGGGCACCGCAGCCGCAATGGAATGGCAAGCTGCTGATCACCCACGGCGGCAACTGTGGCGCGAAGTATGCGCCCGGCAGTGCGCCGCTGGACGACTACTCCGGCACCTTCGGGGATATCCCCCTGATCGAACCCAGTTACATCTACGCGCTTGGCCGGGGCTATGCCGTGCTGTCCACCGCGCTGGCCAACACCGGCCACAACTGCGACGTGGCGCTCAACGCCGAGTCGATCATGATGGCGAAGGAGCGTTTCGTGGAGCAGTACGGGCCGCTGCGCTACACCATCGGTACCGGCTGTTCCGGCGGCTCGATCGCACAGGCCACCATCGCCAATGCCTATCCCGGCCTGTACCAGGGGCTGCTGACCATGTGTGCCTACCCGGACTCCCTGTCCGCCGGGCTGCAGTTCGCGGACCTTCACCTGATGCGCAAGTACTTCGAAGACCCCTCGCGCTGGGGCCCCGGCATCCTCTGGAACCCGCTGCTGTGGGGACCGGTGGAAGGGCACCTCACCCACCTCAACGCCATCGTCGCTGACACCGGGCTGTTCCAGGATGCCACTCGTGTCACCGGCAGCTGTGTCGGCGACGACACCTACGATCCGGTCACCAACCCCACGGGGCAGCGTTGCGGCATTCTGGAGTGGATCCCGCACATCCTTGGCCAACGGTCGCCGGAAGTCTGGTCCGAGACCGAAAAGCAGGTTGGCTTCGGCTTTACCGGGATTCCGCTGGGTAATACCGGTGTGCAGTACGGTCTCAATGCGCTGCGTGCCGGCCTGATCACGCCCGCGATGTTCGTTGACCTCAACGTGAAGATCGGCGGTCTCGATGTCGACATCCAGCCGCAGGAAGGCCGCACCCGGGCGGATCACCCGGCTGTCGGCAACGCCTATCGCAGCGGCATGATCAACATGGCCAACAACCTCGATACCGTGGCCATCATCAACTTCGTCGGCCCGGACCCGGGCATTGCGCACGATTCCGTCCACGCCTGGTGGGTGCGTTGGCGCATCGAGCGCGAGCATGGCAGTGCCCGCAACCACGTCATGTGGCTGGGTCCCATCCCGCTGCTGGGCGACCTCAAGTACGTGTACCAGGGCCTGGACGCCATGGATCGGTGGCTTTCCAACGTCGAGGCCGACCTTTCCGATACCCCGCTGGCCGACAAGATCTCGCAGGCCCGGCCCGGCGACATTCAGGACTCCTGCGCGCTGATCGACGGTCGTCGCATCCTCGGACAGGAATGCATCAACCTGCTGGAGCCGCTGTACGCCTACGGCACGCCGCGTACCGTCGCAGGCGATACCGATACGGCGGACAACTTCGACTGCGTGCTGCGGCCGCTCAACCGCGATGACGACTACGGATTGCTGCCCTTCACCGACGCGCAGTGGAGCCAGCTCGAAACCCTGTTCGAGGAAGGGGTATGTGACTACCGTGCGCCCGGACTCGGCAAGCAGAAGACAGTGTCATGGCTGACCTACGTTGATGCCAGCGGTCGCATGATCGTCGGCGGTGAGCCACTGCCACCGCCGCCCCCGAACTCGGCCGTCGGCACGCAGTCAGCTGCCTTCGTTTACCCGGTCAGGGATCGCTGACCCGCTGTTGCGCTGCTCGCCACCGTGGAGCTGCTGCCGCGGTGGCGGGCCGGAGCAGGTTGGCGGGTAGTCGGGCGATGTCGCCGCATGGTTGGTGGGCCCACCAGGACTCGAACCTGGAACCAAAAGATTATGAGTCTTCTGCTCTAACCGATTGAGCTATAGGCCCGCGGGGAGCGAGTGTACGCAATCATCCGCATTGGCGGAATCGACAGCGAGGCGGATCGAGTCGGCCAGTATCGGGAACGCGGCGCAGCTGTTAACGTGCCATCATTCAATGACAAGGTGGAGTGGCACGATGAAATCCTTCCGCAACAAGGTGGCGGCCATCACGGGCGCCGGCTCGGGCATTGGGCGGTCGCTGGCGCTTCAGCTGGCGCGCGATGGCGCCGCGTTGGCGCTCTCCGACGTCAACGCCGAGGGGCTGGCGGAAACGGTGGCCCTGTGTCGCGAGGAAGGGGTGACGGTCACCGAAGCCATCGTCGATGTGGCGCAGCGTCAGCAGGTGTACGACTGGGCGGCCGCCACGGTGGCGGCGCATGGCAAGGTGAACCTCGTCTTCAACAATGCCGGCGTGGCTCTGGGCGCACCGATCTCCTCGATGGCCGAAGATGATCTGAAGTGGATCATGGACATCAATTTCTGGGGCGTGGTGTATGGCACCCAGGCTTTTCTGCCGCATCTGAAGGCATCTGGCGAGGGGCATGTCATCAACATCTCGAGCGTGTTCGGGATTGCCGCGATTCCCTCTCAGTCGGCCTACAACGCATCGAAATTTGCGGTTCGCGGCTTTACCGAGGCCCTGCGGCAGGAGTTGGAAATCGAGGGCGCGCCGGTATCGGCCACCACCGTGCATCCGGGCGGCATCAAGACCAACATCGCGCGCTCGGCGCGGTTCTCGGCGCAGATGAAGGATTTTCTGGGGGTCGATGAGGCCGCTGGTAAAAGCAGCTTCGAGCGCCTCTTCATCACCACGGCGGACAAGGCAGCGGCCGTGATCCTGTCGGGGGTGAAGGCCAATCGGCGGCGGGTGCTGATCGGCCCGGATGCCCGCGCCATCGATTTCATGGTGCGTCTGATGCCCGAGCGGTACCAGCAAGTGGTCAGCTTCGCCAGCCGGCAACAGAAACGTCTCGCGCGCTAGGGATGGGGCGCTGTGGCGCTCAGTCCTCGGCGGGCGTTTCGCGGCGGGCCAACTCGTCCAGCACGTGGGCCAGCCGATCGCCCAGATGGCGGGTGGCGGCGATTTCCATTGCGCGGGCGACTTCGGCGTGGACGGCCATCTCCACCAATGGGCGCAGGCGCCAGATCAGCTCGCCGAGCCTCGGTGCCTCCTCGCGGGGTGGCAGGCCGGTGCCGAACTTGTCGAACACGTGGTGTTCGACCAAGCGCACCATGTCTTCAGCTGCCTGTTCGACATTGCCACGCAGGGCGCCGACCACTTCCAGCATTTCGTCCAGCGGAATGCCGGCCTTCACCAATTCCGCGCCCGCCTGCACCATGCGTGCGCTGGGGGCAACGAAACGAGCGCCATCGGCGCGCAGGATGCCGAGCTCATGGGCCTTCGCCAGCCAGCGGGGGTTGAAGCTGCCGCCGAACAACTTGACCAGCTCGGCGAGGCTGAAGGTCTTGGGCGTTTCGTCGGTCCAGGGGCTGGAGACCGCTGCCTCCAACCCGAGCAGGGCCCCGATGTCCTGGCCGCCGGCCCAGGCGTCGAGCAGTTCGCCGATGCTGGAGAGGGTGTACCCGCGGCTCAGCATCTGGCCGATGATACGCAGCCGCGACAGGTGATCATCGCCATAGACGCCAGTGCGCCCGCGCCGTTCCGGTGGCGGGATCAGTCCGCGGTCCTGGTAGGCGCGGACATTGCGCACGGTGGTCTTGGCGGCGCGTGCCAGCTCGTCGATGGTGAACTCCGTTCCGCGCGTGCGTGCACCGTCGGCCGCTTCGGTGCGGCTGCGGCGTTTGGGGGTTTCGCGTCTGCGACGAATCGGTGACATGAGCGGATCATATCGTGCCTGCGGACACTGTGACATTGGCAGGCAGCCGCTATGCTCGTGGCTTTCCGTCCGGAGGCCCCCATGCGTCATGTCGACTGGTGGTTCGATTTCATTTCGCCGTTCTCCTACTTCGCCTATCACCAGCTTCGGTCCCTGCCGCCGGACGTGACCGTGCAGTACCGGCCGGTTCTGTTTGCAGGTCTGCTGCAGCACTGGGGCCAGAAGGGCCCCGCGGAAATCGCGCCGAAGCGCCGCTGGACCTACCGCTGGTGTGTCTGGTGGGCACAACAGCATGGGGTGGCCTTCGTGCCGCCAGCAGTGCACCCCTTCAGCCCGCTGCCTTATCTGCGGTTGGCAATTGCGGCAGAGCGGGACGCCGAGGCGATCGGCACGATATTCGAGGCCCTCTGGACCACCGGCGCCGATCCCCGCGACCCGCGGCATCTCGCCGGGTTGCAGGCGACGCTCGGTGTTGCACCGGATGCCCTGCAGCAGTCCGCGGTCAAGGACGCGCTGCGGATCGAGACCGAGGCGGCCGCCGCGCAGGGCGTGTTTGGTGTGCCCACGCTCAGTATCGGGGGCGAACATTTTTGGGGTGTTGACGCCATGCCGTTCGCCAGTGCGGTGTTGGATGATCCAGCGCTGCTGGAGACGGCGGCGATGCAACGGGCGGACTCGCTGCCGGTGGGGGTGATGCGCCCGTCGGTCTCGCCACCGTGATGTCGGCAATGTCCAGCGTGGCGCTGGGTATCACTGCCGTGCTCCTGCTGATGGCGGCGATCAGCCTGGCCGGAGCGCGGTGGGTCGAGCACGAGGTGCCGCCGCTGGGGCACTTCATTGAGGTGGAAGGGGTACGGCTTCACTACGTCGAGGCGGGGGTCGGGCCGACGGTCATTCTGCTGCACGGCGCCAGTGCCAACCTGCGTGACATGGCCAGCAGCCTGATGGGGCCCCTGTCACAGCACCACCGGGTGATCGCCTTCGACCGGCCGGGCTATGGCTACAGCGAACGCCCCGACCGTGACTGGCCCAATCCTGCGCGCCTGGCCGATCTGGTGATCACCGCGGCGGAGCGACTGGGGGCGGAGCGGCCGGTGTTGGTGGGGCATTCCTGGTCCGGGTCGGTGGTGATGGCCGGTCTGCTCACCCAGGGGGAGCGCCTTCGTGGTGGCGTGTTGCTGTCGGGTGTGGCGGGACATTGGGCGGGCTCGGTAGGCTGGACCTACGACGTCGGTGGGTTGCCGGTGATCGGCCCCCTGTTCGCCCATACCCTCGTGTTTCCCGCCGGCATGGTGCTGATGCCGGGCATGGTGCAGGCGGTGACGGCGCCGAACCCGGTGCCGCCGCGCTATCTGAATCACATCGGCGCCCGACTGGCCCTGCGCCCGCGCACGTTTCGTCACAACGTGACCGACATGAGCCGGCTCAACGAGTACATGCAGTCGCTCAGCACGCGTTACGCCCGCATCGATCGTCCCCTGCTGGTCATTCACGGCGAGGCGGATGAACTGGTGCCGTTCTGGAATCACGGCCAGCGGCTGCAGGCGGTTGTGCGCGATGTGCAGTTCAGCCTGATCCCCGATGCCGGACACGCGCCGCACCACACGCATACCGACGCGGTGGTGTCGGCTGTCGAGACCTTTGCGGCTTCGTTGGAGCGTTAGGGCCTGTTCACACGATGGCATCCGTTGTGATGCCATCCGATTGGCGGTCAGGCCCGAGCGGTGCCTACGGCAGGCGCTTTACCTGGGGCGGGGCATCCCCGAAGAGCACGGCGAGGTAATCCGACTGGGCCTTCAGCCCGCGCTTGCACAAGACGTCAGTGCCGCCGGGCAGCTGCCTTGCCAGGTTCATCAGCAGCCAGCGTGGGGCGGTTGTCAGCAGTGGGTACCAGGGCAGCACATGGGGCGGCAGCCCCAGGGCACGCATGCCGGCGCTGCCCAGAAACGTGCGGGCAATGCTGAGGTGACGGGCGCGATTGAAGTGCCCCTGCAACCAGGCGAAACGGCGGTAATGCCGATGCAGCGGTTCGTCCATCAGGGCGCGGCCGAGTTCACGACTGGTGTCGTCTGGGGGCGCCTGGGCCAGCAGGTTGTGATAAAGCGCGATGCGTCCGCTCTGCTCATCCGCGTGGAGCCATTGCGGGTCGACCCCCATGAGCCATCCGATGTAGCGCCAGAGGTGCATCACGTCGTGCCCTTCAGCCGCGCTGATCGGCACCCCCAGGAGGCGCTGTCCCATCAGGAAGATCACGCTGAAGGCGAGGTAGGTGGCATGCATGTCTCCCTGGTTCACGGGGATGCCGTGGGCCGCGGTATCCCACTCGGGCAAACGTTGGACATGGCGGCGGACCAGGGCGTGAATCAGCCGCACCTGCAAGGTGCTGACGAAGCCGGGCGCGCCCACGGCCATGCCGCCTGGCCGGGTGCAGGCAATCCACCAGTGTGTGGTTTCCGCCACGCGACGCTGCGCGCCTTTGCTGAGCGCGCCGGTCAATACCAGCGTTCGGTTGATCGCGGCGGCTTGATAGCCGGCCATGAGCCCGAAATCGCGGAGCACCCGCATGCCGGTCAGGCCGGAAAGACCGCAGGCGCGGGCACCGGCGTCGAGCCGGTCGGGGTCCACCCAGGGCGGGGGGGCTTCCACCGCGTCGAAGAATCGGCGCAGCGGCGCCGGCGCGTTCGGCAGGGCGCCAATGCCCTGACGCGCGGCGCGGTCAAACAGCGGGCGCGTGGAGGCCATGCCCTCGGCCTGCATCCACTGCACCAGGGCATCGGCCAGGGGGTCGCCCTGCAGCAGCGCGTCCCCCACCGCCTGCCACTGCGCCTCGTTCGGGCTGGGATCACCCCGGATCAGCCATCGCAGGGGGCCGGCCATGCGGCGCCCGGTGACGAGGTCGGCGCCATGGCGGCGGGGGAGCGGGGGAGACTGGACGGCAGCGTTCATGCCGCTACACTGATGCGAGTCATTACTCGCATTCAACTCGCATCCCGTCGTCATGCGCAAAACGCCCCAGCAGCCTCGGTCACGCGCCATGGTGGATACCCTGGTGCAGGCCGCCGCATTGACACTGGCGGAGCGCGGTCTGGCCGAGACCACCACCAATCATGTTGCGGCCCGTGCCGGGGTCAGCGTGGGCTCGCTCTACCAGTATTTCGAGCACAAGGATGCGCTGGTGGAAGCAGTGCTGGAGCGCATGGTTGATGACCTCATTGCGGTAGTGGATGCGCGTATGGCAGGACTGCTGGGCGCGGGCCCCGAGGCGGCGGCCACCGGCTTGCTGGAGGCGGTGTTCGATTTCGTTGCTGCCGACCCGTCGCGGAGTGAGCTGATCCGGCAGTGGCAGGCGGTCCGGGGCCTGCGCGCGCTGGTGCGACTCGAGCAGCACATGGTGGAGGTCTGCCGGCAATATCTGCTGCGGCAGGGCGATCAGCTGCGGGTGCACAATCTGCCGGCCGCCTTGTTCGTGATGGTCAGCAGCAGCATCTACACCACGGTGCACTACCTCAGCCTGCCGCGGCCGCTGTTGCCGCGCGATGAGGTGATCGCTGCGCAGGCGCGCATGATTGCCGCCTACCTGTCGGCCGGGTGATCGCGATACGTCCGGCGCCGGCGTATGCTCGGGCAAAAAACAGGATCAGCGCCCGCGAACCGGGCCAGGAGGCGACCAGGATGATCGGCATTCCAGTAGGGCTGGTGACCGCCAACGCGGTGGAGTGGGTGATGCACAAGCATGTGCTGCACGAGATGGGGCGCAACCCACGAAGTTTCTGGGCGTTTCATTTCCACGAGCACCACAAGGTGGTGCTCAAGCACGCCTTTCACGATCCCAACTACGATCGTTTTCCGTTGGGCGCCCACGCGCAGGGCAAGGAAGCCTGGGCGCTGATCGGTGCCAGTGCCATGGTGGCGCCCTTGTTCCCGGTGGCGCCGTTCTGGGTGGGGACGCTCTGGTACTGCGCCGCCAACTACTATCGCAAGCACAAGCGAGCCCATCAGGATCCCGAATGGGCCAAGGCGCATCTGCCGTGGCACTACGATCACCACATGGGGATGAACCCCAATGCCAACTGGTGCGTGACCCGGCCCTGGTTCGACTACGTGATGGGCACCCGCGAGTTCCGCCAGGGGGGTGAGCGGGAAGGCAATGTGCTGGGGCTGTCGCGGCTGCCGCGTTGGCTGTCCCGCCACTTGCCCAAGCCGGCCCGGCTGGGGGTGACACGCGCGCCGCGCAAGCCGATGCTGGTGCGTTCGCGCGCGGCCTAGAACGCGCCGAGCGCGATGCCGGTAGCCAACGCAAGGCCGGTGTCATGCGCACGCTGCAAGGCCGACGCATCCGGGTCGCCCACCACGATCTGCGCCTCACTCACCGGCTTCCAGCGATAGCCGGCCACGATGCGCTCCACGGCGCTGACTGTGCCGCGTCCGTCGTTGCCGCAACTCACGATGAGGGCATAGGGGAGCCCGACCGTCTGCCCCTCGACCGGGTAGAAGGTGCGATCAAAGAAATCCTTGAGTTTGCCGGCCATGTACCCGAAATGCTCGGGGGTCACCAGCAGCAGGCCATCGCTGCGACGCAGGTCATCGGGGCCGGCGGCATCGGCGCGGAGCACCTCGCAGGCCACGGAGGGCTCGCCGGCCGCACCTTGGGCGGCGGCGTCCACCAAGCGGCGGGCGCGACCGGTTTCGGTCTGGCTGGCATAGATGATGAGCAGGCGCGACATGGCCGAAGGCGAGCGGGATCTCAGCCGAATACCACGACACTCTGACGGCTGTAGGCTGCGGCCCGGCCGGCCGGGTTGTACACCGTGCCGGTCTGGTGGAGGTAGCCGTTGCCACCAGCGGTGACATCGGTGTCCTGGCGCCACCAGGCATCTGCAGCGAAGTCGAGATCATGGTCGAGGATTTCCAGCGTCCAGGTCATCGAACTGGCCATGGCCACCTGCTTCATTGTCGACAGTGCGGGAGAGGGCACCACATCGGCGGTGGCGATCAGATGCGACAGGGTCGGCGGCGCCGGATCCTTGTGGGCGATCCAGATGCGGGTGGTGGGGGCGTGGCCACCCATGAACGGAAAGGCGCCCTCCGCCCAGGCCATGCGGAACTGTCGCGTGAACACCGGGGTGATGCCTTCCAGATAGGGGAACCGGTTGGATGCCTCCGGCGCGGCGCAGGGGGGCATCTCCGGCTGCAGCTGGAAACCGGAGGTGCGGGCCTTGCCGAATACGGCGACCACCAGGCACAAGGTGGCGTCGTCCGGTCCGAGCAGGCGGGCCTCGCCGTGGATGGCGGAGCCGCCGCGGCGCAGAATCCGGGACTGGATGCGGGCAGCGCCCGGTGGGACCGGCGCGGCGAACGTTACCTGCAGGACCCGCAGCGGGAACTCCGGGGGAACCTCCGTCTGCAGAGCCTCGAACGCGAGGGCTGCCTGCAGCCCACCGAACAGGGTGCGGCCCTGTGCCCATTCCTCGCCGACGGTGACTTGCCAGTCACCGGCTGTGGCAGCGGGGGTGATGCTGGACATCAAGGACGAGAAGCTCATGCGGATCTTCCTCAGGCGGTCAACAGGGGCGGGTATTGTCGGCCAACCGGGCCCCCCCGGGGTGTCAGCGCCCGAAGCCCTCGGCCGTGTTGCGTTCCAGGGCAGCGTCGAGCGCCGCTTCGAAATCGAAGTCGCCCGCTGACTCGCACCCTTGCGCGCCGGGCGAGGCGAGGGGGGCAGGGGTTGGCGTGGGACCGGGGTTGCCGTAGGGCAGCAGGCCTTCCTGGCCACCGCGTGGGGTGTAGTTGCAGACCCAGACTTCGGAGGTCGGACAGCGCGCCACCCCGCAGCCGACCACTTCCGTGGTTTCCCAGATCAGCTGCAGGTACTGCCCGCACTGGGTGCCGCCGTCGAGCAGGCAGCGGTGATGGCGGTGATCGTAGTGCCGACCTTCTTCGGCCCACCGCGAAACGACATCGGATGGTTGTCGCAACAACCCCTCATAGGGCGCACGGGCGTAGGCGCGGAGGATGTTCTCCCCGTAACGTTCGCGCCGTGCGGGGTCGGGGTTGTAGCGTGCCGGACAACCTTGTGCCGACAACTGGTCGGCCCAACCCTGCGCCTGCCGCGCCGCCTCATCCGACCAGGCCAGCGGTGGCAGCCCGAGGGGCGCGCGCACGGTATTGTGTGCGGCCACCATGCCCGCAAAACGCGGGGGTTCGGCTCGGGCGCTGGTCAGGCCTAGGCCAAGCAGCAGGGCGGCGGTTACGAGGCGGGTCGACATGCGCGCAGCATAGCCGCATCAGCCCCGGTGGAAGTAGGCCTCGGTCAGTGCAACGTGAAGATCGGCAAGGCCCAGCTGTATCTCGTCCATGAGATCGTGAAGGCCGGCCTGCAGCAGTTGCTCGATATTGGCGTCCATGACCAGGGCACGAAGCCGTTCCACCTGTCGTTCCACGGCGCGGTTGTAGGGCAGGTAGGGCTGCGTGGCGCGCAGCATCTGCAGGCAGAACATCACGCTGCGCGGGAAGTCGCGGCTTTGCAGCAGGAAGCGCAGCACGTTGGTGCCGTTGACCCGGGTGCGCATCTGGCGGCGGAACATCTGATACGCCGCCAGCGAACGCAGCACGCCCATCCACTGAATGCTCTGAAAAGGTGCAAGCTCTGGGGTAATTGGTTTGATCAGGTTGGACGACCGCACATCAATGATGCGCGTGGTCATGTCGGCCTGCTCCAGATTGGTGCCGAGTCGCAGGAACTGGAATCCGACGTCGCGGTTCATGTTGCTCGCCAGCATGCCGTACATCAGCAAGGCGTCGTCGGTGACCTTGGCCAGCAGGTCCTGACGCTTGCCGCGGGGCAGCTGGCGCTCGCCGCGTTCCAGTAGCTCGTAGTAAAGGTCATTGAACCGCTCCCAGAGGTCCCGCGGCATGTTCTCGCGAATGGTGCGGAGTATTTCCCGGGCGGCGTGCAGCGAGCTGAGGATGGAACCGGAGTGCTCGCGGTCGATCAGCAGAAACCGCACCACGTTGGCTTCGCTGCTGTCGGGGTAGCGCGCATGGAAACTGGCACTGGCACCGAGAATTTCGACCAGCGGCGACCAGCCGAACTCGACGTGCCGCGGCAGGTCCAGCAGCAGAAACTGGTGCACGCTGACGATGCGGGCGGTATTTTCGGCGCGCTGCAGGTAGCGGCCAAACCAGTAGAGATTGTCGGCGGCACGGGAGAGCATCAGGCGGCCTCCCCATCGAGGTCGACGATCCAGGTGTCCTTGGCGCCACCGCCCTGGCTGGAGTTGACCACCAGCGAGCCCTTCACCATCGCCACCCGGGTGAGGCCGCCGGTGGTGACGTAAGTGTCATCGCCTCGGGAAAGGATGAAGGGGCGCAGGTCCAGATGCCGGGGTTCGGCACTGCCATCGTCCAGCAGAATGGGGGCGGTGGACAACGACAGCGTGGGCTGGGCCATGTAGTTGCGGGGGTTGGCCTCGATCATCATGCGGAAGCGCTCGCGCTCCTTGCGGGTGGCGCGCGGCCCGATCAGCATGCCGTAGCCTCCCGACTCGTTGGCAGGTTTCACCACCAACTCGTCCAGGTGGGCCAGCACATAGGCGCGGTCCTCGCGGTTCATGCACAGGTAACTGGGGACGTTGGGAAGGATGGCGTCCTCACCGAGGTAGTAGCGGATCATCTTGGGAACGAAGGCGTAGACCACCTTGTCGTCCGCCACGCCCGCACCTGGCGCGTTGGCCAGCGCCACGGTGCCCTTGAGCCAGGCGCGCATGAGGCCGGGGACCCCCAGCACCGAGTCCGGACGGAAACACTCCGGGTCGATGAACAGGTCGTCGATGCGGCGGTAGATGACATCCACGCGCTGGCGGCCGTACACCGTGCGCATGTAGACGCAGTCGTCTTCGGAGTCGACCATGAGATCCGGCCCCTCGACCAGCTCGATGCCCATCTGCTGGGCCAGCCAGGAGTGCTCGAAGTAGGCGCTGTTGTAGATGCCCGGGGTCAGCAGGACCACCACCGGCGTTTCCTGCGGGCGGGGGCTCATGGCGTTGAGGGTATCGAGCAACTGCGTCGGATAGTCATCCACCGGCAGGATGTTGGTGTGCTCGAACAACTCCGGGAAGACCCGCTTGGTCACCATGCGGTTCTCCACCATGTAGCTGACCCCGGAGGGCACCCTGAGGTTGTCTTCGAGCACGTAGAGCACGCCGTCGCCGCCGCGCACCAGGTCCGAGCCACAGATGTGCGCCCAAACGCCATGGGGAGGGCGCATTCCCTTGCATTGGGGGCGGAAATTGACCGACTCCGCCAGCAGCTCGGCGGGGAACACCCCGTCCTTGACGATCTGCTGCGCCCCGTAGATGTCCTGGATGAAGTGGTTGAGGGCCGCCACCCGTTGCTTCAGGCCGGCCTCGGTGCGCGCCCACTCGCGGCGCTCGATGATGCGCGGGATGATGTCGAAGGGCCAGGCGCGGTCAACGTTCTGGCCTTCGGAGTACACGGTGAAGCTGATCCCCATGACCTTGATCGCCAGTTCCGCCGCCAGCCGACGCTCGGCCAGCTCGGCATCCGACAGATCATCGAGATAATCGGCGAGAATGCGGGCGGCCGGTCGGGGTTGCCCCGGCGCTTCGAACAGCTCGTCGTGAAATGCCTTGCAAGCGTAGCGGTGCCAGTCGAGCGCCATGGGCAGCGGGAAATCCGGTGAGGGTCGTGATGCGACAGCGTTGCACGTTCGATGCCAGATGGCGAACAGTGTGATAATGTCTTGAAAAATAATTCTCAATATGAATAATCAACACCCGTGAACGCGCTTGAACTGAAGGGCCGCATGCTGTCCACCACCCGGGTGCGGGTGATGGAGGGCGACCTCGCCGCCATTGCCGATCAGCTGCGCCGCATGGCGCGCCAGATGCCGCAGGCCGTTCAGGGCATGCCGGTGATTATCGAGGCGGCGGACGGGATTGCGGTTGACCTTGCCGCCCTGTTGGCAGTGGTACGCGAGGTGGGCATGCAGCCCATCGGGGTGGCCGGCGAAGCCCTGGCCGCCGCGGCTCAAAGCGTGGGGATGGCGGTGCTGCCGGCCGATGCCGGCGCGCGCGGGGGGCGTGTCGAGAAAACCGTTGCCGAGCCGCAGCCCGCAGCGGCTCCCGCCCCGGCGCCGACGCCTGTGCCTGCTTCCGCGCCAGCCCGGGTACCGGCGCGGCTGGTGACCGAACCGGTGCGAGGCGGCCAGCAGATGTACGTGCCCGATGGTGATCTGGTGGTCATGCACCAGGTGGCGCCGGGCGCCGAAGCCATCGCCGATGGCTGCGTGCATATCTACGGGCGGCTCGCCGGCCGGGCCATCGCAGGTGCCCGGGGCGACGCCAATGCGCGGATTTTCTGTCGGCGATTCGAGCCGGAACTGGTCGCCATCGCCGGTGTGTATGCGGTGGCAGAGCAGTTACAGGGCGAGTTGCACGGCAAGCCCGCGCAGGTCTTTCTGCAGGACGGCAAACTACGTGTGGAGCGGCTCGACTGAGCGGGCCGCAGGTTCATTTCAATCAGGGGTTCCCGTGACCAAGATCGTTGTCGTGACTTCCGGCAAAGGCGGGGTGGGCAAGACCACCACCAGCGCTTCGTTCGCCACCGGCCTGGCCCAGCGTGGCAAGAAGACGGTGGTGATCGACTTTGACGTCGGCCTGCGTAATCTCGACCTCATCATGGGGTGTGAGCGCCGTGTGGTGTTCGACTTCGTCAATGTCATTCAGGGCGAAGCCACGCTGCGGCAGGCGATGATCAAGGACAAGCAGCACGAGAACCTCTACATCCTCGCTGCCAGCCAGACCCGGGACAAGGACGCACTCACCCAGGAAGGGGTGGAGAAAGTGCTCAACGACCTGCGCTCGGAAGGCTTCGATTACATCGTCTGCGATTCGCCGGCTGGCATTGAGCGGGGCGCGCACCTGGCCATGTACTTCGCCGATGAGGCACTGGTCGTCACCAACCCGGAAGTGTCCTCGGTGCGCGATTCTGATCGCGTTCTGGGCCTGCTGGCGAGCAAGACCCGCCGCGTTGAACGCGGTGATGGCCGGGTGAAAGAGCATCTGGTGCTGACGCGCTACAACCCGGCGCGGGTGCTCAAGGGCGAAATGCTGTCGGTTGAGGACGTCAAGGAGATTCTGGCGATTCCGCTGCTCGGCGTGGTGCCGGAGTCCCAGGCGGTGCTGACCTCGTCGAATGCCGGAACCCCGGTGATTGCGCAGACCGACAGCGACGCCGGACAAGCCTATGATGATCTGGTGTCGCGCTTCCTCGGCGAGGACCGTCCGATGCGTTTCCTCAATGCCGAGAAGAAGGGCTTCCTCGGCAAGTTGTTCGGAGGCTGATCATGGATTGGCTCAAACTGTTTCGTGGCGAACCCAAGAACACTGCCAACCTGGCCAAGGAGCGGCTCAAGGTGGTCGTGGCCCACCAGCGCGACGGTCGGGGTAACGGTCCGGCCTACCTGCCCCGGCTGCGGCAGGAGATCCTGGATGTGGTGCGCAAGTATGTCCCCGTGCCCGATGCCGCGGTGCAGGTGAACCTGCAGAACGAGGACGGTCTGGAAGTGCTCGAGATGAACATCACCCTGCCGGAAGGCGGCGTCTGAGCATTTCGAGCCACCATCGTGCCGCGCCGTGATTGTTACGGTGTAACATCATTGGGGTGAGCCACCCCCCCGTCCTACAGCTCGATGCCCTGCAGGTCACCTTTCGCGACCGGCCTGTGCTCCGGTATGCGGATCACTGCCTTCATGCTGGCGAGCAGGCGGCCTTGCTCGGGCCCTCCGGTAGCGGCAAGAGCACGCTGCTGCATCTGATTGCCGGTCTGCGGCGTCCCTCCAGCGGCACGGTCCGGCTTGAGGGGCAGGCCCTCAGCAGCCTGGGCGAGGCCGCGCGTGATCGCTTGCGCGGTGCGCGCGTGGGACTGGTGTTCCAGCGACTGCACTTGATGCCCGCTCTCAATGTCCGGGACAACCTGCGTCTGGCGCGGTACTGCGCGGGACTCCCCCCGGATTCCCCCTATCTGGAGCACCTGCTGGCCATGCTGCAGCTCGACGGCCTGGCGACGGCGCGGCCAGAGGCGCTCTCGGGGGGGCAGCAGCAGCGTGTCGCCATCGCCCGGGCGCTGATCAACCGGCCGGGTGTGGTGCTGGCTGACGAACCCACGGCGAGCCTGGACGATGACAATGCCCGGCGGGTGCTGGACCTGCTGTGTGGTGCGGCCACCGAAGCCGGGGCTGCACTGTTGATCGCCACGCATGATGCACGCGTGAAGGCGCGTGTCGCGCAACACTGGGTGCTGCCGGCATGAACACCTTCAAACTCACCGTGGCGGCCATCGCGCACCGTCCGCTGCCGCACCTGCTGCAGACCTTGCTGATGGCGTTCGCCACTGCGTTGATCGTGATGATGATGTTGGTAGCGGATCAGCTGCAGACCCGAGCGGAACGGGATGCAGGCGCCGTCGATCTGGTGCTGGGTGCGCACGGATCGCCCTTGCAGTTGGTACTGTCGACGGTCTATCACCTGGACGTTCCCACCGGCAATATCCCTTTGGCGGCGGTGGAGCGCTGGGCGGCACATCCGATGGTGGCAGAGGCGGTGCCGATGGCATTGGGGGACAGTGCCGGCGGCTTCCGGATTGTGGGCACGACGCGGGCGTACTCCGCGCTTTATGACGCCACGCTTGCCGAGGGGCGCTGGGCGGCGGCGGCGATGGAAGCCGTGGTAGGCGCCGAGGTCGCCATGGCCGGTCTGCGGCCCGGGCGTACTTTCAACGGGACCCATGGACTCGGCGAAGGCGGTCATCAGCATGATGCCGCACCCTACCGCGTGGTGGGGGTGCTGGCCCCCAGCGGGACCGTGCTGGATCGCTTGATTCTGACCGGACTGGACAGCGTTTGGGCCCTGCATGCCGATGCGTCGGACGATGAAAGCGCCGACGATCATCACGAGCACGAGGACGACGAGTGACCCTGCGACCAGCCCGCGGGACGCGCCGACCGAGATCCGCACGCCGGCCGCGTTCACCGAGGTCCGCATCGACACCGTCCCCGCGGGATACCTAGTGCACTGCGACGGCGCAGTCACCGACCTCGATCTGCTGGACCAGTTCGGCCAGGAGGGATTGCAGCTCGTCCGGTCCGACCCCCGGGCCGGCGCAGAGGTGTTGTGCCGAGCGCTCGAACTATGGCGGGGCGAACCGCTTCCGGAGATCGCCGACATCGCCGAGCGGCACGAGAT
>CAKZHZ010000061.1 GCA_936928855.1 uncultured Polycyclovorans sp.
CCAGCAGCAACCCCAACATACAGAACATCCCCATCCGCACCCCCGAGGGACGCGCCATACGCGAGGCCTTCGTCCCCGAGGTGCAGGCGATGCGCCGTCGGGTCGAGGAGAACGTGCCCGAGGCGCTGCGGGAGCGTTGCTACGAATTTCTCTCGTTGTACATCGCCTGCGGCCTGGACCCGGACCGCAACACCTTGTTCGTGCAGAGTCATGTGCCTGCGCATGCCCGTCTGTCCTGGATCCTCAATGCCTATGCGCAGTTCGGCGAACTGTCCCGCATGACCCAGTTCAAGGACAAATCAGCCAAGCACGCGGACAACATCAATGCCGGGCTGTTCTGCTACCCCGTGCTGATGGCGGCCGACATCCTGCTGTATCAGGCGGCGCGTGTCCCGGTTGGCGACGATCAGAAACAGCACCTTGAGCTGACGCGCGACATCGCACTGCGGTTCAACAATCTCTACGGTTCGGTATTCACCGTCCCCGAGCCGATGATTCCGCCGGTAGGCGCCCGCATCATGGGCTTGCAGGAGCCCACGCGGAAAATGTCCAAGTCGGACGACGCGCCGACCAACGCCCTCTATCTGCTTGATGAGCCGGATGTGATCGTGCGCAAGCTCAAGCGGGCGGTGACCGACCCGGGCAATGAAGTGCGCTTCGACCCGGTCGACAAGCCCGGCGTTTCCAACCTGATGACAATCCTGTCGGCCACGACCGGTATGAGTTTCGACGATATCGAGGCACAGTACAGCGGGCAGGGCTATGGCAAGTTCAAGCAGGCCTGCGCCGATGCCGTGGTGGCCTGCCTGGAACCGGTGCAGGCGCGCTACCGGGATATTCGTGCCGATACCGACGGCTTGCGACGCGTGTTGCGCGACGGCGCCGCGCGCGCTTCCGCGACGGCCGATGCCACCTTGACCCGTGTCCACGATGTGCTGGGGTTCATTCCGGCATGAGCGAGGTGCTGGATGCCACCACTGCAGCGGAGGTCGGGGATGCCGTCGACCGGCTGCCACGCGTCAATGGTCAGCTGCTGGACAAGCTGCCCGAGGATCTCTACATCCCGCCCGACGCGCTGGAAGTCATTCTCGATGCCTTCGAGGGTCCGCTTGACCTTCTGCTGTATCTGATCCGTCGGCAGAACCTGGATATTCTGGATATTCCGGTGCTGGAGATCACCCGGCAATACGTCGCCTATATCGAACTGATGCACGGCCTTCGGCTGGAACTGGCAGCGGAATATCTGGTGATGGCCGCTCTGCTGGCGGAGATCAAGTCCCGTATCCTGCTGCCGCGGCCGCCACCGGATGCGCCGGGCGAGGTCGAAGACCCGCGAATGGAGTTGGTGCGGCGGTTGCAGGCCTACGAACGTTTCAAGTCGGCGGCTGAGAATCTCGATGGGCTGCCGCGCATGGGGCGCGAACTGCATCTGGCGCAGGCGCGCGTTGACTTGCCGCCGACGGCGCCCCAGCTGCCGATGCCGGGGTTGCGCGAGTTGTTGCTGGCCTTTCAGCAGGTGATGGCACGTGCGGAGCTGTTCACCCGCCACCAGATTGCCCGCGAGCCTCTGAGCGTACGCGCCCGTATGACCGACATCCTTGGCAAGCTGGGGCAGGGTCCGCGCAGCTTCGAGGCACTGATCGATCCGGAGGAAGGCCGCATGGGCGTGGTGGTGTGTCTGCTGGCGGTGTTGGAGCTGGTCAAGAGCGCCATGATCGACTTGGTGCAGGAAGCGCCCTTCGCCCCCATTCTGATTGATGTGGCCCATCCGGCCGAGAGCGAACCCGATGTCGCCTGAAAACGAAATGCCCGAGACTGACCAGCCGCTGGATGTACCGGTCGCGGAAGTCGATGAAGGGCGTGATCCTGCACCGCTGGTTCCTCTGATCGAAGCCCTCCTGCTGGCGTCGGAACAGCCGTTGTCGCTGGACCGTCTGCAGCGCCTGCTGGCCGATCCGGAGCCGATCGAGAAACGGGTCCTGCGCGAGGCCCTGGGGCTGCTGGAGAACGAGCTGTCGGCACGGGCGGTGGAACTGGTGGAGGTGGCCAGCGGCTGGCGTCTGCAGATCCGTCCGGTGCACGCCGTGACCGTGGCCCGGCTGTGGCAGGAAAAGCCCCCTCGGCTGACGCGCGCACTGCTCGAAACCCTCGCCATCATCTGTTACCAGCAGCCGGTGACACGCGGTGAGGTTGAGGATATCCGCGGCGTCGCGCTGTCGCCCAATATCATCAGGACCTTGATGGAGCGCGGTTGGATCCGCGAGGTCGGGGTCAAGGAAGTGCCGGGTCGGCCCACACTGTTCGGTACCACGCCGCAACTGCTGGATGACCTCGGCCTGCGTTCGCTGGATCAGTTACCCGAGCTGCCCGCCATCAAGGACCCGACACAGCTGGAAGCGGCGTTGGCCGGACTGGGAGCCGGCATCGACGCCCAGGCGGCCGTGGCGGTCGACGTGGAAGTTGCCGAGGCGGGCGACGAAGGCGGAGTGACCGCAACGGATGCGGAAGGCGTGCCTGGTGCTCAGGACCACGACGCGGATGGGGATGAACGTCAGGAGCCGGCTGCTTGAGCGAGCGTATCCAGAAGCGGTTGGCGGATGCCGGGCTGGGCAGTCGGCGGCAGATCGAAGCCTGGATCACGGAGGGGCGCATTCGTGTCAACGGCGAAGTCGCCACCCTGGGACAGAAAATCGACGCACAGGATCAGGTCAAGCTGGATGGTCGTCGCGTGATGCTGGCCGGCGCTGCGGCGCCGGCACGCGTGCTGCTGTATCGCAAGCGAGTCGGCGAGGTGGTCACACGCGATGACCCCGAGGGGCGTCAGACCGTTTTTCGCAAGCTGCCACCGCTGGAACAGGGGCGCTGGATCGCCGTCGGCCGATTGGACATCAATACCGCCGGACTGCTGCTGTTCACCACCGATGGAGAGTTGGCCCGACGGCTGATGCACCCGAGTTTCGAGATCAACCGGGAGTACGCCGTTCGGGTGCTGGGGACCCTCAGCGCGGAGATGCAGGATGTGCTGACCCGTGTGGGCGTCGAGTTGGACGGTCACACGGCGCGTTTTGACAGCCTGCGTCCCGGCAGCAGCGAAGCGGATGCCGGCAGTGCCAACCAATGGTGGACGGTCACCCTGCACGAAGGACGCCATCGCGAGGTGCGCCGCCTGTTCGAGAGTCAGGGGCTGCAGGTCAGTCGCCTGATTCGTCTGGCCTACGGGCCGCTGATCCTGGGGCGGGGCATTCGCAGTGGCGGTTTCCGGGACGCCACCCCGGCCGAACGCAATGCCTTGTTTCAGGCCGTCAGCCTGCCGGTGCCAGCGCAGCCCTCGGCCAAGCGGACGGCACGGGCGGGGCAGTCGGAGGATGCGCCGGCGCGATCACGCCATGTTGATCCCAAGCCGAAGCGCTCACGCGGCGCTGCGGTGCCTGCCGGCAAGCCGGGCAAGACCGTGAAACCAAAAGGGGATCAGTCCGCCCCCTGGGTCAGCCGATCACGCAAGCGACGCGCCCCGCAGCACTGATGTCACTGAAGAAAAGAACGGTCAGAACTGTTGCCCGCTGATGCCGTGGCTGTCCGGCCCCAGCAGCCACAACAGGCGTGGCAATGCCGATTCCGGCATCGGCACCTCGTCGAGCACCTCCCCGGGATACCCCTTCAGGCGGATGCCGCTGCGCATCGGTCCCGGGTAATAGGTGTTGAACCGAACAGGGGCATCGCTGCGTTGTTCCTGACTCCACTGCGCACTGAGGGCTTCCAGCGCCGCCTTGGCAATGCCATAGGCTCCCTGGAACGGTTTGGCCCGGCGTCCGCCCTGGTCAGCGATGAACACCACCGAGCCATCCCCGGAGGCCCGCAACAGGGGCAGGCAGTGCCGGGTGAGCGCAAAGGCGCCAGTGAGGTTGACCTGCAAGGACTCCAGCCAGTCCTTCGGCTCGACGTCTTCCATGCGGGTGAACGTCTTGAAGTGGGCAGCCGCATGCACCAACCCGTCCAGGCGGCCGAACTCCCGTTCCAGGGTCATCGCCACTTCCGCAAGATCCGCCCAGGTGGCGCCGGTCAGGTTGAGTGGATACAGCGCCGCCGTGCCGCCGATGGCGCGAATCGCATCATCGGTGGCCTCGAGTTTGGAGACTGTGCGTCCGAGCAGCACCGGCGTGCCCCCGCATTCGGCCACGGCAATGGCGAGCGCCTGGCCCAGCCCGCCGCCGGCGCCGGTGATGAGAATCACCTGTCCGGAGAGATGATCCGCGGAAAACGAAGCGGGCACCGCGTCGGCGGTATCAGGGGGCAGGGCGTGCGCCATGTGGATCGATCAAACGCGAAGGGGGGCGAAGGATACCCGGTTCAGTGCGCAAGGCGCTGGTGGCAGCGGCTTAGGTCGGCAGGATCACGTCCGCCAGACGGTCGGGTGACATCACGGGCTGCACGGCACGGCCTTCGATGTAATCGGCGCCGAATTCCCAGGCTGCCTGAATCTGTTCGGCGCGGTCGACGCCCGACAGTGTGACCGTCAATCCAAGGGCTTTCAGCTGCTCGATACTGATCCGCAGTTGTGCGGGTGCACGAGCGTCCCGCCCAAGATTGCGCAGCCAGGTGTCGGGCAGGCGGGTCTCGTGCAGGGGATAGACCAGCGCCGCCGCCGGAACGGCGCCAAGCAGGCCTTGTCCGGCGGTACCCAGGCGCACTCCCGCCTCTGCCAGGGCCGACAAGGTGGTTTGCAGTCCGGGCGTCTCGCGCAGCAACAGTGTCACCGGCAGCTCCAGTGTCAGCGATGCAGCAGGGTGGTCATGTGCGCTGAGCAGCCGAAGTACCAGATCCGCCATCGGCAGGCGCGACCAAGCCCGCGCCGGTGGGCGGATGACCAGGTCCGGCTGATGGCCACCGGCAAGCGTTTCCAGTCGCTGCACAGCCTGGCGAAGTTGCCAGACGGTTAGCTCGTGCAGCAGCGTATCCCGCGCGGGAAGATCCATGAAGTGGTGTGCCGCAAGCGTGCCGCGCAGCGGGTGGGGCCAGCTGGGCTGCTGCCGCAGACGCAAGGGGCGGTCACGTCCGTGCTGCACGCCGTAGCAGTCCACCAGCCCTTCATGCAGCAATGCCCCGTGAAGCTCGGCCAACAAGTGTGCTTCCTGGGCGCTTTCCGAGCCGTGCTCGGGGTCGAATACCTCGGTGTCGTGACCGCGCGCCTGGGCCAGGTGACAGGCTGCCTCCGCATGGCGCAGCAGGGCATCGGCGGTCTCGCCGTGAGGGGGGCTGTGGGCGATGCCGATCTGCAGGCGCAGGTCGAGCGGTCCAGTGTCCAGGCGCACCGGGGTATCGAAGCGCAGGTGCAGTCGCGCGGCGAGGCGTCGACCATCGGGGTCGTCGGGCCGCATCGGCGCAAACAGGGCGAAACGGTCGTGTCCGAGGTGGGCCAGCAGGACGTCGTCATTCAATGCGTGGCCGAGGCGCTGTGACATCTGCTGGACCAGCCCGTCGGCTTCCGCGACAGTCCCGCCATGTGCGAGCGCCGCGTAGCGGTCGGTGGCCACGACCCAGAGCATCAGACGTTCGCGTCCGGCCTGCCGGCGCAGCAGGGCGGCGTCGATCGCATCCAGCAGGGGGCGACGCCCGGGCAGATGGCAACGCGGCCCGATGGGGGCAGGTGCTTCCTCGAGCTGGCGTGCCAGCAGCGATGCACGCTCCCGCAGCGCGTGCGTCTCGTCCATCACCATGGCGCCGGCCTGATAGGAGATGACCATGCCGATGTACTGTCCCCACAGCAGAAAGGTCAGCGGCATGACGTCCAGTGCCCAGAGCGCCGGGTTGGCGGCCTGCACCATCAGCATGCCATTGAGGCTGTACTGACCGGTTTCATAGCGGCAGTGCAGCAGGGTGGCGGCGAGGGCGGCGAACAGGCCGAGCCCCAGCCCGAACCAGGCATACCGGTTGGCGCGACCTCGCAACAGTCGCGAAAGGGTTTCGAGCGACCCCAGGGTGTGATGTCGCACGCTCAGGCGTGTTTGGTGTTCGGCGTTGCCTTGCATGGTGTGTCGCGCGTCCGCCCTCCCTCGGCACGCTGAGCCCGATATCGGCGGCGGTCCCATCCGCGATGCCCCCGTTATTCCCCGAAGCGCTAGGGTGCCAGAGCCATCGGGTCGGTGGTAGCGCTCAGGCGATCAGCGCGGCCAGATCGACGACGGTATCGGCGATATGGTCGGCACCCCAGGCTTCGATGGGATCGCCGGTGCCGACGTAACCCCACCGCACGGCAACGGTCACCATGCCGGCAGCCTGCCCGGCGACGATGTCCCGCAGGTCGTCCCCGATGTAATAGCAGTGTTCGGGGTTCAGGGTCGCGCGTTCGCAGGCAAGCAGAAGGGCGTCCGGCGCCGGCTTGGCTGCGGCTGCCTCATCGGCACTGACACAGACCGCAGCACGTGAGGCGAGGCCCAGCGCGGTCATCAACGGCGCAGTCAGCCAGGCCGGTTTGTTGGTGACCACGCCCCAGGGGATGCCCTGGTGCTCCAGCCGCGTCAACAGGTCATCCAGCCCCGAGAACAGTCGGGAGTGCACCGCGAGGTGGGCGCGGTAATACGCGAGAAACTCATCCCTCAGTGCGGGGAAGGCGGGGTCGTCGGCAGTGATGCCGAGCGCCGCGCCGAGCAGACCACGCGCCCCAGCGGAGGCGACGGGCCGGTAGTCTGCCAGTGGCAGAGGGGGGCGGTTCTGCAGCGCGCGGACATGGTTGGCGGCTGCCGCCAGGTCCGGTGCGGTATCGACCAGGGTGCCATCCAGATCGAACAGCAAGGGTTTCATGAGGGCTTCCGGGCGCGCAGGAAATAATTGACCGAAACATCGTCACTGAGGCGCGCTGACTTCAGCACGGGGTTGTAGTGCATGCCCTTCAGATCCTCGATCTCCAGCCCGGCTGACCGCACCCATTCGGCAAGTTCCGATGGGCGAATGAACTGCGCGAAATCGTGGGTTCCGCGCGGGATCAGGCCCAACAGGTACTCCGCGCCGACCACGGCGAGCGCAAACGCCTTCGGGGTGCGGTTGAGCGTGGAGAACACCAGGGTGGCGCCGGGCCGCGCCAGATCGGCACAGGCCTGGATCACTGCGCCCGGGTCGGGCACGTGCTCGAGCATTTCCAGGCAGCAGACCAGATCGAATGCCGCCGGATGCTGTGCCGCGAAGGTTTCGGTTGCGACGCAGTGGTAGTCGACTTCAACAGCCGATGCATGGGCATGCGCTTGTGCTGCGCCGATGGCCGCTTCCGCAAGGTCGATGCCGGTGGCACGGGCGCCGCGACGGGCCAGTGCTTCTGCCAACAATCCTCCGCCACAGCCGACATCCAGAGCCGATCGGCCGCGCAGCCCACCACAGCTCGTTTCGATGTAGTCGACTCTCAGTGGGTTGATGTGATGCAAGGTCGCCATCGCGCCCTGCGGGTCCCACCAGTGCTCTGCCAGGGTGGAGAAATGCTCGATTTCGGCGGGGTCGACATTGGAGGCGGTCATGCCGCAATTGTGCCATGTCGGAGGGTGCGGACTTGAGTCGTTGCGACAGCAACCGTACAGTCGCGGCTCTTTTTTGGTGCAGGAATTCGATGATGTTTCAACCGCCTCAGCGATATCTGATGGGTCCGGGCCCGGCGCCTGTTGCGCCGAGCGTGCTGCAGGCCCAGGCGCAACCCACGATCGGCCACCTTGATCCTGCCTTCGTGGGTTTGATGGATGAGATCCAGTCGCAGCTTCGGCAGGTGTTCCACACCGAGAACGCCTTCACCATGGCCCTGTCCGCTCCCGCTACCGCCGCCATGGAGGCCTGCCTGGCCAACGTGCTCGAAGCGGGTGATCGCGTGTTGATCTGTGTGAACGGCGTGTTTGGCGTGCGTCTGGCAGAAATGGCCCGCCGATGCGGTGCCGTGGTGGAGACGCTCCATTTTCCTTGGGGGCGCGCGGTGTCGCCCTCTGCGCTTGACGAAACGCTGCAGGCAGCGGCGACACCCTTCAAGCTGGTCGCCTGGGTGCAGGCCGAAACCTCGACCGGTGCGCTGTCCGACAGCCGTGCGCTGGCGGCGCTGACACGCGCTCATGGCGCTCTGTCACTGGTGGATTGCGTGACGGCCATTGCCGGCGTCCCCATCGAAGTCGATGCCTGGGGTCTGGACATGGTGTATGCCGGCACCCAGAAGTGCCTCGGTGCGCCGCCGGGACTGGCACCTGTCACCATCAGTGAGCGGGCGCTGGCCGCCTGCCGGTCGCGCACGACGCCGGTGCAGACGTGGTTCGCGGACTTTTCGCTGCTGGGCGGTTATTGGGGCGAGGGGCAGCGTCGTGTCTATCATCACACGGCGCCGGTGAACGCCCTCTACGGTCTGCATGAGGCGCTGCGTCTGGTGCTCGAGGAGGGTTTGGAGGCGCGTTGGGCGCGGCACCGCCGGGTGAGCGAGCAGCTGGTTGCCGGGCTCGCCGACATGGATATCGAGGTGATTCCGCCGGAAGCCGAGCGGCTGCCACCGTTGACCACGCTGCGTATTCCGGAAGGGGTGGATGACGCCGATTTCCGCCGCCGCCTGCTGGAGCGGCATCACCTGGAGGTGGGGGCGGGTCTCGGTGAGCTGGCTGGCAAAGCCTGGCGTATCGGCTTGATGGGCCACGGCTGTAACGAGGAAGCGGTGCAGCGGGTGCTCGCGGCGATGCGCGAGGAGATGGCGACTCCTGCGCGGGCGGCAGCCTGACCACAGGCGTCGTATCAGGGCCGGATGCGACGCCGCCATTCGCTGGCGCGTGCCAGGATGGCCTCCTCGTCGAGTGTCAACAGCTGCCGGGACCGCATCAGCGGGCGACCGTCGACATAACAGTGGGTCACCTGATCCCGTCCGGCGGCGTACACCACCTGCGAGATCACGTTGTACACCGGTTGGGTCGCCGCCGTGTCGAGGTCGATGGCGATGAAATCGGCGCGCTTGCCTGGCAACAACGAGCCGGTTTCACTCTCCATTCCCAGTGCCCTGGCACCGCCCAGGGTGGCGGCGTGCAGCGCCTGTGCCGCCGGCAGGACGCGCGCATCGCCACTGACGCCCTTGGCGAGCAGGGCCGCCGTACGCATCTCACCCAGCATGTCGAGGTCATTGTTTGAAGCAGCGCCGTCTGTACCCAGCGCGACGTTGACGCCAGCCTTGAGCAGCGCGCCCACCGGACAGAAGCCCGACGCCAGCTTGAGGTTCGACTCGGGGCAATGCACGACGCTGATGCGGTGCTCGCCAGCTTCGATGATTTCCTCAGGCGTCAGCTGGGTCATGTGGACGGCGATGAAGTCTGGCCCCAGCATGTCGAGTGAGCGGAGCCGTTGCCAGGGGCGTGGCCCGCCGGCCTCGACCGCCATGGCCACTTCTCCTGCCGTTTCGTGAACGTGCATATGGACCCCGATGCCGAGCTCGTTGGCGAAGATGCGTAGTTTGCGCAGGGGTGCATCGGACACGGTGTAGGGCGCGTGCGGGGCGAACACGGTACGGATGCGCGGATGCCCCCGAAGTTGGTCGTGTACTTCCCGGCCCTTGTGGATGCAGATGTCGGCATCGGCGGCCCAGGGGTTGGGAAAATCGATCACGATCAGTCCGACGCTGGCGGCCATGCCGGCGCGATCCACCTCCCGCGCCGTGATGTCGGGAAAGAAATACATGTCGTTGAAACAGGTGGTGCCGCCTCGGACCATCTCCAGCATCGCCAACTGGACGCCATCGGCGCAGAAGGCCTCAGATACGTGCGTCCCCTCCACGGGCCAGATGTGCTGCTGCAGCCAGTCCATCAGCGGCAGGTCGTCTGCCAACCCCCGCATCAGGCTCATCGCAGCGTGGGAATGGGCATTGATCAGCCCCGGCATCACCACGTGGCCGGGCAGGTCGAGTCGCTCGCGGGGGGCGAACATCTTGTCGGCCTCGGAGCGCAGCATCAGTGCCACGATGCGCCCCTCGTGTACGGCCATGGCGCCGTCTTCGATCACCACACCGGCCGGTTCGACCGGAATCAGGTGGTCGGCGGTCACCAGCAGATCGATCTCTTGCACAACAGGCGTCCTACAATGGGGTTTCCCCAGTGTAACGGAGCCCCCAAGCGTGAGCGCCGCAGTCCAACCCCTGATCTGGCAGCAGGACCACTTGCGGGTCCTGGATCAACGAGCGTTGCCCCATCGCATCGAGTGGATCGAGTGCCGCGATGCCGGTGCGGTGGCGACGGCCATTCATGAGATGGCGGTGCGTGGCGCGCCGGCCATCGGTATTGCGGCGGCCTTCGGCATGGTGCTCGCCGCCCAGGCGGGGCAGGACCTGTCTGCCACGGCGGACCGCCTTCATGCCGCCCGTCCCACCGCCGTGAACCTGCGATGGGCGCTGGCGCGAATGCGGGCGCTGGGGGCACGGGATGCCGATCGGCTGAGGGCCGAGGCTGAGGCGATTTTCGAGGAGGACCTGCGCCAGAACCACGAGATGGCCCGTCATGGCGCCGACCTGATCCGCCCGGGAAGCCGGGTGCTGACACACTGCAACACGGGTGCGCTGGCCACCGCCGGTCACGGCACCGCACTGGGTGTGATTCGTACCGCCTGGCGCGAGGGGCGACTGTCCTCGGTCTACAACACCGAGACCCGTCCGTGGTTGCAGGGCGCGCGGCTGACCGCGTGGGAGCTGCAGCAGGAGGCGATTCCGGCGCGGCTTGTGGCAGATGCCGCGGTGGCCGAGTTGATGCGGGCCGAGGGCATTGACTGGGTCATCGTGGGCGCTGATCGCATCGCTGCCAACGGCGATACGGCCAACAAGATCGGCACCTGCACACTGGCGATTGTCGCTCGCGCCCTGGGGGCCCGGATGATGGTGGTCGCCCCCAGCGGCACCTTCGATCTGGGGTGCCCCTCCGGCGCCGAGATTCCCATTGAGCAGCGCGGCGCGGAGGAGCTGACGCAGCTGTTCGGCACCCCCATCGCCCCCGCTGGCGTGGCGGCTTTCAACCCGGTTTTCGACATCACGCCGGCCGCCCTGATCGATGCCATCGTCTGTGAGCGCGGGGTGTGCCACAAGCCCGATGCAGAAGGGCTGCGAATGCTGTTGGGTTGAGTGCACCCGACGGTGCGCAAGCACCTGTTCGTGTTATTATTTGTGGTCAAAAAATCACAAGCCAACGCCCCCGGTTTACCGGGGGCCGTTTTATTGAGGCGACCGCATGAGTGAGTTTGCGAAGGAGGTGCTGTCCGTCAATCTCGAAGACGAGATGCGGCGGTCCTATCTTGACTACGCGATGAGCGTGATCGTGGGACGGGCGCTGCCCGATGCCCGCGATGGGCTCAAGCCGGTCCATCGCCGCGTCCTGTACGCGATGAAGGAGCTGGGCAACGACCACAACAAGCCGTACAAGAAGTCTGCCCGTGTGGTCGGGGATGTCATCGGTAAGTATCACCCTCATGGCGATTCGTCGGTCTACGACGCCATCGTCCGCATGGCGCAGCCGTTTTCGATGCGCTACGTGCTGGTGGACGGGCAGGGCAACTTCGGCAGCATTGACGGTGATGCGCCGGCCGCCATGCGGTACACCGAAGTGCGCATGTCCAAGCTCGCGCACGAGCTGCTGGCCGACATCGACAAGGACACCGTCGATTTCGTGCCCAACTACGATGGCTCCGAGAATGAGCCGGCCGTGCTGCCGACACGCATTCCGCACCTGCTGGTCAATGGCAGTGCCGGTATCGCAGTGGGGATGGCCACCAACATTCCGCCGCACAACCTCGGCGAGGTCATCGACGGCTGCGTGGCGCTGATCGACAACCCCGATCTCGGCATTCCCGAGCTGATGCAGCACATCCCGGCGCCGGACTTCCCGACGGCCGGTCTGATGTTGGATGCGCACGGGCTGGTGGATGCCTACACCACCGGCCGTGGACGGATTGTGCTGCGTGCCCGAACGCACACCGAGCCGGTCGGCAACGACAAGCAGGCGATCATCGTCACCGAGTTGCCCTATCAGGTGAACAAGGCCCGGCTGCTGGAAAAGATTGCCGAGCTGGTCAAGGAAAAGCGGCTGGAGGGCATCGCTGAACTGCGTGACGAATCCGACAAGGACGGCACGCGCATGTACATCGAGCTGAAGCGCGGCGAGAACGCCGACGTGGTGCTCAACAACCTCTACCAGAACACCCAGTTGCAGACCGTGTTCGGCATCAACATGGTGGCGCTGGACCAGGGGCAGCCCCGTTTGCTGTCGCTGAAGGATCTGCTGGGCATCTTCATCCGCCACCGCCGCGAAGTGGTGACCCGCCGCACCCGCTACCTGCTGCGCAAGGCGCGTGAGCGGGCCCACGTGCTGGAAGGGCTGACCGTTGCGCTGGCCAACATCGATGCGGTGATCGAGCTGATCCGCCGTTCGCCGACCGCAGCCGAGGCCAAGCAGGGTTTGATGGGCCGCCTTTGGCAGCCCGGGCCGGTGCTGGCCATGCTGGAGCGTGGCGGCGCCGATGCCTCGCGTCCGGAAGGGCTGGCGCGTGACTTCGGTGTCATCACCGGCGCCGACCCCGATCCTGCATATCGCCTCTCCGAAGCGCAGGCTCAGGCCATCCTCGAACTGCGCCTGCAGCGACTGACCGGCCTCGAACAGGACAAGATTCACGACGAGTTCCGCACCCTGCTGGAGTCGATTCTCGACTACCTCGACATTCTCGGTTCCGAGCCGCGGCTGCTGTCGGTGATCCGCGACGAGCTGATCGAAGTGCGCGACAACTTCGGCAATGCCCGCCGCACCGAGATCACCGACGCCGCCCTCAACATCGCCCGCGAGGACCTCATCACGCCGCAGGACATGGTGGTGACCCTGTCGCATGAGGGCTATGTGAAGGCGCTGCCGCTGGAGGAGTATCAGGCGCAGAAGCGTGGCGGCCGTGGCCGCATGGCCACCGTCAACAAGGGCGAGGACTTCGTCGACCGCCTGTGGGTGGCGCATTCCCATGACACCCTGCTGTGCTTCAGCTCGCGCGGCAAGTGCTACAAGTTGCGCGTGTTCGAGCTGCCCAGCGGCTCGCGCGGATCACGTGGCAAGCCGTTCAACAACCTGCTGCCGCTGGAGCAGGGTGAGAAGGTCAACGCGGTGCTGGCCATCAAGTCTTTCGAGGACGGTCGTTACGTGTTCATGGCCACCCGCCGCGGCACGGTCAAGAAGACGCCGCTGGAGGCGTTCCAGAACGTACGCAGCAACGGCATCATCGCGGTCGACCTGCGGATGGATGACGAGCTGATCGGTGTGGCGCTGACCTCCGGCGAAGATCACATCCTGCTGTTCAGCGATGCCGGGCGGGTGATCCGTTTCAAGGAAGGCGATGTCCGCAGCATGGGGCGGGGTGCCACCGGGGTGCGGGGCATGCGCCTGGTGCGCGTTGGCGGCGACGGGGACGATGTTGCGGTTGCCGGAGAGGGTGCCGATGAGGCTGACGACAGTCCCAGCGCGCTGCCGGCCCGCGTGATCGCCATGATCGTGGGGGAATCGGGCTTCGACGTTCTGACGGTTTCCGGCCAGGGCTTCGGCAAGCGCACGCCGATCGATCAATTCCCGTTGCGCGGTCGTGGCGGTCAGGGCGTGATTGCACAGGCGCTGGCGGACAAATCCGGCGATCTGGTCGGTGCGGTCGCGGTGGACGATAGTCACCAGATCATGCTGATTACCGAGGCTGGCACGCTGATTCGTACGCGTGCGGCAGAGGTGCGCATTGCCGGGCGCAACACCCAGGGTGTTCGCATCATGCGGCCGGATGCGGGGGATGCCATCGTCGGCATCGACCGGTTCGCGGCCGATGATGAGGAGGACGACGAGGTGCTGGAAGGGGATGACGCCGCGCCGGCGGCGGACGGTCAGGAGGACTGAGATGCACAGTCGCCAGTTTCATGATCGCGTCCGCATGGAGGTGGATGAGGCCGGTGTTGCTGTGGTCTCACTGACCCGCCCTGACAAGCACAACGGCTTCGATCTCGACATGATGGACGGGCTGCTCGCGGCTGCGAAGGCGCTCAAGCGGATGCGCGGGCTACGTGCCGTGGTGTTGCGCGGCGACGGCCCCAGTTTTTGCGCCGGCCTGGACTTCAAGTCCGTGTTGTCCCAGAAGGGGCGGGCGCTGCTGGCGTTTTCTCAGCTGTGGTGGCCGTTTCGCAATCGTTTTCAGGCCGTCAACCTGCGTTGGCGTGAATTGCCGGTGCCGGTGGTGGCGGCGATTCGCGGCAATTGTTTTGGCGCCGGGGTGCAGCTGGCGTTGGGGGCAGACCTGCGTTTTGCCACGCCCGACGCCCGCCTGTCGCTCATGGAGTCGAAATGGGGGCTGGTGCCCGATATGGGCGCGACAACCACATTGAAGGGCCTGCTGCCCCGGGACGTGGTGATGGACCTGGTGATGACCGGCCGCATCGTCAGTGGCGAAGAGGCTCGCGCGCTTGGGTTGGTGACCGAAGTGGCTGCGGATCCAGAAGCGGCTGCGCAACGCTGGATCGAATCGGTGATGACGCGCTCACCGGATGCAGTTGCCGCCACCAAACGTTTGTTCAACCGGGCCTGGGACCTCGAGGCCGAGGTCGGGCTGTCCGCCGAGCGCAAACTCCAGCGCCGCCTCATGGGCAACCCCAATCAGAAGGTGTCGGTTGCCCGTCACCTGCGGGGTGTCGAGCGCCCCTTCGGTCCCTCCCGCATTCGCTGAACCTCGCTGCGCCTTTGCGCACGCTGCCTGTCGTATGGGCGGTGCAGGCCGGCTGTGCCCGCTGCTGATGGGTGCGAATGCACTTGCACCCCTTGCGGAGCGGCCGAGATGCGTCTAACCTAACAGCACCTGTTAGGAGTACCATGAACTTCAGCGTCCACATCGACGAGGCCACCCTGGTGCGGCTGCAAGCGGCAGTCGATCGCGAGGGGCTGACCCGCAATCGGCTCATCGTGACCGCCATTCAGGAGTGGCTGGACCGCAACGAAGCGCGCGATTGGCCCGAGGCCTTACGCAACCATTTTCGTAATCCGGCGCCTGCGCTGGACGACGACACCCTGGACGTACAGGCCTGGCGGCAGGCGCTGGGGCAGGCTGAGGCGGTGCGCTGGTAATGAAGCTGCTGGACGCCGAAACCCTGATTGCCGCGGTCAAAGGTCGCCTGCCGGTGGTCATGCGTCTGTCTGCGCTGAAACCGGATGAGGTGGCGCTGTCGATGATCAGCCAGGTCGAGGTCGAGGCGGCGCTGCGCAGTCAGCCCCGTATCAACAGCCGGCACGGCAAGTTGCTGAAAGAGTTGCTGGCCACCGTGCGGGTGCTGGATTTCGATGCGGCCTGCGCGCAACAGGCCGGCACTCTTGGCGCGTACCTGCATCAGTCGGGTGAGCCCTTGCCCCCGATGGATTTGCTGGTGGCCGCGACCGCCCTGGCGCATCAGGCCACCCTGGTGACCCCAAGAACCGCGTTGTTTTCCCGTGTGCCGCAGCTTGATCTGCAGCACTGGACTTAATGTAAAGCTTTCACTCTTTTTGTTAAAGGATTGATCCATGAGCAGAATTTTTAACTTCTCCGCAGGTCCGGCGACCCTTCCGGCCGCTGTGCTCGAGCAGGTGCGTGACGAGCTGTTGAACTTCCGCGGTGAAGGCATGGGGGTCATGGAAATGTCCCACCGTGACAAGCCGTTCATGGCTGTGGCGGCCGCGGCTGAGGCCGATCTGCGCGCCTTGATGAAGATCCCGGATAACTACAAGGTGCTGTTCCTGCAGGGCGGGGCGACCGCCCAGTTCTCGTTCATTCCGCAGAACCTGCTGGCAGGGAAATCGCGCGCGGATTACGTGCTCACTGGCGATTGGGGCAAGAAGGCGGCCAAGGCGGCCAAGGCGTTCTGCAGCGTGAACGTGGCGGCGAGCAGCGAAGAGCAGAAGTTCACCACCATTCCCGAGCGCGGCAGCTGGAAGCTGAATCCCGACGCCGCCTATGTACACATCACGCCCAACGAAACCATTCATGGCGTGGAATTCCTGGAAACACCGGATGTGGGCGATGTGCCGCTGGTGGGCGACTTCAGCTCGACCATCCTGTCGCGCCCGGTCGATGTGTCGAAGTACGGATTGATCTACGCCGGCGCACAGAAGAACATCGGGCCCGCGGGCCTGACGATCGTCATCGTCCGTGACGACCTGATCGGCAAGACCACGCCGGAGCTGCCGCCGATCTTCAACTATGCCGAGCAGGCTGCCAGCGACTCCATGCTGAACACGCCGCCCACCTTTGCCTGGTACATGGCCGGGCTGGTGTTCAAGCACCTGCTGGACCAGGGCGGCCTGGAGGCGATGGCCGAGATCAATCAGCGCAAGGCCGCCAAGCTGTACGCCTACATCGACGGCGAGCCCTTCTATACCAACCCGGTCGACCCGGCGTGTCGTTCGTGGATGAACATTCCGTTCACCCTGGCGGATGCCGGCAAGGACGGTGACTTCCTGCAGGGGGCGAAGGCGGCTGGCCTGTCGGGTCTCAAGGGTCACCGTGCGGTGGGCGGCATGCGGGCCTCGATCTACAACGCCATGCCTGAAGCGGGTGTGGATGCCCTCATCGATTACATGAAGCAGTTTGTCAAGACAAACGGCTAACGTATTAAAGGTAATAGAAATGTTTAAGGTTCAAACGCTCAACAATATTTCCGTTCAGGGGCTCAACCGGCTGCCGCGCGAGCTGTATGAGGTAGCCTCCGATATCGCCCAGCCGGACGCTGTCATGGTGCGCTCTGCCGACATGCACAAGCTGGAGATCCCGGCCAGCGTCAAGGCCATCGGCCGTGCCGGTGCCGGCACCAACAATATTCCCGTCGCCGCCATGAGCCAGCGCGGGGTGCCGGTTTTCAACGCCCCCGGCGCCAACGCCAATGCAGTGAAGGAACTGGTGCTGGCCGGCATGCTGCTGGCGGCCCGCAACATCGGGCCGGCGCTGGATTTCGTCCGCAAGCTCGAGGGTGACGACAAGGCGATGCACGAGGCCGTCGAAGCCGGCAAGAAGAAATTTGTCGGCTTCGAGCTGCCCGGCCGCAGCCTGGGTGTCATTGGCCTGGGTGCAATCGGTGTGAAGCTCGCCAACGCCGCTGTCGAGCTGGGTATGGATGTCTGGGGATACGACCCCGCCATGACGGTGAACAATGCCTGGCGCCTGGATTCGCGCGTTCGTCAGGCCCTGTCGGTTGATGACCTGCTGGCGCGGTCGCAGTTCGTGTCGGTGCATGTGCCGCTGATCGATGCGACCCGCGGGCTGATCAATGCCGACCGCCTGAAGCTGATGAAGAAGCAGGCCGTGGTGCTCAACTTTGCGCGTGCCGGCATCGTTGACGAGGCCGCCATGCTCGAAGCCCTCAACGCCGGTCAGGCACATGCCTATGTCTGCGACTTCCCGTCCAACGCGCTCAAATCCCATCCGCGGGTGGTGGCGTTGCCCCATCTCGGCGCCTCGACCGGCGAGGCCGAAGACAACTGTGCGGTAATGGTGGCGGACCAGCTTCGCGACTTCCTGGAGTCCGGCAACATCCGCAATTCGGTGAATTTTCCGGAGGCGGTGATGCCGCTGCTGCCGGGCAAGACCCGCCTGGCCATTGTCAACGAGAACGTGCCCAACATGGTGGGGCAGATCTCGTCCGCCTTGGCCAAGGCCAATCTCAACATCGCCGACCTGCTGAACAAGTCGCGTGGCGATCTGGCCTACACCCTAGTCGACCTCGACAGTGATGTGCCGGAGGGCGCGCTGCAGGAGCTGGGCGCCATCAAGGGCGTGCTGAATGTGCGCGTGATCGCCGGTTAGGTCAGGACAGGCAATCCTCGGGGCGCGCCGGTACACTGGCGCGCCCTTTTTTCGTGTTGTCGGTACCCCAGATGATGCCCGAGACGCTTCAGGATGCCCGCGCCCACATCGATGCGCTGGATGAGCAGATTCAGACGCTCATCAGCCAGCGCGCGCGCATCGCCCAGCAGGTGGCGCTGATCAAACAGCGCGCAGGCGACAGCGGTGATCACTACCGCCCCGCCCGGGAGGCGGAGGTGCTGCGTGCCGCGATTGCACGCAACACCGGGCCGCTGACCGACGACACCATCGCCCGGCTGATGCGCGAGGTGATGTCCGCCTGTCTGTCCTTGGAGTCGCCGCTTACCGTGGCGTATCTGGGGCCGGAAGGGACCTACACCCAAGCGGCGGTCGCGAAGGCGTTTGGTGATGCCGTGACGGCCCGCCCGCTGGCGGCCATTGACGAAATCTTCCGCGACGTCGAGAGCGGCGCGGCGGACTACGGTGTGGTGCCGGTGGAAAACTCCATTGGCGGCATTGTCAGTCACACGCTCGATGCGCTGGTGCACACCCACCTCACCATCTGCGGTGAGGTCACGTTGCCGGTACATCACCATCTGCTGTCGCGTGAAGCCCGCGCCGAGGACATCAAGACGGTCTATGCCCATCCGCAGTCGTTTGCGCAGTGCCGCAAGTGGCTGGACGCACGCCTGCCCAAGGCGGAGCGCGAAGCCGTTGCCAGCAATGGCGAAGCCGCGCGCATCGTGGCCGAGCACGGTGGTGCCGCAATCGCGGGGCTGCCGGCTGCACGTCTTTACGCGCTGTCGATCTTGGCCAGTAATATCGAGGATGACCCCAGCAATACGACGCGCTTTCTGGTCATCGGCAAGCAGTCGCCCGGGCGCACCGGCGCCGATATCACCAGTCTGGTGCTGTCGTCTCATCGCAATCAACCGGGAGCGTTGTTCCGGTTGCTGCAGCCATTTGCCGACATCGGGCTGGATCTGACACGCATCGAATCCCGGCCGATGAAGGGTGCGCCGATTCAGGACTACTTCTTTTTCATCGATTTTGCCGGCCACCTGCAGGATGCCCCCGTGCGTTCGGCATTGGACGCCGTGCAGGCCGATGCTGCCTTCTTCAAGATTCTGGGCTCCTACCCAAAGGCCGTGCTGTGATGAACCCCGAGCTGACTCGCAATGCCTTGCCCGGCATCCTGGGGCTGGAAGCCTATTCGCCCGGCATGCCGATCGAGGAACTGCAGCGGCGCCTGGGGCTGGCCGATGTGGTGAAACTGGCGAGCAACGAAAATCCTCTGGGCCCGTCCCCGAAGGTTACCGAGGCCCTGCGGGCGGCGCTCGACGGCAATCTGGCGCTGTACCCGGATGGCAGCGGGTATCGACTGAAGCAGGCCATCGGCACGTATCACCAGATCGATCCCGAATGCATCACGCTCGGCAATGGCTCGAATGACATCCTTGAGTTTCTGGGGCGCATTTATGCGGGGCCGGGCAGAGCAGTGCTGTTCTCCCGTCATGCGTTTGCGGTCTATCCGCTGGTCGCCCAGTCCCAGGGTGCCGAGGCGGTGGAGGTAGCGGCCCGCCCGGCAGACGATGCACAGCCGTATGGCCATGATCTCAAGGCCTTTTCCGAGGCGCTGGAGGCGCGTCAGGACATCAGCCTGGTATTCATCGCCAACCCCAACAACCCGACTGGCACCTCGCTGTCGGCAGCAGCCGTCGAGGCCTTTCTGGAAACCGTGCCGCCGCATGTGATCGTGGCGTATGACGAGGCCTACTACGACTATATGGCGCCTGCGCTGCGGGGCGATTCGCGCGCATGGCTGAAACGCTTCCCCAACCTGGTGGTGTGCCGGACCTTCTCCAAGGCCTACGGCCTGGCGGGGCTGCGCGCGGGTTATGCGCTGTCGAGCCCAACCGTGGCGGACCTGCTCAATCGCGTGCGGCAGCCGTTCAACCTCAACAGTCTGGCATTGGTGGCGGCCCAGGCGGCACTGGCGGATCAGGCCCACATGGCGACGTCGGTGGCGCTCAATGACCGCGAGCGGACCCGGCTGGCGCAGGCCTGCACCGCGCGTGGTCTCCGCGTGCTGCCGTCTCAGGCCAACTTTCTCGCGATCGATTTCGGGCGGGATGCCAAGCCGGTTCATCAGGGGCTGCTGGAACAGGGTGTCATCGTGCGTCCGATGGCCAGCTACGGACTGGCGAACTTTCTGCGCGTGAGCATCGGCACCGAGCGTGAGAACGATCGCTTCCTTGCGGCGCTGGAAACCGTGCTGACGTGATCGATCACCTTGCCATCCTCGGGCTGGGGCTGATTGGCGGTTCGCTCGCACGCGCGCTTCGTGCCAGCGGTGGCGTGGGGCGCATCAGTGCGTTCGATCCCGATCCGCGGCAAGGTGAGGCGGGTTTGAAGCTGGGCGTGGTGGACCGGGTCTGTCCGACGGCCGCGGCGGCGGTGGCCGATGCCAGTCTGGTGGTCATTGCCGTCCCGGTGCTGCATACCGCAGAAGCCCTCGGGGACTGTCGCGCGGGCTTGCGCCCGGGCACCGTGGTCACGGACGTCGGCAGCACCAAGGGCTCTGTACTCGCCGATATTCGACGACTGCTCGGCGAACTGCCGGACTGGTTCGTGCCCGGTCATCCGATCGCGGGCACCGAGAAGAGCGGCGTGGCGCACGCCTTTCCCGAGCTGTTCCGGGGACGGCGGGTGATCCTGACGCCCCACGACAGGCAGGCGCCCGGGGCCTGCGAGCAGGTGGTCGCAATGTGGCAGTCGGTTGGCGCGCGGGTGGTGCAGATGGATGCGGCCCGCCACGACGCCATCTTTGCCGCCACGTCACATTTTCCGCATCTGCTTGCCTACAGCTTTGTCGACATGCTGGCCCGCCGGGACGATGCGGATGACCTCTTCCCGAATGCCGGGGGAGGGTTCCGCGACTTCACCCGCATTGCATCCAGTTCGCCCGCCATGTGGCACGACATCATCCGCGCCAACGCAGGCCCGGTTCGCGATCTGCTGCAGCAGCAGATCGCGGAACTCCAGCACCTGTTGCAGTTGCTGCAGGCGGATGACTGGGCGGGACTGCAGGTGGTCTTCGAGCGCGCGCGGCGCGCACGCGAACGACATCTGTCCGAAATCGAATAGCTGCCCCGTATTCCGTTTTACCTCTCGAGGATTTCATGTCCGCGTCTGTTTCGCTTCGTTACTCGATTCAACCCGGCGGTCGATTGCAGGGCTCGGTTCAGGTGCCCGGTGACAAGTCGATCTCCCACCGTGCCGTGATGCTCGCCGCGTTGGCGGAGGGAGTGACCGAGATCACCGGCTTTCTGACCGGAGAGGATTGCCTGTGCACGATGCGGGCGTTCCAGCAGATGGGGGTCACCATCGAGCGTCTGGCGGAAACCCACCTTCGCGTCACCGGGGTCGGCCTGCGGGGGCTCAAGGCGCCCGAGGCTCCGCTGGACCTGGGGAACTCGGGGACCTCGATGCGCCTGATGAGCGGCCTGCTCGCCGCCCAGGGGTTTCCCAGCACCATGACCGGAGACGCCTCGCTGTCACGCCGACCGATGGCGCGGGTGATCGAGCCGCTCAAGCGCATGGGCGCTCAGATCGAGTCCGAGCCGGGCGGGCGTGCCCCCCTTCGCGTCCTGCCGGTGGCAGGGCTGAGGGGTATGGAGTATGCGTCGCCAGTGGCCAGTGCCCAGGTCAAGTCCGCGCTCCTGCTGGCGGGGTTGTATGCCCAGGGGCGCACGGTGGTGACTGAACCCGCAGCCTCCCGCGATCACACCGAGCGGATGCTGCGTGCCTTCGGGGTCACCGTTGATGTGCAGGCGGGCTTCGCCGCACTGGAGGGGGGGCAGTCGCTGCGCGCGACATCAATCCAGGTGCCGGCCGACATCTCATCTGCAGCGTTCTTCCTGGTGGGGGCGGCCATTGCGCCAGGCTCGGACATCACGCTGACCG
>CAKZHZ010000062.1 GCA_936928855.1 uncultured Polycyclovorans sp.
ACCCGAAAAGCCCTCAGCGATTTCATCAAACCATTTACGGAACACCACACTAGTTCAGCGCACCAGGAGCCTGTCGTGCATCAGTGCTGGTGCCCGCCGGGCCCGTGCACGTGGCCGTGGGACAGTTCTTCCTCGCTGGCAACGCGCACCTCGGCGATCTCCACATCGAAATGCAGGGTTTCACCGGCCAGCGGGTGGTTGCCGTCGACGGTGACGTTGTCGCCTTCCACCGCTGTCACCACCACGCGCATGGCGCCCTGGTTGGACTGGGCGGTGAAGGCCATGCCGGGCTGAATCTCGGGCACGCCCTGGAAGGCAGCCTTGGGCACCTGCTGAACGAGTTCCTGACGGCGTTCGCCATAGGCTTCGCCCGGGGCCACCGTCACCTTGAGCTTGTCGCCCGCCTTCTTGCCCAGCAGCGCCTTTTCGAGGCCGCCGATGATGTTGCCCTGTCCGTGCAGATAGGCCATCGGGTCTCCGCCCGTCGAGCTGTCGAGCACCTCGCCTTTGTCATTGGTGAGCGTGTAGTGAAAGCTGGCGACGCAGCGGTCAGCGATTTCCATCAATCCATCTCTTGTTGAATGTGCGGCCATGCTAACGCGTTACGCCGGGGCAGGGGGGTGGCGCGGCGATATCCGCAGCGGCAGGCCGTCGCGCGGTTTGGCGATCGGCGCCAGCTGGTAGGGCATGTGGTAGCCCTGCGGCACGGTCAGGGTGAATCGTTGCAACAGCTGATGCAGGACCGCTTTCACCTGCATCTCCGCGAAGTGCAGGCCGAGGCACATGTGCGCGCCCCCGCCAAACGGCGCCCAGGCAAACGGATGGCGGCGGTGCTCCTGCCGGGCCGGGCTGAAACGCTCCGGGTCAAAGGTATCGGGTGCCTGCCACCAGTCCGGGTTGCGCTGGGTCCAGACCGGGAAGATGGCCACCGAGGCCCCGGCCGGAATCACCACACCGCCCACTGTCAACGGTGCCGTGGCACGGCGCACGATGGAGGTCAGCGGCGGATACAGCCGCAACGCCTCCCGCAGCGCCCATTCGGTCTGCTCGGCTCCGGCCACGCGGTCGGCGCTGAGCCCCTCGCCGCCCAGTGCCTCGGCCTGCGCGGCCAGACGCGCCTGCCATTCCGGATGCCGCGCCAGCACGAACGCCAGGGTGGTGAGGGCGCTGGTGGTGGTGTCGTGCGCCGCCATCATCAGGAAGATGAGGTGATCGATCACTTCATCATCGGCATAGCGTTGGCCCTGCTCGTCCTCGGCATGGGCGAGCTGACTGAACAGATCCGAGCCGGGCGCACGGCGTCGCGCCGGCAGGCGTGCGGCCAGGAAGGCCACCAGATGCCGGCGCGCGCGCAGGCCGCGGCCATATGCCAGCCAGGGCGTGGACAGGCGCAACACGGCGGTGGAGGCTTCCACCAGGTCCGTAAAGTCCCGGTTCACCTGGTCGATCTCGGCCTGCAGTTCGAGCCCGAGAAACACGTCGGCGGCGATGTCCAGCGTCATCCGTTTGATGGCGGGATAGAACCGCAGCGCAGACGACGAGGACCAGGCATGCAGATGCCGTTCGATACGCGGGTTCATCCGGTCCAGGTAACCCGCCAGCGCGGCGGCGCGAAAGGCGGGCTGCATCAGCCGGCGGTGCAGGCGGTGGTCCTCGCCGTCGCGCAGCATCAGGCCACGTGGAAACAGGTCACCCAGGATCGGGTGCCAGCCCCCGTACGCCGAAAGCACGTGTCCCCGATCCGTGAGCACCGCCTCGTTGCCTTCCGGGGAGGTCAGGAACACGCGGGGCTCGAACAGGAAGTGGCCGCGCGAAACCGGCCCGTAGCGATGATGCTGCTCGCGGGCAAAGGCCAGCGGGTCGCGGATGAAATCCAGCGTCTGACCGATGACGGGGAGCCCGTTGCGGCCGGGAAGCGCCCGCAGGTCGGGCGAGGGAAAAACCCCGGAACGGTCGGTAACTACCGCCATGATCATCCTCCGGCAGGGTGGTGCCCAGAGTATTGAACAGTCGGTTATTTAATGGAAGCGGGGTCCGCCCGCAGGCGGGCGATGCGCTCGTCCTTGGCCGCCCAGTGCGAGGACACCCACTGCTGGAAGCCGGCGCGGAAGTCGGCATCGGTTTCGTAATCGCCCTCCAGCAGGGCGCGCGAAACCGGTTCCACCCGCACGTGGATCTGCAGGTCGCCCTGCTCCCCCATCAGCCAGCTGCCGAGCAGGGTCTTGGCCCGCTGCGTCGGCGCGTACACCACGGTCACGTCCGCCACACCGGCGAACTGCTCGCCCATGGCGCGCAAGGTGAAAGCGGCGCCGGCACTCTTGGGCTTGAGCAGGTGCCGGAACGGCGACTGTTGCCGCGCCTGCTTGTCCGGCGTGAACCGGGTGCCTTCCAGAAAGTTCACCACCGTCACTGGCTGCCGCTTGTACACCTCGCACTTGGCCCGCGTGGTTTCGAGATCCTGATTACGCAGCGCGGGATTGGCGGCGATCTGCTCGCGGCTGTAGCGCTTCATGAACGGGAACTCCATCGCCCAGCACACCTGGCCGATGATGGGGATGTACTTCAGCTGATCCTTGAGGAAGAAGCGCAGGAAGGGCGCACGGCCATGAAAGGCCACGAACAGCACCAGGATGTCGGCCCAACTCTGGTGGTTGCAGATGAGCAGGTAGTTGCGACGGGGATCGAGCACGCCTTCCACGGTGATGCGCCAGCGCATCGGGTGCACCAGGTGGTAGATCACCTTGTTGGTGGCCACCCAGCGACGGGCGATCCACACGCAGTAGCGGCTGGTGAGATCGCGCAGGGCCCGGCCCGGCAGCAGGTGCAGCAGCACGCCGGGCAGCATCAGCACAAACCAGAACAGCAGGGCGACCGTCTTGATCGCCACCGTCAGCACCGCAATCACGGGGCCGGGCAGAACGGACGCCAGCATGGCGAGGGTTCCGCGCTCAGCCGCCGTGATACGCCGGGCTGAACTCACGCACCGCCGCCACCATGGCGGCTGCATGATCGGGGTTCACCCCCGGCGTGATGCCGTGCCCGAGGTTGAACACGTGCCCGCTACCATTACCGTAGTCCTGCAGCACACGCGCCACTTCCAGGCGGATGCGCTCCGGGCTGGCGTACAGCACCGACGGATCGAGGTTGCCCTGCAACGCCACCCGGTCACCGACGCGGCGCCGCGCCTGGCCGATATCGGTGGTCCAGTCCAACCCCAGGCCATCGCAGCCGGTTTCGGCCATGGCTTCCAGGTGCTGGCCGCCGCCCTTGGTGAACAGCATCACCGGCACCTGCGGCGCCACCCGCTTGAGGTGGGCGACGATCTTGGCCATGGGCTCCAATGAATATTCGGTGTAGGCTGCGGGCGTGAGCGCGCCGCCCCAGGTGTCGAACACCATCACCGCATCGGCACCGCGCGCGATCTGCGCCTGCAGGTACAGGCTGACCGCAGCCGCCAGCTTGGACAGCAGCGCCTCCATGGCATCGGGTGCGTCGTACAGCATCGCCTTGACCCGGCTGAAGTCCTTGGAGCTGCCGCCCTCCACCATGTAGGTGGCCAGGGTCCAGGGGCTACCGGCAAAGCCGATCAGCGGGATGCGCCCGTTGAGCGCCCCCTTGATGGTGGACACCGCATCCATCACATAGCGCAGCTCACCTTCCGGGTCCGGCACCGGCAGGTTGGCGATGGCGCGGGCATCGCGCACCGGGTTGGCAAAGCGCGGCCCCTCGCCTTCGGCGAAGCTCAGGCCCAGGCCCATGGCGTCGGGCACGGTGAGAATGTCCGAGAACAGGATGGCGGCATCGAGGTCGTAGCGTGCGATGGGCTGCATCGTCACCTCGCAGCACAGCTCCGGGTTGCGGCACAGGCTCATGAAGTCGCCGGCCTTGGCGCGGCTGGCCCGATACTCGGGCAGGTAGCGCCCGGCCTGGCGCATGAACCACACCGGGGTGCGGTCCAGCGGCTCGCGCTTCAGCGCACGCAGAAAACGATCATTGGCGAGGACGGTCATTGACGGGCCTCCAGGGCCGTGGCGATCTCGGCCTGCAGGGCCACGACCGCCGCTTGGGGATCTTGGGCATCACGGATCGGCCGCCCCACCACCAGATGGTCGCTGCCGGCCGCGATGGCACGCGCGGGCGTCATCACCCGCTTCTGGTCACCCTCTACGCGGTTGTCCACGGGACGGATGCCAGGCGTCACACAAATAAGATGCTCCGGCGCCTCGGCGCGCAGGCGCTCCACCTCCAGTCCGGAGGACACCACGCCATCGCAGCCGGCCGACAGCGCCCGCCGTGCCCGCGACAGCACCAGTGCCCCCACGTCACAGGCAAAGCCCATGTCGTCGAGGTCCCCGCGGTCCAGGCTGGTCAGTGCGGTCACCGCCAGGATCTTCAGGTTGCCGGACCTGGCGGCTGCGGCCGCCTCCATCATCGACTGGTTGCCGTGCAGGGTGGCGAAATCCGCCCCGCGCTCCGACAGGTTGCGGATGGCCCGTGCCACGGTCTCCGGGATGTCGAAGAACTTGAGATCCACGAACACCCGCTTGTCGCGTTGCTTGAGCGCCTCCAGCAGGTCGAAGAACCCGGGCGCCATCAGCAGCTCCAGGCCGATCTTGTAGAAGCGACCGGGGGTCCCGATGCGATCAACCAGCGCCAGCGCGGCGTCGGCCGTCGGCACATCAAGGGCGATGATCAGGCGTTCGGCGGCGGGAATCTCGGCTCGGGGCATGGGGCAGACGTGGCTCGCTGACGAGGGGCGCCATTATGAGACCTTTGTGCCCCCGCATGCCGGGTGCCGCAAAAATGCTGCACCCTGTCACGCTCCGGCATGAACCTTGCGGATGCAGAGAAATCGAAACCTGTGCAGTCCACAATGACGCAGTGCGACGGAGAACCCCATGAAGCAGCTTTCAGCCATCGATACCCTGTTCCTGTTGATGGAGCAGCGCCAGCAGCCCTTGCATGTGGGCGCACTGTGCCTGTACGAGCCGCCGCCCGGCGCGCCGCCGGAGTTTGCCCTGAACCTGGCGGAACGCATGCGCGAATCCACCGCCGCCGCGCGTCCCTTCAACCGCCGGCTGGTCAGCCGGGCCGGATTGAAGTTCTGGCAGGAAGACACCAACTTTGATCTCGCCCACCATTTTGTGCACCTCGCACTGCCCAAGCCGGGCCGCATCCGCGAGTTGCTGGCCATGGTGTCGCGCGTGCATTCGGCCCACCTCGACCGGGCCTACCCACTATGGCGCACCTACCTGATCGAAGGCCTGGAGGACGGCCGGATCGCCACCTACTCCAAGATCCATCACTCGCTGGTGGATGGCGTGGCTGGCATCCGCCTGATGCTCAAGTCGATGTCACCGGATGTCGCCGCCTCGCTGGAGATGCCGGCACCCTGGGAGGTCCGGACCCGCAAGACCCGCGAGCGAACCCTGCCGGTCCCCACCGGCACCCTGCGCGGACTGTCGGCGCTGCAGGCCTTCGGCCGCGAAGGCGCCACCGTGGTACCCCCGGTGCTGCGGCAACTGCGGCAATCCTGGCAGGACCTGCGCGAGGGCAATCCGGATTTCGTCGGCAGCCTGCAGGCACCGCACTGCATCCTCAACGAGCCCATCACCGGCTCACGCCGCTTTGCCGCGCAGTCCTATTCCATGCCGCGCATCAAGGCCATCGCCAAGAAGTTCGACGCCACCAGCAACGACGTCATTCTGGCCCTCTGCGGCGCCGCCCTGCGGCAGTATCTGATGGACCTCGATGCCCTGCCGGAAAAGCCGCTGGTGGCCGCCGTGCCGGTGTCCACCCGACGCGATGACGGCGACTCCGGCAACGAAATCGCCTTTGCGCTCACGCACCTCGCCACCCACCTCGAGCACCCGGTGGAGCGGCTGCTGGCGATCAAACGCTGCATGGACTACAACAAGGCCTTCATGCGGCGCCTGAGCCCCGCGCAGCTGCTGGCCTACGAGGCGGTCATGCTGGCCCCTGGTGCCCTCAACCTGCTGACCGGCTTCGACCGCCGCCGCACGCTGCTCAACCTGGTGATCTCCCACGTTCCCGGCCCTCGCCAGGACGTGTACTGGCAGGGCTGCCGACTCGATGGCATGTACCCGGTGTCGCTGATCATCGACAAGATGGCCTGCAACATCACCCTGATCAGCCGTCACGACAAGGTCGACTTCGGCATCATCGCCTGCCGCAAGACGCTGCCCAGCGTGCAGCGCCTGCTCGAGCACATCGAGGAAGCCCTGGACGATCTGGAGAATGCCTGCGGTTGACCCTCGACTCAGGACGCCGTGGACACCAGGATACGGCCGTCCTGCAGCTCCGCCCGCACCCCGGGGAGGCCGTTGAGAAAGTCGACGAAGGATTGCACGTCGTAACTGCGGAACACGCCGCTGACCGGAATATTGCCGACAGCGGCATCCATGACCACGATCTGCTGCTGGTTGTAACGGTTGAACTCGTCCGCCACCCGGCGGATGGGGTCACCGTCGAAAATGATGCGCTCCCGCACCCAGGCGGTCGCCACCTCCACATTGGCCTCCGGGATGGCCGCCACCTGTCCGGAGCGCGCAATACGTACCTGCCCCCCGGGCCCAAGGTCGGCCAGCGGCTTCGGCCCTTGCAGGCGCTCGACCGCTTCAGGAGCCAGATCGGCCGGCGGCCGCATCGCAGGTGCCGGGATGGCGTCCTCCCAGACCCGCACACGCCCTTCCACCACCGTAACCGTCGTGGCCTCGGCATGACGGTACACATCGAATGCCGTGCCAATGTCTTCGATGAAGTAGCTGCCGGCGGCCACGCTGAAGGGCCGCAGCGGGTCCTCCGCCACTTCGAAGTAGACCTGAGCCCTTTAAGCGCCGAAGCACGATGCCTTCATTCGTGCCCCCAGCCCCATTGACTGAGCCCTATTGCGAAGCCGGCACCGCAAACGGATTGATCACACGCACACCGCCGAAGTACTGGCCGTGGTTCAGGTCTTCACTGTACAGGGTGCTTGCGCCAGCGCTTTGCGCGGCGGCGAGGATGGCGCCGTCCCAGTAGGACGTCTGATGGCGAACGCTGATTTCCACGGCCACCTTGACCAGACTGGCCTCGACTGCGACGCAGGGGAAAGCTTCAAACTGTTCGATCCACGCCAGCGCCTGCTGCGGCGGCAGTGGCGTTCCGATCTTGCGCGTTACCGTGACGTAGAACTCCTGCAGCACCTGTGCCGACAACGCAAAGTTCTGCTCTTCGATCAGCCGCAACGCACGTTCGCGCTTGCCGCGGCTTTCCGGGTCGCGCGTCGCGGCGTAGACCAGCACGTTGGTGTCAATGAAGCTGTCAACGTTCATGCAGTTCCGCGCGGGTCCAATGCTGGGCACCCCTTTCAGCGGTTGATTGCTCGCTGAGCGCCCGGATCCGTTCGCGCGCTATTCGTGCCCTGTCCTCTCTCCGGGCGATTTCGGTCAGATGACTGCGTACCAATGCGTTGACCGTGGAATGCCGCTCGGCGGCATAACGACGCACCGCCAGCAACACCTCTTCTTCGACACGGAGCGTGATGTTCTTCATGAGCACAGTTTATGTGCAACTGTGCTGTGCGGCAATGCACACCTTGCGCGTGAGCGCCGACGAGCCGCCCTTCAGGGCGCAAGCGCCGCCACGATCTTTTCCGGCGTCGGCGAGCCCTGCGCCCGCAGGGCCTGGGCGAAGGCGGCGATGCGCCATTCCTCGATGATCCATTGGGCGGGATGGAAGGCGGCGGGCAGGCGTGCGACCAGGGGGCGGAGCTGGGCCGTCAGTTCGATGTCGCGTGCGGGCTTCAGCGGCAGCCGTTCCAGCCGTACCTGGATGGCCTTGAGATAGACCGGGATGCGCAGCCAGGTGTCTTCCGGCAGGCGTTCGATGAAGCCGGGGGCAAACAGCTGGTCGAGCTGCGCCTGGATGTCGGCAACGGCATGACCATGGACCGACACCGCACCACGCAGGCTGCGCCGCAGGGTGGTGGCGGTCTGCATCCAGTCCACGACATCACCCAGCAGGTCCAGTGCGTAGCGGCTGAACTGCCCGCGCTTCTCCAGAGCCGTCTGCCAGCTCGCGCGATCACGCGGGACCGGGTCCAGCAGGATGTCGTTGGCGGCGCGGCGGGCCAGGCTGTCGGCCAGCGCCTCGGCATCGTAGGGGCGGCCGACGAGATGCGTCCCCAAGCGGGACTTGGCGGTCTTGCGGAGATCGCGCAGGCGGTCGCTCATGTGCGCCAGCAGCAAGGCGCGGACGCCGTCGCGATGGGCACGGTGGGCACTCGCCGCATCTTCGAACAGCCGTAGTCGAACGCCGTCGACATGCGCCTGCAGGGCCGGATGGGCGGCGGCGCCGCTGGCCAGCCGGATCGCGTCCGGCAGGGCATCGAAGTCCCAGTCCTGGAGGTCGTCACGGGTCCAGGCGCGAGTGGCATCATCCGCCACGGCCGCCTGTTGCAGGGCAGCGCGCGCCGGCGCCCGGTGTTGCTGCTGCAGCCCGGCGAGGCTGTCGGCATCGCCCAGGGCACGCCCCCGGGCGTCCACCAGCACCAGCCGGGGCCGCAGGTGGGCGGGCAGCCGTTCGGAGTCGAAATCATCGACGCCCAGATCGAGCCCGGTCATGCGCTTCAACTCGCGGCTGATGACCTCGCGCACCGGGCCGTCCGTTGGCCCGGCCGCCTCCAGCACGGCGCGGGCGTATTCGGCCGCGGGCGTGCAGTAGCGTCGCTGCTTCTGCGGCAGGGTGCGGATCAGACCTTCCACCAGGGCGGCGTGCAGGCCGGGGACCAGCCAGTCGAAGGCCGCCGCCGGCAGGCTGAACAGTTGCGCCTGCGGGATCAGGAAGCTGACGCCGTCGGCGTCCTCGCTGGGGTCGTGGGTGTACTGCAGCCGCAGGCGCACCCCGCCCACGTCGATGTGGTCCGGGAACTGGTCGCCGACATCGGTGCTGGCGCCGGGGCGCAGCAGGTCGTCCTCGCTGAGTGCGAGCCTGGCGGCGCCGCCCATCTGCAACCAGCGGCGCAGGGCGGCATCGGTACAGACATCCTCGGGCAGGCGTTCGTCGTAGCGGGCAAACAGCTGGGCGTCGGTGACCAGCAGGTCGGGACGGCGCAGGCGCGCCTCCTTTTCGCGAACGGCCTCGATGCGGGCGAGGTTCTGCAACAACACCCGCGGCTTCTTCAGCAGGCGGCCGCCGACCAGCGCCTCCTCGATGAAGATCGCCCGTGCCTCACGCGGGTGGGCGGAGCCGTAGTGCCGTTGCCGGCGCGCCAGCGGCAGGCCGAACAGGCTGACGTGTTCGGTGCTGGTGACTTCGCCACGCTCGGGGTCCCACTCGGGGTGTTGCAGGGTGCGCTTGAGCAGGTGGGCGCCGACCCGCTCCAACCAGGCCGGGTCCACCATGGCATTGGTGCGGGCGAACAGGCGGCTGGTCTGCACCAGCTGGGCGCTCATCACCCACTGCGGCGGCTTCCTGGCCAGCACCGAGCCGGGGAAGATGTGGAACTTGCGGCCACGCGGCCCCTGAAACTCCGGCGCCTCCGGCCGCTTCAGGCCGATATGGTCGATCAGCCCCGCCAGCAGCGCCTGATGCAGGGTCGGGCTGAGGCGCTCGATGTCCTCCGGGGCCAGCGCCTGCCACGGCGGGCGCCGCCCGCTGTCGTCACGCGCCAGAAAATCGGCCACCTGCTGATACACCTGCGACCACTCGGTCATCCGCAGATAGTTCACGTAATGGGCCTTGCACCACTTGCGCTGTTGCCGCTGGTTGAGCCCGGCGGCCTCCTCCTGCCAGCGCTGCCACAGTTGCAGCAGGGTGAGGAAGTCGGAGCGGGCATGGCGCCAGCGGGCATGCTGCTGGCGGGCCTGGGTGGTCTGGTCGGGCGGCACCTCGTGCGGGTCCTGCACCGACAGGGCCGCGGCCAGCACCCACACCGCGTGCGGGGTGGCGGTCTCGCGGCCGGCCAGCGCGATGCGCGCGATGCGCGGGTCCAGCGGCAGGCGGGCGATCTCGCGCCCCTGCGGCGTGAGTCGACGGTGCTCGTCCAACGCACCCAGCGTCTGCAACAGGCGGTAGGCGTCGGTGATGAGGCGGTGATCCGGGGCATCCACCCAGGGGAAGCGTTCCACGTCCCCCAGCCCCAGCGCGGTCATCTGCAGGATCACGCCCGCCAGATTGGCACGCAGGATCTCGGGGTCGGTGAATGGCGCGCGGCCAAGGAAGTCGGCTTCCTCATACAGCCGGATGCAGACTCCGGGGCCGACCCGGCCACAACGGCCGGCGCGCTGGTTGGCGGCAGACTGCGCCACCGGTTCGATGTGCAGTTGCTGCACCCCCAGCCGTGCCGAGAAGCGGCTGATGCGCGCGGTGCCCAGGTCCACCACGTAGCGGATGCCGGGCACGGTGATGGAGGTCTCCGCCACGTTGGTGGACAGCACCACGCGCGGCGCGGCGCCGGGACTGAACACGCGGTCCTGCTGCGCGGCGGGCAGGCGCGAGTACAGCGGCATGACCTCGGCGCGGGGGAAGCGGCCGGGCAGGCTGCGGGCCAGGTCGTTGATCTCGCGTTCGCCGGGCAGGAACACCAGCACGTCGCCGCGCGCGCCACCGCGCCAGCATTCCGCCACGGCATCGGCCACTGCGGTGTCGAGGTCGCCGTCGGCGTCGGGCGGGCGATAGCGGGTTTCCACGGGATAGGTGCGGCCCTCCACCCGGAGGATGGGACAGTCGCCGAAGTGCCGCGACAGGCGCTCCGGGTCCAATGTGGCCGAGGTGATGATCAGCTTGAGGTCGGGCCGCCGGGGCAGCAGCTGCCGCAGCCAGCCCAGCAGGAAGTCGATGTTGAGGCTGCGCTCATGCGCCTCGTCGATGATGAGGGTGTCGTAGGCCAGCAGCTCGCGGTCGCGCTGCAACTCCGCCAGCAGGATGCCGTCGGTCATCAGCTTGATCAGGCTCTGCTCGCCGACGCGACGGTCAAACCGCGTTTCGAAGCCCACCAGCTGTCCGACCGGGGTTTGCAGCTCCTGGGCGATGCGATTGGCGACACTGCGCGCCGCCAGCCGTCGCGGCTGGGTGTGCCCGATCAGGCCGTGCCGGCCGCGCCCGAGTTCCAGGCACAGCTTGGGCAGCTGGGTGGTCTTGCCGGAGCCGGTCTCGCCGCAGAGCACGATGACCGGGTGATCCCGCAGTGCGGCAAGAATGTCGTCCTTGGCCTGCACCACCGGCAGGTCGTCGGGATACGCGATGCGTGTGGGCCGCAGCCGCTGCCGGTTCTCCGCCGCCAGCAGGGCCTTCTGCACATCGCGCTCGAAACGGGCCGCGTCCAGCCGGCGGCCGCCAAGCTGCCGTGACAAACGATGCGCGTCACGCAGCAGCAGCTGGGAACGCACCGTGGCGAACGCGCGACGCTGGGCCTCGGTGGCGGGTGCGGCGTCGGGCGATTTCTTCACAGGCGCTCAGTCGAAGCGATAGCTGATACCGACCGTGGCTTCCCACTGCCGCATGTTCAAGCGCAGGGTCTGGTCGTTGGCATCGGCGCCGAAGGCGTTGGCATTGCCCGGACTGCCCAGCACCAGATCCAGCGCGGTGGCGTCGGTGTTGCTGAGTGCATTGGCGCCATACACGGGCTGCGACTTGGCGTACATGAACGCGAAATCGAAGCCCAGGCGATGACTGTGCTGATACCCGAAGCCGGCGGTGAAGTGCTCTTCCGGCACGCCGGGCGCCAGAATGTTGAACAGCAGCTCGCTGTCGGGGATGGGCTGATCGCCCTTGCTGTATCCGGCCCGCAGCTTGAACGCCGCAACCCGGTACTGCACCCCCAGCTTCACCACCTCCACATCCCGCCAGCCAAACCCGGGCCCGCCGGCCGCGCCCAGACAGGCCGGGCTGGGATCCAGACTGCCGCCGAACCCGAGGCCGGCAAGCAGACGCGGGCGGGCGCAGTTGTTGACGAAGTCGTTGGTGTCGAAGGCGTTGCCGACGCCTTTGACCTCACTGAAGTTGATACGCTGGAAATCAACGGCAATGCGCAGGTCGTCGGTGGGGTGGGCGGACAGTCCCACGTTCCAGGTCGAGGGGATATCGAAGGCCCCGTCGTCGGCAAACAGCCCGGCGTACTTGTCGAACGCGGTCATGTGAATGCGCGTCTGGTAGGAGATGCCCAGGCCGAATCCGGGCACCACGCCGGTGAGGAAGCCCACACGTCCCCCATAGCCATAGGAGATGTCATGGCCATTGTTGGTGACCCGGTCCGGCTGGTTGGAGAACTGCCGGAATGCGCCCAGGCCATCGGCACGGAAGCGCTGTCCGGCGAGGATGGGGGCGATGCCGACGGAACTGCGTTCACCGAGCCGTCGCGAGTAGTGCGGCGCGATGAACAGTTGGATCAGGTCCACACCGGCGTTGGGGTCGCCGTTTCCGCAGAACCCACCGGTGTCGGATTCGCCGGCCAGCGGCACGCCACCACCGAAGGCCCCTGCGCACCGGGTTTCCAGGGAGATCAGATCCAGGCCGGCCAGCCCGACGGAAAAGCCTTCCCCGAAGTGCGTGGTGCTGCCGTGATACTCGGAGTTCATGCCACCGTTGCCGTAGACCACGATGCCCCAGCTGGAACGCTCGTCGATGCGCCGCGCGTAGGCGAACCCGGGGATGAAGAACAACTCGTTCTCACTGCGCAGGCCGCCCTCCTCCAGGCGCAGGATGCTGTTGTCGGCATCAGCACCGACGACACCGGCGCGGTAATTGCGCACCGGAGAAAACACGCTCAGGTTGAGGTCGAGGCGATCCTCCACCCAATAGCTTCCTGCCGGGTTGATGGTGGCCACCAGCGCATCTTCGGTCATGGCGGTGCCGGCACCGCCCATGGCGCGCTGCGAGGCACTGTAGCCATGGGCGAAATAGCCGTTGGTGGCGGTCGCTGTGGTGCTGAGGAACAGTAGCGTGAGCGCCGCAACGCGCTGTTTCGTGTTCATGGGCCAGCCAGTGTCGGAAAGCTGCGCATCCTACCCGGTCATCCCCGCCTTCTCATCCAAGTGCAGGTATCCCGATCCCGCGCGGAACGGCAGGCTCCGACTTTCCGTTTCGCGCCCGACGCCCCATGAAGACCCCCCGCACCGCCACCCTCGATCAGTTACTCGACCTGTTGCGCCCCGGCATGACGGTGTATGTGCCTGGCACCTCGGGCGAAAGCCTGCCGTTCTATGAGGCACTGAAGGCCCGGCCGGAGGCCGCCGCCGGCGTGCGCTTCGTCGGCATGCACTTCCCGGGGATCAACCGCAACGACTACCTCGGCTTGCACCCGCAGGCGCGTCAGCGCAACTACGTGATGAGCCAGGGTCTGCGCGCAGGCCTGCTGGACGGCCGAGCCGAGCTGCTGCCGCTTGATCATCCCGCCAGCTACCGCGACCTGCGCGACAACGTGCAGGTGGACCTCGCCATCGCGCAACTGACCCCCCCGGACGCCGACGGTCGCTGCAGCCTTGGACTGGCATACGACTTCCTGCCGGCAGTGTGGGCCGGTGCGGGCATGCGGGTGGCCCATCTGAACCCGCGGCTGCCGCGCACACAGGGCAGCTTCTCGGTGCGGATGGCAGACCTCGAAGCGGTCTGCGAGCTGGACGCCGACCTGCTGCAGTACGACGCCGGTACCGCCGACGACAGTGTGCGGCCGCATGCCCGGCGCGTGGCCGAACTGGTGCGTGATGGCGACACCCTGGAGTTCGGCATCGGCAAGCTGCAGAGCGGCATTCTTGAGGCGCTGGGGGATCACCAGCGGCTGCGGGTATGGTCGGGCATGGTCAGCCCGGCGTTGATGGGCTTGCTCGACCGCGGCGTGATTGCCGGGGCCGGCAGCGTCGACTGCGGGGTGGCGCTGGGCGATGCCGACTTCTATGCCCGGCTCGATGGCGATGACCGCTTCCACTTTCGCCCGGTCTGCGAAACCCACGATGCCCAGCGCATGGCGGCAATCCCCGGCTTCTGTGCCATCAACTCGGCGGTGGAAGTGGACCTGTTCGGTCAGGTCAATGCCGACAGCCTCAAGGGGCGCCTGCTGGCCGGGGTGGGAGGGCTGCCGCCGTTCGTCGCAGGTGCACGGGAATCCGAGGGTGGGCGCTCCATCATCGCGCTCTCGGCCGCCACCGATGACGGACGCTTCAGCCGCATCGTGCCAACCCTGGCGGCGCCGGGGCTGACCGCACTGCCGCGCCACATGGCGGATTACGTGGTCACCGATCACGGCACCGCCGCGCTGCGCGGGCTCGACGTGATGGCCCGCGCACAGGCGCTGATCGCCGTTGCCGCGCCTGCACACCGGGACGCGCTGGAGCAGGCCTGGGCACAGATGGCGGCCCGCTTGTGAGTCTGCCTCACCCGGTATCATCCGGGGCCGCCGCACCCGGCGGTGTCCCCCATGGAGTGCCCTGATGGCAGGTATGTACCTGGAGCAGTTTCAGTTGCAGCAAACGTTCGATCACGAAATCCGCCGGACCGTGACGGAGGCTGACAACGTCTGGTTCTGCGGCGCCACCTACAACCCGGCGCAGATCCACATCGATCACGACTACTGCCGTCAGACCGAGTTCGGGCAGCCGTTGATCAACTCCATCTTCACACTCGGCCTGATCATCGGCCTGAGCATTCAGGACACCACGCTGGGCACCACCATCGCAAACCTCGGCATGACCGACGTGCGCTTCCCCAAGCCGGTGTTTGCCGGCGACACCCTGCGCGCCCGCACCACCGTGGAAGCCGTCCGCGACAGCCAGTCGCGCCCCAATGCCGGCATCGTCACCTTCCGCCACGAGGGCTTCAACCAGCGCAACGAGCTGGTCTGCACACTGCAACGACAAGCCTTGATGCTGCGCCAACCCCAGGAGACTTCCGCATGAGCGTCACCGCCCCGGCTCGGTCCTTTCTGTTTGTTCCCGCCGACAGCGACCGCAAGTTGGCAAAGGCACTGACACTGGGCGCCGATGTCCTCATCTTCGACCTTGAGGATGCGGTGCTGCCGGCGCAGAAGCCACAGGCCCGCAACACCCTCGCCGCCTTTCTCGACGCCTACGAGGCCCCCGCGCAGGCCTGGGTCCGTGTCAACGACCTGGCGACCGGCGAAACCCTGCACGACCTGATGGTGGCGGTGCACCCGAAGGTCCGCGGTGTGGTGCTACCCAAGATTCTCGGCCCCGAATGTATCCAGCAGCTCGCGCACTATCTGGACATGGCGGAGACCGCTCGCGGCCTGCCCCTGGGCCATACCCGCATCATCGCGGTCTGTACCGAGACGCCGGCCGCAGTGCTGCGGATGAACGAGCTTTCGCGCCTGCAGCAGCCGCGCCTGAGCGGGCTGATGTGGGGCGGCGAAGACCTCAGCGCGGCGATGGGGGCCGGCGATCCGCGGCTGCCGGATGGCCGCTGGCGCGCCACTTTCGTACACGCCCGGCACCAGTGCCTGATGCTGGCGCACACCTTGGGGGTGGAGGCGATTGACACCGTGTTCGTGGACTTCCGTGATCCCGAGGGCTGCGCCGCCAACGCTGCCGAGGCACGCCACGATGGCTTCACCGGCAAAGTGGCGATCCATCCTTCGCAGGTCGACATCATCAATCGCGGCTTCTCGATCACCGACGACGAGCGTGCCTACGCACAGCGGGTGATCGATGCACTCAGCCAGGGCGCCGGCGCCGTGGCGCTGGATGGCAAGATGATCGACGTTCCCCACCTCAAGCAGGCGCAGCGCGTGCTCGCGCGTTATGCGGCACAAGTGTCCCATCAGGAGTCTTCCTCATGAGCAACAAGGTCTATGCGGACGCCCAGGCCGCATTGGCGGGTCTCACCTTCGACGGCATGACCGTCATGTCGGGAGGCTTCGGCCTCTGTGGCATTCCCGAGCACCTGATCGTCGCCCTGCGCGACTCCGGTGCCAAGGACCTCACCGTCATCGGCAACAACGTCGGCTGCGACGATCACGGCATGTGGCTGGTGCTCGCCAACAACCAGATCCGCAAGGTGCTGGCCAGCTACGTCGGCGAGAACAAGGTGCTCGAAACCCGCTTCATGAACGGCGAGGTGGAGATCGAATTCAATCCGCAGGGCACCCTGGCCGAGCGCATCCGTGCCGGCGGCGCCGGCATCCCCGCCTTCTTCACCCGCACCGGCTACGGCACCCAGGTCGCCGAGGGCAAGGAAACCCGCCAGTTCAACGGTGAGTGGTACGTGATGGAAACCGGGCTGGTGGCGGACCTGTCGCTGGTGAAAGCCTGGAGGGCCGACACTGAAGGCAACCTGATCTATCGCAAGACCGCGCGCAACTTCAATCCCATGATCGCCACCGCCGGCAAGGTGACGGTGGTGGAAGTGGAGGAGATCGTCCCGGTCGGCAGCCTCGACCCGGACCAGATCCACACGCCCGGCATCTATGTCGACCGCATCGTGCAGGGCACCGACTACGTCAAGCACATCGAACGTCTCACCACCCGGCCGCGGCCGGACGCACAGGAGTAAGCCATGGCCTGGACCCGTAACGAAATGGCGGCGCGCGCCGCCAAGGAACTGCGCGACGGCTTCTACGTGAACCTGGGCATCGGGATTCCGACGCTGGTCGCCAACATGATCCCCGACGGCATGACCGTCACCCTGCAAAGTGAGAACGGCCTGCTCGGCATGGGCCCGTTTCCCATCGAGGGCGAAGAAGACGCGGACCTCATCAATGCCGGCAAGCAGACCATCACCGATCTGCCGCAATCCAGTTACTTCTCCAGCGCCGACAGCTTCGCCATGATCCGCGGCGGTCACATCAATCTGTCCATTCTGGGTGGCATGCAGGTGGCCGAGAACGGTGACCTCGCCAACTGGATGGTGCCCGGCAAGATGATCAAGGGCATGGGCGGCGCCATGGACCTGGTGGCCGGCGTGAAACGGGTGGTGGTGGTGATGGACCACTGCGAGAAGGGCGGCGCCTCCAAGTTCAAGCACAGCTGCAGCCTGCCCCTGACCGGCAAGGGCGTGGTGGATCTGCTGATCACCGATCTGGGCGTGTTCGAGATCGACCGCAAGGGTGGGGGGGTGCGCCTGATCGAGCTGGCCACCGGCGTCTCCCTGGAGGAGATCCAGGCCAAAACCGAGGCTGCGTTCACCGTCGCACTCACGGCCTGAAAGCCCCACATGGAACCCTGATCACCGTTCATCCGTCTGTCATAGCAAGCGCGGGGCAAAGATCCCGCCATGCGGTGGGGAAACACCCTGACAACGGATGAACAACCATGTGGAAATCACCTTACCTCACGCTTGGCGCACTGGCGATCGTGGCCGTCGCCGGCTGCTCCTCAAGCTCGGACAATCTGGACCAGTTCGACATCCCCAATTGGGCGTCGATCCCCACGTCGGGGATTGCTGGCGCCTTTAATGCCCCGGCCTCGCTGGCGGCTGACGATCTGGCCTACCAGGCGGCCTTGATCTACGACGTGGCCCTCGACGGTCGCGACTATGACCAGATCGAGCGCCCCCTCGTCACCACCCCGCCGATCCTGAAGTGCGCGGAGGGTGGCCGGGTGTACTACACGGTCAAGCCGAACCAGACCCTGCTCTATCCCTACTTCGGCGAGGACGGCACCGTTGTCACGGTGACCAACAACTACGCCTACGGCTGCACCACCCCCGACCCCGATCAGGAGGGCGTCACCCTGCAGACCATCAGCGCCTTCGACACCGCAAGGGTCGAGATGCCCTGTGGCGATGGCACCTGCGAGGGCGCCTACGATCTCTACGGCGATCACACCGTATTCATTCCTTATCCCTATCGGGTCCGCTACCGTTCCATGGTGGACGACGTCACCACCCGGACCGACCGCGTCGAAATCAGCGGCCTGCACTATGCCGGCCCGGCTGACCCGGTGGAGATCGGCGGCAACACCTTTGACACCACCGGCATCGCGCAGAATCTCCGGCTGATCAACGCCAAGGCGACGCAGGCCGAAGGGGAGGACAAGGTGGAAACGGTCTATTCCCTCCAGTACGGCATTCCGCGTAACGACGATGTCGATCCTGTCCGCTTCATCCGCCGCGATGTCACCGGAGAACCCCTGTTCTTCCTCGACGGCCCGCTCCGTTCCGCTTCCAGCGCGGACGACAGCTGCCTCGGCGGCGGCATGCGGCTGGAAACCACCACCGCCCTGGAGCTGAACACCGACAACATCGTGGCGGGCAGCATCACGCTCACCAACGGCCAAACCGTGGACGTGGGCGGCGAGGATGTGCCGCTGGCTGCCACGCTCAGCTTCGAGCCCAATGGCGATGTCACGGTCACCGATCCCGACGGCGCCACCACCACCTTCAATCGCGGTGACCTCGAAGCCCTGCGCCAGACCTGCACACAGACGGTGCCCGTGAAACGCTCGTAGCGTTTTGCGTGCCTTGGACCCGGACCCTGATGGTTCCGGGTCGTGTTGGGCACCTCCGGGTGCCCTTTTTTTGCCCATAAGACAGGAGCTTCGGGCAACCCACCGCAAAAAAGGCGGCTTCAGGGTGCGGAAATCGGCCGCTAATGCGTCTTATTAAGTGATGTTTCGGGATTGCGGATCCTCTCCTCCGCGCCGGTAAGGGTAGTTTCCCCCTCCGAACCGGCACTGTGATGACGGCGGGCTCTCCTCCCGCCGTCATCGCTTCTTTCAGGGAGGCGATCCAACCCGTCACGGGCTGTCGCATCTTGCCGTTACATCGACCGAGCACCCCCTCCATGTCACCGGCCGGCTTCTACTGTTACCGCGTGAACCGCGCCGCCGACATCGAAGGCGCGCTCATCGTCATCGCCTTGCCGCCGAGCCCTGTCACACACCGTGTCGCCGAGGTATTCACGGTGCGCGGCACGCCGTGCCCCCGTGTCTACGTGCGGCGTATCACGCTGGCGATGGCGGATGCCCCCGCAGCAGCACACGCCCTGCACCGGCTGGTCACACAGGCGCACCACCAGGCGCAGCTCGACCTCCCCGCAGGCACTGACATCGACGCCACCGGCTGGCGGTGGCAGCCGGCTGAACTTCATCAACTCGTAAGGTGGCCCGTGAAGGGCACCGACCATCCGCTCTGGGCGCTGCACGATCGCACCGGGTGCCCGTTGCTGCGGGAGGCCGCGGGGCAGTACCTGCAACCATCCCAACCTTGGCGGCTGCGCCGCCAGCCACTGCCGACAACGCAAGGGGATGCGGCTACACTCGGGGCCCGCTCCTGTCATTGAGGCTGCCATGCTCAGCACGGTCATCCTGCCCTGGTTGCACTACGTCACCCTGTTGATGATGGCCGGCGCCGCAGTCGCAGAACTCTATCTCCTGCGACTGCCGGCCACCGCCGACACGGTGCGCCTGCTGCCGCGGGTGGATCTGTTCTACGGCCTCAACGCCATCGGCGTATTGGTGACCGGCCTGCTGCGCATGTACCACGGCGGCAAAGGCGCCGACTACTACTGGAGCAACGGCCTCATGCATGGCCTGCTCACGGCGTACTTCATCGCCTTCCTGATCTCGCTGGTACCCACCCTTCGGTTCCGCCGCTGGGCCCGCAGCCTGTCGGTCGACGGCAGCCTGCCTACCCCCGAGGGCGTGCGCAAAACCGCACCACTGGTGCACATCCAGCTCACCCTGATCGCGCTGATGGCACTGATGATCACCCTGGTGGCCCGCGGCTACGGGGGCAGCTGATCGTCATCCGGACGGCGCGGACAGGCTGCTAGAATCCGCCGCCTTTCCCCTGACCGTCTCCACCGATGTCGCCCAACGCTCCCCGCTCGCTAGGCCCGCTGCCGGCCCTCATCTTCTCTTCGCGCTGGCTGCAGCTGCCGCTGTACCTGGGCCTGATCCTCGCGCAGTGCGTCTATGTGGTGCTGTTCCTCAAGGAGCTTTGGCACCTCATCCATGGCGCCTTCGAGCTGGGCGAGCAGGAAGTGATGCTGATCGTGCTGGCGCTGATCGACGTGGTGATGATCTCCAACCTGCTGGTCATGGTGATCGTCGGCGGCTACGAGACCTTCGTGTCACGACTGCGCCTGGAAGGCCACCCCGATCAGCCCGAATGGCTGAGCCACGTCAACGCCTCGGTGCTCAAGGTGAAACTGGCGATGGCCATCATCGGCATCTCGTCGATCCACCTGCTGAAGACCTTCATCGAGGCCGGCGCGCTGGGCGGCCTGCCGCTGTGCGCCGAGGCCGCCGCCGGCGTGAAGTGCACCAACGCCACCGAAGCGGGCGTGATGTGGCAGACCATCATCCACATGGTGTTCATCATCTCGGCGCTCGGCATCGCCTGGACCGACCGTCTGATGCATCAGGCCACCACCCACGCCAAACAGAAGAGCGCCGGACACTGAAGGCATCTCGCGCGCAGCGGCGCTGCGGGCTCAGTCTGCCAGGTAGCAGCGGCCGGACAGGGTGGACAGCCGGTCCCACAGCTGGCGCGCCAGCACCCGGTTGTGGGTGATGGGCTCTGACTGCACCTTGCGCGGAAAACCCGTCATCTCCTTGAAACCATCCGGCCCGATGTAGTCGCCACCCTGGATGTCGGCTGCTGTCGCGGCATACAGCTGGCACAGCGCGCCCTGTTCGGCCGGTTGGCCCAGCAAGCGGTTGCCCAGCGCCAACGCCCGCCGTCCCAGCCAGCTGTTGGCCAGCTTCATGCCACTGCTGCTGGGCAGGTTGGTGATGGAGAAGCCGGGATGCGCTGCCACCGCGATCACTGCCGCACCCTCAGCCGACAACCGCCGCTGCAGCTCATAGGTGTACAGCAGCAATCCAAGCTTGGTGGCGCCATAGGCCGCCCACTCGTTGTAGGGCCGGCGCTGCCAGTCGAGATCGTCGACATCGAGCTTGCCGAACCGGTGCGCCAGACTGGCCACGGTCACCACCCGGGCGCCGGGGGTGGCCTGAAGCACCGGCAACAGGTCCGCCGTAAGGGCAAATGGCGCCAACAGATTGGTAGCGAACTGCAATTCGTGTCCGGCGGGGGTGCGCGTCAGCGGGGGCGCCGCCACCCCGGCGTTGTGCATGAGAATGTCCAGCCTGCCGTAGGTCTCGCCATAGGCCGAGGCCAGCGCTGCCACCGAAGGCAGTTCGCTCATGTCGCCCTGTAATACCGCCACCTTTGCGCCGGGCACCGCCGCCAGAATCTGAGTGCGTGCCTGGTTCGCACGTCCGGTGTCCCGGCAAGCCATCACCACGGTCGCCCCCCGGGCCGCCAGGGCCTGCGCCGAGGACAGGCCCAGCCCACTGTTGGCGCCCGTAACCAACGCCACCTTGCCCTGCAAGTCCGGCATCTCGTCGACCTTCCAGCGTGCCATGCCTGTCTCCCCGGTGATCCAGAACGGCAGCTTAGCGCCATCGGCCGCCGCCGCGCCCGCTACACTCGGACGAAAACTGGAGGATTCCCATGAGCACGCCTGAGACTCGACGCCGCATTCCGCGCGACCGTGACGACGACTATGCGGAGGCCGCCGCGGCAGAGCGCCGCGCCTTCGTCGAGGCCGAAACCGGTACCGTCCTCCGCCACATGGCGCACCACTCCCAGCCCCCGGATCAGCTGCCCGGCAACATCGAGCACTTCACCGGTGTCGCCCAGGTGCCGGTCGGCCTGGCCGGGCCGCTGCGCATGGTCGGCGAGCACGCCCAGGGCGATTTCTATGTGCCGATGGCCACCACCGAGGGCACCCTGGTGGCCAGCTACAACCGCGGCATGCGTCTGCTGGCCGAATGCGGCGGCGTGCGCGCCACGGTGGTCGACGAGGCCATGCAGCGCTCGCCGGTGTTCCAGTTCGACCACGCTCTGGCAGCCCGCCAGTTTGGCGAATGGGTGGTCGACCACATGGACGGTATCCGTGCCGCTGCCGAGGCCACCACCCGGTCCGGCAAACTACGCGAGATCATGCAGTTCGCCATCGGACCGCTGCGGTATCTGCGCTTCAACTTCACCACCGGCGACGCCGCCGGCCAGAACATGGTGAGCAAGGCCACACTGGCGGCCTGCGAGTGGATTCGTGCCGAGCACCCGGATCATCCGGACTTCGTGCTGTCCGGCAACATCGATACCGACAAGAAGCACTCCCAGATCAACACCCTGCTCACCCGCGGCAAGCGGGTCGTGGCCGAATGCACGCTCACCGACGAGGCGGTGCGACGCATCATGGGCACCAGCACCGAGGCGCTGTTCCGCATGCGCCAGGTGTCGCAGGCCGGGGCCTTCATGGCCGGCTCCGCCAACAATGGCGCCCACGCCGCCAACGGTCTGGCCGCGGTGTTCATCGCCACCGGACAGGACGCCGCCAATGTGTCGGAGTCCCACGCCGCGATCACCTACGCCCAGTTGCGCGACAACGGCGACTACTACTGGTCGGTGACCCTGCCGTCACTGATCGTCGCCACCTACGGCGGCGGCACCGGCCTCGCCACCCAGCGCGAGGGACTGGAACTGCTCGGCTGCTACGGCCGCGGCAAGGCCCACAAGTTCGCCGAAATCTGCGGCGGCGTGGTGCTGGCGGGCGACATCTCGCTGAGCTGCGCCATCCTCGCCGGCGACTGGGTCTCCAGCCACGACCGCTATGGGCGCAACCGTTAGCTCAGTACATCAGCGCATCATGGTTGATGTAGGGATTGGAGAACAGCAGTAGATCACTGCCATTCAGCGGGTACGGGAGGCGACCTACTTCGTGGAATGCGGGGTTCATGGGACAAAAGATGGGAAACGGTATCGGTGGATCGCCATCGTTGGGTGTACTTGAACTGGAAACCAATTCATCGCCGACACGGTAGCTTGTTGCCCGCGCAGTCGGGCTACAGGAAGCTATTGTCTGTTCCTGGAAGCGGACATCTCCTAGTTGATAGGTTTCCTCAAACTCAACGGTACGTGGCGTATTCGAAAAATACTCGGAACATCCTGGCGAACGGCTCGCATAGCGATCCAGAACGCGGAAGGACCTGCAAGCGCCTTCTGTTACCGGAGGCGCAGGCTGAGTGGCGTCTTCCGGACAAACCACAGACTGCCGCTCCTCGTTCACGTACGTCGATCCAGGGCAAATCGCCGGCGCGGTATATCGATCCGAACCAAACCATTCCCTCCGCGCGGAAGGGCCATAGTGAAGACCGTCACCATACGCACGGAGCAACAGTGCTTCCTCACGGTAATCGGAGGCTCCGCTAAAAGCATAGCTGGCTTCCACCTCCCGATCGGGCTCAGGGAATAGCCGGCAGGTCGTCATCCCGGGAGCGGTTTCGAGACACGCCTCTGTAACGGTGACCGGCAGCGTAACGGTAAGCGTGCCCCCAGAGTCTTGGGGGACGCTAAAGACGAGGCGTGTGTCCCCGATGTAGCTCGGGTTAAGTCGGTATGTGATGGTGTATCCGTCAGGGCTGACTGTAGCGGTTGCTTCTGGGCTTTCGACAACCACCAGGCCATCGTGAGCGAACGGCACCAACCGGGGCATTGGCGATGCTGTTGAAGTCCGTTCGGCCGATGGGTGAAGGTCAATATGGGCACCTTGGCTCAGCATCAAACGGGGCGCTTCGATGCTGGAGTTATTGTCTATGACAAGTGCGTGGAACTGGAAAGCACGAACCTTTCCGCGCGCCTCGCTCGCTGACACCAGAATTGGCCGGCCTTCTTCTGCAACGCTGCCGGCTGCAACGACCGTTATCGCAACGATACCGCCGCCCTGGTCGACGATCTCGACGCTGACCTCGTCCTCGTCCCGAGCAGCAGCGGAGTATTCGAGCTCGGCCGGGATGTTTACGGCCGAATCCGCGAAGGCAAGAATTACATTTAGTGCAGCAACCAAGTCATCTATTTCACTTTGAAAGAAAGTGGATTGATAGCCGTCTATTCTGGCGACAACCGATCGCGCTCCCTCAAGCAGTGGGTTGACCACAAGCCCCACCTCTGGCGGCAGGAGGGGCTTAAGCTCAAGATCAAACAATAGTGGCTCAGAATCAACCAATACAATGGGGGAGTCTTCTGTGTGCCCGCTGCTTTTCGCTCTTGCCCTAGGGAGCGCGTCAGGGAACTGGGCAGAGAACTCGAAACAGGTATCGCCGACCTCGTCTAACCGGGGGCCAAATTTCTTGACTGCGGCGACGAACAAAACCCCCAGTAAAACAACCTCAGGAGCTGTAGCCGGCAGCCCGAAAGCGCTGACAGCTAGTAAGGCGGTTATGCCGGTTACGACACCTAGCTGTGCTTTGTGCTGCCTGAGTGCATCCAGACACTCGTCTGTCAAAAGCTTTGCTTGGGACGATGTCGCCGTGTCCAGAAGACCAGCGATACGCACCGCAAGCGCTTCCTGCTCGGCTTCGCTCAGTTCTGCTAGGGCCGCGTCCAGACTGGCGAGCAGGCCCTCGCGTCCTTCGTCGACAGCGACAAGATCCGTGATGGTGGCGCGCAGGAAATCCCGGGGCACGCCAACGGATGGAACAGTGCTTCGAAAATAAAGCACCTCGTCTCCGCCCTGAAGGCGTACTGTGAGAAAGTGATCCCCGGCGCTGAGTGTCGGGAGCAGGGCTACGGCACGGAAGCCTAGTAACGCAACATCTAGCGGGATCGTGCCGTCTAGCAACACCTCGAGACTGGGAAGCTCGGTGCCATCCTTCCTCTCGATAAATGCCACTCCGCCGGAGCTTAGGGTTGTCGCCCCATTCGATAGCTGAAGCGTGCTCGAAGCAGGAATTGGCGTTGGTGAGGGCACCACTGTCGGGGCGGGCGACGGTGATGGTGTTGGTGAGGGCACCACTGTCGGGGTGGGCGACGGTGATGGTGTTGGTGAGGGCACCACTGTCGGGGTGGGCGACGGGGTCGGCGAGTCGCCACCACCGCCTCCGCAAGCCACTAGACCTATCGACGTGATCGACACCAGCCAAAGGTATTTGACTCCGAACATGATGCCCACCTTGCGAACGGCTGTAACCGCTTAATCGAAACGGTATTCGATACGCCGGCCGCTGTCGACAAACATTTTCTAGGCTTATACCCAAAATATCGGCTTCTTAAATCACCGCCCTCATCATATCGTTGCGCAATGTAATAGGCGCAGTCTCACAGGGCGCACGTCTTGGTGTTCCGAGCCCAGCTATAGCGTTGGTTCGTGGTAATCGAACCGGTGCGGTCGGAAATCCGCTAGCGCAGTGGTATCCCATCGGTTTCGGCACGGATATCGGCATCGAAGTCCGCACTACCGACCAGGGCCATGGCCGGATACAGGCGCGCAAAGTCGTCGCGCATCTCGGTGACGGGAATCTCGGCGAACTCCCCCCGGAAGCGCAGGTATTCCATGTGCGCCCGGCCATCGAGGTCGAAGGGGTGGTAGATCGAATCCGCGCGGCCGTCGAAGTCCAGCGGCTTCAGGCGGAAGCGCTCGGTGAGCTCGATGTTGAAGGCGGGGGTGGCCTTCACCCACTGTCCGTCGATCAGGATGGCGGTGTAGCCATGCCAGTAGAAGACGTCGGTCTTCAACGTTTCCCGCAGCCGTGCCGTGGACAGGTGATTGCGCACGTCAGCAAAGCCCAGTCGCGCCGGAATGCCCTGGGCGCGACAGGCCGCCGCCAGCAGCGCCGCCTTGGTCACACACCAGCCGTGACCCTTGGCCAGCACGGTGCTGGCCCGCAGGCCCGCCACGCTCAGGTCGATGGCGTAAGGGTCGTAGCGAAAACCGTCGCGCACCGCGTAGTACAACGCCACGGCCTGCGCCCGCACCGCCCCCGTCCCGGCGCTGCGCCGGGCAAAGTCGACCACGGTCGGGTGGTCGGCATCGACCGTTTCGCCTGCAGCGAGAAAGGCGGTGAGGTCGCTCATACCTCGTGGATGAAACGGCGCCGATCGAATCGCATCTGCGGGTAGTACACGCCGTCCTCGGCGCGCTCGCCGGCACCGACGATCATGATCACGGTGCCATCGGCCGGCAGCTTCAGCAGCTTGTTGACGCGGGCCTCGTCGAAGCCTTCCATCGGGCAGGTGTCGAAGCCGTGAGCACGGAATGCCAGCATCAGGTTCTCGGCGGCCAGCGCCGCACTTTTCACGGCCCACACTTTCATGTCCGCGTGGCTGAACGGCCCGCGCGGTGCCGGCCGGAAGCGCCCATACACCGAGGCCACGCCCTTCTTCAGCAGGCCCAGACTGTTCAGCGGCCCCTGGGTATAGAGCACCGGTACCAGCTTTTCGTAGTAGTCCTTCCACACTTTCGGCGCGGTCTTCTCCCCGGGCCATTGCTGCACGTTCATGCGCGCGTGCTCGAGATAGGTGCCGGTCCGCGCGACCACCGCGATCAGTTCCTGGGCGGTGCGGGCCGCGTTCTGGCCCATGCAGGCGGTAACCATCTGCTTCCTGATGGCCGGACTCTTGATCACATAGAACGACCAGGGCTGCAGGTTGGAGGAGTTCGGCGCCAGCATCGCCATGTCCAGGCAGTCATCGAGCACGGCCTTGGGGATGGGGTTGTTGGTGAACTTGCGGACCGAGCGGCGGGTGATCACGGTCTGGCGGAAGGCCTCGACATCGATCTTCGGCGGCGTCGGCTCGCGGTAGCGGGTGGGCTTGTCGAAGAACACCACCGGTTCCGGCAGCTGGTCGGGCGTCATCGGCGACGCAGCTGGCGCGGCCTTGGGCTTCGGCTTCGACTTCGGTTTCGGCTTGGCAGCCCCTTTGCGGGCCTTGGCCGCCGGTTTGCGGGAGGCGGCGGCCGTCGGTGGCTTGCGGGCGGGGGCGGCTTTCTTCGCGGTCGGTTTGCGGGTCGCGGTCGGCATGGTCTTCGGGCAGGCAGGCGAGCTTGGGATTGTGCCAGTCATGGCCGGTCCCTGGGTCTGTCTACAATCGGGCTTTGCCGGGAGGCCCCCGCATGTCGCGCGCCAAGACCGCTGGTCTCATCTTCGTCACGCTGTTCTTCGTCATCGGAGGGCTCGGGCACTTCGTGGTGACCGATTTTTTCGTGCACATCATGCCGCCCTACATTCCCTGGCCGCGGGAAATGGTGTGGCTGAGCGGCGTCATTGAGCTGGCCCTGGCCGCCGCGATCTGGGTGCGTCGCTGGCGCCCGCTGGCGGGGCTGCTGCTGATGGCACTGATCTGCGTGGTGTCGCTCGCCAATATCCACATGTGGCAGCACCCCGAGCGGTTCCCGGAAGTGCCGGAATGGGCGCTGACCTTGCGGCTGGTGCTGCAGGTGGGCCTGCTATGGCTGGTCTGGTGGTCAACGCGACCGCCGGTATCGCGGCGCTGAGCAGGTGACTACGGCCGGTTTGTTGCCGCTGGGCTGGACCACAGCGCTGGCAGAGGCCGCCGAAGGCCGCGCCGGCCAGCCGGTCCGGGTGGTGGAACCGCAACGCAGCGGCTTCCGCGTCGACGACGGCGAGCAGGTGCATCTGGCACAGCTGCATCCCACCCTGCTGCGTCAGCTGCGCGACGAAGGGGAGTCGTTGGTGGTAGGTGACTGGGCGCTCTGGGACGCCGACGGCGGTTGGCTCACCGCCCTGCTGCCACGCCGCTCCCTGCTCAGCCGCCATCGCGATGACGGCCGTCTGCAGCGCCTCGCCGCCCATATCGACCGGGTGGTGATGGTGATGGGGCTCGACGGTGATTTCAGTGAGGATGGTCTGCTGCCCTACCGGCAGATGGCCGAAGCCGCAGGCGTGCCGGTGATGGCGGTGCTGACCAAGCCGGACCGTGCCCCCGACCTCCAGGCGCAGACCGCCGCCGTGGTGCGCAGCCTGGGACCCTCGGTGCCGGTGTTCTGTCTGGATCCCCGCCAGGCGCAGGCAGCCGAGGCCCTCGCGCCCTGGCTGCAACCCGGCCAGACGCTGGCCCTGTTCGGGTCCTCCGGCGTCGGCAAGTCGTCCCTCACCAACACCCTGGTCGGTGGAGCGGTGCAACGCACCGGCGCCACCCAGGCGCAGGCCGACCTGGGGCGCCACACCACCACCGCCCGCTGCCTGCACCGCCTGCCCGGCGGGGCCTGCATCGTCGACACCCCGGGGTTGCGCGCCACCCACCGCATGCCCGCATCGGCGCCGGAAGACCGCTACGACGACGTCACCACGCTGGCCGCCGATTGCCGCTTCAGCGACTGTCAGCACGAAGCCGAACCTGGCTGTGCCGTGCGCGAGCGGGTTGCGGCCGACCGGCTGGCCGCCTGGCGTGCGCGGATTCAGACTGCGGCCGACGGCCGGCTGCCGCGGCGGCGGCCCGGCCCGAAACGCTCGCGTTCGCGCTGACCGCACTGGTAGACTTTCACGGTTTCGTTGTCGTCGGTCGTGCCTGTGAACCGTCGTTTCCACTCCCCGCTGTGGTCTTGGATCAGCGTTTTCGCGTTGATCGCACAGCTGTGGATGCCGACAGCACATGCGCTGACCTGGGCCAAGCAGGCGGGTGATCCGCTGCTGTTCGCCTACTGCGGCACCGGCGCGCCCTCCCTGGCCCGCCAACTGCGCGACACCGCCCCCCCCGAACTGCTCGCCAAGCTCCGTGCGGATCAGGCCGACACTGCGGCCGCCATGGCCTGCGATCTTTGCGCGGCCGTCCATGGCGCACCGGCCCTGTCCGACAGTCATGCCGGCATCGCGCTGGCCCTCGTGCGGCCTGACACCGTGCCGGTGGCCCGGGTTGCCGAGGCGCCCACCGCCAACGCTCCGCGCCCCTTCGACGCCCGCGGCCCCCCTGTGACTGCCCTGAACTGAGTCCGCGCCCCGATCCGGGGCCTCCGATCAGACCATGACGGCGCGCCTTGCCGTCCGGGAGTCATCATGTTGAACCTGTTTCTGCGCCGCGCCACGGTCGCAGGCGCCTCCGCACTGGCGATCGGCTTCGCCAGCCCCGCTGCACTGGCCTGTTCCACCTGCAAGTGTGGCGACTACACCATCACCCTGTTCGGCACCGAGAAGGCCTACGGCGGCCGCCTCCGCGTCGGCCTGGACTATCTCTACCGCTCCGAAACCGCCGGTGCCGCCGGGCCCACCCGGCAGGACACCGAGGAGCAGCGCGCCACCCTGGGGTTGGCCTACAGCTTCTCGCCGGACCTGACGGTGGCGTTGCAGCTGCCCTTCGTCCGCAAGGAGGTCACCACCGCCAATCTGGCGCGCGAGGAGGCCGAGGGCATGGGCGATGTCGACCTGACCGCGCGCTGGACGCTCTACCGCAGCGGCGCCGTATCGGGGCGTCACCTGGCGGGCGTGCGCGGCGGCCTGCGGCTGCCCACCAGTGAAGAGGTGCGGGGCCCCAACGGCCAGAAGGTGAGCATCGATGCACAGCCCGATGCCGGCGCCACGGTGCCCAGCATCGGCGGCTGGTACGGCTACTACCGCTTCCCCTGGTTTGCGTCCCTGTCCACGACCTACTTCCACTACGGCGAAGAGGGCAACCAGGACTTCCGCGGCGGCGATGTCTGGCTGGTGTCGGCACTGGGCCAGTACGGCCTCACCCAGACGCTGGCGCTGCAGTTCGGCGTGGACATGCGGCAATCGGAGAAGAACCGCTTCTCCGGCGTCGAGGACCCCGACTCCGGCGGCTTCCTCGCCATGGGCTTCGTCGGCGCCGCGCTGCGGATCGGCGAGGACCTGCTGCTGCACGCGGGCGGCCAGGCCACCCTCGTCGAGAACCTCAATGGCGAGCAGGACGAAGATCCCGCGCTGCGCCTTGGCATGACCTACGATTTCTGAGACCTGATCATGAACCCGATCCTGAACCGCGCCCTTGGCGCCTCCCTGCTGCTCAGCCTCGGCCTGATGGCCGGCTGCTCCTCCTCGGGCACCTCCGAGGAAGGCCTCACCGCCCAGATCACCGCGCTGCCCCTGGGCAAGGCACATCCCCATGAAGACGATGCGCATGCCCACGCCCTGGGTGAGGCCATCGCCAAGCACAGCGCCCCGACCTACCACCGCTTCCGCCGTGCCGACGGCATGAAGATCGACCTCCAGCTGGGCCTGCTCAACCTGGTGCCCGTGGCCCTGCAACCCTGCGAAACCACGGTGTCGCAGCGGCTGGGTGAATGGCTGGCGCCGTTCAGCCCGCTGGGCACCGCCATCGCCCACGCCGGCCATGCCGGGGAAGCCCCGGAGGGCGCGTTCGACGTGCTCGGCATCGACGGCACCGGCCTCGGCAGCCTGCCGGTCATGCCCGGCGCCTATTGCGGCGTGGTGCTGGAGTTGCGTCCGGTCGCGGTCGCCACCGCCAAGCACGGCGGCGAGCTCGACACCAGCCTCGACGGCTTCGCCGCCAGTGTCTCGCCCTGCTACTACGACACCACGGTGGGTCTGTCCGATGCCGACGCCGAGGCGGTGACCGAGCACAGCTGCCTCAACCCGCCGGCCAAGCTGGGCACCCAGGTCCGCAGTTTCACCGTGCCCTTCGCCGAGCCGGTGCTGCTGGACGCGCAGCACCGCACACTGGACCTGCGGCTGATGGTCCGCTACGAGGAATGGTTCGACGGCGTCGACCTGCCGACGCTGGCCAGCAGCAGTGCCGAACAGAACCGGGTGCTCGACAATATCGAAGGCTCGCTGCAGGCCCTGACCGGCGAGCAGACGCTGGTCAATCTCGCCTTTGATCTGCGGGTGGACGAGGCGGAGGTCGTGTGCGGCGCCACGTACGACGGCCTCGGCGTCGGGACCGTGCAGCAGGCGCGGCTGGAAGGCCTGCGCTTCTACGCCAGCGACTTCGAGCTGGAACCCGCCGATGGCGCCGCCCAGCCGGTGGCACTCGGCATGCCCGCCAACGGCACGGTGTTCCAGGACGACACGCACGGCGTGGCCCTGCTGGGCCAGGTCAACGGCTGCGACGCCGCCGAGCCGGTGGTCAAGCGCAGCCTCACCGGCACTGCGCCGGCCGGGGACTACGCCCGCATGTGTTTCACCCTCGGCGTGCCGTTCGCGCTCAATCACAGCGACGTGGCAACCGCCCCCAGTCCGCTCAACAACAGTGCGATGTCCTGGGCCTGGCTGTCGGGCCGTATCGGCTTCCGACTGGATACCGTCGCCAACCCCGGCGGCACCCCGGCCAACTACTTCGTCCATCTGGGCAGCACCGGTTGCAGCAACGGTGGCGCCGGACACGGCACGCCGCCCACCGAGGCCTGCACGCAGCCGAACCGGCCGCGCATCTGCCTCGACTACGCCGACATCGCGGCAGGGCAGCCGGTGGTCGTGGATGTCGCCGACCTGCTCCGGGACGCTGATATCGGGGTCAACACGCCGTCGACCGCGCCGGGCTGCATGTCGGCATCGAACGATCCCGAGTGCACCGCCGTGCTGCCGCGGCTGGGCGTGGGTCACGGCGGCGTCGAAGGTCACCAGAGCGTGTTCCGGGTGGGCGATGCCGCGCATTCGCACTGAGCGCGCCGGACGTATCGTGGCCGCCCTGCTGGCGGCCACGCTCTCCGCCTGTGGCGGGGGAACGTCATCGGATGACACGGTGGTGCTGCCCCCCGATGCCTACGAATTCGACCTGCCGGCGGGGTTTCCCGAACCCGCCACGCCAGCCGAAGGCATCATCACGCCGGCCCAGGTCGATCTGGGCCGGCATCTGTTCTACGACACCCGCCTGTCCTTCAATGGCGAAGGGTCCTGCGCCAGTTGCCACGAACAACGCAAGGCCTTCACCGATGGCCGGGTCACCTCCGTCGGCCCCAGTGGTGATATCCATCCCCGCAATGCGATGAGCCTCGTCAACGCCGTGTACAACTCGCGGCAGAACTGGGCCAACCCCAACATCCGCACCCTGCGGCAGCAGGCCGTACTGGTGCTGTTCAACACCGACCCGGTGGAGCTCGGATGGACCGCGCGGGAAGCCGGGATGCTGGACCGCCTGCGCGCCGACAGCGACTATCCGCAGCGCTTTGCGGAGGCCTTTCCCGACGTTCCCGATCCGTTCACCGTGAACAACGTCGCCATCGCCCTGGCGGCCTTCAACGCGGCGTTGATTTCCGGGCGCTCCGCCTATGACCGCTTCCATGATCCGGTGTCACCGGACCGTGGCGCCATGAGCCCGGCCGCGCGGCGCGGCGAGGTGCTGTTCTTCTCCGAGCGGCTGGAGTGCAACCACTGCCACAACGGCTTCAACCTAGCCAATTCGGTGGTCCATGCCGGATCGACCTTCGACACCACCGAATACAAGAACACCGGCCTCTACAACCTGCCGCAGGCGCCCCCGCTGTATCCCCTGCCGGCCGGCAACTACCCCGCCGTCAACCCGGGCTTGTACGAGTTCACGGAGGCATCGTCCGACATGGGCCGGTTCCGGCCGCCGACGCTGCGCAACATCGCCCTGACTGCGCCCTACATGCACGACGGCAGCATCGCCACCCTGCGCGAGGTGATCGTCGATCACTATGCCCGCGGCGGCCGCCGCATCGACAGCGGCCCCCATGCCGGGGACGGCGCGGTCAGCCCGCTGAAGGATCCGCTGATGATCGGCTTCAGCCTCAGCGAGGACGAGCTGTCCGACCTGCTGGCCTTCTTCGACAGCCTGACCGACTGGGATTTCATCTGCGATGAACGTTTCGCCGATCCCTTCGGTCGGATTCCCATGCATGCACACTGCGCCACCCCGCCGCCGCCCTGAGCGGCGCCACCGGAGACCGACCCGATGACATCCCGCCACCCCGGCCTCATTGCCCTGCTCACCGCCGCCCTGCTGGCCGCCTGCTCGCCCGGCGCCAGCGAACCGCCCGCACCGACGGTGCCGGCCGCCGACACCGCACAGGACGAGCGCCCGGTCGAGGCCGGCGCCTGGCGCCTCGACAGCGCCAACTCTCGTCTCAGCTTCACGTCGATCAAGAACAACACGGTGACCGAGGTCCATCATTTCGACGAGCTGTCCGGCACGGTCGATGCCGACGGCAACGCCACCCTGCAGATCGTGCTCGACTCGGTCCGCACCGGCATCGACATCCGCGACCAGCGCCTGCGCGAAATGCTGTTCGAGACCGGTCGGTTTGCGCTGGCCACCGCGCAGCTGTCGGTGGACCCCGCAGCGAGCCGTGCCCTGCCGCCCGGCGCGCACCTGCGGTTGCGCACCGACGTGGCCCTGGACCTGCACGGCCTCACCAACCGGCTGCCTGCCGAGCTGCGGATCACCCGGCTCGACGACCGCACCTGGCTGGTGACCAGCGAACAGCCACTGGTGGTGGATGCCACCCGCTTCGGCCTGATCAACGGCATCGATGCCCTGCGACAAGTGGCTGGGCTGCAGGCCATCGGCAGCGGCATTCCGGTGACGCTGACGCTGCAGTTCACCGGCGGATAGGGCCAACAGGCCCGCCCCATGATCCCCCGCTCACCCGCCCGGAAGCGTGCCATCGCCCGCCTGCTGTTCTGGGTCGGGTGGGTCAACATGCTCGCCGTCGCCCTGGTGATGGCTTCGGTGCTGGTCTGGGGCCGCGGCTGGCCGTCGGCGTTGTGGGCGTTCATCGGCAGCCGATAGGGCACAGGGCCTAACCCCATTGGCGTGGTAGCTCCGTTGTAGCAGGAGAACCCCAACGGAGCCGTACCATGACCCCCCGACTGCCAATCGGCGCCAGCGCCGCCCTGCTGCTGCTCGCCGCCTGCGCCCAACCGGATCATCGGGCGCCAACACCCGAGCCCGCCGCCCCCGCGCCCGTGACGGTGCTCACGCCACGCGTCGACGCCGCACCACAGGCCGGCAAGCGGGCCCTGCTGCGCGCCGAGATGAGCAGCGCCGGGGATGCCTACGTGACGCGCCCGATGCTGGCGCCGCCGGTGCCGCAGGACCGCGAGCGCTATGCCCGTTTCGAGGACGGCGGCGTGTTGCGGGCAGCGGAAACGCCGGTCTCCACCTTCAGCATTGATGTCGATACCGGCGCCTATGCCAACCTGCGCCGCTTCCTCCGCCAGGGCCGGCTACCGCCGCAGGACGCGGTGCGGGTGGAGGAGATGATCAACTACTTCGACTACGGCTATGCACCGCCCGCGCAACGCGACACGCCCTTCAGCGTCCACACCGAGGTGGCGCCGACCCCCTGGAATGCAAAGACCCACCTGCTGCGCATCGGCCTGCAGGGCTGGATGCCGACCGGTGATCTGCCGCCGGCCAACCTGGTGTTCCTGGTGGATGTGTCCGGCTCCATGCACAGCGCGGACAAACTGCCCCTGGTGGTGTCGTCGCTGAAACTGCTGGCGGGCCAGCTCGATGCCCGTGACCGCATCAGCATCGTCACCTATGCCGGCAACGCGGGCGTGGTGCTGGAACCCACCGCGGGTGACCAGCGCGCCACCATCAGCGCCGCGCTGGACCGCCTGCAGGCCGGCGGCGGCACCAATGGCGCCTCCGGTATTTCGCTGGCCTACGCCATGGCGCGCCAGGGCTTCGTGAAGGACGGCATCAACCGGGTGCTGATCGCCACCGATGGCGACTTCAACGTCGGCACCGTCAACTTCGAACAATTGATGGACCTGGTCGAACGTGAACGGGGCGACGGCATCGGCCTGTCCACCCTGGGCTTCGGCACCGGCAACTACAACGACCACCTGATGGAGCAGCTCGCCAACCGCGGCAATGGCAGCTACCACTACATCGACGATCTCGCCGAGGCGCGGCGCGCCCTGGTGGCGGCCCGTGCCGGCACCCTGCTGACCATCGCCCAGGACGTGAAGATCCAGGTGGAGTTCAATCCCGCGGTGGTCGCCGAGTACCGCCTCATCGGCTACGAGAACCGCGCCCTGGCCCGCGAGGACTTTGCCAACGACCGGGTCGATGCCGGCGACATCGGTGCAGGGCACAACGTCACCGCGCTCTACGAGATTGCGCTGGTCGGATCGGGCGGTGAGCGCATCGCCCCCTTGCGCTACGGCACCCCTGCGGCCACCGGCAGCGCCCGCGAGCTGGCCCACCTGCGGCTGCGCTACAAACACCCCGGCGCCGCCGACAGCCGCCTGATCGAAACCCCGATTTCGCGGCAACAGGTCAAGGCCCAGCTGTCACAGGCCAGCGCATCCTTCCGCTTTGCCGCCGCAGTGGCCGCCTTCGGCCAGCAATTGCGGGGCGGACGCTACACTGGCACCTTCGACACCGAGGCGCTGCTGGCGCTGGCGCGGGCCGCCCGTGGCCCCGATGCGGAAGGCTGGCGCGGCGAGTTCCTGCAGCTGGTGCAGCTGGCCGACAGCCTGGGACCGCTGGCGGTCTCGACCGACAACGACCGGGAGTGCGGTTCTGACGAGCGATGCGGATAGCGCCTTGATGCTGGCCTGGGTGGCGGGGGATGCCGGCGCTTTCGAGCGCCTGTACCACCGCCACAAGGGCCCGCTGTTCCGCTATTTCCGGCGCCATATCGTGCCGCCGGCAGTGGCCGACGAGGCCTTCCAGGATGTCTGGCAGAAGGTCATCCAGGCCCGCGAACGGTATCGTCCCGATGCCCCGTTCGCGGCCTGGCTGTTCACCCTGGCGCATCATCGGCTGATGGATCACTACCGCAGTCTGCGACCGGGCGAGCCCTTGCCCGACACCCTGGAAGCACCGGCATCACAACAGCCGGAGACCGATGCCGGCCGCCGCCAGGAAGCGGCACGCCTGCTGGCAGCACTGGCCGGCCTGCCGGCGGAACAGCGCGAGATCATCGTGCTGCGAGAGGAAGAGAATCTGACCCTGGAGCAGATCGCGGCGATCCAGGGGGTGGGCCGGGAAACGGTCAAGAGCCGGTTGCGCTATGCGCTGGCCAAACTGCGGGAGGTGCTCGGTGATGGAGCCTGACGACCGCGAGCTGCAACAGTATCTGGACGGCGCGCACCCGCTGCGGACGCGCTATCGCGACACCCGTGACGCGGAACCGCCCGCCTCGCTGGATGCCGCCATCCTGGCGCAGGCGCAGGCCGCCACCGCACGCGGTGGCCATCGGCGCCGCCGTCGCTGGGCGCTGCCGTTGGGTCTGGCCGCCACCCTGATGCTCGGCCTGCCGCTGGGCTGGCAGCTGTGGCGCACGCCCGATGCGCGGATGGAGATGGCGCTGGCGCCGCCGGCCCCGGCCGTTGCCGAACAGGCCGCACCTGCCTCGCCGCCGCTGGCCGACGAGGATACAGCCCCGGCGGCTGCACGAGCGCCGTCGAAGCCGGCGGGCACAGCGGCAGCACCACTGGCAAAGCGGGAGCGCGCCGAAGCGCTGAGCTCGGCGCGGCGTTCAGTGGACGCAGCGACCGGCATGGCCGCTCCCCCGGCGCTGATGGCCGCGCCGGCCCCGACACCGCCGCCGGTGATCGGCTACCACGGTTTCGGGCCGGCCGCCTTCGGCGACGACGAGGAGTCGGTGCGGATCTCCTGGGGCCGCCCGCTGTCGGAGAGCGGCGCCGATCCGGCGCGTTGCCAGTTGCTGACACCCGAGCCTGCCGCCGCCAACATCGGCATCACCTTTCTGCTGCTGGAGGGCCGGTTCGCCCGCTACGAGGTCAGCAGCACCCGCTACCTCGCACCGGGCGGCGGGCAGGTCGGTGACAGCGCCGACACGCTGCGGGCGCTGTACCCCGACGGGGTCGACATCCAGCCCCATCCCCGCATTGAAGGCGGCGCCCTGTGGACCGTGACGCCGTCTGCGAACGCGGCGCGTCTGGTGTTCGAGATCGGCAGCGGCGGCTACGTCACCCGCTGGCGGGTGGGCATGCCGCCCGGCGTATTCTTTGTCGAGGGCTGCGACTGAGTTCGGCCACGACACCATCAGGGGGAGAACGGGATGAAACGAACGGGCAAGCGCTATCGTCCGGGACGCGCGGCGGATCACTACGATGTGGTGGTGATCGGCTCCGGCATCGGCGGCCTGTGCTGCGCCGCGCTGCTGTCACGGCTGGGCAAGCGGGTCTGTGTGCTGGAACAGCACTACACCGCGGGCGGCTTCACCCACAGCTACGAGCGCGAAGGCTACGAGTGGGATGTGGGCGTCCACTACATCGGCGAGGTGCACAAGCCACATGCGCCGCTGCGCCGCATCTTCGACGTCATCAGTGACGGTCAGCTGCAGTGGGCGCCGATGGACGCGGTCTACGACCGCATCATCATCGGCGACCGGCACTACGACTTCGTGGCCGGCCGCGAAAACCTGTCTGCCGAACTGAAGCGCCACTTCCCCGATGAGGCCGAGGCCATTGATGCCTATTTCCGCATCGTCACCGAGGTCAGCCGCAGCATGCAGACCTTCTTCGCCGGCCAGGCGATGCCGCCGACACTGGCGCGTGCCTACGAGCTGCTGCGGCCTTATCGCGTTCCCAAGCAGTGCTTCATGACCACGCGGGCGGTGCTGGAATCGCTCACCGACAACCAGCAGCTGATCGCGGTGCTGACCGGCCAGTGGGGCGACTACGGCCTGCCGCCGGCCGAGGCCTCGTTCCTCATGCACGCTGCAGTAACCAAGCACTATTTCGCTGGCGGCAACTATCCGGTGGGCGGCTCCTGGAAGATCGCCGACACCATCATCCCGGTGATCCGCGCCGGGGGCGGCGAGGTGTTCACCTATGCACGGGTGGCCCGCATCCGCACCGATGGCAATCGCGCCACCGGCGTGGTGATGGAGGATGGCAGCGAGATCGGCGCCGACGCCGTGGTCAGCGGCGCCGGCGCGCGCCTCACCTTCGGGCAGTTGCTGGACGCCGACCTGCGCCAGCGGCACGGCTTCCCGGAAAAGCTGCTGGAGGTGAAACCGTCGTCCGGGCACCTGTGCCTGTACGCCGGGTTCAAGGGCACGGCCGCCGAACTGGGGCTGCCGAAAACCAACCTCTGGGTGTACCCCAATGCCGATCACGAAGGGAACGTGCAGCAGTTCCTGGCGGATCCGCTCAACACCCTGCCGATGCTCTACATCTCGTTTCCATCCGCCAAGGATCCGGCGTGGGAACAGCACTACCCGGACCGCAGCACGGTGGAGGTCATCACCCTCGGCAAGTACGAGTGGTTCGCGCCCTGGGCGGACAAGACCTGGAACCAACGTGGCGAGGACTACGAGGCGCTCAAGCAGCGCTTCACCGAGCGCATGCTGGAGGGGCTGTACCAGCAGATGCCGCAATTGCGCGACCGGCTCGACTACTGCGAGTTGTCGACGCCGCTGTCGACCGTGTGGTTCAACGCCTACGACCGCGGCGAGATCTACGGGCTGGATCACCCGCCCGAGCGTTTCCACCAGCGCTGGCTGCACCCGGTGACGCCGGTGAAGGGGCTCTATACCACCGGGCAGGATGTGGTCACCGCCGGGGTGGGTGGCGCACTGATGGGCGGCGTGATGACGGCGGCGGCGATGATGTCGCCCCGCCCGGACAAGGTGTTCAAGCTGCTCAAACAGTGGCAGCCACCGGACGCACCCGGACCCTGACGAACGGATCCATGGGTGTCGGTGCGACCGTTGGCGGGCTCCCCGCAAGCTGAACGGACCGTGGCGCTCACCAGGATTCCTCCCAGCCCGCCATTGGCGGCCGCGCCGCTGATCACCGGGCGAAAAAATTGCTATGGTCCCGGGCGCGACACTGAGAGCACCGGATACGCGGTGCCAAGAATCGGGGTAGGGCATGGGCAAGCGGATCGTGTGGGTTTTGTGTGCCGGGCTTTGCGCCGTTGGCGTTTCGGCCTGCAGCGGCGGTAGCGGTGCCGATCCGGTCACCGCCAAGGCAGCCGTTGAAACCGCCGGCGAACAGTGCGGTGCGCAGACTGCAGTGGGAGACGATGCCGCCCGCTACACCCAGTGCCTGTCGGAGTCCCTGGTCGCCCAGTGCGGCGATGACGGAGCGGCCTGTGACGATGCGGCGGAAATGGCCCCGCCACTGACCCAGCTCATCAGCCAGTTCTGCCTGTTGGACACGGCCGTCAACGGCATTCTGCCGAAGGCCGTCGATTGCGTCCGCAGCGGCTTCGCCTGGGGCTGTGGGGGCCTGGCCGCGGTGCTGCATACCGGCCCGCTCACAGAGTGCCTGACCGAACAGTTCAGCGTGTTCTGCAGCCTGCCCGGCAGCGACCGCCTGGCCGCCTGCGCCGGCGGCAGCGTGACCGCGGCGATGAACCCGGACGCCCGGATGGCGCTGCTGACGCCGATTGGCGAGGCCTTCCAGACTTTCTGCCCGCCGGGCAGCGACAGCGCCTGCGTCGAGGCCCGGTTTGCCAGCCTCTGCGGTGCCGGCGCCTCCGCATTCCCGTTCTGCGTGGCGACCCGCGACAACCCGCTGATCGACATTCCCACGGCCATCCTGGCGCAGCTGCTCTGCACCATTCCGGCGATCCGCCCGCTGCTGGCCGACAGCTGCGACTGACGCGCACCGCCGACACGGCCCAGGGTCGCCGGTCGTCCGCCGGCCCCGCATCGCCCGTTGCGGGGGTCGTAGTCTGGGACTACCGCCCAGACCGGGCCTACCGCCGGAGTCGCGACATGACCCAGGACCGCAAGGATCTCGCTGAAGCCACCCTTTTCATCGCCAGCGTGTTTGCTGTCGCCATCCTCTGTCTGTCCGGCGTGGGCTGAGCCGCACAACACCACGTCGCAGCCCGCGGTGTGTCCGGGGCGCTACGCGCTCACGGCGCGTGACATCGCCGCCGAACCGCCCAGCGAGAAGCCGCCGTCCACCGGCAGAATCACCCCGGTGATGTAGCTGGCGGCCTCGGAGCACAGCCACAGCGCGGCCTGCGCGATATCGTCCTTCTGCCCCCAGCGCCGCAGCGGCACCCCTTCGGTCCAGGCCTGTTCAGCAGCCGGCGTCGGCGCCAGCCGGCGCATCCCCTCGGTGTCGGCAATGGGGCCGGGGGCGATGGCGTTGACCCGGATGCCCTGCGGCCCCCACTCCATGGCGGCGGTACGCGTCACCTGGTCGATGCCCGCCTTCGCGGCACATACGTGGATCTGCAGGGGCGTCGGCAGCCAGGACTGCGGTGCCGTGATGTTGACGATGGCCGCGCCCGGCGTTCGCAGGTGGGGATAGGCGGCGCGCATGACATTGAAGGTGCCCAACAGGTCGATATCAACCACCGTCTTGAACCCGTTGGCCGAAAGGGTTACGGCCGGCGCCATGAAATTGCCGGCCGCACCCGACACCAGCACATCCAACGGCCCCCATTCTGCGGCCACCGCCGCAAAGGCATCCTCCAACGCCGGAGCGTCACGAACGTCTGCCGCCTGCCCCAGCGCGGTCACGCCATCGGCACGCAATTGCGCCACCGCAGCCTCCACCCGCTCGGCATGCCGGCTCAGTACGGCCACCCGAGCCCCTGCCGCGCCGAACGCGCGCGCAATCCCCAGATTGATCCCGCTGGTGCCGCCGGCCACGAACACCGTCCTGCCGTCGAAGGGCATGGCACTCTCCTCACTCGGAAATGAAATTGCCCGGTAGAGTAGCGGCGCCGGAGCCGATTGCCCCCAACCTTTGACAGCCGCCGTGCCCCTGACCACCCACAGCGTTCCCGTTCGCGCCTTCTGCGACTTTGTCGCCCGCAGCGGCGACCTGGACCTGCGCTTCACCCCCGCACCCAGCCCCGAAGAGGGCATGGCCGGGCACCGGGCGGTCACCTTCAGCCGCGGCGGCGACTATCGCGCGGAAGTGGCGGTCGAGGGCGAGATCGAAGGCCTGCGCCTGCGCGGCCGCATCGACGGCGTGGAGGGCTGCGGCACCATCCTCGACGAGATCAAGACCCACCGGGGCCCGGTCGCCCGCATCCCCGCCCACCACCGCGCGCTCCACTGGGCGCAATTACGGACCTACGGCGCGCTGCTCGGCATAGCCGAAGGGCTCGAAACCGTCACCCTGCGGCTCTGCTACTACGACATCGACCGCCGCGAGGAAACCCAGGAGGAAACAACCGTCGCGGTCACGGACCTCATCGAGGGTCTGCGCGTCCAGGTCCGCACCTACAAGGCCTGGATGGCGCAGCTGCGCGCCCATGCCCAGCGACGCGACACCGTGCTGGATGGCCTGGACTTCCCGCACAGCCCCATCCGGGCCGGCCAGGCACGGCTGATGGGGGCGGTGGAGCGGGCGCTGTTGCAGGGCCGCCCGCTGATGGCACAGGCCCCCACCGGCGTCGGCAAGACACTCGGCGTGCTGTTTCCGGCGCTCAAGGCACTGGGCGCCGGCGTCATCGACCGGGTGTTCTACCTGACCGCCCGCAACGCCGTGCAGGGCGAGGTCCGCAAGGCGCTGGGCAGCCTGGCCGGCGACGGCCGCGCCCTGCCGCTGCGGGTGCTGGTGCTCAGCGCCAAGCAACGCGCCTGCGTGCACCCCGACAAGGCCTGTCATGGCGCCGCCTGCCCACTGGCGCGCGGCTTTTTCGATCGCCTGCCCGCCGCCCGCCAGGCCGCCTGGCAACGGCTGACACTGGGGCCGATGGCGCTGGCCGACGTGGCCCGCGAACACCAGGTCTGCCCCTACTTTCTCGGCCAGGAAATGGCGCGCTGGTCCGACCTGGTCCTGGGCGACGTCAATTACTACTTCGACACCCACGCCCTGTTGCACGCGCTCACCGAAGAGGCCGGCTGGCGCGTCGCCGTGCTGGTGGACGAAGCCCACAATCTGGTGAACCGGGCCCGCGAGATGTACTCCGCTGCGCTCTCCCAGACCCGCCTGCGAGAGATGGCACGGCATGCCGATCGCAGCCTGCAGCCCGCGCTCGCAGCGGTGGACCGCGCCATCGAAGCGACCGGCCTCTGGCTCGAACAGCACGGCCAGCAGCCCTCCCAGCCCTCGCGTGATCTGCGCGAGGCGCTGACGCTGGCCATCAGCCGCATCGGGCGCTGGCTGGGTGAGGATCCGGGGCGAGGCGAGGCGCCCTTTCTCGAAGGCTACTTCGAGTTGCTTGCCCTGCAGCGACTGATCGAACGCTTCGGCGACCACGCATTGTGTGAGGTCACCCTGGGGCCGCCCGCGGCCGACGACCTGTTCCACCAACCGCAGACCGTGTTCGCCCTCCACAACGTGGTGCCGTCGCCACACCTGCTGCCGCGCCTGCGGACCGCGCACAGCACCATCCTGTTCTCCGCCACCCTGCAACCTCCGCACTATCACCGCGACCTGCTGGGGCTGCCCGGCGACTGCGACCTGTGCGACGTGGAGAGCGCCTTTCTGCCCCAGCAACTCCAGGTCCATGCCATCACCGGCATCGCCACCGAGTACCGTCGCCGCGCGCGGGCCGCCACCCCGATCGCAGCACTGATGCAGTCCGTGTACGAAAACCATCCCGGCAACTACCTCGCGTTCTTCAGCAGCTTCGCCTACCTCGACCAGGTGGCCCGCGCGTTAAAAGCGCGTGCGCCGGAGATCCCCATCACCCGGCAGCTGCCACAGATGGACGCCCGGACGCGCGATGCCTTCCTGGCAGGCTTCACGCCGCAGAGCCGGCAGATCGGCTTTGCCGTGCTCGGCGGCAGTTTCGGTGAAGGCATCGACCTGCCCGGCCGACGGCTGATCGGCGCCTTCATCTGCAACCTCGGCCTGACCCCGTTCACCAACCTCAACGCCCGCATGGCCGATCAGGTGGACCGCTGGTTTGGCACTGGCACCGGCGAGGATTTCATCTACCTCTTCCCCGCCGTCCAGAAAGTGGTGCAGGCCGTCGGCCGGGTCGTGCGCTCACACAGCGATCAGGGCACGGTCTATCTCATCGACCGCCGCTTTGGCAGCGGCAAGGTGCGCGCCTTGCTGCCGCAGGCGTGGGGGCTAACGCCCTGAGCCGTCATCTGCAACATCAATGGACTGCCGCGGGCCACCCGTGCCCCACGCACGGATGCTCCGCCATCAGAAGTGCAGCTTCAGCCCCACACGCTTCGCCTCGAACTCGTTACCTGATTTGTCGAGATAGACCATGTAGTCGGCGGTGAGGCGGAGGTTGCCGTCGAGGACGCCGCTGAGCACGTTGAACTCGATGCCACCGCCATAGCTGCCGCCACTCTCGGATTCGGTGAATGGGTCAGGGGTGACGACTGAATGCTGAGAGCATGTGAACAGATCGCCTGCCTGCTGCGCCCTCCGTCGAACGCTCGCGACGGCGTTCGATATTTTCACAGCTCTGAGGGCTACAGGGTGATAGCGGCAATGGCTGGCGGTAGAGTGCGGCCATGCTCGAATGCCAAGTCGTCACCTGCCCCTATTGCTGGGAATCCATCGAACTGGACCTGGATCTGTCCGGGGGTTCGGCGGTGTATACCGAGGATTGCCATGTCTGCTGCCAGCCCATCCTGGTACGGCTGACGGTGGCCGACGACGCGGAAAGCTTCCATGTGGATGTAGAGGCCGAGAACGACTGAGCGCCGGAAATCCCGGCTTGCTGCTATGGTGCCGGCCGCATGGCCGACCTGCCCGCTGATCCCGCGCCCCCCTTGAACCGCCTCGCCGGCCTGGCGGGGCTGTGGCCGTTCCTGCGGCCGTATCGCCGGGTGGTGGCGCTGGCGTTCGTGCTGCTGTGCCTGGCCGCTGGGGCGACGTTGGCGGTGCCGATGGCCATCTCGGATCTGATCGACCACGGCTTTGCGGCGGGCGCTGAGGTGCATGGGCATTTCATTGCGCTGTTTCTGCTGGCGCTGTTTGGCGCGGCGATGGTGGCGGCGCGCTACTTCACCGTGAGCTGGATCGGCGAACGCGTCACCGCCGACCTGCGCATGGCGGTCTACCGCCGCATGCTGGCGCAGCCCCCGGGCTATTTCGAAACCACCCAGACCGGTGAGGTGCTGTCGCGGCTGACCACCGACACCACGCTGGTGCAGACGGTGGTGGGCTCGTCCATCTCCATGGGCCTGCGCAGCGTGTTCCAGTCCACCGGCGGGCTGATCCTGCTGGCGGTGACCAGTTTCAAACTGTTTGCCATCACGGCGGCGCTGCTGCTGCTGCTGATCGTGGCGGTGGTGCTGGCGGGACGTGCGGTGCGGCGGCTGTCACGCGACTCTCAGGACCGCGTGGCCGACACCTCGGCGCTGGCCGGGGAAATTCTCAACGCCATGCCCACGGTGCAGGCCAACACCCAGGCGGCCTACGAGGACCATCGCTATACCAGCGCGGTGATGCGCAGCTTTCGCACCGCCATTCGCCGCACCCGGGTGCGGGCCGGGCTGACGGCGGGGGTCATCGCCGGCGCCTTCGGCGCCATCGTGTTCGTGTTGTGGCTGGGCGCGCAGGCGGTGATCGCCGGCACCATGAGCCCCGGCGAACTGGCCGCCTTCGTGCTCTATGCGCTGTTCACCGCCGGCGGGCTGGGCGTGATCGCCGAGGTGTGGGGCGAGGTGATGCGCGCGGCCGGCGCCACGGAGCGCCTGATGGAACTGCTGGCGGTCACCCCCGCCATCCGCGCGCCCGCCCAGCCACAGCCACTGCCGCAGACCGCGCAGGCGCGCATCACCTTGGAAGGGGTGCGATTTCACTATCCGTCGCGGCCCAACACCCCCGCGCTGGCCGGCATTGATCTCGATATCGCGGAAGGCGAGACGGTAGCCCTGGTGGGCCCCAGCGGCGCCGGCAAAACCACCCTGTTCCAGTTGCTGTTGCGGTTCCACGATGTGGATGCGGGCGCGATCCGCTTCAACGGCGTGGACCTGCGGGCGCTGGACCCGGACACCCTGCGTCGCCACATTGCGCTGGTGCCGCAGGACCCCGTGATCTTCAGCGCCGATGCGCTGGAGAACATCCGCTACGGCCGTGCCGATGCCGATGATGCCGCGGTGGTGGCAGCCGCGAAGGCCGCCCTGGCACACGACTTCATCACCGCCCTGCCGGAGGGCTATCGCAGCTTTCTGGGGGAGCGCGGGGTGCGCCTGTCCGGGGGACAGCGGCAACGGATTGCCATTGCCCGCGCCATCCTGCGCAACGCGCCGCTGCTGCTGCTGGACGAGGCCACCAGTGCGCTGGATGCCGAGAGCGAACGGCTGGTGCAGCAGGGCTTGCAAGCCGCCATGCGCGGCCGCACCACGCTGATCATCGCCCATCGACTGTCCACGGTGCAGCGCGCCGACCGCATTGTGGTGCTGGAGCACGGCCGCATCGTGGAGCAGGGGCCGCCGGCGGTGCTGATGCAACAGGGCGGGCTCTATGCCCGCCTCGCCAGCCTGCAGGTCGAGATGAACCATGCTGAGGGGTGAATCCTGACGGCTACGTCATGCCCGACTTGGTCGGGTATCCAGAGCCCGGCCGTTGCAGCTGGATCCCGGCTCAAGGCCGGGATGACGTTTCCTGCCGCCCCACCGTCATGCCCGGCGTGATCGGGCATTCAGACACCGATGGTGGCCGGCGGACCCCCGATCAAGTCGGGGGTGACGTCGGCATGCTGCGGGCAGCGGGGTGTGAACGCACAACGCCGACGGGTACAGCGTGATGGCACGGCACGCTGACACCACCCCGTCATGCCCGACTGGATCGGGCATCCAGAGCCCGGCCGTTGCAGCGGGTTCCCGGATCCAGTCCGGGATGACGTTTCCTGCCGCCCCACCGTCATGCCCAACTTGATCGGGCATCCAGCCGCCGACGGGGGCAGCAGGTGGACCCCCGATCAAGTCGGGGGTGACGTTGGGGTAGTGGTCGGGGGTGACGCCTGGGTCATGGTCGGGGGGTGACGTCGGGGCAATGGGTCAGGGGTGACGACTTCGTACTGCGTGCAGCAGGGGGTGTCGATTTTCGTCGTGTTGGTTCGACGGGGGAGTGAATCCGCAGTTTGCGGATGCCACCGAACCCCAGGCCCGCTCAGCACGATGACTTCCTACCATGTCGCTGTCCCTGATTGCCCTGCGGTTCTCTGAACACACGTTCCAGGAGACCCTTGCCATGACCACCGCCCCCTTCATCCAGCCCTATCTGATTTTCGATGGCCAGTGCGCGGAAGCCATCGCCTTCTACCAGCAGGCGCTGGGTGCCGAGGTGAAGTTGATGATGCATTTTCGCGATGCGCCTGAACCACCACCGCCGGACCAGGTGACGCCGGGCTACGAAGACAAGGTGATGCACGCGGAATTCACCATCGGCGAATCCACCGTGCTGGCCTCCGACAACCCCTGCCACGGGCAATCGAAACCCGGCGGGTTCTCGTTGTCGCTGAATCTTGCCGACGCGGCCGCAGCGCGACGCTGCTTTGATGCCCTGTCCGACGGCGCAGAGATCCTGATGCCCCTGTCTGCCACCTTCTGGTCGCCGTGTTTCGGCATGCTGAGGGACCGGTTCGGGCTGGGGTGGATGATCAACGTCCCGGCACCCGACGCCCACTGAGCGGGAGTACGATCATGCGATTCATGCTGCTGATGATCCCTCACGGATATGCGTCCGCTGCAGCCGGCACTGTCCCGGATGCCACGGCGGTGGAGGCGATGATGACATTCAACACTGCCCTGCAGGACGCCGGCGTGCTGCTGGCACTGGACGGCCTGCATCCGCCGGCGATGGGCGCGCGGGTGTATTTCGACGGGGCGGCCCCGCGCGTGGTGGACGGTCCCTTCGCGGAGGCCAGGGAAGTGCTGGGTGGCTACTGGATGATCGAGGTGCGGTCCCGGCAGGAGGCCATCGAATGGGCGCGCCGCTGTCCCGCCGGGGCCAACGAGATCATTGAAGTCCGACAGGTCCAGGCGATGGAGGATTTTCCCGAAGACGTGCAACGCGCCGCCGCCGGCTTTGACGAGATGCGCCGCGCCGGATGAGCGATCCACAGGCCACCCACCAGGCGATCGGGGCGATCTGGCGCATGGAAGCGCCCAAGGTCATCGCCACGCTCACCCGGCTGGTGCGCGACGTCGGCCTGGCCGAGGAGCTGGCCCAGGATGCGCTGGTGGCCGCGCTCGAGCAGTGGCCCACCGAGGGGGTGCCGGACAAGCCGGCCGCCTGGTGGGTGGCCACCGCCAAACGGCGCGGCATCGACCGCATCCGCCATGAACAGATGCAGGCCCGCAAGCACGCCATGCTCGGCCAGGACCTGCTGGAGGAGGCCACCACCATGCCGGATTTCGATGCCGCGGTGGAGGACGACATCGGCGACGATCTGCTGCGGCTGATCTTCATTGCCTGTCATCCCGTGCTGTCCACCGATGCCCGGCTGGCACTGACCTTGCGCCTGCTCGGTGGCCTCAGTACCGACGAGATCGCCCGGGCCTTTCTGGTCCCCGAGCCCACCATTGCGCAGCGCATCGTGCGCGCCAAGCGCACCCTCAGTGCGGCCCAGGTGCCGTTCGAGGTGCCGCCAGCCGCCGAGCGGACGCAGCGGCTGTCGTCCGTACTGGAAGTGATCTACCTGATTTTCAACGAGGGCTACGCCGCCACCACCGGCGAGGACTGGATGCGGCCTGAGCTGTGCAGCGAGGCGCAGCGCCTGGGACGGGTACTGGCGCGCCTGGTTCCGGGCGACAGCGAGGTGTTCGGACTGCTGGCGCTGATGGAGCTGCAGGCCTCGCGCCTGCGGGCCCGCACCGCTGCAGACGGCCGGCCGGTGCTGCTGCCGGACCAGGACCGTCGCCGCTGGGACCCGTTGCTGATCCGCCGGGGTCTGGAGGCTCTGGAGCAGGCCGAGGCCCTGGGCGGCGTGCTCGGACCTTACGCCCTGCAGGCGGCCATCGCCGCCTGTCATGCCCGCGCCGCTCATGCGGAGCAAACCGACTGGGCGCGCATCACCGCGCTCTACGACGCCCTGATGACGGTGGCACCGACCCCGGTGGTCGCGCTCAACCGGGCAGTCGCGGTCGCCATGGCCTTCGGGCCGGACGCTGGCCTGACGCTGACCGATGCGCTGGGCGACGATCCGGTCATGCAGCGATACCACCTGCTGCCGGCCGTGCGCGGGGATCTGCTGTGCCGGCTGCAACGGTTCGACGAGGCGCGCGAGGCTTTCCTGCAGGCCGCCGCACTCACCCGCAACCAACGCGAACAGGCCCTGATGATGGAACGTGCGGCGGCCTGCCGCCGTTGAGTCCTGTCGTGCAGTGTTTCGCATCGCACGAATCCACTGACCCGGAGGTGGAGTGTCATGGGTTCAGTGGACCAGGGCGCTATGCTGCGCCCCTTCATCCATCCAGGAGGAACACCATGGCGTATGTGATGCTGATCATCGAACCCGCCGGGGACCGCGACACCCGCGCGGCAGACGTGGCCGATGCGCGCTACCAGGCGATGCAGGATTTCACCGACGAACTGACCCGTCGCGGCGTACTGGTGACCAGCCAGTCCCTCAAGAGCGATACGCAAGGGGTGCGCATCCGGGCCGATGGCGAAGGGGTCCGCCTCACCGACGGCCCCTTTGCCGAGGCGCGCGAGATGGTCGGCGGGTTCTTTCTGCTGCAGAACGTGAACCGCGACGAGGCCCTCGCCATCGCCCGTGCCTGCCCCGCCGTGGGGTTCGCCACCGTGGGGCTTGGTTCGCTGGCGATCGATCCTTCTGCCTTGAGTACCGGTCTGGGTACCGGTGAACTGCTCACCTTCCTCGGGGCCGTCGCCTACGCCAGCCACATCGTGGCCACTGGTAAATTCGCAACACCCAACAACGTCGCATCGCTGGGGCTGTACCAAACCCTCACCATTGCCGTTAGTATCTTCTTATGCCCACCCAAGAAGGCAGCAATGAACAATGGAACAAAGAGGTCTCTTGGGAGTTCTTCCAGGGCCCGGATAGCTGCAGGCTGCTGTGTCCGCCGCGTTCCGGTTTCGCCCCGACAGCCCTCGTCCTGCTGCGGGTCATCCTATGCACAGCGCGCAGGGCCGTGCTGAAAGATTCCATCTGGCCCGGAGCCCGCCTATGGATGACCAAGGCACCCGCGATGCCCGGCCTTTCCGCCAGCCGGGCGACGCGCGACCGCAGACGAACGGGTGCCGTTCGGCGTGCTCCGGTTACAGGACAGTCGCTTTCGCCGCAGACTT
>CAKZHZ010000063.1 GCA_936928855.1 uncultured Polycyclovorans sp.
ATTGTGCCCCTGCATGGCGGCCGTTGCGGTGCGAAACAGGGTTTCACTGGAAACGCGCATCTTGATCACCTCACCGCATTGAGCAATGTCTGAAAGACGGTGTCGGCCGTGGCGATCATCTGCGCCGCCGCCTGATAGGCCTGCTGGTAGCGCAGCAGGTCTGCCGCCTCCTCGTCGAGGTTGACGCCCGCCACCGCTCCCAGTGCGTCGCGCGACTGCACGGCCAGCGATGCCGCGGCGCTGGCGCGGGCATCAGCCTGGTACGCCGCCTGTCCGAGCGCGCCCACCACCTCACCGGCCCGCGCCGCCATCGGCGCGCCCGACCACGCGGCGACTGCCGACCAGGCCCCGTTGTCAGCCAGCCCTGCCGGCGGCGCCCCTGCCAGAGCGAGCGCACGCGGATCCTGTACGGCCAGTGACAACGGCGGCACGGCAAACAGATCGGCACCGGCATTGCCATCCAGATCCCGCCCGCTGGCCTGCGCTGCGTTGAAGGCATCGGCAATATCGGTCGCCAGGGCCGTCATCGACGCACGCGGCGCGTCCACGGCCTGCGCACGCGCATCCAACAGCCCGGCAATCGCGCCGCCAGCCGGGCGGCCGACGGCGAGGCTGCCCCCCGTCCCCTCAAGACGCAAGGTATAGCGCCCGGCGGCGGAGGTGGGCGCTACGCTGAGGTGCCGTGCCTGCCCATCCAGCACCAGCGCCTGCCCGTCTTCGAGGTACACCCCCAGGCTGCCGTTGTCCTGCGTCACGGTACGAACGCCAATCACACTGGCCAGCTGTCGCACCGCCTCGTCACGCTGATCCAGCAGGTCGGCCGGCGGCTGCCCGCCGTTGTCCGGCACGGCAAGGGTGATGCTGCGGTTGAGGGCGTCGATCCGGTCGATCCACTGGTTGGCTTCCGCCACACCTGCCTGGAGGCGGCCGTCGATTTCCTGGTCCAGCGACTGCAGGCCCTGATCGATCTGCGCAAACCGCTCGGTCACCGCCTGCGCCTGCGACAGCAGCGACTGCCGCGCCGACAGCGACGAGGGATCGGCCATCAGCGCCTGAACGGCCGAGTTGAGCCCGGTCAAAGGCGGTGCCAGTCCGGACTGGGCGTCGGACATCAACCCGTCAGCACGCACCAGCAGATCGCGCGCAACGCCGTGCCGGCTGGCGGCGGCCCCGTCATCGGTAAGCCGTGACTGCAGCCAGGTATCGGTCAACCGCCGCACCTGCGCCGGCTGAACACCGTTCCCGATCCGGCCACTCACCGGCTGCGTCGCCAGATCCACCCGTTGTCGGCTGTAACCCGCCGTGCCGGCATTCGCGACGTTGTGACTGGTGGTCGACAGCGCGGTTCCGTACGCCTGCAGGGCGGTGCTGCCAATGCGAAGGAGGTCACTCATGAGACGTCGCTCCGGCAATGACGGGATGTGCCGCCAGACGGGTCAGCTTTTCGGCGTACCGCGGGTCGGTGGCGTAGCCGGCGGCCTGCAAGGCCTCGGCGAAACGCGCCACATCGGTACCGGCCGCACGCGCGGCTGCATAGCGGGGCTGCTGCAGCAGACGCACGTAGTCATGCACACCGTCAGCCTCACTGTCGTAGGCCCTGAATGCGGCCGTCTCCGTCCGGGCCGTGCCATCCCGCACTTCGACCGTGCGGGCACTGACCTCAGCCCCCTGCCAGCGCCCTCCGGCCTTGATGCCAAAAAGGTTGTGACTGTCGCCGCCGGGCTGGTGCCGCCCGAAGCCCGTCTCGAGCGCGGCCTGGGCCAGAATCGCCTGCGGCGCCACCCCCAGCGCGCGGGCTGCCTCGCGGGCGAGCGGCAACAGACGCTCGACAAAGGCCTCAACACGATCCCGCAGTCGCGCCGGACCGGCAGTCGAGACTGGCGCCGTGACCGTCACCGCGTCGACCCGTCGATCAGGGCGCGCGGTGTGCCCCGTCATCCCGGCAAGCGGCGCATCGTTGACAACGCCCTGCTGCTGCCATTGCCGCATCAGCTGGTCGGCCAACCCGAGGCCGCGCCCCTCGGTCATCAATCCGGCGAGCTGCTGATCGAACAGGGACTGATAGGCCCCGGCATCACTGACGCCGCTGCCAGCGACCTTCGCAGTGCTGCGAAGGCCCGCCAGCAACTGCTGTGCAAACAGGCTCTCGAACTGGCGCGCCACCTCGCGCACCGCTTCCGGCGCCGCCGCGCGGACATCGGCCCGCAGCGTGCTCAGATTGCCCGCCATCGCATCGAGCGTGCGCATCAGATGACCACCAGTTCGGCGCGTAATGCACCGGCCTGCTTGAGCGCCTCCAGGATAGCGACGAGGTCACCGGGCGCGGCACCCACCTGATTCACCGCCTGGACGATTTCCGCCAGTGTGACGCCGGCATCGAAGAGGAACATGCGCCCGTCCCCATGCTGCTCGACGGCAATCCGGGAGTCCGGTACCACCACGGTCTGCCCGTCCGAGAACGGACCGGGCTGACTGATCTGCGGCTGCTCGGCAATGGTCACCGACAGTGAACCATGCGCCACTGCCGCGGGGCGCACCCGCACCGCCTCACCGATGACGATGGTACCGGTGCGCGAGTTCACCACCACGCGTGCAGGCGCACGCCCGGGGTCGACCTCAAGATCCTCCAGCACCGACAGATAGGCCACACGCTGCGCCGCTGACGGGGGTCGCAAACGAATCGTCACGCCGTCCTCGGCCGCTGCCGCGCCTTCACCGAACGTCGCGTTGATGGTCTGTGCCACCCGCGAGGCCGTGGTGAAGTCGGCCGTGTGCAGTTGCAGGGCCAGATGCCCCGCCGGATCGAAGGCCGCCGGCGCCGGACGCTCGACACTGGCGCCGTTGGGAATCCGACCCGCCGAGGGCACGTTCAGCGACACACGCGATCCATCGCTCCCCTCGACACCGAAACCACCCACCACCAGGTTGCCCTGGGCGATGGCATAGACCTGACCGTCGGCGCCCTTGAGGGCGGTCATCAACAGCGCCCCACCGCGCAGCGAGCCGGCATTACCGATGGACGACACCGTGACATCGAGGGTCTGCCCGGGTCGGGCAAAGGCCGGCAACTCCGCCTGCACCATCACTGCAGCGGCATTCTTCAGCTGTGGGTTGACGTTGGCCGGCACCGTGACCCCCAACTGGGTCAGCAGGTTGCGCAAGGCCTGCGTGGTGAACGGCGCCTGCGAGGTCTGGTCTCCCGACCCGTCGAGTCCAACCACCAGGCCATAGCCCATCAGGGCGTTGCTGCGAACACCGGCGATACTGGCGATGTCCTTGATGCGCTCTGCGCGCGCGGTCTGCGCCAACGACAACAGGGCAACCAGCACCAGCGCCGCCACGAAGAAAGCACGCGCGACCGGGGGGGGGCGGCGGCGCGAGGCGGGCCGCACCGGCACCACAACAGGCGGCAGTGCGGCGGCGGGCCGCACCGGCGTCGACGTGCCGACACGAACACCTTGCACGGTCACCAGGTGCAGATGGCGCACCGGCTTGCGCGGCATCACAGCGGGATTCTCGGCCACAGGGCACCTCCTGACATGTCGACCGCCGCTAGAACGGCCACAACGGATGGTTGAAGAAACGCGCCAGCCAGCCCTGGGCGTTGGCATCACCGAGCGCACCGCGCCCGGCGTAGCGCACCTGCGCATCCGCCACCCGGTTGGACAGCAGGGTGTTGTCGGCAGCCACATCCTCCGGCCGCACCCAGCCACGGATCTCCAGGGTCTCGTCACCGCGGTTGAGTTGCAGATGCTTGCGCCCCTCGACGTACATCAGCCCCTGCGCATCCACCTCGACAACGCGCACCGAAATCGAGCCGGACAGCTGATTGCTCTGGCTGCTGTCACCACCGCCTTCGAAGCTGCGATCACCACTGAAACTGTTGTTGAGAAACGGGATGCCGTTGGCCGTCACCGGCCCACCGAACAGGGTGGGCCCGGGCAGCGACAGATCCGACGTCTTGCCGGTCGAGGTGGCACTCGAACTCTGGGCCTGTGTCTGCTCGACCAGGATGATGGTCAGCACATCTCCGACACGGCGCGCCCTTCGGTCGCCAAACCAGTCGTGCGCGCCGCCGGCCTGGTAGATGGACCCGGCGGTGTAGAGCGGTGCGGCGGGAGCAGGCGGCGGCACCACCGGCTGGCTGGCACACCCCGCAAGGCCGATCACGAGCACGGCGAGAATGCGAAGCATGGCCTTACATCTGCTGGGTGATGAAACGGAGCATGTCGTCGGCCGCCGAGATCGCCTTGGCGTTCATCTCGTAGCCGCGCTGCGCCTCGATCATTCCCACCAGCTCCTCCACCACGTTGACATTGGAGCCTTCCAGGGCCCCCTGCTGGATCAGTCCGAGCCCGTTGAGGCCCGGCGTCGCGTCGTTGGGCGGTCCGCTGGAGGCGGTTTCCAGCAGCAGGTTTTCTCCGCGGGCCTGGAGCCCCGCGGGATTGACGAAATCGGTGAGCGTCAGCGTGCCGATCTGGACCGGTGCCGCCTGACCCGCCAGCTGCGCCGTCACCACGCCGTCGGTGCCGATGGTGACACTCTGGGCCCCGTCCGGAATGGAGATGCCGGGCTGCAGCGGGTAGCCCTGCGCGGTCACCAGTTCGCCCTGGGCGTTGGTCTTGAGCGCACCATCACGGGTGTAGGCCGCCGTGCCATCGGGCAGCAGCACCTTCATGAAACCACGACCGTTGATCGCCACATCAAGGCTGTTCCCGGTCTGCTGAAGCGAGCCCTGCGTGAACTCCTTGGCGGTGGCCACCACCCGCACCCCGGTTCCCAGCATCAGTCCGGTGGGTGAATCGGTCTGTTGACTGGTCGCGCCCCCCGGCTGGCGAACGGTCTGATACAGCAGGTCCTCGAACTGCGCCCGCCCCCGCTTGAACCCGGTGGTACTGACGTTGGACAGGTTGTTCGACGTCACGGCCATGCGCGTCTGCTGCGCATCCAGGCCGGTCTTGGCAATCCACAGTGCAGGATTCATGTCAGGTTCTCCGGGTTATCGCAGGCGCATTAATGACTGCGCGGACTCCGCGTAGGCATCGGCCCGTTTCAGCGTGTCCACCGCCAGCTCGAAGCGGCGGCTGTGTTCGATCAGGGCCACCATCTGCTCGGCAGCGTTGACGTTGGCGGATTCCAGGGCGCCGCTGACCAGTACCGGGCCGGCGGCCGGCGCCAGCGCCTGCCCGTCGCGCGGGGCGAACAGGCCATCCTCACGACGATCGATCTGCCCCGGCGTCGCCGACACCACCTGCAGCCGCCCCACCTGTGCCCGCACGTTGGCGGTACTGCCCAGCGGCGTCAGACTCAACGTGCCGTCCGCGCCAACCATCAGATCACTGTGCGGCGGTAGCGACACCGGGCCACCATCGCCCAGCACCGGTCGGCCCTCGGCATCGAGCAACTGCCCATTGCTGGTCAGCTGAAGGGCGCCATTGCGGGTATAGGCGGTGGTGCCATCCCCGGCCTGAACTGCCAACCAGCGGTCCTCGGCGAGGGCCACATCGAGCACACGGCCGGTCGTCTGCACGGCCCCACCCCGGGCATCCCAGCCTTGCGGCACCAGACGTCCGTTGACGCGCGAATTCCAACCCGCGCCTTCCACCGGCACCGCCTCGGTCTGCGTCAACAGCGCCTTGAAGCCACTGGTGCCGATGTTGGCGAGGTTGTGCGCGGTGGCCGCCTGCGCCCGCAGGGCCTCGGCGGCGGCGTTCATCGCGATGTAGGCGGCGCGGTCCATGGCGATCGCTCAGCGAGCCTGCGCCTCAGCGCAGGTTCAGCACCGTCTGGGTGATCTGGTCAGTGGTGGAGATCATCTGCGCGTTCGCCTGGAAGCTGCGCTGCGCCGTGATCATGTGAACCAGCTCTGCGGTGAGGTCAACGTTGGACAACTCCAGCGAGCCCGACTGGACGGCGCCGAAGCTGCCGCTGTCTGCCGTGCCCCGCAGCGCCGGACCGGACACATAGGTCTCGGCCCAGACGGTATCGCCCAGGGCCTGCAGCCCCTGCGGATTGGAGAAGGTCGCCAGGGCCACCTGCCCCAGTTCCCGTGCCTGACCATTGGTGTAACGCGCCTGAACCACGCCGGCAGAGGTCACTTCGATACCGGTCAGACGCCCGGTGGCGAACCCGTCCTGGGTCAACGCAGTGACATTGAAGTTGTCACCGAACTGGGTGACCTCCTCCAGCTCCAGCGTCAGGCTCAGATCTGCCGCGCCGTTGGGCTGGGCGATGCCGGGAAGCGTGATGCTGCCCCCGGCAGGCGCGCTCAGCCGTCCGTCGGTGTCGAAGCTCAGGGTGGTGGCGGCACCGGTGCTGTCGCCGTCCACCGCGCTGTGCACGGCCCACTCGCCAGCGGTATCGGTCGGCACGAAATAGAAGCTGGCAGTGTGGGCGGCGCCCAGCGAGTCGTACACCGTCATGCTGGTGGTGTGCGCGTAGCTGCCGGGGTCATCCGGATCAAAGGCATTTGCCAGCGCCGTCCCGGAGGCAGCCGGCAGATTCAGTCCCAGACTGATGCTGCTGGTGGCACGCGGCGGGGCATCCCCCACCGGCAACCGCAGGTCCGACAGCCGACCGGTATCGAAGGTGCCGTTGGGCTGGGGTGGATAGACCTGCAGCCGATGGCCCTGGGGATTCACCACCACACCATTGGCGTCCGGTGACAGGCTGCCGGCGCGGGAATAGACGTTGGCGCCGTTGGCGCTGAAGGTGAAGAACCCTTCTCCACTGATGGAGAGATCCAGTGCGTTGTTGGTGAAATCGATGCTGCCCTGTCCAAACTGCTGCTGAATGCCGGCCACCCGCACGCCGCTGCCACTCTGGCTGGAGGCCAGGCCGAGGCTGGAAGCGGCGTACACCTCGGCAAACTGCGTGCGTCCGCCCTTGAAACCGACGGTGTTGGCATTGGCAATGTTGTTGCCGGTCACCGCGAGATCGCGGCTGGCGGCGCTAAGTCCTGATAGGGCGGTCTGGAAGCTCATGAGGTTCTCCTGCGGTATGACGGTGCGCTCAGGCGCGGATCTGAAGGATGTCGGTCAGGCTGACGGTGCTGCCGTCGTCCAGTTCCAGCAGCAGCCCGCTGCTGCCGGGAATCACGGCGCTGACCGTAGCGTCGCTGCGAGGGGCGATCGCCACGGTGCTGTCACCGCTGACAGCGCGCGCGGCGAGGTAATAGGTGCCGGCCTCGGCTGTCTTGCCAGCCGTGGTGGTGCCGTCCCAGGCCAGCTCCAGCACACCGCTTTGCGGCGTGTCCTGCCGCAGCTGGGCCACTCGCACGCCGTTGGCGTCGAGCACGTCGACCTCCACGCGGGTCGTGCCGGGCTCAATCACCAGCGAAAACGGTGACGGCTCGCCGTCCCACTGCAGGACATCGGCAATCCGCTGCACCGGCTTCCCGAGCAGCGCCGCCCCTTGCAGTACCTGATCGGCGTTGAGCTTGCCGGCCAGGGTCTGGAAACTGTCGTCGAGTTGCTGGACGCCCGCGACCACCGAGAACTGGGCGAGTTGTCCGAGAAACTCCGTATTGGCCATCGGTTCCAGCGGGTTCTGGGCGTTGAACTGCGCCAGCATCAACTTCATGAACTGATCCTGCCCCAGCGTCTGCTGCGAGCCCGTCACCGAGGCGGTGGCGCTGCGGATGGCGTTGACGGCGTCCATCAGTTACGCCCCAGGTTGAGCGTGCGCATCATCAGTTCCTTGGCCGTGTTCATCGCTTCGACACTGGACTGGTAGCTGCGACTGGATGACATGAGATTGACCATTTCCTCCACCGGGTTGATCGATGGCGCATAGACGTACCCTTCGGCGTCTGCCATCGGGTGGCCGGGCTGGTACCGCGCCTCCGCCGGTCGCGTGGACTCCGCGATGCGGTTGACCGCCACGCCTGCGGCGCCTTCGGCATCAAGCACGGTCTGGAATACCGGCATGCGGGCCCGATAGACGGCATCCGGCGAACCGGCCACCGAATCGGCATTGGCAAGGTTCGACGCCACGGTGTTCAAACGGACCGACTGCGCCGCCATGGCGCTGCCGGCGATTTCGAAGATGCGGAAGTTGCTCACGGCGCCTCCTTACTGCCCGGAAATGGCGGTCAACAGACCGCGCACCCGGGACTCGAGAAAATTCAGGCTGGCCTGATAGCGCAGCGCGGCGTCGGCGAAGGCCGCCTGCTCGCGGGGCAGGTCCACCTGATTGCCGTCCACCGAAGGCTGGCTGGCGAAGCGCGACACCGGCGCGACTTCGGACATCGCCCCCGCGTCACCTGCCTGCTGCAACGCAAGGGAGAAGTCGAGATCCTGCGGGACATAGCCCGGCGTATCGGCATTGGCCAGGTTGGCCGTGATCAGTTCGAGCCGCCGCGCCTGCAAGGCGAGCGCGGGCTCGTGAATCCCGAAAATGCCCTGAGTGTTTAAGGTCTGGCTCATCCGCGGCTCCTGTGCCGGTGGTCAAGCCTGCTCCTGCAAGCCACCGCACACCGGCCGCGAACGGTCGGTCACGCCCGCTAAGCGGCGCCGGTCACCTCGAGATCCTCGAGCACCGCATTGGCCAGCTCTTCCGCCGAAAACTTGGGGACGAAACGATCGGCCCCCACGCGGGCCACCAGCTGGGCGTTGAAGCGCCCTGACAGGGAGCTGTGCAACAGCACCCGCAGGTGCCGCAAGCGCGGGTCTTCCTTGATTCGTGCGGTCAGGGCATACCCATCAAGCTGCGGCATCTCGAGATCGGAGATCACCAGTTTCAACCGGGACAGTCGCCCGCTGTCGGCCGCCTGCTGCAGCCATGCCAGTGCCTGCGCGCCATCGCCCAGCAACACCGGATCGGCACCCAGCGCGCGCAAGGTGCGTTCCAGCTGCGCACGCGCCACCGCGGAATCATCCACCACCAGCACTTCCGGACGCGTGCCCGCCAGCCGTCCGTGCCAGTCTTCCGGCAGTTCGGCGGACTCGCCGACAATATCGGACAGCACCTGCTCGAAGTCGAGAATGTGCAGCCAGCCATGGGGCGTCTCCACCAGCGCGGTGATGCGGTCGCGTCGACTTTCCTCCGGCGGCTGCAGATGGGCCACGTCGACATGCGTGATGCGCTCGACCCCGCTGACCACGAAGGCCTGCTGCCGGCGATTGAATTCGGTGACGATCCACAACGGCCGTAGGGGCGTCGGCAGCCCCAGAAAGGCGGGCAGATCCACCACCGGCATCAGCTGGCCGCGCAGTTCCGCCAAGCCCATCACCTGAGCGTGCAGGCCCGACACCGGTGTCAGCCCCACCGGCGGCGTGACTTCCAGCACCTTGAATACATTCACCGCATAGCGCTGGGCATCCCCCAACGCAAAGGTCAGCAGCGCCAACCGGTTGTGCCCGGCCAGCCGGGTCTGCTCGTCAATGCGATCAAGAAGGGTGCTCATGGCAAACCTATCGGCCGATCTGTCGCCCGCTTTAGGGCGCGCACTGACGAATCCCCGCCGTGGCGACGCCGGCACCGCTCGTCCGCGCGGGACCGCCGCTGGCGCCCGGGCGCCCGTCCCCTGCAGCAACCTGGCCATGCGCCGCCTTGCCGTCACCCTCTGTCTGCTGCTGTCTCCCGCCCTGCAGGCGGCGCCCGACCCGCTGCCTGCCATCCGCGCCGCGGCGGTGGCTGCCGCCCCCTTTGCCATCGGCGAGGCCCAGCTGGATCCGCGTATCCGGGTCGCACCCTGTCCGTCGCCCTTGCGCACCAGCATCGTCAGCGCCAACGGGCAGCAGGCCACCGTGCGCGTCATCTGCGACGCGCCGGCATGGCAACTGTATGTGCCGGTTCGCGCCGTAGGCGCGACAACCGTTCTGGTGTTGAAACGCCCCCTGGCGGCCGGCGAACGCATCAGCGCGGACGACCTGACCTCACAGGCGCGTGACCGGTCGGTGCTCGGCTACGGGGCCCTCAGCGACCCCGCCCAGGTGCTTGAGCGTCAAGCCCGACGGGCATTGCCTGCCGGACGCATTCTGCTGCCGGGCGACGTCATCGCGCCGCCGCTCATCCGACGAGGCGATGCCGTCACCCTCTTCATCGACCAGGGGCCGATTCATATCCGCATGCCCGGCGTTGCCCTGGCCGATGGCGGCCAGGGCAGTCGCATCGCCGTCCGCAACACCCGTTCCGGGCGCCGCGTCGAGGGCATCGTGCGGGATGCGGGCCGGGTGGAGGTCCCCGGTTAAGGCCCGGGGCGCCAGATCTTACTGTGCGTCCCGCTCAGCCTTGCGCTTTTCCCACTTCTCGCGCATCTCGGCCTTCTTGGCCTCACAGGCTTCAGGATCCGCCTCGCAGGCCGCTTTTCGCTCTGCCCACTTTTCGCGGTGCTTGGCCTTCATCTCTTCGCAGCGTTCGGGGTTTTCAGCACATTTCTGACGGGCTTCGTCCAGTCGCGCCTTCATCTTTTCGCAGCGCTCCGGGTTCTCAGCGCAACGCTGCTCGATCTGGGCCCGCTGCTCATCGGTGAGGGCACCGCTCTGGGCCTGGGCGACGCCACTGAGCCCGGCAAGGCAGAACACCGCGGCGAGGGTGGTGAGAGAAACTTTCATGTCGAACTCCGGTAAAGGTCGGGTGCGGAACACGGCGGTGCGATCGGGGGATCTTTCCGGCGTCCACAGGCAACAAGATGCGCCGGTGAAGCTGAAGGTCGCATGAAGGCATGACGACTATCCGACGCCGGGGCTCAAGTTTCCCTGGCAGACGCCGATAGCAGGGGCAACCGATTCGGACCGCGCCCATGAAAATCTCCCCGCCACCGCTCTCTTCCGTCGCACGCAGCGCCCCGCCCGGACGCGCCCCGGCCAGCGGCGAACCCACGCCTGCAATCAGCGCCGGCAGCGCCCTGACCCTGTCGGACGCCGCCCGGGCGCCGCAGAACAGTAGCGCCCGCGAGGCGCCGGTGGACGAACCCCGCATCGCTGCCCTTCGGCAGGCCGTGCAGGAGGGGCACTATCAGGTCGACAGCCGCCAGGTGGCGGACCGGATTCTGCAATGGACGCTGTGAACATCCCGCCATCACTGCAGCAGGCCCTCGACACCCTCGAACGCGACCTGCTGCGCCAGCCTCAGCACCTCGGCGAGGCCACCACCGCGCTGCGTCGGGCGCTGACCGGACTCAATCGCAATACCAACGCGCTCTCGACCGAAGCCCTCACCGCGCTGCGACAGCGCTGCAGTCGTCTGGCGGAAATCGCCCGCCTGCGCCTGCAGACCACGAGCCGCCTGCAGGCGGCGATCACGCCGGTCCCGCTGGACGCCCGCACCTACTCACGGCGCGGCTGAACCCGTCGCCACCGGCACCCAGGCGCGCACCCGGGTGCCGCCGTCGGCGGGACGGTGCAGTTCGACGTCGCCGCCCAGCAGCCGGGCACGCTCATGCATGCCCATCAATCCGAAGTGACGCTCGGCAACACCGGACTCGGCCGGCAACTCGAACCCGCGACCGTCATCCTCGATGTCGAGAAACAGACAGCCGTCGTCACACCAGAGACGCACCCGCAGCCGCTGCGCGGCCGCATGTCGCAGCACGTTGGTGGTGGCCTCCTGGGCGATGCGGAACAGCGCCGTTTCCACCTCGGGCGTGAACCGCTGCGGCGGCACGTCGATCGCCAGCGTCAGCTGCAGGTGCCCGAGCTGCGCCTGCCGCTCGGCGTAGCCACGCAGGGCCGGCCCCAGACCGAGGTCGTCGAGCACTGCCGGCCGCAGATCCAGCGACAGCTGTCGCACCTGATCGATCAGGCTGTTGAAACGCCGGTCCAGATCGGTCCTCAGGGTGGCCGGCATCCGCGCCGCGGGATCACGAATGCGGATCAACGCCGCCGTGAGTTGCTGACCGATCTCATCATGCAGCTCGCGCGCCAGGTGCCGCCGCTCGTGCTCCTGCACCTGGACCAGCTGCTCGGACAGGGCACGCAGCCGCTCGGCCAGGGTCTGCAGGCGTGCCTCCTTCTCGCGCCGGTCACTGATGTCGAGAATGGTGGCAACGAACAGCGGCCTGGCCCCGTCCGGCGAATAGCGCAGGACCACTTCCACGGGGTAGTGACTGCCATCGCGGCGGCGGTGCTCAGTCTCGAATCCGAGTTCACTGATCTCCCCGCGTGCCAGTGGCGCGATCATGCGTCGGAACGAGGTGTCGTCGTAGTCCGGCTTGAGATCCAGCGGTGTCATTGCGCGCAGCGCTTCCAGGCTGTAGCCGAGGTTGTCGCGCGCCGCCTTGTTGGCGGTGATGAAACGAAGCGTGTCGGCCTCGAACAGATAGAGCTCGTTGCGCGAGGCCTCGAGAATGGCTGCATAACGCCTGGCCTCGACGGCTTCCGGCGTCAGCAGCGTGGCAAAACCTTCGGCAGGACTCATGACACCCGGAGACTGGAGCAGACCCCGCAAGGGTGCCCGCCCAGCGGCCAAAGTCAATCGGGGCCGCGACAGACGGCCATCGCCACCGGTCAGAGCTTGTGAATAAATCGAACGCAGCAGGCGGGCGATTCTTTCACATGCTCTCAGAACAGCTCGACCTCACCCACCTGCATGGCCACCTGCGATACCGGCTTGTGCGGCGGCACCGCCACACGCCCGCGCAGCTCACGCACCCGCTGGGTGAGCCGGGTCAGCTCCGGCACACAGTCCCGATCCGCCTTCAGTCTCAGGGCGTCCAGCGCGCGGGTTTCGCGTTCGATCTCCTCCAGACGCGTCAGGTGGACATCGGCGGCAGTCAAGGCTTGCGTGGAGATGTCCTCGAACTGCAGCGAGCGCACCGCTTCGGCCACCGTCTGGCCGATTCGCTGGGTCGATCCCTGGGCTTCGTTGAGCGTCTCGCTGAGCGTGTTGTGGATGGTCTGGACATGGCCGATCAGACGGCTGGTGCCCGCCTGCGCCTCCTCGCTCAGGCTGCCGTCACGCTGACTCATCGCCGCCACTGAGGCCCGCACCGAACTGACCGCCTCCTTGGCATCCACCGCCAGCCGGCGAATCTGTTCGTTGAAGGTATTGGAACGCTGGGACAGGGAGCGGACCTCATCCGCCACAACCGCAAACCCGCGACCGGCCTCACCGGCCCGCGCTGCCTCAATCGCGGCATTCAAGGCCAGCAGATTGGTCTGATCGGCAATCGTTTTCACATCCTCCAGCAGCACGAACATGTCATCGAGCTTCTGCGCCATCCCGTCGATATGTCCCACGGTGGCGCCGGACTGGCTGCTGACCTGCGACAGCGCCGAGGACATGCGCTCCATCAGGCTTCGGGCCTCGTCGGCAAACTGCCGCACACCGCCCTGATTCGGCTCACCACCCCGACGCTCCAGTACCCGCCCCATCAATTCCGCCTGGCCCCGACTTTCCTGGTTCATGTGTTCAAAGTTCTTGGCCAACCGCCGGACGGCGTCGCCGACCAGGCCGCGCGCCCGTTCGATCTCCTCACGGGTCCCGCGGATCTCGGAGGTGACGAACCCGCGCATCTCCTCCACCAGCTCGTGGCTGGCCGTGATCGCCGCCGTCTCCACTGCAGATGGCTGGCTCATCTGGAAGCGGAACAGATAGGCCATCGCCCAACTCACCACCAGCGCAGCGCCGCTGAGGTATACCCAGCCGGGCTCCTGTGTGCTGAACAGCAGATAAAGGTGAATCACCGATACCAGGATCGGTGCCGCCAGCAGCATCAGGTCCAGATGGTGGGTCTTGAGTTTCATCCCGGCCTCCTTTGGGTCATACGGCATATCGGCCGGCAACGGCACGACTTGAGGCGTTGAGGCGCGCGACATGACGCCGGGCCGCGTCCATCAGTCGATCGGCCACCTGCGACAGCGGCAGCACTGCGTCCGCCGCATCGAGCTTCACTGCGGCCCCGGGCATGCCCCACACCACGCTGCTGGCTTCATCCTGCGCGCAGGTGAAACCGCCCGCCTGGCGCAAGCGCTTGAGACCACGCGCACCGTCATCACCCATGCCGGTCAGCAGTGCGGCTGCCAGATTGCCGCCGGCGGCTTCGGCCGCACTGTCGAACAACACATCCACCGACGGCGCAAATCCATTGACACGAACGTCCTCCCCCAACCTGCAGACATACCGGGCACCATCCCGACGTATCCGCAGTTGCACGCCGCCCGGCGCGATCCAGACCTGACCGGTGGCCACCCTTGCGCCATCGAAGGCCTCGCCCACCCGCACCGCGCTGCTGCGGTCCAGCCGCTCGGCAAAGGTGCGCGAGAACATCGGCGGAATATGCTGGACCACGACCACCCCCGGGGCATCCGGCGGTAGCGCGGTGATCACGTCGTGAAGGGCCTCGGTACCGCCGGTCGAGGCGCCCAGTACGAAAAAGAAATCGGTCGACAGACTGAGCGGCTGGGCTCGTCGGATCGGTGCCTTGGTGCGACTCGGCAGCCGCGCGGCAGCAGCGGTCACCACCGCCTGACGCAGCCGTTCGGCAGCCTCCCGAAGTCCCTGCGCCAAGCCCACCTGCGGCTTCGCCACGACATCCACTGCCCCCAGTTCGAGTGCCCGCAACGCCGCGTCGGCGCCGACCTGGGTCAACGACGACACCATCACCACCGGCATCGGGTGCAGCCGCATCAGGTGATCCAGGAAGGTCAGGCCGTCCATTCGTGGCATCTCGACATCCAGGGTGATCACATCAGGCTTCAGCGCCTTGATCAGCTCACGCGCCTGATACGGATCCTGTGCCGTACCCACCACCCGCAGGCGTGGGTCCTCCCCCAGCAACTCGGTCAGCAGCTGGCGGATCATCGCCGAGTCATCCACCACGAGCACTTTCACGGCCATCAGAACAACTCCACGGTACCGCTGGACACCGGCGCCCGGACCAGTTCAGTGCGATAGCGGGCTTCCTCCGCCAGCAGGGGATCGGTCGACTGGATCGGCAGCGCCTTGACGAAGGCACGCCCGGACTGGGTATGGAAGGCCACCTTGCGCGGGTGCGAACCGCCGAGATCGCGCGCGGTGACCGGGATCCGCTCCAGCCGCAGGAAGTCCTCGACAAACTGGATGTTGCGCTTGCCAACGTCGGACGCGGTCATGTGGCGAATCACCGCAGCCCCGCCGAACACCTTGGCCACCAGCTTGCCGCGGCGGGCGCCCATCTGCAGCAGGGCATTGATCAGCAGCTCCATGGCGTGGACGCCATACCGGGCCGAGCCAGAATGGTCGCTGCCCCCGTCCGGCAGCATGAAATGATTCATGCCGCCGATCCCCACACCGGCATCGTGCAGACAGGCCGACACACAGGACCCCAGCGTGGTCACCAGCACCACCTCCCGGTGATCCGCGTGATACCCGCCCGGCAACACCTTGAGGGTGGGCTGACCGGCCACTGCCTTGTCGGGTCGGGCATTCATGGCTGCCCTCCGCCGACCCGTGCATAGACGGTCTGGCCCAGGCTGCGAAACAGGTGCTGGGCGTGGAAAAAGCTTTCGGAGTGGCCGGCAAACATCAGCGCGTCCGGCCGCATGACGCCGTGCAGGGTTTCCAGCACCGTGAGTTGCGTCGGCTTGTCGAAGTAGATCATGACGTTGCGACAGAACACAGCATCCACCTCGCGGAACGGGGGGCGCTGCGCACTGAGCAGGTTCCAGGGCTCGAAGCGGATCAGCTGCTGCAACTCCGTCCGCATCTTCGCGTAGCCTTCGTGGCGTCCCCGACCCCGCAGCGCGAATCGCCGCTTCTGCTCGTCGGTCAGCGGCGCCAGCCGTTGCAAGGGATAGCAAGCGCCGCGGCCCACCGCCAGTGCATCGGTATCGATGTCCGTGGCGATGATGCGCACCGGAGGGCGCAGCGACTCGAAAGCTTCGCAGGCGGTGATCGCCAGCGAATAGGGCTCCTCCCCGGTACTGGCTGCAGCGCACCAGATCAGGGGTTGCGACGGGGCACCGGGCCGCCGCAAGTGCTGCCGCAGGCGCGAGAAGTGATGGGCTTCCCGGAAAAACGCCGTGAGGTTGGTGGTGAGGGCGTTGATGAACGGCGTGTGCTCGGGGTGCGCCGGATCCTCCAGCCCGTCGAGGTAAGCGTCGAAGCTGTCCACGCCCAGGGCACGCATGCGACGGATCAACCGGCTGTACACCATGTCCTGCTTGGCATCCGACAGGGCGATACCGGCAAAGCGATGAATCAGCGCACGGACGCGGTCGAAATGTCGGCGGTTGAACCGGACATCACGCTTGGCTGCACCCTCGGGTGCATCGATGTCCGGCGCGGCAGTGGACAGCGGCATGGATCATGGTCCCGGAAGCAGCGGCGCGCGGCGGCGCCGGATCGCGGGGCCGCCGAACAGGCGGCCCCGGGGTTCAAATGCCATCGGTGTACCGCTCAGGGCCAGCCCGTAGTTGGCCAGCCATACCAGCCAGCAGGCCGGGCGAAAGGGACATCCACGTGAGACCCGAACGGTGGCCATGGCCGCGGCTCAGAACTCGGTCCAGTCGTCATCGCTGGCTGCCGCCTGTGCCGCGTTGCCGGCGGGCCGACTGGGCCGCGGGGCCGGTTTGCGTGGCGGCGGCACCCCCGCACGGCCAGCGGTCGGCAGCGGCGTGACCTTGGACGACGGCGGCGGCGTGCCGCCACCCTGCGCCAAACGGAAGCTCGCCACGGAATCGGCCAGCCCCCCGGCCTGCTCCTCCAGCGATCGTGCGGCTGCAGACGCCTCTTCCACCAGTGCGGCGTTCTGCTGCGTCACTTCGTCCATGGACGTCACGGTCTGGTTGATCTGCTCGATACCCTGGCTCTGCTCCAGGCTGGCCGCGGTGATCTCACCCATGATGTCGGTCACCCGCTTCACCGAATTGACGATCTCGTCCATGGTGCGACCGGCGGTCTCCACCAGTTCCGATCCACCCTGGATCTTGTCCACCGAATCGGAAATGAGTGCCTTGATCTCCTTCGCCGCCGCGGCCGAACGCTGCGCCAGTGAGCGCACCTCGGACGCCACCACCGCGAACCCACGCCCCTGCTCACCGGCACGGGCGGCCTCCACCGCCGCGTTGAGCGCGAGGATGTTGGTCTGGAAGGCAATGCCGTCGATCACCCCGATGATGTCCGCGATCTTCTTCGACGAGTCGGTGATCGCGCTCATGGTGGTCACCACCTCCGACACCACCTTGCCGCCCTTGCCGGCGACATCCGCGGCGCCAATCGCCAGCTGGTTGGCCTGCTTGGCGTTCTCGGCGTTCTGCTTGACCGTACTGGTCAGCTCTTCCATCGAGCTGGCGGTTTCCTCCAGGCTGGCAGCCTGCTGCTCGGTACGCCGCGACAGGTCGAGGTTGCCGGCGGCAATCTCCTTCGACGCAGTGTTGATGGAATCCGTGGCCTGCTTGATCTGGGTGATCATCCCGGTCAGCTTGTCGACCGTGCCGTTGGCATCCTCCTTGAGCTGCGCAAAGGTACCGCTGTACTCGTCGGTGATGCGCTGGGTGAGGTCGCCGGCCGACATGGCACCCAGAATGCGCAACACCTCCTTGAACGCCTTTTCGTTGGTATCGAGCAGCGAATTGATGCCGCCCCCCAGGGCCTGGAAGAAGCCCTGCTTGCCGGCGAGACTGATGCGTTCCGAAAAATCGCCGTTGTTGGCCGCAGTGACGATGCTCGCCACCTCGGCCTCGACCGCCACTTCCTCGGTACGATCACGCCATTCGACAACGGTGCCCTGACGCTGCCCCTGATCATCGATGATCGGGTTCACGATCAGGCTGAAAGTCCGCCCGCCGACGGCGATCTGGGCCCGATGCACGCTCTTGAGTTCACTCAGCATCCGCGCCTGATGCGCCGGGTTCTTGTGGAAGACGTCGATGCTCCCCCCCAACACCTTGCGCGCATCGAACTGCGGAAGATCCTTGCGAATATCGGCTTCGGCGTTGACCAGCATCTCGGTCACCGCCCGGTTGGTGTAGGTCACCTGCCGGTCGTTGTCGGCGATCATCACATTGGTGCTGACGTTGTCGAGCGCCTGACGGATGCGCAGGTTCTCCGCCGCAGTCCGCTGTTCCAGCTCGGCACGCGCCGCCAACTCACCCTGCAGCCGCACTTCGTCCGTGCGATCACGCCACTCGACCACCGTGCCGAGCCGCTTGCCGTCGGCATCCGCCACCGGCGAGACGATCAGGCCGAAGGTGCGCCCGCCGAGCTTCAGTTCCGTGGTGTGGGTGGCCGCGAGCTTCTCCAGCATGCGACGCTGATGCTCGGGGTTCTTGTGGAAGCGATCGATACTGCCCCCCATCAGACTGCGCACATCGAAGTTCGGCAACTCCTTGCGAATGTCCGATTCCGCCGTGTCGAGCATGCCGCGTACGGCGCCGTTCATGTAGATGATGTTGCGGTCGGCGTCGGCGATCATGACGTTGGTGGTCACCGAGTCCAGGGCCATCTTGATCCGCTGGTTTTCCTCGGCCTGATGCCGCGCTTTCTCCTGACGCTCGAGTTCGGCGCGCTCCACCGCCAGCGCCGCCATTTTTTGCGTGGTGATGTCGGCGGCGTACTTGACCACGCGCGTGACACGTCCATTCTCGTCAAGCACCGGGTTATAGGTGGCCTGGATCCAGACCTCCCGGTTGTCGCGTCCCACGCGGCGATACTGGCCGGCATCGAACTCGCCGCGCCCCAGCTTTTCCCAGAACGCCCGATAGGCTTCACTGGCGCGTTCCTCCGGCGCCACGAACAGGCTGTGGTGCTTGCCCTGGATCTCGTCGAGTGCGTACCCCACGGTCGACAGGAAATTCTGATTGGCGCTGAGGATCTCGCCGGTCGGCGTGAAGGCGATCATGGCCTGGGAGCGGTCCAGCGCGTCGAGCTGCTGCTTCATGGCGCGCTGTCCGGCCTCGGCCGCGTCGAGACGCTCTCGCCACTCGGCGGTGCCGGCCGCCACCGACTGCGCGGCCTGGACCGCGGCCCGATGGGCCCGCCAGGCAAGGAAGCCGGCCGCCGCCACCAGGGCAACGGTGCCCAGTGTCCAGGCGGACATGCTCAAGCCACCCGCCATGTGCGCAAGGCACAGGGCCGGCAGGGCCACGGCGATGCCGGCAAGCCCGACGAGCGGCGCCTCCGGACGCGAGAAAAAGGGCGTTTGGTCTGACATGGATCGCTCCCGTTGGGTCTGGGCAGTCATGCGGACACGGCGCTGTCGAACAGCGCCATCTCCTGGCTTTTGAAGAGTTTTTCGATATCGACAACGATCAGCATCTGACCGTCTCGTTCGGCCAGCCCGGCGACATAGCGCACGTCGAGGCCACTGCCGAATTCAGGGGTGGTGCGGATGTCGTCGGGGCTCAGTCGCACCACGTCGGAAACCCGGTCCACCACCATGCCGATCACACGATCGGCCACGTTGAGGATCACCATCACGGTGAAACTGTCGTAGACCGGCTCGCCCAGTCCGAATTTGATGCGCATGTCCACCACCGGCACGATGGTGCCGCGCAGGTTGATCACCCCCTTGATGAAAGCGGGTGCGGCGGGCAGTCGGGTGACGGCATCGTATCCACGAATCTCCTGCACCCTCAGGATGTCGACACCGTAGTGCTCGCTGCCCAGGCAGAAGGTCAGATACTCGGCGCCGACCGTGTTGGTCTCGGCTGCGTCGGGGGGGGCGTTGCCACCATCCATCGTCGTCTCCGGTTGTCAGGCCGCCACGGCCAGCGCGGATTCGCTGGCCAGCTGCGCCACATCGAGAATCAGCGCCACGCGCCCGTCCCCGAGAATCGTGGCCCCGGCGATGCCCGGGACCGTCTGGTAGTTCTGCTCCAGACTCTTGATCACCACCTGCTGCTGGCCGACCAGGGCATCGACCATGAGCGCCAGCCGGCGGCCATCGGCCTCCACCACCACGGCAATGCCGGGGCCGTCATCGCGCCGTGGCAGACCAAAGCGCTCCGACAACCGGACCAGCGGCAGATAGCGCTCCCGCACCTTCACCAGACAGGCATTGCCGGCCAGTGGCGGCAGGTGCTCCGGTCCCGGCAGAAAACTTTCCAGCACGCTGGCGATGGGCACGATGAAGACCTCATCCCCCACCGCGATGCTCATGCCATCGAGAATGGCCAGCGTCAGCGGCAGTCGCACGGTGATGCGCGTCCCCGCCCCGGGAGTGGTGGTGAGGTCAATGCGCCCGCCGAGGGCCAGCACGTTCTTGCGCACCACATCCATGCCGACGCCGCGTCCCGACACATCGGTCACCGCCTCGGCGGTGGAGAAGCCGGGCTCGAAAATCAGCTGGTCGATCTCGGCCGCCGTGGCCGGGGGTTGCGCGATGATGCCGCGATCGATGGCGCGGGCGACGATCCGGTCACGGTCGAGACCGCGACCGTCATCCTCGATCTCCAGCACGATGGCACCGGAGGCATGACGCGCGGACAGCTTGAGCCGGCCCTCCTCGGCTTTGCCGGCCGCCAGCCGCTGGGCGGGTGTTTCCAGGCCATGGTCCAGCGCGTTGCGCAGCAAGTGGGTCAGCGGATCGGTGATGCGCTCGATCATGCCCTTGTCGAGCTCGGTGCCTTCACCATCGAGCACCAGCCGCACCTTCTTGCCGAGCTGGTCGGAGAGGTCCCGAACCAGGCGCGGGAACCGGGAAAAGACCGTGCCTACAGGCAGCATCCGCACCGCCAGCACCGAGGCCTGCAGCGCGCGGGTATTGCGTTCCAGCTGCGCGAGACCGGCGTGCAGGCGCTCGAAGGCGACCGGGTCCAGCTCACTGCTGGCCTGCTGCAGCATGGCCTGGGTGATGACCAACTCGCCGACCAGATTGATCAGCGCATCCACCTTGTCCACGCCCACCCGGATGGAAGCGGTGGGCAGCCGCGCCGGCACCGCGGCGGTGGCGGTGCGCTCCGCAGCCATCGCCGGCTCCACCGGGGGCGCCGGCGAGGCGGCCGCAGGCTCGCGGCTCAGGGTCAGACTGCAGCAGTCCTCGACCCAGGCGAAGATGTCACGGAGGGTCGCCTCATCCGCAGCGGTTTCGAGACGCAGCCGCCAGGCAAGCCGGCAGTCGTCGGGGGCCAGATCGGGCAGGTGCAGGTCGGCCGGTATGCAGACCTCGCCGCTCAGGCGCCCCAGCTCGGACAGCGCCTGCATCAACAGCAGGGGCTCGTTACCGGTCGACAGCAGGGCGGCCGACGGGGCGAAGTGCAGCGTCCACACCTCCGGCGCAGCGGTAGCCGTGTGCGCCACCACGCCTGGGGGCACCGGCGTCGTCTCCGCCGCCAGCACAGCCTTGAGTGCCGCCTCGAACGCCTGGATGCGCGCCTCCGGCAGGGCGGTACCGGACTGCGCCGCGGCAATCATGGCGCGCACCCCATCCACCGACTGATACAGGGCGCCGAGCACCGCGGCATCGGCCTGCCGGTGGCCGCCGCGCAGTTCGTCGAGCAGGGTTTCCAGATGATGGGTGGCCTGACTGATCCGGGCGAACCCGAAGCTGCCGGCCCCGCCCTTGATGGAGTGCGCGGCACGGAAGATCGCGTGCAGGGTTTCACCGTCGGCGCTGCCATTCTCGAGCGCCAGCAGGCCCGCCTCCATCACCGCCAGGCCTTCGAGGCTCTCCTCGAAGAATCCGGCGTGGAAACGGGACAGGTCGATGCTCATGCGGGCAGCACCCGCTTCAGCGTGGCCAGCAGCTGCTCGGGGTTGAAGGGTTTGACGATCCAGCCGGTGGCACCGGCCGCACGCCCTTCCTGCTTCTTGCCATCACCCGCCTCGGTGGTCAGCATCAGCATGGGCGTATAGCGGTAGTCCGGCAGACCACGCAGTGCCTTGATCAGGCTGATGCCATCGAGGTTGGGCATGTTGACGTCGGCCAGCACCAGATCGAACTGGCCACCGCGTGCCTTGTCGAGCGCGATGGCACCGTCTTCGGCTTCGGTCACCTCATAACCGGCACCCGTCAGCGTGAAGCTGACCATCTGGCGCATCGAGGAGGAGTCATCTACGGCAAGGATTCGGGGCATGGTCGGCGGCTCCGCTTCAGGACCGGGGGGACGGAAGATCGAGGGCGTGAAGGAGAAACAGCTGCTCGGCTGCGCCGACGAAGGCCGGTGAGGGCGACTGCCATCGCAGGGCACGCCCCTGGGCACCGAGGTCGCCCTTCAGGGCCAGCAGCAGCTGCAGCACGGCCGTGCCCACCTGCGTGACCGCAGAGGCATCAATCGTGACGTCCGCCCCCGCGGGCGCGAGCGCTTCGCATAGCTGCGCCTTCAGCGCTTCGGCATCGGCAAGCGTGCAGCGGGTGGGAAGGTCGATTTGCACGGTCGCACACCAGGACGGTCTTGAACGGCGTATCGGCCGTCGACAGCGTCGGGTTGAGACCGCTCATCCGCTTCGGACCGGCGTTCGTCCGCGATCGAACTGCACGGACAGCGCCGCACGACGGCGGCGTACGACATTCAGGCGATGGAGTCCCGTCGGTCGCCGGTGGACAGGGCGATGCCCTCGTACTGGCAACGGCCATGTCCCCGCTGGAAGGCCGTGTTGGCGATCAGCCACACCGCCACCACCCGCGACGGGTCCGGCCCGCCGATGGCGCGCCGGTAGTCGGCCAGCAGCGGCCGGGATTCGCTCAGCCACTCACCCAGCTGCCGGTGACCGCTGCGCACCACCCAGTGGGTTTCGCGTTGATCCCACCAGGGCAGCGGACACTGGAAGATCGTGCCTTCCGGCAGCGACACGCTCCACATATAGGTCAGATCAAGACCGTTCTCGAACTCCACGGCAATCGACAGGTAGTCGTGCGTGGGCGCGGTGTGCTCGGGCAGGCGCGAGGGCAGCTGCTCCACGCACCAGCGCCAGTCGAGCCGGCTTTCCTCGTTGAGCGCATGGGTCACCGGAAACTGCAGGATGCCGACGTCCGCATGGGTATGGCAGCACACCCGCCCTGCCTTCGCGTCGTCCGGTACGAAAATGCGTCCCTCCCCCAGACGCCACAGGTAGTGCCATCCGGCGGGCGGGTGTGACGGTCGTGCCAGCTGTTCGTGCAGCGGCGAGAACAGCGGGGCGTCAAGGTCGGCAGCACGCGCCAGTGTTTCCCCGGCCAGAGCCGGCCAGGACAGCACCGCAATCGTGTAGCCGCCCTTGAGCGGCGCCCGCGACAGCGCGTTCTCGAAATCCCCGCGGGGGCTGGCGAACTCGCCCGGCGGTTTGGTGGTGAAGCGCAGGCGACCGCCATCACCACTGTCGATCAAGGCCGATGCCGCGCTGAGCTTCCTCAGCGGCGCATCGCCCACCCGGTACCACAGGCCGACCGCCGGGCCGAAGCCGACATCGAGCGCGCGTGCCAGCCATACCATGCCGTCTGCCAGCACACTGACCGACGCTCCGGGCGCCAGGTCCAGACCGGTATCGAACCAGTCGCCGCCCGGTGTCAGTGCCACCCACTGCAGGGTCGGCGCGGCTTCGCCCAGGGCACCGACCACGGCCGTGACGCGCGCGCGGAAGTCGGGGATGCCCCGCGCACCTTCGCCACGCCAGCGACGCCCCAGGCGGTCCGCCATCAGCCGCAGTGTCGTGGGCAGCACAGAAGGGGCATTGCGAACAGGCATGTCAGCGACTCCGGGACGGGGCCCCGATGGTATCCCTTGCCGCGCCCCTGCCACCGGTCCGCGTCAGCCTGACTGTGTCAGGACAGGGACAGCGCCTCCAGCAGCGTCTCACGCGTCCGCAGCTCACAGCGAAGGGCCGACAGCATGATGAACACCCCGGCGAGGCGGCGGTGGAGGAACACGATCTCGCGCGGCGGCACGCGGAAATACATCGACAAGGCATTGCGCGAGGCAATACGGCCGACCCGCATGGGCAGATCGGACGCCCCCCAGCGATAGGCGCCGTCGGCCGTCAGCAGCTCGGCCGGCACGGTCCCGCTGTCGGGATCGTCAAACGGCTCGACGATGCACTCGCACAACCGTGCAAACGCCGCCATCACCGACGTCGGGAACTCCTCGCCCATCAGCCCGATGGCACGGGAACCGGCGTAGATACGTGGACGGTCGCGGGTCAGCGCCCCGCGCATGATCTCGCTGTAGGCGTCGATGAAGCCGCGCCCGAACACCCGGGTCGCCCCGAAGTCCAGCAGCACGATGCGATCCTGCTGAGCGCCACCATCACCGGGGCGGATCCGGTAGTTGCCGAAATGGGGATCGGTCTGCACCATGCCCCAGGACAGGAACTCACGCAGGAACAGCGACAGGAAATCCGCCCCCAGCGCATTGCGCCGCGCCAGCGACAGATCCTGCACTGCCGCACTGCGCACCGGCTCCCCGGCCTCGAAGGTGGTGGTCAGCACCCGATCGGTGCTGTAGTCATCGAGCACCTGGGGCACCACGAAACGGCCCTCCGCCGCCAGCCGCTGACCGAACTCCCGTGTGAAGTGCGCCTCTGCCAGGTAGTCCACTTCGCGGTGAAGCATCTCCCGCACTTCCATGAACACCGGATCCAGATCCAGACCCTTGGGCGCCAGGCGCGAAAGCCCGACCAGCCGCGACAGGCTGCGGATGTCGCTCTCGATGGCATCCGCCACCCCCGGATACTGGATCTTGACCACCAGCGACAGACCGTCCGACTTGCGCCGCGCGCGATGCGCCTGCCCCAGTGAGGCGGCCGCCATCGGGCGCTCGTCGATCTCCAACTCCGCCAGCTTGCGGCGCCCGAGCGCACGTGCCAGCACCGGCTGCACCACGTTCCAGGCCACCGGTGGCGTGTCGTCCTGCAGGCCGGACAGGATGCTCACCGCCTCCGGCGGCAAAAAATACTGACCGTAGAGCGAGAGCATCTGCCCGGCCTTCATGACGCTGCCCTTGAGCTCCCCCAGCGACGCGGCCAGGGTCTCCGCTCGGGCACGGTAGAAGTCCCGGTCGGCAGCCTCGCGCTCGGCATCGCTGCGGAACACATTGGCCAGCGAGTGCGCCACGAAACGCCCCCCGGTCCCCAGGCCGAGACGTGTCAGGGCCACGTTGCGCTCGAATGGCTGGGTCTTTAATCGGGTCATGCTAGATTTCGGACCGTCCTGCTTGTCGGTCATTCCCCACCCCTCATGAAATCATTGGTCGAGAGTCTACTGAGTCCAGCGGATCGTGCCGCCCTGCAAGCCGACACCGTGGCCATGGTCGAGCAGTTCATCGCCAAGCGCGGTGGGCTCAAGGGCATGGCCTACAAAACCGGCTACGCAATGCTGAAGAAGGCCCGGCCCGGCATCGTCGAACGGGCGACCGAACGCATGCTGCCGGACTTCCTGGCAGCGCTCGAACCGCTGTACCGCGAGTTCCAGACGGCACCGACTGCCGATTTCGCCGCCTTCCTGCAGCAACATACCGGGCGCGCGGTTCGCAGCCTGCTGGGTGTCGCCGATGCCCGCGCTGCCAAGGCCTCCGACAACGTCCGCCGCACCTACGACAAATTCCGGGACGGCGCCGAAGATGAAGTCACGCGCCTGCTGCCCCTGTTCGGCGCGGTACTCAACCGCCACCTGCCCCCGGCCTGAGCCTCAGCCCTCAGCGAGTGTAGGTCCGCTTCACCACCGCGGGCAGATACTCGCTGTCGGTCATCGGTTCGTTGTACTGGAAGTGGTCGTATCCCGCGAACACGCGGTTGATGAAGTAGCGCCCGTCCTTGAAATCGTAGGTGACCACCGGTCGCGTCCACGCGGCCTGCACGTCGTATTCGGCTACCAGATGCCCTTCCTGGAAGCGCCACAGTCGGCCGTCATGGTCCTCGTTCTCGACCATCACCACCGTCCAGGAATCCTCGTCGACATAGAAGGTCCGCTTGCCGAAGGCGTGACGCTTGCCGCCGCGCTCGCTGGCCTCGATCACCCAGACGCGATGCAACTCGTAGCGGGCATCGGTGGGATCGGGATACCGTGGCGTGAGCAGCGCGTCGGGATCCGCATCGGCGCGGTTGAGACGGTAAGCGTTGTAGGGGATGTACAGCTCGCGCTTGCCCACCAGTTTCCACACATAGCGGTCGAAGGCACCGTTGTACATGTCCACCATGTCGATGAACTCCATGCTCTCGGTGGCCGGGAACGGCTGGTCGTAGCCCACCGGCGGGATGCGCAACATGCGCCCGAGCTTGGTCAGCAGCACCCAGACATTGCGTGACTGCTTCTGTGAATTGGCCGTCTCGTGGAACAGGCCGATGATGTCCGGCGAGCGTCCCCCCTCGTAGATCGCGGAGATGCCGAGGGCAATATAGTTCTCGCTGGCCAGATCGGCCGGCTCGGCAATGTTGGCGTAGCGGAAACGCACCCGGAAACGCTGATCATTGCGTGCCGTCACCGTCCCCTTCGGCTGCACCACCGCCTGGCCGTAGCGCGAATCCACCGTATCGCCGCGATAGCGCGTGCGGTGATTCCACATGATCTCCACCCCGGTTCTCGGCTGCGGGAACGGGAAGCCGAGCTTCGCCCCCACCAGCGCGTCCGGCCCTTCCAGGCTGGCGCGTTCGCGGTTGGCTGCCGTGGCCTGATAGATCGCGTCCGGGTAGGCCACGCTGCGGTGACTGGTGAACACCGGCATGCGGTAGCCCGGCAGGGCTTCCAGCAGCTTGCGGTGCGCGCGCGTCAGGCGGTCGGCATAGCGGGACAGGTTGTCCGCCGTGATGGTGAATCGGGGTTGCTCGTCGGCATAGGGGTCCGGCAAGGCCTGCCCCATGACAAAGCCGTCCGGCCGGCGGTCAGCGGTGATACCCCCGGTCCAGGCCGGGATCTCGCCACTGGCATTGGCGGACTGCTCGGCCCCGACCGGCGTCAGCCCGCCACGCGGTGCCCCCCCGGCCCCGGTGGTTGCCCCGCCGCCGCTGGCCGCATCGGCCGCCGCCAGGGCCACGGTCTGCCCTCCGGCGATACGGCCGGACAGCGCAATGGCTTCGTCCTCGCGATCACGACGCTCGGCTGCCGCGGCCAGGGCCTGCTCGCGCGCCTTGCCGGTCTCCAGATACTTCACCCACTCCTGTGCCAGCGCGGCATGACGGTCGCGCAGCACAGCCGCCTGCCGGAACGTGGACAGGGCAGCCTCCACGTCGGCCTGCTGATACTGCGCCGTCGCCAACTGCATCAGGGTGTCGCCCTTGGCGCCCTCCTGCGCGACCAGCCGCGCCAACACGGCCGCCGCCTGCCCGTAGGCTTCTCGGTCCATGTACTGCTGCGCCAGCTGCCGCATGACCGTCGGGTCGGCCTGCTGGGCCAGCACGCGCTCCAGTGCCGGAATCGCCAACGACGCCTCGCGGGCCGCCAGCCACAGCTGCGCCAGGAAACGCCGATTGGCCACGTTGTCGGCCAGGGTGCCGTCCTCCATCCAGGCCTTCAGCAGCGACCCCGACTCGAACGGCGCGCCGAGATCGGCCACCAGGCTGACCAGCCGCAGACGGTCTTCGGGCGATTGCAGGAATCCGAGTCGCTGCGCCACTTCCATCACTGCCGCCGCGCGCGCCTTGTTGCCCAGCTTCAGGTGCAGCGCGGCCAGTCGCAGCCAGTCCTCGCCCTGCCGCGGATCCTCCCGCAGCAGCGCCTCCAGCAGCGGCAACGCCTCGCGGTGCGCTCCGGTCCCCAGCAGCGACGCCATCAAGGCCCGTCGCCAGGAGATATCCGCATCGGGCACAGCCTTCACGGCATCGCGCAGCAGAGGCAGGGCATCGCGATAGCGCTTGTCTTCCAGATAGGCCGCAGCCAGGGCCACCTTGATCTCCGGGGTGGCGTTGCCTTGCCGGACCTGCGCTTCCAGCTGCCCCTGCATCTGCTTGTAGGCGCCGGTGCCCAGCAGCAACTGCCCCTGCATCTCCCGCATCTGCTCCGCGGCGATCCCTGACAGGGCATTGGTCGCCAGCGCCTGGTTGAGATATTCGAGCGCCTTCTGGTTGTTGCCCTCGCGTGCCGCCTGCGCGGCAAGGTCGCGCAGGAGCAGCGCGCGCTGATAGGGGTCCGTGGTGGTCTTGAGCAGGGTTTCCGGCGAAGCCGTCTGCTCGGCCGGCGGCGTCGGCAGCTCTCGCACCTCGCTGCGATATTGCTGGGCCAGGGTCGCCGTCGGCAGCGCCGTCGCCAGGATCAGGAGGGCTCGCCGCATCATCGCCAGTTGTACGCGCAGTCTTCGGGATTCATCGGCACCCGCTGCTTCACCTCACGGGCGCGGTCGGTCTGCTCGTAGATCCAGTTGCCGATGCTTTCGATGGCGGCCGCCTCGAACACCCCGCGCGGATCGGCATCGATCAGCTTGACGTTGCGCACGCGGCCATTCGGCATCACCGTGAACATCACCTCCACCCACCCCCGAATACCTTTCTCGCAGGCCCATTTCGGCATCTGCGGACGTGCGGTGGACAGCGGCACCAGCGGCTTGCCGGTAAACCCGCGACCGCCACCATCACCACCGGACCCGGCACCACTGCCCTGCCCCGCAAAACCGGCAAAGCTGCCGGCGCTGGCCAGCCCCACGCCCAGATTGTTGCCACTGTTGAGCGGCACGGCGATGTTGCCGACCTCCGCTGCCGCAATGGGCAGGGTCGGCACATTGATGCTGGGGCGCTGTGGCGCCGACAGCGCCGGCGGCGCAGCGGGTGGTGGCGGCGGTTCGGCTTCAGGGCTGAACAGCTCCTCGGGTGGCGTGTCCGGCTCATCCTGCACCTTGACCAACTCGACCCCGTCCAGACGGCGCCCGGCATCGGGCGGCGCCTCCGGCGCGCGGGTCATCCACGACATCCACAGGAACAGCAGCACCGCCACGCCCACCGCGAAAAAGGCGGTGACCGTCAGCCGCGACCAGGGCGCGGCCTCCAGCGAAGCGTCAGCGGGGAAGTGCGGCAATGGACACGTCCTTGACGCCGGCCAGACGCGCCTGATCCATGGCTTCCACCATGAGCCCGGCACGGGCGTCGGTATCGGCCTGAATCACCACCGAGGCCTCGGGGTTTTCGGCACGCAGTTTCTGGATCACCGCCCGCAGGCCCCGGATGTCGACGCGCTGCTTGTCGATCCAGACCTCGCCTTCGGGCGAAATCGCCACCAGGATGTTGGTCTGCTCCTCGCGCTGCGCAGTCTCGGCACTGGGGCGGTTCACCTCGATGCCCGCCTCACGGATGAACGAGGTGGTGACGATGAAGAAGATGAGCATGATGAAGATCACATCCAGCATCGGGGTCAGGTCGATCCCGGTGTCATCGCCGGGCGGACTGTGCCGCTTGATTTTCATGCCGCCACCTCCGTGACGCTCAGCCGGTCGCCGAACCGCTCGCTCTCGATGCGGATCCGCGACTGGAAGCGGTTGATGAAGAACAGCCCCGACAGCCCCACCACCATGCCCGCCATGGTGGGCACCGTGGCACGGGACACCCCGGCCGCCATGGCGCGCGCATCGGCGGTGCCCTTGAGCGCCATGACATCGAACACTTCGATCATGCCGGTCACCGTACCCAGCAGCCCCAGCAACGGGCAGATGGCGATCAACACCTGGATGGTGGGCAGGGTCTGCCCCATCAGCAGGTGCACCCGGCCCAGCAGCGCGCTGCGGATCCGCCGCGCGCTGAACGAGCGGCGCTCAGGGCGGGCGAACCAGTGCGCCCGCACCCGCCCCTCCACCCCCGGCAGCACCCGCCAGAAGAACCAGATGCGCTCCAGAATCAGCATCCACAACAGCACGGCGGCGGCGAAGATCCAGTTCAGCACCCAGCCGCCGGTTTCCAGGAACAGGCTCAGCGACTGATACGGCGCCAGCCACACCTCAGTCACGGGGGCCCTCCAGACGCTCCGCCAGCAGCACGGCGGACTGCTCGTCGAGCATCTGGATCAGCACCCGCGAACGCGCCGCCAGCAGCGAATTGACGAACAGCAGGGGAATCGCCACCACCAGGCCCAGCACGGTGGTGACCAGCGCCTGGGAGATACCACCCGCCATGAGTTTCGGGTCCCCCGTCCCGAACACGGTGATCGCCTGGAAGGTGGCGATCATGCCGGTGACGGTGCCCAGCAGACCCAACAACGGCGCCACTGCCGCAAACAGCTTGATGACCGACTGCGCGCGCTCCAGCCGGGGCGTCTCGCGCAACACCGACTCCGACAGACGCAACTCCAGCAGCTCGGGGTCATCGTCGTCGCGACTGCCCTGCCGGAAGTCGGCGATCACCCGCCCCAGCGGATTGTCGCCGCGCGGCGCATCCAGCTGTCGCAACTGCGCCCGCATGCGCCCGCCGGTCCCGGTGAGGAACAGCAGCTGGCCGGCGGCGATCAGCACCCCGATCACACCCAGGGCCAGAATCACATAGCCCACGGCGCCGCCCTGCTGCACCCGTTCCAGCAGATCCGGCTTGTCGCCCTCCACGCTGAGGAGGGTGCCACGCGATGGGTCGATCAACACCGGTGCCACCCCCTGACGGCTGGCGGCAAAGTCCTCCGCCAAGCCGCGCAGGCTGCGGGCCGGCTGACGCGGCAGGGCGACCAGTCGGGCCTGCTCGTCGAGCACCAGGTACTCGCCGTCGGCAAAGGCAGAGAAACTGCCCACCCTCACGACCTCGGTGGTGCGCGACAAGCCCCCGGCATCCACGATGGGCGCCTCGAACCGTACGCTGCGTCCGGACTCGGTCATCTGCTCCATCAGCGTCACCCAGAGCTGCTCCAGCTCCGGAATGCCGGGGAGCTCGCGGCCGGTGGCAAGCTGATCGAGCAACTGCAGCCGCTCGGGTGCCTGTGCGGTGATCAGCGAGTCCGCCGCCAGCGCACGCAGATCCCCGGCGACCTGCCGGATGCCGGCGTACATCTGATCCAGCTCGCCGACACTGGTCCGCAGCTGTTCCTTCAGGGCTTGCACCTCGCGCTGCTGCGCCTCGAAACGACGGCGCACCTCGGCGATGCGGGTATCGGCCTTGCGTTTCTCCGCCTCGGCCTCGCGCAGCATCGCTGCCTGCTGATTCTTCTCTCGCAGAAACCGCGCTTCACGCTCCCGGTTGAGAGTGCGGCCCTCGGCGGCAGCGGCCTGCACTTCCCGCAGCAGGGCGTCAAGACCTTCGGCGGTCTGTGGCGCCTGGGCCTGGGCGGTGGCGGCGACCAGACCGGCCAGCAATAGCGTCCAGCGCTTCATGGCTGCACCTCCTCGGCGACCGCCACGGGCAGTTTCAGCAGCCCGGCCGGCGCGGTGTCGCGCGCCATGCGCAGCCCTTGCCGGATGGTCCTGACCCAACCGCCTTCCAGCGGCAGCCACTGGGCCGACTCGGCATCCCAGCGCCAGGCCTGATCGCCTTCCAAGGTGAGGGCATAGAGCGCCAGTCGGCCCACCCGCAGCTGATCCACGACCCGACCGTCAACCTCCGCCCGCTCCGCCCCCAGGCCACGGCCATAGTCCACTTCCACCTGATAGGCCTCCAGCAGGCGCCGGTACTTGTCGGCCAGCGTCGCCTCGGGATCACTCATCAGGCGCTCCAGGTTGTCGAGCCGCTCGCGCCGCTCCTGCGGCAGGAACGGCAGATCCAGCTCCACAAAACGGGTCAGCGCATCCAGCATGCGCAGCATCAGCGGCAGCAGCTCCGCCTCGGTGCGCTGCATGGCCTCGATCTGGCGCTGCAGCGAGGTCTTCTCCTCGGCCTGTCGCTCGGCAATGGCTTCCAGCTGGTCGGCATAGACCGTCAGCTGCTGGGCCTGCCAGCTGGCGGCGCGGAAGCGCTCCAGCAGGGCGCGGGTCTGATCATCAAGCTGGTCGACCCGGTCCTGCGAGGCCGCAGCGGCACGCTGCGACTGCTCCACGGTGTTCAATGCCCGCCCCACCGTGTCGCCCTGCGCCCAAACCGCGCCCGTGACCGCCACCAGGGCGGCCGAGATAAACCGATGTTTCATGCCGTCAACCCTGCCGGCTGTGCCGTAACGGGAACGGGGCGCTCCTCCAGGGGACGCAGCCAACTGCAGATGCCATTCATCATTTCGTCCGTATGCTCGTCATCGATGACCCAGTGTCCGCGGTCGGGATAGTGCCGTAATCGGGCTGAGGGATACCGCCGCAACAGCTTGCGCACATGACGCGAAGGGGTGAGACGGTCGGCGCCGGCACTGACGATGTATACCGGGCAGCGAACCCGATCGGCCTCGGCGCGAGACGCGCGCCGCAGGTCCGCCCACCAGAAGGCCAGCTCGAACGCCGCCCGGCCGGACTCATGCACCATGCGCTGATAGAGCACGTCATGCCGCGCTTCCGGCAGGCCGTTGAAGGCCGCATAGGACGCCATCCGTCGCGACGGCTTGTGGGGGCGCCGCCAGAATCCCCAGCGCGCAAAGGCCGCAAAAAATGCCTTGAAATTGGACCAGGAGAGAATGTTCATGCCCCACGGCAGCGCCGGTGTCAGCAACACCAGCGCGCGGCATTCCACCCGCGTCGCCAGCTGCTGCGCCAAGGCCCCGCCCATCGAGTGCCCGATCAACACCGGCGGGCTCTGCCACTCCTGCGCCGTCACCTCCCGCTCGAGAAAGCGGAGGTAGTCCTGAAGGCTCATCGCCCCGACCTGCAGCGGCTGGTCAGGGGTCGGCTGGTGCGCCGGCAGCGTGGGGGCATGACAGTCGAATCCCCGTGCATCGAGCATCTGCCGGATACGGTCCCAGTCCGTCCCCGTGCACCACATGCCGTGAATCAGCAGCGCAGGCGTGCGCGGTCGGCTCAGGGGTGTTCGTGGGCTGGCGGACTGTTCTGCCATCGGCATCTCCTCGTGATGCCGGGACTCTATCATCCCATCACAGATTCCTGACGCCCCCGCCCGGCGCCTCAGACCCGGTGACGGCGCAGCCCGCTCACACCGGCGCGGGCTGCGGCCTCCAGGTGGACGTTGCCGCATCACCTGCCGGCGGCACGCGCCGCGACCACACTTTTTCGTGGAGATAGTAGGCCACGGTATTGATACAAGGCTCGATCAGCGCCGTGAGGCTGCCCGCGACCCAGCTGCCGGTGATCAGATAGGCAACCGTGAACGCCACCGTAAAATGGACGACTGCGAAGCTGAGCGTTTTGGTCATGGCGGGCTCCAAGTGAGAACTGTTGCAAATGATAATTACTCTCAACATTCGTGCAAATGAATTCTTTTCGCCCTCGTGATAGCCGATGACTATGCTCCTGCGTTACAGCCTGTCACTGCTGCTGAGCCTGCCCGCCGTGGCGATGGCACAGCCGCGCCTGCCCACCCTCGATGGCCTTCAGGGCTGCTGGGAGTACGCCACCCAGGAACAGCAATACCGGGAGGTGTGGTTACCGCCCAGCGACAACGTGATGCTCGGCACCAGCCTGCGCCTGAACGGCAGCCGCACCGAGACCTACGAGTTCATGCGCATCGTCGCCACCGATACCGGCACCGCGCTGCTGATCCAGCCCGAAGGCGAGCCTGCGGCCCGCTATGTGCTGGAGTCCACTGCTCCGCTGCAGTTCCGGCGCGACGGTCCGGGGGAGCCCCAACGCATCCGCTATCAGTGGCCGGCAGCCGGCCGCCTCCAGATCAACCTTGATGCCCTGACATTCGTATTGACCCAAAAGGACTGTGACTCATGAGTGATACCGCCGAAATGCAGCTGTTCCGCGACACCGTCGTGCGCTTCTTCAACGACGAGGTGGAACCGCACTACGCGCAGTGGGAGAAAGAAGGCATCTTCCCCAAGGAGCTCTACCTGAAGATGGGCGAGAACGGCCTGCTGTGCGTGGACATGCCCGAGGAATACGGCGGCATGGGCGCACCGTTCGAGTTCAGCATGGTGGTGCTGGAAGAAGCCGCACGGATGGGCTACCTGGCACTGGCGTCCAACCTGTCGGTGCATTCCGACATCGCCGCCCCCTACATCCTCCATCTCGGCAGCGAGCAGCAGAAGCAGAAGTATCTGCCGCGCATGGCCAGCGGCGAGTGCATCGGCGCCATCGGCATGAGCGAGCCGGGCGCCGGCTCCGATCTGCAGGGCATCAAGACCAGCGCCCTGCCCGACGGCGACAGCTACCTCATCAACGGCTCCAAGACCTTCATCACCAACGGCCAGCATGCCGGCGTGGTGGTGCTGGCGACCAAGACCGATCCCAAACAGGGCGCCAAGGGCACCACCCTGTTCACCTTCGACACCTCGCTGCCCGGCTTCAAGCGCGGCCGCAACCTCGAAAAGGTGGGCCTGCACGCCGCCGACACCTCGGAGCTGTTCTTCGACAACGTCAAAGTGGCCGCCGACGAAGTGCTCGGCAAGGTCGGCGGTGGCTTCGGCCACCTCATCGACGAGCTGCCGCGCGAGCGGCTGGCCCTGGCCGTCACCGCCGTCGGCCACGCCCAGGGCGCTCTGGAAAGGACCGTGGAGTACGTCAGCCAGCGCAAGGCCTTCGGCCAGCCCATCGCCAGCTTCCAGAACACCCGCTTCGAGCTGGCCAAATGCAAGACCGACATCGAAGTGCACCGCGCCTTTGTCGAGAAGTGCAATGCGCTCTACGCCGAAGGCAAGCTCGATGTGCCGCACGCCGCCATGATCAAGCTCTCCACCACCGAGATGGAAGGCCGCGTCACCGACGCCTGCCTGCAGCTGTTCGGCGGCTACGGCTACATGACCGAATACCCGATCAGCCGCTACTGGCAGGATGCCCGCATCCAGCGTATCTACGGCGGCACCTCGGAAATCATGAAGGAAGTGATTGCGCGCTCGCTGGTGGGACGTTGATCGACCGAAGCGGTCAGGCATGACGGTTGAGGAGTAGGAAACGTCACCCCGGGCTTGATCCGGGGTCCAGCGGCAGCGGTCGGCTCTGGATGCCCGATCGAGTCGGGCATGACGGGAGATAGGTAGGTGACGTCACCCCGGGCCTGACCCGGGGTCCACCTGCAACGATCGGCTCTGGACGCCCGATCACGTCGGGCATGACGGGCGATGAGCAGGTGACGTCATCCCGGGTCTGACCCGGGATCCAGCTGCGACGGTCGGAGCCTGGATGCCCGATCACGTCGGGCATGACGGGAGATGAGCAGGTGACGTCATCCCGGGCCTGACCCGGGATCCAGCTTCGGCGGTCGGAGCCTGGATGCCCGATTACGTGAGACATGACGGGAGGCAGACAGGAACCGTCACCCCGGCCTGCCCGGACTCCAGCCGTAACCCCCGGTGGATGACACCCCTGTCGATTTCGCGCAGGCTCGCTCGACGGGTATTCGTCATTCACAGCCCACCGAGGAGTACGTCATGTATGTCGATGGATTCGTTTTGCCGGTCCCCCGGGACAACCTCACCGCCTACCGCCGCATGGCCCGCAAGGCGGGCAAGATCTGGCGCGAACATGGCGCCCTCAGCTATGTGGAATGTGTCGAGGATGATGTTCAGCCCGGCAAATCCACCTCGTTTCCGCAGAGCGTGAAACTCAAGCCGGGCGAGGTCGTGGTGTTCGCCTGGGCCACCTACCGCTCCCGCAAGGACCGCGACCGGGTGGTCGCCAAGGTGATGAACGATCCGCGATTGCAGATGGACATGCAGGCCATGCCGTTCGACGGCAAACGCATGTTCTGGGGCGGGTTCAAGTCGTTCGTGATGCTGTAGCGGACGCCGCTGCAGCGGTGAGGGCCAGCAGCGCTCGGGGGTCGACCAGCTGCACCAGGCCCTGCGACAGCCGGGCAAAACCACACAGCGCCTTCGGGTGCGGGCCGATGGCGCGCGGTTCGATGCCTTCGGCCTGCACCTTCACCACGTCCGCCACCCGGTCCACCCGCAACGCAAACCGCTCCTGCTCCACTTCCACCACCACCAGCTTGCCGGCCGTCGCATCCGACGCCCCCTCGACCGCCAGCGGTACCCGCAGGTCCACCACCGGCATCACCTCGCCACGGACGTGCATGATGCCCCGCACTCCCGGCGGCGCGCCGGGCACCGGATCGGCCGGTTGCCCCGGCAGGGCCTCGCGCAACCACGGCACCGGCAACCCGTAGAGGCGGTCTCCCAGGCCCACCAGCAGCCAGGGGCCGGGAGGCAGATCGGGCGTGGCCTCAAGGGGCATGGTGTGCTCCGGCGGGCCCGATGGGCAGCGAGGCCGCTTCCGCGGCCAGAATCACGATGGTGACGCGGCGGTTGCGCTGCCGGCCTTCGACGGTGGTGTTGTCACCTGTCGGGTGAAATTCGCCATACCCCACCACCGACAAGCGCTCCGGCGCAATGCCGCCGTCCCGCAAGCGCCGCACCACGGTACCGGCACGCGCCGCCGACAATTCCCAGTTGGAGGGGAACAGCGAGGTGTGGATCGGTCGATCGTCGGTATGCCCTTCGACCCGCATGCGATTGTCGAATGCCACCAGTACCGAAGCCAGTTCATCGATCACCGGCAGCACCTCGGCATTGAGCGCCGCCGAACCGCTGGCATAGAGCACATCGGTATTGATCTCGACCTCCAGCCAGAAGGTGCGACGGGTGACACGTACCCAGTTGTCGGCGATCAGCGGGGCCAGTGCCGCCGAAATGTTGTCGCTGATGCGATTGAGGGTTTCGTCGCTTTCCGGCTTCAGCCGGGCGGGCACCGGTCGCGCCTCCTTGAGCGCTTCGGCCAGGGGCGCGCTGCTGAGAAACTCCTTCATCTCGGTCTGGAACTTGGGAACGTCGGACGGAGGCGATGGCTGCCCGCTTTCGCTGCCCTTGGCCAGGTTGTCGCCAATCTGGATCGGCAGCGGTGATTTCGGCGTGCCCCCGAAGGCGGCCGACATCGAGGCCGCCATGACCCGGTACTTACCCTCATTGACCGACGATACCGCGTACATCACCACAAAGAACGCCAGCAACAGTGTGATCAGGTCGCCATAGGGAATGGCCCAGGCCTCGTGGTTGGCGTGTTCCTCATGCTTGACCTTGCGTGCCATGCGCGTTCCTCAATGCAGATAGCCCGACAGCCGGGCCTCGATGTTGCGGGGGTTTTCGCCGTTGGCGATGGCCACCAGGCCTTCCACCAGCATCTGTTGCTGGCGCGCACGACCCTGCACGATGGCCTTGAGCTTGGCCGCCATCGGCAGCAGAAACAGGTTGGCGAAGCCGATGCCGTAGATGGTGGCAACAAAGGCTGCGGCGATGCCGGCGCCGAGCTTTGAAGGGTCGGCGAGATTCTTCATCACCGCCATCAGCCCCATCACGGCGCCGATGATGCCCATGGTGGGGGCATAGATGCCGGCCCCTTCAAACACCTTGGCTGCCGCCAGATCGTGATGCTCCCGGGCCTCGATCTCCACCTCGAGGACGCCCCGGAGGGTTTCCGGTTCGGTCCCGTCCACCAACATCTGCAAGCCCTTCTTGATGAAGGGGTCGGTCTCACCGTCCACCGCGCCTTCCAGCGCCAGCAGGCCCTGCTTGCGCGCGGTCTGGCTCCACTCCACCACGCGCTCCAGCGTTCTGTGCGGATCTTCCTTCGGCGGCGCAAACACCCATTTGACGATGGCCAGCGCACGTTTGAGCGTAGTGCCCGGGGTGTGCAGGCAGATCGCCGCCAGGGTGCCGATCACCACGATCATGAACGCGGCACCGGACAACAGCGCGCTGATGCCGCTGCCCTTGAGAATGCTGCCGCCGATCACCGACACGAAGGCCAGTATGACGGCGACCAGGCTGACGATATCCATGCCTCAGGTCTCCGGCTGTGCGGCGGTGAGGCCGTCAGGGTCAAGAATCAGCGCGATCCGTCCGTCGCCGGTGACGGCGGCGCCGCCATAGCCCGGGATGCCCCGCAGCAGCCGTCCGGGCGGCTTCAGCACCACGTCCTCGCGGCCTTCGACACCATCCACCACCAAGCCCCGCTCGCCGTGATGCGTCGTCACCCGCACCAGCAGGCTGCGGGCGCCGGCCGGCAGGTCCAGCCATTGATCGAGAAAGGTCACCGGCACACTACGGCCCTGCAGCGGCAACACCGGCTGGCCGGCCCGCCACTGCAGCGCCTCGGGGTCGAACGGCTGCAGGTCCATCACCTGCCGCAGGGGCAACGCCAGACTGCGGGGCCCGCAGCGGGTCCGCAGGGTCGGCAGGATCGCCAGGGTCAGCGGCAGCACCAGCTCCACCACCGCCCCACGCCCGACCTGCCCTGACAGCGACAGGCGCCCACCCAAGGCACGCACGGCACTGGCCACCACATCCATCCCGACGCCCCGCCCGGAAACCGACGACACCGCTTCGCGGGTGGAGAACCCCGGCCGCAGCACCAGCTCGCAGGCCTGGGCCGGCGTCAGCGCGGCAGCGGCCCGCTCGTCGAGCAAGCCCTTGCGCACCGCGGAAGCGCGGATGGCATCAGGGTCCAGTCCCTTGCCATCGTCCTCCACGCGCAGCATCACGCTGTCACCGCGTTGACTGGCGCTGAGCAACAGCCGCCCCACCGGGTTCTTGCCCAGCTCCCGCCGGACCTCGGGCGACTCGATCCCGTGATCCACCGCATTCCGCACCAGGTGAATCAATGGATCGGCCAAGGCATCCACCAGGTGCTTGTCGAGATCGGTGTCCTCCCCGGCGAGTTCCACCCGCACCTGCTTGCCGAGTTCGCGCGCGAGATCGCGCACGACCCGGGGAAAGCGCGCGAACAGGCGCCCCACCGGCTGCATGCGGACCCGCATCACAGCGTTCTGCAGCCGCACGGTGACGCGATCCAGCTCGCCCATCAGGCCGCCACTGGGCCCGCGCAGTCGCGGATCGGCCTTCAGCCGGTTCCGGACAATGACCAGTTCGCCCACCAGGGTCATCAGGTGATCAATCCGCTCACTGTCCACCCGCACCGTGGTGTCCGGGGTCCGCGCGGCGACAGGCGCGGGCGCGGACACCTCGACGACTCTGGCCGGGGCGGCGGGTGGAGGGCCTGCCGGCGCCGCTCCGGTCCCGTGCAACTGATCCAGCAGCGCCTCGAACTCATCTTCACTGATGGCGTCATCCGCCGCCGTGCCGAGCAGTGCGTCAAATGCCGACAGCACCGCTGCGGGCGTTTCCAACGGCATGCCGCCGTCATGCAGGAGCGCCACCTGCTGGTCGAGAACCTTCACCGCGTCCAGGGCGGCATCCACCAGGGCCGGGGTCACCGCCAGCTGCCCGTCGCGCACCCTGCCAAAGGCATCTTCGGCCCGGTGACACAGCGTCACCACCGGCGCCAGCTCGAGAAAGCCGGCGCCGCCCTTGATGGTATGAAAGCCGCGAAACACGGCGTTGAGGCGTTCCGCCGATGCATCCTCGGCCAGTGCGAAGACATCCTCCCCCAGGCGGTCGAGCAGTTCGCCCGCCTCCGTGAGGAAATCCGGCAGCAGGCTGGGATCGGCCGTGCTCATGGCTACAGCCCCAGCGCCGACAGCAGATCATCGGCATCGCCCTGCGAGGCCGCCGGCTGATCGAGACCCTGCACCGCCGGTCCGCTGCCCCGGTCCTCGGCGGGGCCTGCCCGCGGTGGCGGACTGCGACCGTCGGCGATGGCCAGCAGGTCCTGTTCGAGCCCCCGGATCAGCGCCGTGACACGCCGGATGATCTGCCCGGTCAGGTCCTGATAGGCCTGGGCCGCATCCAGTGCCGCGCAACGCTGGCGCTGCTCGGCGACCAGTGCCAGCAGACGCTCGCGAACATGCGGTGGCAGCCCCTCGGCAAGTCGCAGCGTGCGATCAAGCCCGGCACGGAGCTGATCCACCTCATCCAGCGTCGAGTGCGCCGCCTGCTCGGTAAGCGCCACCACGTGATCCAGACGGGCGCAGGCGTCGGGCAGCGCCAGACGCGCCACATCCACCAGCCTCGTGTCCAGCGGCAGGTTGTGCAGCGCGGTCTGAAACTGCGTGGTGACCTGCATCAGGTCCGCACGCAGATCCGGCGCCGGGGACGTGGGCGTGCTCATGCCGCCTGCGCCAGCCGCTCGAAGATCTTGTCCAGCTTCTCTTTCAGCGTCTGCGCCGTGAAGGGCTTGATCACGTAACCGTTAACGCCGGCCTGGGCCGCTTCGATGATCTGCTCGCGCTTGGCTTCGGCAGTCACCATCAGTACCGGCAGCTTGGCGGTATCCGGGTCGCTGCGAATGGCGCGCAGCAGTTCGATGCCGGTGACCCCCGGCATGTTCCAGTCCGTGACGACCAGCTCGAAACCGCCCTGCTTCAACAGCGGCATCGCGGTGGCGCCGTCATCGGCCTCGGCGGTGTTGTTGAAGCCCAGATCGGCGAGCAGGTTCTTGACGATCCGTCGCATGGTCGAGAAGTCATCGACGATCAGGATTTTCATGTTGGGGTTCATGGCATTTCTCTCGGGGGTTCTTCGGGTTCAGGCCGCAACGGCCACGCTGCGCCAGTCCTGAAGGCGGGCACGCAAGCGCAGCAACGCCCGGCTGTGCAACTGGCAGACCCGGCTTTCGCTGACACCCAGCACGCGGCCGATCTCCTTCAGGTTCAGTTCGTCCTGGTAGTACAGGCCCATCACGGTGCGTTCACGGTCCGGCAGCTCGGCGATTCCATCGGCCAGGGCTTCCCGGAATGCAGCCTGGAACGTGGCCCGCTCCGGCGTTTCCGGATCCTCCAGCGTGTCAGCCAGACTGCGATCACCGGCGCCCGGATCATCCAGCGACAGCAGGGGCGCCCGTGCCGCATCCTCGGCATGCCGGTGATAGGCCTCGAGTGGCATTCCCAGCGCCTGCGCAATCTCGGCATCGCTGGCCTCATGGCCGGTGCGCGCCTCGATGGCGCGAATCGCCTCGGCGATCTCACGGGCACGCCGATGCACGGATCGGGGCACCCAGTCGCCCTTGCGCAGTTCGTCGAGCATGGCGCCGCGAATGCGGATGCCGGCGAAGGTGGCGAAGCTGGCGCCACCATCGTCACGAAAATGCTGGGCGGCCTCGATCAGACCGAGTTGCCCGGCCTGCAGAAGATCGTCCACCTCCACCGAGGCCGGCAGCCGCGCCAGCAGGTGATAGGCAATCCGCCGCACCAGATCCTGGTGATCCCGCACCAGCGCATTGACGTCGGGCGCCTGCACCGCGCGATAGGCGGCGGCGCTGCTCATGCCATCGCCCCCATCATCATCGGGGCGCCGACCAGCCGCTCCACAAAGAACTCCACATGCCCCCGCGCACCCTGCGGCGGCGGCCACTTCTGGATGGCCTGCGCGATGGTGCGGAACGCCACCGACGACGGCGCGCTCGGATAGGCCTCCATCACCGCACGCTGACGTCGCACCGCGCGCTGCAGGAACTCGTCGTAGGGAACCGCGCCGAGAAAATTGAGATGAACGTCGAGAAATCGATCCGAAACCCGGCGAAGGTGCTCGAACAGTTCGTAGCCCTCAGCCGCCGAGCGCACCATGTTGGCGACCACCTGCACACGCTTCACGCCCTGGTCCCGCGACAGCACCTTGATCAGGGCGTAGGCGTCCGTGAGGGATGCCGGTTCATTGTTGGCAACGATCAGCACCTCCTGCGCGGCCCGGCAGAAGGTCAGCACGCCATCGGCGATGCCGGCGGCCGTGTCCACCACCAGGGTGTCCACCGGTGTCTGCAGTTCCGAGAAGGCGCGGATCAGGCCCACATGCTCCGCATGGGACAGGTTGGCCATCTGCCCGAGGCCGCTGGCGGCCGGCACGATGGTGAGGCCCTGTGGGCCCTCGACCAACGCCTCCTGCAGGGTGCAGCGTCCTTCCAGCACATGCTGCAGATGGAAGGTGGGCTGCAGGCCGAACAGGACATCGACGTTGGCGAGGCCGAGGTCGGCATCCATCAACAGCACCTGCTCGCCACTCATCTGCAGCGCCAGTGCCAGATTGGCGGACACATTGGTCTTGCCCACCCCACCCTTGCCGCTGGCGACGGCGATCACCCGTGCCGGACGCGCCGGCTCCGGTCCCGCCAGTCCCACCGCCTGGTGCAAGCGATCTTTCAGTCGTTCAAGCATGAGCGGCGCGCTCCATTGTCGGGATTTCGGTTTCCAGGTCGGCCACGCTGGGCGTCTCGCTGGGCGGCAGCACCTGCCGCGCGTTCTGCATGGCCCGCAGCACGAGGTCGGCGGCGCGGGCGGTGTGAAGATCCTCGGGCACACGCTGACCGTCCGAGATCACCGTGATCGGCAACTGGCGCTCCAGCGCCACCGACAAGGCACCGCCAAGCCGGGTGCATTCGTCCACCTTGGTCAGCACCAGCGCCTGCGGCCGTACCGGGGCGAAGCGGCTGACCGCCGCCTCCAGGTCCTCGCGCTGCTGGCCGGCGGACAACACCAGCCAGGTACTCAGCACCTCGGGCATCGCCCCCAGCACCTCCAGCGCCTCGGCCAGTCGGGTATCGGCCGGGCTCATGCCCGGGGTATCGATGAACACGCAGCGGCAGTCCGCCAGCTCCGCCAGCCGCGCCGACAGCTGATCCGGCGACGGCACGATGAACAACGGCACCCCGAGCAGTCGGGCGTAGGTGGAAAGCTGTTCCTCGGCACCGATGCGATAGGTATCCAGCGACGCGACGGCCACCTGGCGTGCGCCGAATCGGCGCACCGCGCGCTCGGCCAGCTTGGCAAGCGTGGTGGTCTTGCCGACCCCGGTGGGTCCCACCAGCGCAATCCGTCCGCCCTGCTCCAGCACCGTCGGCGGACTCACCTGCAGATGGCGGGCGAGCCAGCCCACGGGAAGCACCCGTGTCCGCTGCTCGTCCGCATCCACCGGCAGGCTGGCGGCGGTGCGACGGGCCACGCGCGGGGAGAATCCCAGGGTTTCCATCAGCCGGTAGATGCGGGCACGGTTGGGATGCGCCTTGGCCAGCTGGGTTTCGTTGGCCTCCAGCGTCGCCTCAAGCAAGCCGCGCAACTGCGCCAGTTCGGATTCAAGCCGGCGAATCTGCGGATCGACCGCCCACTCCACTGGTGTGTCGGCGCGGCCGGCTGCAATGCGGCGCGGACTGGGCACCGCCGGCTCAGTCTCGCCGCGCTGCACCGCCTGCCGCATCAGGGCTTCGTCGTAGTCCACCGCCGCCACCACCTCGATCCCGTCCTCACGGGTGTGGCTGGCGAGAATCACCGCATCCGGCCCCTGCTCTTCACGCACCCGGCGCATGGCCTCACGCATCGAGCTGGCAAGGAATCGTTTGATCTTCATGGCTTACCCCAGTTGCCCGACATGGCGAATACGCGTGGTGTCCGGCAGTTCGTGGAAGGCGAGAACGTGGGCCTGGGGCACGGCGGCGCGAAGGAAACGCGCCAGGGTGTGTCGCAGGGTGCCGGGGACCAGCAGGACTGTCGGCTCGCCGACGGCGTCCTGCTGCCGGGCCTGGGTTTCCAACGAGGTTTGCAGTCGTTCCGCAAGGCCGGGCTCCAGGGCGTTCTGTGGCTGTTGCATGCCGTCCTGCAACAGCCGCTCCAGCGCGGACGAAAGGGTGAAAACGGGCAGATCAGCGGCACCCGGCGGGGCGATGCTCGCCACGATCTGCCGCGACAGCGCCTGCCGCACCGCCACCAGCAGGGCCTGCGGCTCCTGGGTGCGGGGCGCGTGTTCGGCCAGCGCCTCCAGCACCCCGCGCACATTGCGCACTGGCACCCGCTCACCCAACAGCCCCTGCAGCACCCGGGTGAACACCGCCAGCGACAACACCTTGGGCACCAGGTCCTCGACCAGTTTGGGGCTGTGCTGGGCCGTGGCGGTCAGCAGGGCCTGCGCCTCCTCGATCCCCAGCAGCTCCTGCGCGTGGTCACGCAGCAGCTGCGACAGATGGGTGGCGATGACAGTGGCGGCATCCACCACGGTGTAGCCCTGTGCCTGGGCGTAGGCGCGCTGCCCCGGCTCGATCCACAGCGCCGGCAGCCCGAACGCCGGATCCTGAGTGGCAATGCCTTCGACCGGCCCCAGCACCTGCCCGGCATCCAGTGCCAGATCGCGGTCCGGGTGGCACTCCCCGGCGGCCAGTTCGACCCCATGCAGCAGCACCCGATAGCGGTTGGGTGCCAGCTGCAGGTTGTCACGGACATGCACCGGCGGATAGAGAAACCCGAGCTCCTCCGACAGCTTGCGGCGAATCCCCCGGATGCGCGCCATCAGCTCGCCGCCACGCTGGGTGTCGGCCAGCGGAATCAGGCGGTAGCCCAGCTCCAGCCCCACCGGATCCACCGGCGGCAGATCCTGCCAGCCGAGTTCGGCCGGCGGCGCCTGCGTCTCCGCATGATCGGGATCGGCTGTCTGCGTGGCCTGGGCGCGGCGGTGCAGCCAATAGGCGCCACCGGCCAGCAGGGCCGCCAGCACCAGAAACGCCAGATTGGGCATACCCGGCACCAGGCCGATCAGCCCCATCAGGCCGGCGGCCATCGCCAGAGCGCGGCCGTCGCCGACCAGCTGGGTGTTCATCTGTCCGCCAATGGCCTGGGCTCGCGACATGCGCGTCACCAGAATGGCCACCGCCGTGGACAGCAACAGCGCCGGAATCTGCGCCACCAGACCATCCCCGATGGTCAGCAGTGCGTACACCTGAAAGGCCTCGCCAAACGACAGGCCATGCGCCATCGTGCCGATGCCGACGCCGCCCAGCACATTGACGAACAGGATCAGCAGCCCCGCCACCGCATCGCCCTTGACGAACTTGCTGGCGCCATCCATCGCGCCATAGAAGTCCGCCTCCTCGCGTACTTCCTCGCGCCGGGCTTTCGCCTCGTCGCGTGTCAGCAATCCGGCATTGAGATCGGCATCGATGGCCATCTGCCGGCCCGGCATGGCATCCAGCGTGAAGCGCGCCGACACTTCCGAGACGCGGCCGGCGCCCTTGGTGATCACGGCGAAATTGATGATGGTGAGAATCAGGAACACCACCAGGCCCACGGCATAGTTGCCGCCGATCACGAAGTTGCCGAAGGCCTCGATCACCTGCCCGGCAGCGCCCGGCCCTTCATGGCCGCTGAGCAGCACCACGCGTGTCGACGCCACATTGAGCGCCAGCCGGAACAACGTCGCCAGCAGCAGCACCGTGGGAAACACCGTGAAATCCAGCGGCCGCATCACGTAGACCACGGCCAGCATCACCACCAGTGACAGCGCGATGTTGAGGGTGAAGAAGAAGTCCAGCGCCAGCGCCGGCAGCGGCACCACCACCATCGCCAGCAGCAGGAACACCACCACCGGCGCACCGATGGCACTGGGAGCACGACCGCGGAACGACGACAGCGCAGCCAGTGCCTTCATGCGTGGTTCGCCGCCAACATGCTCAGCCCTCCTCGAACGGTTTTCCCAGATCCGACGGCACTTCGGGTGCCGGGGGCGGCAGCGCTTCGCCACCGCGAATCCGATAGGCCCAGGTCAGCACCTGGGCGACCGCCGCATAGAGGGCGGCCGGAATCTCCTGACCAACGGTGCCGGTGCGGAACAGCGCGCGTGCCAGCGGTGGCGCCTCCAGCAACAGCACCTGCGCCTCACCGGCCTTGTCGCGGATGGCGGCCGCCACCTCGTCGGCTCCCTTGGCCACCACCACCGGCGCCCGCATCTCGCCCGCGGCATAGCGCAGGGCGACGGCAAAGTGCGTCGGGTTGGTGACCACCACGTCAGCGCTGGCGACTGCCTCGATCATGCGACCGCGGCTGAGCTGCAGCGCCCGCTCCCGCCGCTTGGCCTTGACCTCCGGGCGCCCCTCCGATTCGATGAATTCGCGCTTGACCTCATCCCGGGTCATCCGCAGCTGGCGCTGGTGCTGCCAGAGCTGAAAGGGCACATCGATCGCCGCCACCACGGCCAGCCCGATCAGGCCGATCAACATCACCTCCAGCAGCATGCGGCCGGTTGCCGCCAGCGCCGCTGGCAGCGGCAGGGTCGACAGCCCGAGCAGACGATCGGCCTGGAAGGCGATCCACACCACCACCAGCCCACCGATCAGGACCATCTTGCCCAATGCCTTCAGCAGCTCGGCCGCCGCCTGCGCGGAGACCAGCCGTGCCAAACCCTTGAGGGGGTCGAGACGCTTCAGGTCCGGTGTCAGTCCCTTCGGCGACAGATGCAGCCCGCCAATCAGGGGCGGCGATGCCAGCGACACCAGCCAGGGCACCAACACCAGCAGCAGGACGGCCGAAGCCCCGGCCTTGAGGGCCAACCCGAGCGCCGCCACCGGATCGCCATGGAGATCCCCGGCGCGCGCCAAGGCCGCTGCCACGCCCTCCGCCAGAGCGGCCAACGCTGATCCGCCGAAGGCCACCAGCATCAGTGCGCCAGCGGTGGTCACCAAGGCCGATGCCAGCTCGCGTGACCGTGCGATCTGCCCTTCTTCACGTGCTTTCTGCAGCCGTCGCTCGGTCGGCTTCTCGGTGCGTTCGCCGGCGTCGGATTCGCTCATGGTGGCGCCGCCCAGGTCCGTTGCACGGCATCAAGAAAGCTGTCCCAGTACTGCGACAGCGGCGTGCCCATCTGCGGCATCCACAGCCACAGCAGCAGCAGCAGCGCCATCAGCGCCGCCGGCAGGCCGATGGCAAACAGGTTGAGTGCCGGCGCCGCCCGGCTGACCAGACCGAAGCCCAGCTGGACCACCAGCAGGCTGGCCAACACCGGCAGGGCGAGGCTCAGCCCCGCCTCCAGCATCGGCACCATCAACTGCAGCAGCGCCCACCACGGTGGCGCCTCGAACGGCCCGCTGACCGGCACCGCCACATAGCTGTAGGCCAGCAGCCGGATCAGCGCGTGATGACCATCCAGCGCCAGAAACAACAGGCTGGCGAAGGCCATCAGCAGGCTGCCGAGCACCGGCGATGCCGTCCCGCGCAACGGATCATTGACCTGCGCAAAGGACAGGCCGGCGGTGGCGCTGATCAGCTCCGACGCCAGCATCAGGGCCTCGAACAGCAACTGCAGCAAGGTGCCCAGCAGCAGACCGATGGCGACGTTGACGATCACCGCCAGCCACCACGCCGCGCTGAACAGCACGGGCGACGCCACCGGGGGCAGCACCGCCGCCAGAATCGGCGTCAGCACCACCGCCAGCAGCAGACGGATGCGCGCCGGCACCGCCCGTCCACCGAGCACCGGCGCGGTCACCACGAAGGCACTCACCCGCAGGCCGGTCCAGGTGCTTTGCAGCAGGCCGCCCCACAGGGCGATGGTGACATCGCCGGTGATCATCCTGGCGAACCCTCATCGCGCGAATACACTCCGGCCCCGGCATCCATGCCGGGTCGTTCGCCCCACCTGCGAGCAGTGCTCGCAACAGCGGTTGTGGTGCCGCGGACATCACACTGCGCCGGCCATCCTGGCGAACCGTCATCGCGCGAATACACTCCGGCCCCGGCATCCTTGCCGGGGCGTTCGCCCCACCTGCGAGCAGTGCTCGCAACAGCGGTGGGGCTCACCCTACCCATTGTGGGATGGAGAGGATGAGGGCGCGGGTGTAGTCAACGATCACCCGCAGCATCCACGGGCCCGTCAACACCAGGGCGGCCGCCACGGCCAGCACCTTGGGGATGAACGACAGGGTCATTTCGTTGATCTGCGTGGCCGCCTGGAACAGGCCGATCAGCAGGCCGGCGAGCAGTGCCGACAGCAGCAGTGGCGCGGCCAGAAGCACCGCCACCTCGATGGCGGCACGCCCCTGGGTGAGGACGTCCTCCGGACTCACCCGAAGCTCCGCACCAGCGAACCGGCCACCAGCGTCCAGCCGTCCACCAGCACGAACAGCATCAGCTTGAACGGCAGCGAGATC